>DAOQAF010000005.1:0-90580 GCA_035353775.1 Bacteroidales bacterium | reverse complement strand
AAAATTTAATGCTCACTGTCAAAATGGGGGACTTTATGGACAGACTCTAATTAGTGTCTGTCCATAATGTCCGATTTTTTCCCCGCCTGACTGACGCCAGTCGGGCAGGGTTATGCTTGTTTTTCAAGTCAGTCATCCGCGGCGGCGGACTCCTGACTTTCAATACTGCGCTGGCCTCAAACTCGAACTTTCTGACTCAGACACTAAGATTAAAGACAAGCACTAATTTGAGTTTGTCCATAATGTCCGACTTCTTCGTTATTCTGGTTCAAACTCTGACTTTGTAAACAAACTTTAATTATTTTCGTTACGGGTTTCCGGCCCTGCAGCCCCTGCAATTCCGGGGACACTATTCCTGAAAGGCGAATTTTTCTGATGAATGTTTATGGCCACAAAAGACAGCCAAACCGATGCTCCCAGTGTTACAAAAGAAAAGATCGCGAGCGCAGGGATGTTTTTCTGGAAAAGAAAATAATCATATAATCCATGGACAAACACGGCAAGGAAAAGTCCTAATAAAATGTTCCCGAACTTGTTTTTTGAAAATTTTGCTTTCCCCACATAATATCCCATAAAAATCGCACAGACCGCGTGAAGCGGCACCGCCGTAAACATGCGCAGCACAGCTGTCCCAAGTCCCGAAGTGGCCACATATAAAACGTTTTCGAGGGTGGCAAAGCCCATGGAAATCATCACCGCATACACTATCCCGTCGAAAGGTTCGTTGAACTCAGCCTTTTTATAAATGTACCTTCTGATCACAAAATATTTACACCCTTCTTCGGCAACAGCAACAACACAAAAAGCATAAATCAGGGTGGTGAACACTCCCTGATTCTCATCGATTCCAACAGCGCCAAAAACCATCTCAATAGCCGCCGCCGGCAAAATGCTGAGCATGCCAAATAAAAAACAGTTTCTCAATAGCCGGAACGGTTCTTTTTCAAATTTATCCCGGAAATATATGAATAAACACAATCCTATGCCGGGAGCAATGGCCAGCGGAATAGCAATTAATAAAATTGAAACAGTATTCATTTATTTTGCAAAAATATCAAACTTATTCAAAAATATTTTTTTTATTTTTTTAATAGTCATTTTGAAAAAAAAACTACTTTTATTCTTTAAAATTATTTCAGACAAAATTATTTGTTATATAACCTTTTTAATACTTTTTTATCATGCATATTGCAATTGCCGGAAATATCGGATCAGGAAAAACAACGCTGACAGGCATTTTAGCCAAACAGTTCAAGTGGGAAGCTCATTACGAAGATGTCGACACCAATCCATATCTCAACAGTTTTTATGAAGACATGCAGCGTTGGTCGTTCAACCTTCAGGTTTATTTTCTGAACAGCCGTTTCCGCCAGGTACTCAAGATCCGTGAAAGCGGGAAGACCGTTATTCAGGACAGGACTATTTATGAAGATGCTTATATTTTTGCTCCCAACCTTCACGCCATGGGGCTTATGAACACAAGAGATTTCGACAACTATAGTTCCCTCTTTGAGCTGATGAGTGCCTTCCTAAAACCACCTGATTTGCTTGTTTATCTAAGGGCGGAAGTTCCTACACTGGTGCGCCAGATACAAAAACGCGGACGCGATTATGAAAATTCCATCCGCATCGACTACCTCACACGGCTTAATGAACGCTATGAGGCATGGATATCGTCTTACAATATCGGCAAGTTGCTCATCGTCGACGTTGATGACAAAGACTTTGCAAACAACTCCGCCGATCTCGAAAAATTTATCGACAACATCAACGGAGAACTCTACGGTTTGTTTAAGTAAGGCCTGATGCAGATCATCGGAATAATCCCTGCACGTTTTGCATCCACACGTTTTCCCGGGAAACCCCTGGTTCAGATCAATGGCAAATCCATGATTCAAAGGGTTTACGAGCAATCGGCAAAATCACAAGCGTTGTCTGATGTCTTTGTGGCTACCGATGACAAAAGAATCTTTGATCACGTTACCGGTTTTGGCGGAAAAGTTATGATGACTGCCGACAGCCACCGCACCGGCACGGAGCGCTGCCACGAAGTGGTGCAAAAACTCCAATCCGAAAATAAAATTTACGATGTCGCCATCAACATACAGGGCGATGAACCTTATATCCAGCCGGAACAAATAGATTTGCTCGCATCCTGCTTCCATGATCCGGAAATTGAACTTGCCACCCTGGTAAAAAAAATTAATTCAGAAGAAGAACTCATCAGTCCGAATACGATCAAGGTTGTCGTCGCCAAAAATCAACAGGCCCTTTATTTTTCCCGCGCGCAAATCCCATATATCCGGGACAATAAAAGCGGACAGGGGTTACCGTTTAATCTGTTTTACAAACACATAGGAATTTATGCCTACCGGACTGTAACCTTAAAGGCCATAACTTCGTTACAACCTAGTCCGCTGGAATTGGCCGAATCGCTTGAACAGCTCCGCTGGCTCGAAAATGGGTACAAAATTTTCACCCGCGAAACACAACACGAAAGTTATTCGGTTGACGCTCCGGAGGATCTGTTAAAATTTGAAAAATTCGGCGACCAATGATTTTTTTTTCGTAATTTAGCATCATCAAATCAAGTATTTGACATTGTATTAAATGAAAGTAATTCAATATATCAGCGAGCTGTTACTGATTCACGATTGTGTGATCATCCCCGGTTTTGGAGGATTTATCGCCACTCATGTCCCGGCGCATATCCAACCTGTTGTGAACAGCTTTTCCCCGCCCCAAAAAGAGATATTATTTAATTCCACCCTCAAGCATAATGACGGATTACTGGCAACCTACATTGCCCAAAAAGAAAATATTTCTTTCGCCGAAGCTCTTGCTGCAATCAATAAGTTTGTGGAAGAAAGCCTTCAGCAGCTAAAAAATAGCGGAAAGTTAGAAATACTTCATGTGGGCACCATGATGCTTGATTCAAATAATTATTTCCAGTTTCAGCAGGACCGGGAACATAACCTTTTATTGACATCTTACGGCCTTACAAATTTTATTTCTCCTGCCATACAGCGTGAGGGCATTGAAAAACGCATTGAAAAAGCATTTTCTGATAACAGGACCTTGCGTTCCGAACATAAATCATCCGGGGTTTGGGCCAAAGTAGCAATGATATCTGTGCCTGCCGCGGCGGTTTTTGTCTGGGCATTTGTCAATGTAGGGCCTATCAGCGATGTTACAAATAATTATACCAACATCACCTCCATCTTTTCAGGCAGAAGTAGTGATATTGCAAACGTTGTAAGATCCGAAAGAACTGTCAATCTCGATATTCCTGATGTGTATGAGAATACCCTTGATATTCAGAACAGCAAAAGTATTTTCAAACCGGAGCCCAAGACCCTTTATCCTGTTTTTTCTGAATTTACTCCAAAGGTAATACCTGAAGAAGAAGCCGTAAACACAGTACCTTCTGTTGAAGAAACACTGAACACCGTTTCTTCCGAAGCGGCAGTTCCCTGCAAATTCTTTATTATCGGGAGTTGCAACCGTGTCAGAGCACTAGCAGAAAACTATAAATCGAGGCTGATAAGCAAGGGGTACAAAAACGCCAATATCCTCGAGCCAAAGGGCAGCGGGCTGTATAAAGTCTATATTGATTGTTATGAGACGGAAGAAGCTGCCAATGCAGGATTGAACGATATCCACCTCAGTGAAAGCCCGGAAGCCTGGTTACTAAAAATGTGATTTTTTCGTGGGAAAGAACAAGTTAGAACGTTTTGCCGAAACCGAAACTTTTAAAAATTTCGTGCAGTTACCGGCTTATAATTTTACAGAAGATTTTTATCTAAAAAATAAATGGTCTTCAGATTTTTTCGGCAATGACCATCCCTTATTTCTGGAATTAGGCTGCGGAAAAGGCGAGTATACCGTGGGTTTGTCGCGCCTGTATCCCGAAAATAATTATGTAGGCATCGACATCAAAGGGGCGCGGATGTGGCGAGGCGCAAAAACAGCCATTGATGAAAACATCAGCAATGCAGGCTTTCTGCGCATACATATCAACCAGATCAACCATTTCTTTGGAGAAAAAGAAGTCAGCGGCATATGGATCACCTTCCCCGATCCGCAGCCGCAAAAAGCCAGGGCAAACAAACGCCTGACCAGCCCCCGTTTTCTTGAGAGGTACAGGCCGCTATTGAAAAAAGATGCTATAATAAATTTGAAAACCGACAATGTGGGTTTGTTCGAATATACGCTTGAAGTTATAGAACAACAAAAACACAGTCTGCTTGCACATACCTTTGATCTTTACGCTTCGGAAATGGATAATGAAGCAAAAAAGATCCAGACCTTCTATGAGTCGCGGTTTCTGGAAGAAGGCAAAAAAATCTGTTATTTACAATTTCGCCTGAATCAACTTGAAGAAAAATAAAGAAGATGTTTCTTTTTTTGCCATGGTTTATGAGGTGGCACGGAAAATACCTTATGGCCGGGTCACATCGTACGGCGCCATTGCTGAATACCTTGGCACAAAAGGCTCTGCGCGCATGGTGGGATGGGCGATGAACCAATCACACAGCCAAACATTACAAGTACCTGCTCACAGGGTAGTGAACCGTAACGGAGTACTGACAGGCAAACATCATTTTAGCGGCAGCACCTTAATGCAGCAGCTTCTGGAAAACGAAGGCATTGTGGTGGTTGACGACCAGATACAGGATTTTGAAAAACTTTTCTGGGATCCGAGGAAGGAGCTTTAGGAAGAATAGTGCCTGCCCGCCGACAAACGCAATGGATGCGTTTACACAAGCCTGGATTACAACAAAGAAAAGCAACATGAATTGCTGATTGAAAATTTGTTAATTTTGCAAAAAAATCGCGTTCCTCAAAATTCAATTAAATGAATAAACTTATAATATTCATTTTTTGTTATTGTCCGCTATATTTATTTGCTCAGCCCCATGAGGTAAATTTTATCTCAGTTGATCACAAATCAAGGATCACAGGCACATCATATGCACATAATTATATTTTAAGTTTCCATCTGTTTAGCACCAACTTGTTTACCCGTACTTATAAACATAAAGATTTTGAGAAATATGGTTTTGAACACGGGAGTATGAAATCCCTCATCAAGCATTACCCGAAATCCGCTTTCGCTAAACACAGGTTATCAGAAAAGCCCGAAGCCAACCCAACAAATCAGAGTTCTGAAATAAATAAAAAAATGAAAAAAATTTTTCATTCCGGCAAATCGCAGGGCGTATTTTCTAATAACACCGGTTTGAATGTAATAGTAGGAGAATTATCTAATGTGGTAGAGGATGGCTCGTTGATGCCGCCTTCATATACTAAAGTAAATAAATTTGTAAATTCGTATCCGCATAATTCATTGATGGGCTATCTTTTGGGATCGGTTTTCACACCCTCCGGCTTCTATATCGGCTTGTCTGTTCCCGTTCCTTATGCCAAAACAGGGGTTTATCATTTAACCCAGATTACGCAATAGTTTACTGCGTTCCTATTGAACAATCTGGGTAAATTGTACTTTAACAACTTACCTATAAGCATAATAATTGCTAAATCCAAATTTGTACAGGACTTGTTTTGACAATTAGAAGGTATTGGATCAGGGATGCCTTTTCTTAAACTCATCAACACCCTGCTGCAGGAATTTTACAAAATTGTCGGGGTTCAGGTCGTAAGCCTTGGGGTTCACCAGTTCAGATTTCGACACATCAGTCTTTTCTTTCAGATCGACAAAAGGATCGAGCAGGACATAATACGGTTGAGCATTTACATTAAAGAAGTACACCTGAAAATCAGCGAATTTTTTTCCTATCGTTTTCTTGATCTGGCCGTCATATTTGGAAGTAACCCAGTCTGACTGGTCCATTTCTTTTTTATCATCGACATAAAGAGTAATGATCAGATACTCTTCTCTCAATATTTTAAGCACCCTCGGGTCGGACCAAACATTGGCTTCCATTTCGCGGCAGTTGACACAGCCATGCCCGGTAAAATCTACAAATACGGGTTTGTTCTGCGCTTTGGCACAGGCAACACCCTGCTCAAAATCAAAATATCCGTTCAGCCCGTGAGGCAGGTGTAAAAATTCGCTGTATTTGGATTTTTCACAGAGGTCCTTGGTCTCGCCACTGCCTTCGCGTACTATTTTATTAATATCAAAATCAAGCGACTGTTGCGGGGGCATATAGCCGGACAGTACTTTCAGCGGTGCACCGAACATGCCGGGTATCATATATGCTACAAAAGAAAAGGTTATAATTGCCAGCATAAGGCGAAAAACTCCGATATGCTTTACCTCGCTGTCGTGTACAAATTTTATTTTTCCCAACAGATAGAAGCCCATCAGGGTAAATATCACGATCCATAATGCCAGGTAAACTTCACGGTCGAGTATGCCCCAGTGGTAGGTCTGATCGGCGATGCTTAAAAATTTCAACCCCAGCGCCAGCTCGATAAACCCTAAAACTACTTTTACTGAGTTCAGCCAGCCTCCGGATTTAGGCAGGCGCTCCAGCCATGATGGAAAAAATGCAAATAAGGTAAACGGAAGCGCAAAAGCTATAGAAAACCCAAGCATCCCGATGATCGGCTCCAGCACCTGTCCGCTTGCCGATTTGACCAATATGGCTCCTACCAGCGGCCCCGTGCAGGAGAATGATACCAATACCAAGGTAAACGCCATAAAAAAGGAACCAATGATCCCGCCTTTATCAGCCTTCTTGTCGGCCTTATTGATCATCCAGTTCGGCATTGTAATTTCAAACATTCCAAAAAAAGATGCGGCAAAAACCAGAAATATCAGGAAGAACAACACATTTGGTATCCAGTGTGTACTGAGAAAATTCGCAAAATTTACACCCAGTGTTACGGCTACAATTGTCCCGATCACCGTATAGATTAAAATGATGGATAGGCCGAAAATAATTGCTTTCACAATAGATTTCGCGCGGCTTTCGCCTTCGTGCATAAAAAAAGATACGGTCATGGGGATCATGGGAAAAACACAAGGTGTAATAATAGCGGCAAGCCCTGCCAGAAAAGCAAAGATAAACAAGCTCCATAAACCCATACTATTCACGTCGGTATTGTCTCCGGTCAGCGTGCCTTTATTAATGGTATCTGTTTTAGCTGCAGACACGGTGTCGTCAGGAATAGTAGCAACGGTATCTGTTGCAACAGTGTCGGCCGTTTCGGCTGTTGAACCTTCTACACTAATATTGAACGGAACATCGTTAGGCGGCAGACAACTTACATCGTTGCAGCACATGAAACTCAAGGAACCCTTAACTTTTGAAGGTTTGCTGCTTAATAGTTTTATTTTCTGTTTAAAAACTGCCTTTTTAGCAAAGAACTTCAACAGCATGTTGTCAAAATTCGGATCCTTTTCCATGATCGGTTTAGGCTCAGTAACGCCCCCCACCCTGCTGTATGTATTGCTTTTCTCAAAAACAAATTCGGTTGGCAAAGGGCCATTTTCGGGAATATCCTGTGAATACAAATGCCAGCCATTGTCAATGGTAGCCGTAAATATCAATTCTGCTCCGGTATCGCTTGTTTTTTTGGAAGAAAACGACCATTTGACAGGTTCCAGAATCTGAGCTTCCGCAATACAAAAACTGAAAACGAATAAAATAAAGATCAGGAGTCTTTTATGTGAAATCATAGAAATTGCTTTTCGTACTTTAAAATTCTGACTTATAAAAATCATATACAAAATTAATCTTTTATTTTAACCTTTTTACCTGCAAAATATTTTGTGTCCGTTTATTAATTTTATAACGGTCATCTATCCGCCACCCGATAACCCACACAATGTTATCATCAGAACATAACAGCCATGTATTCGATTTATCAATGACGGAGAGTTTACTATCCGTAAAAAAATCACTAAGTTTTTTTTTGCCTTTCATTCCAAAAGGATAAAAATAATCGCCTCTTTGCCATTTTCTTATTATCAGCGGGAACACAAGCTTGTCCTTATCAAGTAGCGCCGTATCCTTATCTGTGGAAAAAGTTTTTAACGCTGCTGTTTTTTTTTCAGAAATTTTAAGTTTTACCGGATCAGTGATTTGTTTTACGTCCTCAGCCAGCATAAAATCCTTACAGAGGCTGTTCCCCGCTATTACTTCAATGATAAGGTTTTTGCGGTCTTTGACCATGCGATGAGTCGGCGATAAAAATATTTTCCCGGAAATCTCATCAAGGGAATTGCAGATATCTTCGCACACATGCCGGTTAAAGCCGAAAGGCACAATAAATTCATATAAATAATGTAGAGAAGGCTTTAGCTTTTTAAGTTCATCTATCGCAATTGTGATCAGCCCGCTTTTATCTGTTTTCAGCAAGGAAGCTTTTTCAAGCTGGCTGCGATAAATTATCCCGGTATTTTTAAGGTTGCTGATCGTTGTATTTATGGCCGTACGGTACTGGGGCGAAATAGTTTGCAATAACGGCATCAGTTGGTTTCTGATCTTATTCCTCAGGTATTTGTTGCTCTTGTTCGACGAGTCAGTCCGGTATTCAACATTATTTTTTTTTGCAAAATCTTCTATTTCATTTCTGAATGCAAACAACATTGGGCGGATGATATTTTTTTGTTTTACCGGGATACCGGAAAGCCCTGAAATTCCGCTTCCCCGCAGGAGGTTGATAAAAAATGTTTCGATCTGGTCGTCGGCGTGATGTGCGGTAGCAATAAAATCATACTTCTCTTTCTTTCTGATCTCTTCAAAATAATCGTACCGTAAGTTGCGGGCGGCTTCCTGTATGGAAAGATGGTTATGTACGGCAACCTTTTTTGTATCGAAGCACCGGACAAAACACGGGGATTTATATTTTTTTAATGCGAGATCTCTGACAAATTTTTCATCTGCATCGGATTCTTTGCCGCGCAAATTAAAATTGCAATGTATTATACCAAAATCAAATCCCGCGCGGGAAAATAGTTCTGCCATAACCACCGAATCAACACCTCCGCTGACGGCTAAAAGGATCTTGCCGGACTTTCCGCATAATTTATTTTTTTCGAGGTGTTCGAGAAATTTTGCCAGCATAGGAACAAAATTAAATAAAAAAAGCACATCTCGCGATGTGCTTTTTGTGGCAACGACTGGAATTGAACCAGTGACACAAGGATTTTCAGTCCTCTGCTCTACCAACTGAGCTACGTCGCCTCCATTAAATAAGGAGTGCAAAAATACTAATTTTTTTGTTCCCACAAAAATCTGATGAAAAAAAAGACGAATTTAATTTTTAATAAACTAATTTTGTGTTCGATAAACTACATAAATGAAGCTGGCCATCGATCTGGGGAATACTTTTCAAAAAGCGGCGGTTTTTTCCGGCGATTCCCTGGAATATATAGAAACTTCTGACAACCTGATAAACAGTATAGAAAAGATCTTTATCAAATACCCGGTTACTTCTGCCATTATTTCTTCGGTTGTTCCGGAGTTTGACAAACTTTCTGATCTTGTAGCTGCAAAATGCCCTTTATTGATTCTTGATACTAATACTCCCGTTCCGGTAAAAAATGCGTATCTGACACCCGAGACCCTTGGCAAAGACCGGCTGGCTTCGGTGGTGGCTGCTGCTAATATGTTTCCCGGCACCAATCTTCTTGTAATTGATGCGGGAAGTTGTATTAAATATGATTTTATCGATTCATCGTCAGTATATCACGGCGGGGCCATTTCGCCCGGGCTGAATATGCGGTTAAAAGCCCTGCATACTTTTACAGGAAAACTTCCGTTAATAGAGTTGTCCGAATTCGCACCACTGACCGGCTGCAACACACAACAATCCATACTTTCTGGCGTTGTAAACGGGACGGTGGCTGAAATAAACGGGATAGTTGAACAATACCGTGGCAAATATCCGGATCTTAACGTGGTTTTATCCGGTGGCGATGCGGAATATTTGGTCAATAAACTAAAAAGTAAGATATTTGCAGTTTCTAATATAGTGTTACTTGGCTTAAAAATAATTCTTGATTATAATGACAATATTAAATAAGCATAAATTTATTCTCTTTCTGTTTCTGACCTTAGCTCTTTCAACTTTCAGTTTTGCTCAGATACGCATCAGCTCTCCCTATTCGCGTTATGGCATCGGTGATTTGCAGACCGTCCACTCGGTATATTCTTCGGGTATGGGCGGATTAAATATTGCCTTGCGGAACCCGAATTATATTAATATGAATAATCCCGCCTCTTATTCATCCTTCGACACCAATTCTTTTGTACTTGATATGGGCATTATCAGCACTTTCAGCCAGCTCAAAACAAATCTTGTTACACAGGAATACACCAATCACACATCTCTCGGGCATGTATTACTGGGGTTTCCGGTAACCCGCTGGTGCGGTGTTTCATTAGGGGTGATCCCGTTTTCAAAATCAGGATATCAGGTGAAGACTTCAGACACGATAATCAATTCGGATAAAACTTTCACCGAAAGATTTACCGGTAGCGGCGGCGTTAATCAGGCTTACCTAGGCGTTTCATTCAAACCATTTAAAAATTTCTCATTCGGAGCAAACCTAGGCTATCTTTTTGGCACTATAAACAAAGACCGAGCTGTCGAACGTCCTGATGATGCGTATTCTTTCAATGTTCGGGTTAAAAACGATGTGTCGGTCGGCGGAATTTTCATGAATTACGGATTGCAGTATCAGATATTTTTAAAGAATGATTACGTACTGACACTGGGCTCAAAATTCAATCTCCCGATGAACGTGAACGCGAAACAGACATTACTGGCTGAACGTTATTCGGGACAGGAAGAAGAAGATGTGATAAGCATAAAAGACACACTGGTCAATATCGGTGAAGAAAAGGGAAAGATCTATATGCCCCTGACCCTCGGCGGCGGGCTCACGTTTGCAAAGAAAAATATCTGGATGGCCGGCGCTGAATTTGAATGGCAGAACTGGAAAAAATTCAAGAGTTTCGGGGAATCTGATGAAATAGGAAATAGTTTTATTGTTGCTGCCGGAGGAGAATATACTCCCAAAATCGCTTCACTCACCAGCTATTTTAAACGTATAAACTACAGGGCCGGATTTCGTTTTTCTCAAAGTTATTATGAACTCCGCAATTCAAAGATCAATGATTTCAGCGTAAGCATTGGTGCTGGTTTTCCCTTGTCTAAAACCAGGTCCACGTTGAATTTTGCTTTTGAAGCCGGAAGAAGAGGAACTGTCGGTAACAACCTTTTGCAGGAAAATTATTTTCGCCTGGTCTTTGGTATTTCGTTCAGGGAGTTCTGGTTCTTCAGGCCAAAACTGAATTAAAAATGAACACACGATTTTTCTTACTGAAAAACCTTATCGTTTTTTCTTTTGCGATATTATTGATATTCACCGCCTGTAAAAATAAAATTGAAGATATCAACGCGCTAACCTTTTCTGATACCTGCCCGGTTGAAACAGGAAAAAACATAGAGATCGTTTATAGCGACTCGGCTGAAATTCAAACAATCATAAAATCGCCGTTTTATAAAAAATATGCCGGTAAAAACCCGTACATTGAAATGCCCCGGGGAATAGATGCTGTTTTCTATGATTCAGCTATGCGGGTAAAGACACGCCTTACCGCAAAATATGCTATCAAATATGACAAAAAAAATGTCATGGAAGCCAAAAATGATGTGGTGGTCATTAACGAAAAAGGCGAAAGGCTGAATACGGAGCATCTGATATGGGATGAAAAACTCAAAAGAATATATACCGATGTTTTCGTAAAGATCACAACCGCCGATAAAGTTTTTTACGGCGACGGGCTGGATGCTGACGATTCCTTTATGAAATGGGTGATAAAAAAACCCAGGGGAACATTTTATGTGAACACTGATGAAGAGGAAAGTGATAATAAAACTGAGAAATGAACACCTATATTATCATCGCTATAATCACCATTATCTTCTCAGCCTTTTTTTCGGGTATCGAAATAGCTTTCATCAGCGCTAACAAGCTACAGATAGAATTAGACAAAAAGAACAGGCGGTTTTCGGGAAGGCTGCTGTCAGGGTTTCAGAAAAACCCGTCTGATTTTGTCTCCACTTTATTACTGGGCAGCACCATCACCATGGTGATCTATGGGATAGCTATGTCAAATTTACTTGAATATCCCATCATACATTTTTTACCGGGATTCCTGCAATCAAGCTTTATGGTACTGATCTTTCAGACACTGATCTCCACCCTGCTAATGCTTTTTTTCGGAGAGTTTGTCCCTAAAACCATTTTCCGGCTTAATCCTAACGGGGTCTTGAAATTTTTTTCATTCCCGTTGTTTGTCCTTTACTACCTGCTTTTCCCTTTGCAGTTCATTTTTGTTGAAATTTCTGAGTTTATCCTTGAATACATTTTCAGGGTGAAACTTAAAGTCGAAAAATACAAGTTCAACCATGCTGATCTGGATTATTTTGTCAGAGAGTTATCAGTAGCAGATACCGAAGCCGAAAACCATTTACCTGAAATACAAATGTTTCAGAATGCCATTGATTTTACAAATACCCGGGTTCGTGAATGCATGGTCCCGCGCAACGAAATTGCGGCCATCGAAGAAAACGACACCATCGAAGAACTGACAAAAAAATTCGTAAATACGGGACACTCAAAAATCCTTGTTTATCAAAAACATATTGATAATATCATCGGATATGTTCATTCTTATGATATTTTCAGCAATCCGCGGAATATTAAATCTATCAACAAGCCAATTATCATTGTGCCCCAAACCATGCTTGCCAAGGAAGTCCTCCCGATGTTCATACAGCAGCACAAAAGTGTCGCAGTAGTGGTTGATGAGTTTGGCGGCACTTCGGGTATGGTAACCCTCGAGGATCTGATAGAAGAGATTATCGGAGAAATCAACGATGAATTCGACGCCACCGCTCCTGTTGAAAAACAGATCAGCGATAACGAACTTATTTTATCAGGACGCCTTGAGATCGATTACCTGAATGAAAAATACATGCTCGACCTGCCGGTAAATGACGAATACGAAACTATTGCGGGATACATAATACATTTTCTGGAGCGCATTCCTGCTGAAAAAGAAAAGATCAATATCCCTCCTTTCGACATAACTATTCTTAAGGCAAGTAATAAACGTATTGAACAGATTTATATGATCAGAAAAGCCGAATAGATTTTTTAACATAAAATCTGTTAATAATTCACTTATTGTTGTACATTTGCAAACTCAAAAAAATAAATTTTTATGGCAATTATAGGAAAATTACGTAAACATTCAGCACTAATTGTAATATTGATCGGTGTGGCTATCGCCGGTTTTGTTTTACAGGATTTATTCAGAAAAAGCGGCAGAGGCAATAGCCCGGAAAAATTTGCCATTATCGCAGGCGAGCAGTTAAGCAAGGTTGATTTTAACGCAAAAGTTGACGAACGGATTGAACTTTACAAACAACAAGCCGAAAAAGAAAATCTCACTTCCGAAGAAAATTATCAGATAATGGTTCAGACCTGGGATCAGGTAGAAAAAGAGCTTATCATGCAGAAAGAATATGAAGAACTCGGTCTGGCCATCGAACATGAAAAATCGGCTAAACCATCGATTTCGCCAGAAGAGCTTTATGATCTTATGATGGGTAAAAACCTGCATCCGTTCATCATTCAGAGTTTTACTGACCCCAATACGGGAAAGGTAAATACACAGCAGATTCAAAATATCATCAGCAATTTTGACCAGTTGAAAGATGATGAAAAATTGCAATGGAAACGTCTCGAACAGGGCATCAAGGAAGACAGGCTGAACACCAAATACAACAACCTGGTTGAAAAAGGTTATTATATGCCGAAAGTTTTTCTGCAGCGCCAGATCAATAATGCTTCCAAAACAGCAAATCTTCGTTGCTATGGGATAAAATACCAGACCATTTCCGACAGCGCCATAACGGTTGCCGATGCCGATTTCCAAAAATATTACGATGAACACAAACACGAATTCGAACAGGAAAATGCCCGTGATATCGACTATGTGATTTTTGATGTTATACCTTCGAAGGAAGACCTGGCCCAGATAAAACAAAAAGTGGATACCTTATATAAAGATTTTCAACTTTTAGAAGCTGACAATGTGGAAAATTTCATTAAAGCCAACAGCGATGCCCCATACGACAGCAATTTCTTCAAAAAAGGCACTCTGCCGGTCACCTTGGATTCGTTCATGTTTTCGGCTCCGGTCGGTGCTATTGTTGCGCCTTATATCGACAACAACTCGTATTTTATGGCCCGGCTGATGCAGATCCAGAACCGTCCCGATTCTATTAAAGCAAGCCAGATTCTGATCGCTTATAAAGACGCACCCAACCCTATGCAAAACATCACCCGTTCCAAAGAACAGGCTAAGAAAATGGCGGATAGTTTACTGGTGATTGCCAAAGCCGATAAAAATAGTTTCCCGACACTGGCCAGCATCAATTCCGATTTCCCTTCAGCAAAAAAAGACGGCGGAGACCTGGGTTGGATCATTGACGGTAATTTAGAAACTAAATTCTTCTTTGACTCGTCATTTAATTCTAAAGCCGGAGATATAAAGATCATTCAGTCGACCATGGGCTATCATCTGCTTTTTGTAGCCGAGAAAAAAGCCTCCATGAAAAAAGTAAAAGTCGCTGTGCTTCAGCACGACATTAAACCAAGCAGCGAAACGTTCAACAAATACCTTTCTGATGCCAGTTCTTTTGCCGGTGAGAGCCGTACTGCTGAACTATTCACCAAAAATATTGCAGATAAGGGACTGAACAAACGCTCGGCCCAATTTGTAAAAGAAATGGACTATACCATTCCTGGGATTGTTTCCGCCAGAGAGATCATCAGATGGGCGTTCAACAAAGACACTGAAAAAGGAATGGTTTCGGAACAGGTTTTTGACTGCGAAGGGAAATATGTGGTTGCCATGCTGGTAGAAAAACGTGAAAAGGGAATTGCCACCCTCGAGCAGGTCAAATCATATATCGGACCTCTTGTAAAACGCGAGAAAAAAGCTGCCCAGATCATGGACAAAGTTACTGCCGCATCAGGGTCAACCAAAGACATCTATCAGGTGGCCGCAAAACTGAATGCTGAAGTTGATACCGTAAATTCACTGACATTTTCCACCAATAATTTCCCGAAATTCGGCCCCGAGCCTAAACTTATCGGCACGATCTTTACCTTAAAAAAGAACACGCTTTCTGCTCCTATCAAAGGAGATATGGCGGTTTACCAGGTCTGGATTGACGATATTGCACAGGCTCCGGCACAGATCAATCCCGATATGATGAAAATGCAGATGGAAAGTTATTTCCGTCAAAGGGTCAGAGGTGATCAGTACGGCCAAAGCGAATTGTTCAAAGCTATTAAAAACGAAACCAAGATCACAGACAACAGGATATTCTATTATTAAAATTACTTGAGCCATCCAACGGGCTCTCTGACTTACTATAAAAAACGGTTCTGGTGATTATTCAGAACCGTTTTTTTTGTGATAGCATGACTGCACTGCAAGCCAGACACACGGTGGGTTCGACTTCACAGCTACCGGTGGTTTCGACTTCGCTCAACCACAGGTTAGACTGCGGTCAACCACCGGTTATACTTCCCTCATCCACCAAAAACATGAAATCTTGCGGTGTCTGAGCGCAGCCGAAGACACCGCTACGGCTTTCGTTTAGTGAACGCATGACTGCGCTGCAAGCCACGCACAAGGCAGTCATACCATCACTTGCATTTCGAAAGTGTTGGGGTGACTGACAAGGGCTAAGCCAGGTGTGCAGTTAACCCGGCACTTTATGGAAAAAACATATTTTGTTGCTAACTGAAAAAATCGTATATTTGTATAACAAAAAATCGAAAAAATGACCGCGATAGAATTAAAGAAATTATTGATAAGCAGGATTGCAGAAATAAATGATGTGTCATTTTTAAATGCCATTAAAATAATTCTTGATTCAAAAACACAATCTTATACCTTGTCTTTGACCGAAGAGCAACGAAAAGAAATTAAGAAATCAAAAAAAGAAATAGAACAAGGGTTGTTTATCGAACAAACTGAACTGGACAAGGAATTCAATAAATGGCTCGTCGCAAAATAATATGGTCGCAGCTTGCGAAAATAAAACTCTTTAATATTCTGGATTTTTATACAGAAAGAAATAAAAGTTCGGTTTATTCAAAGAAGTTATACAAAAAGTTTTGCAAAGAATTATCATTTCTTATTAAGCAACCTGATATCGGAATAGTAACAAATGTTGATTCTATTCGTGGCCTGATAGTGGATAAGTTCATATTATTTTATGAAGTAACTCCTGAAATGATCATTGTTCATACTATCTGGGATTGCAGGCAAAACCCGGACGATTTAAGAATTCAATAAGCATACTACCGGGTAGCTGACAAGAGCTAAGCCAGGTAGGCATTGTCATTTATTTTTTTAATTTTACTTTTTAGTATCATTAATTGTAACACCAAATATTTTTTTTGCTGGTAAAAACACAAAACACCGGAATTATTTTTGAAAAATCAAAGGCAATTCGTTTAGTGATAGCATGACTGCGCTGCAAGCTACGCACAAGGCAGTCATAGCATCTCTTTTATTTCGAAAGTGTCGGTAGTTTCGACTTCGCTCAACTACCGTCTCGATGCCGTTAAACCAACTCAAATAATGTAAACGGTATTTTGCGCTGGCAAAGAATTATTACGTCTTGCTCATTTGCAACACAAAATTCACCGGCATATTTATGACCACCCTTACTTCGTGGCCCTGTGTCTTACCGGGTTTCCACTTGGGCATGAGCCTTGTAACCCGCAGTGCTTCTTCGTCGCAGCCGGCTCCGATGCCCTGCAACACTTTAATATTTGACAGGCTGCCGTCTTTTTCGATGATAAATGACACATAGACTACCCCCTGAATTTTGTTCTGCAGAGCAAGTTGAGGATATTTGATATTGTTGCGCAAAAAAAGCATCCGGACTTGCTCGCCGCCGGGAAACTGTGGCGCTTCTTCCACATAAGTATATACGGCATCACTATTGCCGCTTCCGCCGTCAAGGGTTCCCTGGCTGCTGCCCGTTGAACTGTTGCCATCCGAATTGGTATCCCCGGGATGTGATTCGGTACTGAATTCGTTATTTTCTTCTTCAACGTTCACCGTAATCTTGGGAACAACGAACTTTGCCATCTGCTGAATTTTTCTTATACCGGGAGGTGTCTCTTCATCGGGTTTTTGGAGATTTTTCGGCTGGGGTGTTGACATGTATTCAGAATACAAAGGGCCTTCCTTAAGTTGTTTTTCAGGCTGTTTAAAGGTAATCATTGGCAGTACCGACACAAAAACAAAAAAAACCACGGCCAGGATGGTGGCCACCAAAACGTATCTGTTGTATTTTTTCCGCAAATAATATGCGCCATATTCTTTGTTCCTGTTGCGGAAAATAATATCGTCAATATCGTTCAGATAATTGATCACTGTTTTGTTTTTGAAGGTGTAAACTCAATCTTAATGCCAAAAATAAAAAACTCAATAAATATAACGGATTTTTATTGTTTTATTTTTCATCATTTTAATAAATCAAATAAAAAAGCCCTCACAGGAATTGTGAGAGCTTCCGTCGTTATTTTCAAAAAAATTATGCCTGTACCAGCTTAGCATAATCGGCTGCTTTTAATAAAGCATCGGCTTCAGCCGGATTGGTAAGTTTTATTTTAACGATCCATCCTTCACCATAAGGATCTTTATTTATCGTTTCGGGATTTGCTTCAATCACGGGATTCAGTTCAAGAATTTCTCCGCTCAGGGGCAGGTACATATCGGATACTGTTTTTACAGCTTCGATGGTGCCGAAAGCTTCGCCCTTGCCAATGGTTTCGCCAATGGTATCCACTTCCACAAAAACGATATCTCCCAGTTCGTGCTGGGCAAAATCTGATATGCCGACAAAAGCATTTTCGCCTTCAATTCTTACCCATTCGTGGGATTCAGTGTACAATAAATTTTCTGCTATTTTCATGATGATTGTTGTTTAATTTTTTTTCAAATATACTATGTTTTTTTGTATTCAATGATTTTATTGTGCCAAAGTAAATCTCAGGCTCAAACCTCCGTTAATATTTGAGTTCGGATATTGCGACGACACGTAGGGTTTGTTGATAATGTGATCGTAAAACAGGCGGATATTGAATTTTTCGCTAATCTGGTAATCGGCAGAAACACCAATGGAAATTATTTGTCCCCCGGCAGAAACCTGATCCATATTTTCGACCAGTTTTCGCAACGTAGTTTTGTTTTGCCTTACCGAAAAATCGGCTTTAAGGTTCAGGTCACTTTTTATGTGCCTGCGCTTTCCGCCAAGGTTCAGATTAAATGAAACATCTTTGAAACGGTATCCCGCGCCGACAACATATTCGTTGGTAGCAACATCTGTGAGTTGATTATTTGCAAAACTCAGCGCCAGGTTCCTGGATTTTTTCCATTCGAATTTCACCAGGAGGCTGTTAGTCATGGTCATATCAAAGCCTATCAGCGGGCTGAACTGTTCAGTAATTGATATCTGGCCGATTTCTTTTTCTGTCAGAAAATTACCCATCTGATCCCTGATATAAGAAAATCCGTCTTCACCTTCCTTATACCTGACATTAGTGGCAAATGAGCCGACATTATACGTACAGCGGTAGGTATGGCTGATGGTTATTGTTCTGAAATATTTTTTGATAAAGCCGATCTTGGTCAATCCGTTGTATGTAAGGCGCCAGTTAGGCAGGGGTATGGCTTTCAGGATTTTTTCGGAGAAAGGCGTCAAAGCGATATTGTCCGGACTTTTTCCCAGATATGCCGCCAGAAAAGCCGGTATCAGCACTTCCTGCGATGTAGGGCCATAGCCGTCGGGAAAGCCGGTAGAGTCAACGAGCTGCTGGGTGGAGTTGGGGTTTTGAGCAGCAAGGCGCGTAGCGATAGTGAATCGGTAATCTTTAAATTTCTGAAAAATTTTGTTGGAATTATCTTTGTTATCGCCCACAAAGGCAGTTTTTATACCTATGATCGTCATGCTGAAGTTACCGGATTCAACCATGGAAAAAGGCTCGCTGTGCATGTTTTCACCATTCATGTCGTACCGGTAAAAAGCCTGGTTTTGTTTTGCATAATTGGTATTACCGGTAACATCAATACGCATACCATTCAGGGGTTCGAGGGATGCCTGATAGTTCAGCACTTTAGATTGCTTGAAAGCAAAAGGAGTATTCAGCATTGTATCAGTGGAGATCCATCCATTAGCAAATGCTTTACCCAGGATGTCGCCTGTAGAAGCAAACATATCGCCCGGGCTGCCAAAAACAAAACCAAAGGTCGGCGCCATGTTTTTCCAGTCCATACCCAAGGCGACCGGTTTATTCATAAATCCGGGAAGAAACCGGCCATTGCTTTCCTGATAAGAAATATTCACGGTTTTGACCATCATCAGTAAACTCAGCGTATTGTCAAGGATTTCTTTACCATAATTTATCTTTGGCTTTAATGAATCGGGGTTTTCGCCGGGCATATTTGTTTTTATGACAGGTTTATCAGTAACCCCTTTGCGCTTATCATTGATCTTTTTAAGATATTTAACCTTATTATACAAATTGGTAAGGTTGGCCGTAAGGTTTAGCTGTTCGGTGTTTGAGTTTTCAATAGTGTTGCCAAGGGGATTTTCAATGATCTTATCCAAAGAATCTGTAGACAAAGGCAATGCTGTCCATGTGTAGGCGCCCCCATACCTCGCGGTAAGGTTCATCCAGTTAAAGGCAGGTATTTTATTTATCGGTACAGTATAGTTTATATCGATATTCTGAGTGTAATTAGTCATACGTCCGAAATCGAGGACATTTTTCCAGATAGAATCGCGTTTTTGTTTATAATCCGGTTGTCCTTTCTGTATCTTTCCTGCAGGTTCGTCTACCAGGGCAATAGCGTGCGCCTGATAATCAAGCTTAAGGTTTTGTGTCAGGTCCCATTTTAGCCCGTAATCGCGTGTCCAGCCAAAACGTTTGATGTAAGCAGGTTCTAAAATGATAATTGCATTTGTCTTGTTCCTCATCAGGTTTTCCTGAAACTGTTTGTTCAGGTCAGTGCGGAACGACAGCATTTTCGGCGCGTAATAAAAATTAAAATCTTTTATGATGCGCAGCCATTTTGATTTGGATATCAGTTTCCATTTATCAAGAGGCTTTACAATTTTCGGGGTTGCGGAATAATTGTATCCCAGGCCACCCATGTGAGTAACCCTTCTGTCGTATTCGATATCCACATTGCGGTGAAACAGCTCGGTATACGCGTATGTCAGGTCAAAATTTTCCAGATCATAGAAATGGTTTTTGGAAGTGGCTCCGACCTTGGTTTTACGCACATTCATAAAGTTCAGGCTCTTTCTCGTAGTCACATCCTGGGTGATTTTTTTTACAGAATCACGTTCAGTCCCGGAATAGGTCTTGAGATCTTCGCGGTAAAGCACATCGGGGTTTATAGGGTTGTACTCGGGAATGTTCCTGATTTCGGAATAATCGAAGTGCATGGGTATTTTTATGCCCCATTTTTCCGGGAAGAATTTTCCTAATTCAAGGTTGGTGGCAATATCATAAGAAATGATGGTTTCTTTCTGAAGCTGGTTGAGTTTTTTATCGATACTCCCAAATCCCGGCGTGCTGATGGTTCCGGCAAGACTGACATTTCCAAAGTCGGCAAGGTTCGCCGCTATTCTTCCGGTTGCCGCATAGCCTCCGCTTTGATCAAAATCAGTAAGACGAAGCTCATTTAACCATATTTCGGCACATTTTTCCTTACCGTCATCTGAAGGTGTCTGGCTTCCTTTTTTGGGATTCCTGACCCCGAGCATGATCACCTTGACATCGCTGATGCTGGGATTACCAAGCACAGTAATTTTATTATTCTTGCTGTCGTAAGTAATATAAGGCAAAGAAGAAGAAACTGAGGTCCCGGATTCATGCATCAGAGAATTTCTTACTGTTTTAGCATCTACAAGATTTTGCAGCGTGATCTCCATCCTGTTTTGTTCTGGCCAGATCATTTCGGGATCGCTGTTGTACCAGGAGGTTAATTCCAGAGGCATTTCGTATTCATAATAATTGCTCTTAAAGTCGGAACCAAGGCGAATAAACACGGTAAGATCTCCGTTATGCACCGCGGATTCGGTTCCCATGGCCTCGGCATGAACGTACATTTTAAGTGTTTTAAACTTGCGCATGTCAAAATCACAGGTTTTGTAAACAGCTCTTGCATCGCCATCCATGAGATTGCAAACCTTCATGGATAATGATTGCTCGTTGAGCTGCTGCATGGTGGTGCTCTGGTAATTTATCTCGCGTTCGATGCCCGGGGGAATGACATAGGTAACCGGTGAACGCTGGCCATTTTCTTCAAGATTGACCGCCGAGACATCAAAAGTTGTCAGCATCTGATCATCGTTGGGAACATATTCCCCGGGTCCGAGCAGGCTGTAATTGTATCTTCTCCAGTCACCGCGAACCAGGTCGAATGTTGCAAACCGGCAAATCACAGAATCGGTAAATCCGCGGAAAAACACCCTGATAAAACGTATGGATTTAAAATCCTGAATTCCGCCAATGATCTTATCGGGCGACTGAACAGGCACTTTAAACTGGTACCATTTGATGGTTGTAGATGTTCCGTTAGGCAGTCTTCCGGTGGATGCGTCCAGAATATCGGAAATATAATTCTGACCGATAACCATTTTGGCCGGGTTCAGATCGATACGATACTGAAAATAGCGTTCACCTTCGCTGAGGGTATTGTCCCTGTTAATGTCTTCGCCATCGGGAATGGTGGTTGACTGCATGGGATAATTAACGCCGTATTCATCCTGGGTTTGCTGGTCGGTGGGCGAGTTGCCGTCGGTTCCGTTGTAATTCTTGTAACGCTGAAGTATTGTTTTGGCTTCATTATCATAATCCGGTCCCCTGAAATAATGGAAATCATCGGACGAGGGATCTGAAAGAGCCTTTTGGTAAGCCCCTGACCCTGACCCGTGATAATTTAGAATATCATTAATATAGGTACTAAAAAAAAGTGTTTCATTATCATTTGCCAATCCATCAAGCCCTACATCCTGATAAGGGCGTGCAGATTCATTGTTGTCGAAGGAGTTGGTAAGCGGCTGCAGGCTCGGGACAACACCCCAAATGGTCGTGTCTACATCATCCATAACCCCATCGGGTGGCAAGCCATTTTCGATGCTTTTTCTTGAATCCCTCAATACATCTTCCGAGATATCTCCCAGGTCAATATAAACCTGTCCTCCGGCAGCAGAAGGATCATACACAAAAGGATCCATCATCCAGAACTCAATATATTCAATATTGGTTTCTTCAAAGTCGGTAGATTCAATACGGCGCATCATGCCCCCCCATCTTGAATCGGGGCCGATAAGCGATCCATCGGAATTCGTACCTAATGAAAATCCCTGAGAGCCATCTACATCATAATTATACGGGCCGCGTTCTTTAGGATAAAAGGCCATATTGAGTACGGCAATATTTGAGGGTAAATTATTTGCCGGCTGGCGGTTCGGAAAAACTTCCTGTTCGTAAACTTCGCGGACAAAGTGGTTCGAAATATCATCATTTGTAATATTCGGAGGCAGTTGGTTGTTGTTACGGTAAAACACCGATGGATCAATGACATACCAGGCCAATTTAGCACGGTTGTAATTAAATCCAAGCCCGCTGTTGTTCACCGCTTCCGGAAACATATCCAACTGATTTTGCGGGGTACTTGCAATAAACCAGCTGCCGACATTTTTCAGGTCGATAGTGGATTTACTGCTTTCAAAATCATCGATATAGGATGTTCCTGTTTTGCCAATGGCTTTGGAATGGCCGGGGATAAGATTGGCAAACTCAGCATTAATACTGACATTTGATACCGCTTTCGTATTAATCAACGGGATCAAATCAACAAGTTTGGTCAGCCAGCGGGCTTCGGTTGTATAAGCGCCGTCAACCCCCCAAATGGTGTTGGAAATGGGTTCATCACCAAAATTTACTTTTTGAGTTAAAGGTTTTTCATTCAGATTCAGCACGGTACCGCCAAGATTGAAATTCTTATTGACCATATAATCAATACGCAAGCCCATAAGTGTTTTGGTTTGTATGCTGAAGGTGCTGTTGTTTTCAAGCGAAATATTGATGGGCGTTCCCGAATTTAAGATTCCTTCATTAATAATCTTTACCCTGCCCATCGTATAATCGACGGTATAGTCTACGTTTTCTGTCAGGGGAATACCTCCGGCAGTAACCTTAACAGAGCCCTGGGGCACACTCATGGCCCCTAAAGATATCTCAGATCCGGCCGCTGACTTATAAAAACCCTGCAAAGAAAATTTATTCCTGTCGGGATATTGCTGTGCCCCTGTTTTCGTCATGGAATACAAGGAATCGTAACAATATTTGTCCGCGATCGTATTCAGCGCCGGGTCGCCACCGGTAATTGCTTTACGCAAATCGCTTCCGAAAGGCTCGAGCACAGGGAAAAATATACGCCCGTTTGAAGCCTGAATAAGGCCGCCCCGGGTTGTAGCTTCTCCGATAAAATCGAATACTCCGTCGGGCAGGGGATTCTGATTGAGGTCGAGACGGTCGCAACCAAGAACACGTATCAGCGGGACCCCGTTTACAGCGCCTTCGGTGATGTAACCCATGGGTATGCCTTGTTCTTCGCCCGAATACAGTACGTTCAACCGGAAATCCTCAGGATTTATCTGGTAGCCGCCGATAGAATACACATTTTTCATCATCAGCTTATACATCGGAACTTTCGTGCTGAGGGTAGTGCTTTTGATGAGTTTCACCAAAAGGCAGCTTGGTGCGCTGATGCCTGTATTGGTAAGCTCCCCAACCTGGTAAACGGTGGTATCGCCCACCAGCGTATACTGATATGCCACTGCCAGAACCTGGTCGGAATTTAATGATGTATTCAACGAAATAAAACCAAGTTTGCTGTTAAAAGTATATTCTGAAGGCTGCAATTTACGGGCAAGTTCCACTTTTTCGTAATCCAGCCCTGCCGTCATTCCAAGAGCTGCCAGATAATTATTTACGCCATTAAGGTTTCGGAGCTGCGCTTCGTCAACAAAATTAAATAAACTGTTGGCATCGTTGGCGGGATAATATCCCAAAGAAACAAGATTGGGATTACCAATGATCTGTCCTTCTCCCATATCCTGAAAAGCAACGATGTTGCGGTTTTCAGTAGTCGCCGAGCCAATATTGGTGAGCCAGACCTCAATATTTGTAATGTTGATATTGGAGGTAACGATAGGAAGTTTTTTGAGGCCTTCTGTATAATGATCACGGAAGTACTGAGAGATAAAAAAGTGCTTATTTTCTTCGTACTGGTCTGCTTTGACGTTAAACTCGCTGGTTTGTGCGCCACCGGATACGGTGATATTTTCTGTCTGGCTTTCCTGCTGCGACCAAAGCCCGGTAACCGTGGCCCTTCCAAATTTCAACTTGGCCTTAATACCGAACAGCGACTGGCTTCCTGTGATCAGGGTGCTGTTTAAAGGTAATGTAACATCTCCCCCTTCGATAAGCTGAATGATGTCATCTTCTTCTCCTTCGTATTTCAGGTTCATTTTGTTCTCAAAATCAAAAGATGATTCTGTGTTATAATTAACACCAAACTGAATCTTGTCGCCGATCTTGGCGGTTACGTTCATCTGAATTTTTTCCTGAAAGTCGAAATTTGTGGTACGGCGTTGTTTCACATCCAGCGCAGGATTATTTGTCTTGGTGGACACCACGCCAAAGATCAGTTCCGCCGAACCCGAAGGCCTGATGTCGATGGTGTTTCCGCCAAAAATTTTACCGAAGGCTTTTCCACCGATATGTATCTTTGGGATAATATTCCCATCGCCTTTGCTGCCCCGGTTTGCGCTTGTTTTATCGCGCCAGTAATCCTGCAGGGCTTTATCCATATCATAATTGCGGTATTCATCAAACGACATATAGTTCGGTTGACGGTAATCAAGATCCCCGATCTTACTTTTGACTATGTACTGGTTCGTTTCAGGATCGTACTCCACGTCAGGAGTGATATTGGAAGGGTTGTTCAGGTACAAACCGCCGTTTTGCTGGTCATCGTAAGGATTTCCGTTGTTATCATTAAAAGGATACGGCAATGGATTGGTATCGGGAGGGTTGGTGTCCGGAGGATTAATATATTTATCCCTGATAAAATTGTAATCAGGAGTGGTCTTTACACTACCTGCAATTGCTATCGATAAAATAAATACTGCGGCAAAAATTTGAAATATATATCTGGCAGGTCTCAATGATCAAATAATTTAATTCTCTTCAATTATAAAATTTTTAAAGCTTTTTTAATCAGCTCTTCCACGGTATCTGCTGACGGCTCTGACCTTATTATTTTATCAAGAGCTTTTTCAGCAATATTCTTATTAAATCCCAATATTATTAATCCTGACAATGCTTCCTGTTTAATTGCATTGTTTACGCCTGAAACAATGTCATGTTCTAACGCTATTTTTGAATATTTATTTTTCAGGTCAATGATTATTTTCTGTGCTGTTTTTGAACCGATACCTTTTACCCGCTCAAAGGCAGCCACTTGGCCGTTGGCCAACGCAGAAATCACCTCGTTGGGAGTAAGAGACGAAAGTATCAGGCGTGCCGTGTTGGCGCCGACACCATTGACCGATATTAAATTTATATACAAATCGCGTTCTTCTGCTGAATAAAAACCATAAAGCGTAACACCGACAGGCGTTGCCGCTTCGCTTTTTATGGCCATATACGTTAAAAGCCTGCATTTGGTTCCTTCTTCCCCTAATTTCGAATAGGTATTTAAGGAAATATTCATAAAATAGCCTATTCCACCGGTTTCAATCACGGCAAACACGGGATTTTTTTCAACAAGTGTTCCTTCGACAAAGTGAATCATAAACTGAATAAAAAGGGTGCAAAGTTACGAAACTTGTTGAATTGCCCAATCAATTGCTTCCTGTAACATATCTTGGTGTGGTTTTTCAATAAACCCGGCGTCAACAAGTGATTGTGTCATGGCCCGGGCATCCTTAATATCTTTTTCCGCTTTGGTAAATACTTCTTCACGGGTCATGTTTATGCGTGCCACACCGTCTTTAATTGCCTGCATGGCAACATCGGCAGCCTCCTGAGGAAAAACGGAGGCTTCGCTCATAGTCGGGACGATATTATCCGGATTAATGCCGCGTCTTTCAGCATAATCAGCAAGCGAATGTGCGGCGGTGATAGCCATATTGTCTGTTATTTTCCGGGCACGAACCATCAGGGCGCCTTTCAGAATTCCCGGAAACCCTATGGAGTTGTTCACCTGATTCGGAAAATCGCCGCGTCCGGTAGCAACGATATATGCTCCGGCTTCCTTGGCAGCATACGGATAAATTTCGGGAACCGGGTTGGCGCAGGCAAACACGATTGACTTTTCCGCCATCAGGCTTACCCATTCTTTCTTTACGGTATCGGGCCCCGGCGTTGATAAGGAAATCAGCACATCGGCGCCTTTAACGGCTTCTTCCACGGTGAGGATTTTGCCGGGGTTGGTTTTTTCGCAAAGTTCCCATTTACGATAAAAACGCGGGTCATTTTTTATGTCTTCCCTGTCGGAATGCAGGGAGCCTTTGGTATCAAACATGACGATCTTTTCAGGATCCCCGCCATCTGTTATGATCAGGCGTGCAATAGTTGTATTGGAAGCACCGGCGCCGATCATCACGATTTTTACATCTGAAATTTTCTTATTTACCAGTTTCAATGCGTTGATAAGCCCTGCCAGGGTAACACAAGCCGTTCCCTGGGCATCATCGTGCCAAACAGGTATATCACATTCTTCGCGCAAAACATCCAGGACTTTATAACAATTTGGCTGTGAAATATCTTCCAGGTTGACAGCGCCGAAACTGTGCTGAACCATTTTTACAAACTGTATGATTTTATCAGGGTCGTGTTCGCCTTTTTCATTGCGGCTGTCAACACAAAGCGCCACGCCATCGCAACCGCCCAGGTATTTCATCAGAAAGGCTTTTCCTTCCATAACACCCAGTCCGCCGGAAGGTCCGCAGTCGCCATCGCCCAAAACACGGGTGGAGTCGCTTACCACGGCCACCAAGTTTCCCCTGTTGGTAAGGTGAAAAGAACTGTCAACATTATCCCGGATGGTCGTGGACACCTTGGACACTCCGGGTGTGTACCATACATTGAACCAGTTAAAGCCAATGACCGGCGCCTTGGGAACCGTCTGAATTTTTCCCTCATAATAGGTATGTGCCGTTTCTGCAAGCTTTTTTAAAAATAGTGTTTTGGCTTTGGCTATTTGTTCTTGTGTAAAACTATCAGGAAATGCTTTGTCGAAATTCGATAAGTCTAATTGTATTTTTTCCATAGTTTTTTTTTTTAATATTGTATAAACGTGTAAAAATACATTTTTTAAACAAAACATATCATAAAAACTTCATTTTTAACAAGTATTATTTTTCCATCTCAGATACCGGATGGTCATCGTTGTCCGGAAAGTTAATACTTTAGGGTACGTCTAAAAACTTCAAATTTCTTCGTTCGTCTTCGTTCTTCAAATCCTTGCGTTCGGCAAGCTCAGCACAGGCATGTACGCTTAGTAAATTGCGGTTTTAAGAACTTCGACTGCCTCGAACTTTTTTGTTTTTAGAGGCGCCCGATCAAGGTTAATAGAGATGCCCTTTAGTCGTAGGATATGCCCTATGATTATTGGTTTTAAATATTTTTCTATTATTTTTGCGTATAAATCAACATCAACATGAAGAAGATACGTTCACGTACATTTTCCATTCACTTGTTTTTAATTGTTTTCTTTTTTCTTTCCGGAGCCGCAGGAACTTTAACTGCGCAAAACTCCTTAAAGGCTGACGCCCTTTGCGGCGAATGGTGGACACCAGAAAACCAGGGAAGGATCATTTTTTTTAAAGACGGCAGCACCTATTCCGGCAAGGTAAGCTGGATTAAAAAAAACATTGACCCGGAAACAGGCAAACCTGTGCTTGATAAACACAATCCGGATCCTTCGTTACGAAAAAGACCTGTTATGGGACTGGTTTTATTCTATAACTTCAAATACGAGCCTTCAAAAGATAAATATGTTGATGGAAGTCTTTATGACTCTGACCATGGGAAGACATACTCCTGCTGGATAAAACTGATCACAAAAAATGTCCTTGAACTGCACGGCTTTGTAGGCTTTTCCCTGATTGGTAAATCGGTTTATTTTTCCAGGGTTCAAAAATAACGTATCCATGAAAACAATTGTTGTACTGACAGGCGCTGGTATCAGTGCCGAAAGCGGCATCAAAACTTTCCGCGACAGCGACGGGTTGTGGGAAGAACACCGTATTGAAGATGTCGCTACTTTTGATGCGTGGAGGAGAAACCGTGCGCTTGTTTTGGAATTTTACAATCAGCGGCGCAGGCAGCTTGCAACAGTGCAGCCCAATGCGGCACATCTTGCCCTCGCCAGGCTTGAAGAAAAATTTCATGTTCAAATTATCACCCAAAACGTTGATAACCTTCATGAGCGTGCCGGTTCAACCAATATCCTGCACTTGCACGGCGAATTAACCAAAGCCCGCAGCAGCCTCGATGAAAACCTTGTATATGATGTCGGATATAACGACATCCTGGAGGGAGACAAATGCGCCAAAGGTTCGCAGTTGCGGCCTCACATCGTCTGGTTCGGCGAAGCCGTTCCCAATATCATGGTAGCCGCCTCACTGGCACAGAAAGCCGATATTCTGCTGGTGATCGGCACTTCGCTGGTGGTTTACCCCGCTGCCGGTTTGCTGAGCCGGGCTTCCTCATCTATTCCAAAATATCTCGTTGACCCCAGGGCGGAAGCTATGAGTCATATCCGGAATCTTACCGTGATAAGCGAAAAGGCTGGGACCGGAGTACCGGCGTTGGTGGATAAATTATTGGGAATATAATTATCTTCGCTGGTCCTTAAATGTTAATGCTGGCATTTCGTTTAGTGATAGTATGACAGCGCTGCAAGCTACGCACATGCCAGTCATATTATCACTTGTGTTTCGAAAGTGCCGGGGGAACTGACAAGAGCTAAGCCAGGCGCCCAGTCAACCCGACAGTTTAGGTGCATTATTTGTTGTTAAACCTGTTCATTGCGGAGTTCACTCCTTCGAGCACAAAGCTAAGGATGGCGTCAACAGCAAGGGGAATACGTTCCAGCATAATTTTTTCTTCTTCCTTTGTCCATTTGCCCAATACATAATCCACTTGGTATCCTTTTGCAAAATCATTTCCGACACCGAAACGCAGTCTTGGAAAGGCTTCGCTTCCAAGAGTCATAATAATATGATTCAACCCGTTATGGCCTCCGTCGCCGCCTTTGGATTTCATGCGCAAAGCGCCAGTGGCCAGATCCAGGTCATCAACCACGACTAATGAATTTTCTATGGGAATTTCTTCGGCATTCAACCAGTATTTTATGGCTTTGCCACTAAGGTTAACGTAAGTCGAGGGTTTCAATAATACTAAATTTCTTCCTTTGTATTTAACCTGTGCAACCGCTCCGTGCCTGCCGCTTTCAAACGTTGCTTTTACTTTAAGCGCCAAAGCATCCAGAACCACGAACCCGATATTATGCCGGGTATTGGCATATTCGTCCCCTATGTTTCCCAGGCCGGTGATCAGGAACTTTTTTGATTCGGACGGTATCATAACATTAAATAAAAAAAGCTGCCGGGTAATAAATCGTCGGCAGCCTTTGTATCGTTAAAAACAATTTATTTTTTGGCTTTTCCTTTTGCATCAGCAGCAGGAGTTTTAGCGGCAGGGGCAGCGGCTCCGGCAGCTCCGGCAGCAGCGGCAGCAGGGGCAGCGGCTCCGGCAGCAGCGGTAGCGGTGGCAGCTTCAGCTGTAGGCGCAACTTCCTCAACGGCCCTCGTAACGCTAACGCCCACGATGGTATTATTTTTATTATCGAGAATCGTAAATTTTTCAGCCGGGATGTCAGATACTTTAATTCCTTGTCCGATCTCCAAATTGTTAATGCTTACTTCAATAAGTTCAGGCATATTTTCAGGGATGGCTTTTATTTTTAACTTCCTGTATTTCTGAACAACCTTTCCGCCTTTTAAAACACCGGGGGATACGCCTGATACCTTAATAGGGATATTCATTACTATCGGTTTGTCGGCTTTAAGTTCCATAAAGTCGGCATGAAAAATATTATCAGAAACCGGATGGTATTGGATGTCCTGTAAAATAACATCATACTCTTTTTCATTCAGGTTGAGTTTTACAAAGCAAACTTCAGGTGTAAACACGATCTTTTGGAAACTTTTTGCATCCGTGTAAAAATGCAATTGTTCTTTTCCGCCATAAACCACACATGGAACGTTGCCTTCCCTGCGGATTTTTTTAGCATCTTTTTTCCCTACGTTTCCGCGAAGGAAACCGCTCATTGATACTGTTCTCATAATTCTAATTTTTAGTTGTTAATTATTATTTATTGTTTATTTATTGAAGCGCAGTAAATTTGAAATGCGAACTTATTGATTCGCAATTTACCACGCTGTTTATGACATCAGCAAATAAATTGGCTGTGGACAAAACTTTTATCTTGCTGAGTTTTTTACATTCTTCGTTCAGGGGTATGGTGTCGGAGACTATGAGTTCTGTCATTGCCGATTTTTCAATTTTTTCGCAGGCATTTGCCGATAATACCGGATGTGTGCACATAGCCCTTACGCTGGCGGCTCCCTGTTCTTTGATCAGGTTGGCGGCTTTGGTAATGGTGCCGGCGGTGTCTATAATATCATCTACCAGGATTACATTTTTGTCCCTCACATCGCCGATGACCACCATATTGCCTACCTGATTGGGTTTGGACCGCTGTTTGAAACAAATAACCAGGTCGGCGTCGAGGTATTTTGCGTATACCCCGGCTCTGCGGGTTCCTCCGGTATCGGGGGATGACATGGCCAGATTGTTCAGGTTAAGACTCTGGAGATATGGGACAAAAATAGTTGATGCATAAAGATGATCCACGGGAATATCAAAATATCCCTGCAACTGATCGGCATGGAGATCCATGGTGATAAGCCGGCTGATGCCGGCAGCGGTAAGCAGGTTGGCTATTAGTTTGGAAGTAATAGGTACCCGCGGCTGGTCTTTTCTGTCCTGACGCGCAAACCCAAAATAAGGTATTACGGCGATAATATGACGCGCCGAAGCACGTTTGGCGGCATCAATCATCATAAACAATTCGAGCAGGTTTTCGGCTGGTGGAAAAGTGGATTGAATAATAAAAACATCATGGCCTCTAATCGTCTCATCGAATGAGGGGCGAAATTCGCCATCGCTGAAACATGCATAGGAAACATCGCCAAGTTTGATTCCATAGCTTAAAGCTATCTTTTCTGAAAGATAACGAGTCGCCCTTCCTGAAAAAATTGAAATTCCCTGTGCCATACCTTTATTTTTGAAGGTGCAAAATTAGGAAAAATTGAACAATTAAACCAGATAAACATTTTTATTTATTATAAAAGGCTGCCCATAAAAAAAAGCTGCTCTATTTCTAAAGCAGCCCGGGTTCTTTTAAAAACATTAAAATGATTATACTGGCTGTGCTAAGGGATCAACAAAAACCCTTGTTTTTAATTCACGGTCGAGTAACAATAAACCCTGCCCTTTGCCTTCAACAATTTTTAATTGCTCAAGAATTTCTGATGCATTAGCTTCTTCTTCCACCTGTTCGGCGACAAACCACTGGAGTTTATTATTGGTTGCATGGTCTTTCTCCTGTATGGCAATATTCACAAGGTTATTGATCAGCGCCGTTACTTTCTGTTCGTGCTTTAATACTTCTTCAAAAACTTTTATCGGATTTTTCCAGTCGCCGGCAGGTTTTTCGATGGCCTGCAGCTCAACGGTGCCGCCGCGTTCGTTGATATAGTTGAAAAACATCATACCATGGGCGTTTTCTTCTTTTTCCTGAATCCGCATCCAGTTAGCAAAGCCAGCGAGGTTGATCCGTTCAAAATACGCTGCCATCGAAAGATACAGGTACGAAGAAAAAAATTCAGCGTTGATCTGATCGTTCAATGCTTTTTCCATTTTTTTTGATAACATGTTGTCCTCCTTTTTAATTTATATTTTAATGATACAAAATTACATAATTTCTTTCACATAATTAGGTATTAAAATATTTATTTTATCCTTTCAGTGCATTTACCCCGCTGACTATTTCGATAATTTCTTTGGTAATGGCGGCCTGGCGGGCTTTATTGTATGAAAGTTTCAGCGACTTTATGAGTTCTTCGGCATTGTCGGTAGCTTTTTGCATAGCCGTCATGCGGGCGCCCTGTTCCGAAGCCCATGAATCGAGTATTGCTTTATAAATCTGGATTTTCAATGATTTCGGGACCAGCTCTTTCAGAATAATTTCTTTGTCCGGCTCAAATAAGTAATCCGTATTGGTTGGAGAAACATTTACTTTTTTTCCAATTTTTTCGATCGGAAGAAATTGTTCGGTAGTAAGTACTTGCGAAACTGCATTCCTGAACTGATTGTAAATTATTTCAATTCTGTCGTAAGTACCTGCGGTATAAAAATCCATCAGTTTTGTGGCGAGTTCGGAGGTTTTTTCGTAGGTCAGGTTTTCATATATTCTATCATAATTTCCGATCAGAGAATATTTACGTTTAGAAAAAAAATCGCTTGCCGTTTTTCCGATACACAACAAATGAAGGTTCCCTTTTTCGTTGAGTTCCTTATATTCAGAAAGAATACGGATCACCGCTGCCTTGATCACATTACTGTTAAAGGCACCGCAAAGTCCGCGGTTTGAGTTGATCACCACAATTAAAACTTTCTGGACTTTTCTTTTTTTAAAGTAAACGATATCTTCGGGCATATCGGTGCTTCCGCTTAACTCCGAAAGTAATTTGCTAAGTTTGTTAGCATAAGGGCGCAACTTAAGGATAGCTCCCTGTGCACGCCTCAGTTTGGCAGCAGAAACCATTTTCATGGCACTGGTTATCTGCTTCGTATTGTTAACAGACGCGATCCGAATTCTTACTTCTTTTAGTCCTGACATGAATTATTACAGATTTCGATCAAAAAATCAAACTTCATATTTTGGTATAATATCCTTAGCCGCATTTTCCAGCTCTTTTAGCATTTCGTCTGTCAGCAGCCCTTTGCTGAAATTAGCGAGCAATTCCTTATGGTAAACATCCAAATGATTCAAAAATTCATCCTGAAAGTTAATCACCTGTTTCACGGGAACTTTTTGCAGCAGCCCTTTGGTACCGCAATAAATAATAGCGATCTGGTGTTCCACTTTCATGGGCGAATATTGCGGTTGTTTCAGTATCTCCACATTTCTTGCGCCTTTATCAAGAACTGCTTTGGTCGCAGCATCGAGGTCGGAGCCAAACTTAAGGAATGATTCAAGTTCGCGATATTGTGCCTGATCAAGTTTCAATGTTCCCGCGATCTTTTTCATTGGTTTTATCTGGGCGCTGCCACCAACACGCGATACAGAAATACCCACGTTGATAGCCGGCCTTATTCCGGAATTGAACAGGGTAGTTTCAAGGAATATCTGTCCGTCGGTAATTGAGATCACATTAGTAGGGATATATGCAGAAACGTCTCCGGCCTGTGTTTCAATAATTGGCAATGCCGTAAGCGAACCGCCTCCTTTAGCCATGTGCTTGATCGACTCCGGCAGGTCATTCATTTTCTGTGCGATTTTATCAGAGGTGATCACACGTGCGGCACGTTCAAGCAAGCGCGAGTGCAGATAGAAGACGTCGCCGGGATATGCCTCACGTCCGGGGGGACGGCGGAGCAACAGGGACACTTCACGATATGCCACAGCCTGTTTCGAAAGGTCGTCATAAACCACCAGCGCTGAGCGTCCCGTATCCCTGAAAAATTCTCCGATAGCGGCGCCTGCATAAGGCGCATAAAACTGCATGGCGGCAGGATCCGAAGCTGTTGCCGAAACAATGACCGTATACGGCAAGGCTCCTTTTTCTTCCAGTGTTTTTAAAATATTTGCCACCGAAGACCCTTTTTGTCCGATTGCAACGTAAATACAGTACACGGGTTCCCCTTTTTCGTAAAAGGTTTTTTGGTTGATAATGGTATCAATGGCGATAGCTGTTTTTCCCGTTTGGCGGTCGCCGATGATAAGCTCGCGCTGGCCGCGCCCGATGGGGATCATCGCGTCGATAGGTTTGATACCGGTTTGAAGCGGCTGGTTCACAGGCTGTCTGAAAATCACTCCCGGAGCTTTACGTTCAATGGGCATTTCATATACAGGCCCTTCGATTGGTCCTTTGCCATCAATAGGCTGTCCCAGGGTATTGATGACCCTGCCGAGCATTCCTTCGCCGACATTGATAGAGGCGATGCGCATCGTTCGTTTAACGATATCTCCTTCAACGATGTTTTCTGATTCGCCGAATAAAACAACACCCACATTATCTTCTTCCAGGTTAAGAACCACACCCATGATCCCGGTTTTTTCAAACTCCACCAATTCGCCGGAACCTACTTTGGTAAGGCCGTAAACACGGGCTATGCCGTCTCCCACCTGAAGCACAGTGCCGACTTCTTCAAGTTCTGATTCATATTTGAACCCGGCCAGTTGCTGGCGTAATATTGCAGTTACTTCTGCTGGTTTTATTTCTGACATTCAACTAATTTATTTAAAATTTCGATACGTAAATATTAATATTGTATTCTTTCTTCAGGCGGTTGATGTTTCTCCTGATAGAGGCATCGTATTGCAGATCATCTACTTTGAAAATAAATCCCCCGATAAGGTTTTCATTTACCGTTTGGATCATTTCTATTTTCGAAGATAATTCTTTGCTCAGCGCATCTTTTAATTGCTGAACATTTTTTTCATTCACCGCTGAGGCCGTCTGAAAATAAACTGTTTTTATATGGTGATGCTCTTTATAAAGCATCAGGAACTCGCCCGCAATTTGGCGGATGACCCACTCCCTGCGCTTTTTGATAAGAATTTCGAGAAAAAGAAAAGTAAGAGGCGTAATTTTATCGAGAAACAACGCTTTAAAAACAGATACCTTTTTTGAAGTATTTATTACCGGACTGGACAAAAAATGAGTAAAATTTTTATTGCTTTCGCAGACCTCTTTAAGTAGGATCATATCTTTATAAATATCCTCCACCTGCCCTTTCTCAAGTGCGAAGCCAAACAAGGCGCCGGCGTAACGGTTAGCAATTTTTTCTGATACCATCAGTAGTCAGGTTTCTTAGTTAAAATTTATTTCGCTTAAAAACTTTTCGATCAGCTTATTCTGCTTATCATCCTTTGAAAGCTCATTCTGCAAAAGCTTTTCTGCGATATCAACCGACAGAAGGGCTATCTGATTTTTCAGTTCGGTGAGCGCCTGCAGTTTTTCGTATTTGAGGCTTTCTTTGGCTGCTTCAACAATACGGTCGGCTTCTTCTGTTGCCTTGGCACGCGCTTCTTCGATGAGTTTTTCCCTGATAACCCTGGCTTCGCGGAGGATACCGTCCCTTTCGTTTTTGGCATCCCTTAACAGTTCTTCATTGCTGAATTTTAACTGTTTCATTTCTTCATGCGCTTTTTCCGCCTGTTTCAATGAGTCTTCAATTTTGTTCTCCCGTTCTTTCAGCATTTTCAGAACGGGCTTCCATGCAAATTTCCCCAGAATGAGCACCAATAACAGAAACGAAATCGTCATCCAGAAAATAAGACCAATGCCGGGAGTTACTAGTTCCATAGTTTTATAAATTTATTGTTCATTTCAAAAAACAAAATTTCTCCTGAAAAAGGGATCAGAAGTTTTTGCGAAAGATATACTTTTATTAAATAAAAAGTATAAGTAAACAAACAACGATTGCAAAAAATGCAACACCTTCGATAAGTGCGGCGGCAACGATCATATTTGAACGGATATCGCCAACAGCTTCAGGTTGTCTTCCGATGGATTCCATTGCACCTTTACCGATGTTACCAATACCAAGGCCTGCGCCAACTGTAGCGATTCCGGCTCCGATACCTGCGCCCATTTTTGCGATTGGAGCAAAATCGGCTGCTGCTTGTAATAATACTGACATAAGTGACATAATTTTTAATTTAAGTTAATTTATGGTTTTTATTTATTGATGTGCTTCTTCGTGATGCTCTGCCATGGCCATACCAAAATACAATGCCGACAGCAGTGTGAAAACATAGGCCTGTATAAAAGCTACCAGTAGCTCAAGCAAACCCATGAAAACATAAAAAAGTATGGAAAGTATAGAAATCCCGTAGCCCGCACCGGTAGATATCTGTCCGAAAATAAATATCAGGCTGATGAACCCCAGAGCAATGATATGTCCTGCCGTGATATTGGCAAAGAGACGAACCATCAGTACAAAGGGCTTGACAACGACACCTATAATTTCAACAATAGGCATAATAGGCAATCCAAACTTAAGCCACCAGGGGACACCCGGTGCGTTATAGATCTCTTTCCAGTAATGTTTGTTCGCACTCACCGTGGTGATGATAAAGGTAAAAATTGCCAGAACCATTGTTACCGCGATGTTTCCGGTGAGGTTCGCACCGCCGGGAAAAAACGGGATAAGCCCAAGCAGGTTATTGATAAAAATGAAAAAGAATACAGTAAGCAGAAAGGGCATATATCTTTCGTAGCGTTTTTCTCCGATGGATGGCCGGGCAATGTCGTCGCGCACAAAAAGGATCAGCGGCTCTACCCACGACTGTAAGCCCCTTGGCGCCTCATTCCGGTGTTTCTGATACCTGCGGGCTATCGAAATAAAAATTAAACAAATAATAAAAATGCCAATAAAAAGCGACAATACGTTTTTGGTAATAGAAAAATCGAGCGGAGGTTTTGCACTTTCATCAACTTTAATTATTTTCCCTTTTTCGTCCAGTTTATATCCCAGATATTCGGCTTCGCCGTGATGAAAACGTGACGACATGAAAGTTACAATTTTTCCTTCATCATAAAGAATGACCGGCAGGGGGATACTTATATGCTTTTCCCCAACCTTTGCAATATGCCATTCGTGTGCATCGGCAATATGCTCCATGATGGTTGTACCCGGGTTGAAGCCTTCTTCTTTTTCTACGGATTGTTTTTCTTCTGTTTCACAAAATGCTTTCTGCGAAAGAAAAAAAGACAAAAAACACAAGGTGATTAGTATGTAAAAATTTGATTTAAAAGTATTTGCCGGCATTTGTTCAACAATCTCCTCTTTATTAGTAAACAGCGCAAATATAAACAATTTATAAAAGACAAAATAAAAATTAATAAAGACAAAATAATAATAATTTTTTTTGGTAATAATTTTTCAGGAGGCTCTTTCAGATAAAATTTATTGCTTTTTAGGCAGGTTTTGAAGAAGAATAATTACATCAAAAACAAGATACAAAACGAAAAGAATCAAAAAGCTGAAAATGAACCTTACGGCATCATCCCTGTACAGCATGACATAAGCAACCAATACAATAATATAAAACATAAATTTCAGGAAGATTGTTATCATGAAAACCCTGATAAATTTATTCGGATTGCCTGCAGGCACTGATACAAGCCAAAAATTTGAAAGCAAAGAAACAGATAAGAAAAAAGGCACGAGAAAAGGCAGTGCTGGAGAAATCAGATTTTTATTCATGGTAAAGTACATCAAAACAGCAATTACCTCCAATAAAAGGGAAAAGATAAGTGTGTTGACTAATAATTTTTTCATTTACATATTTATTTGTTTTTAATAAAATCTTTGACCGCAACATAAATTGCCAGTACCACTGAAAATAAAGAAAGTAACACCGTAAAAACCGGAAATTTAATATTTATCCACTTGTCTAACAATACGCCGCCAAATACGCCCAGCACAATGATGACCAGCATCTGTAAGGCGATATTGGAATAACGCGCGTAGTTATTCAGCGGGGTTCTTGGATTTTTCATCAGTCACCAATGGCGCTGCCACATGTTTGTGTAAGGCATCTGTCATTTTGCAGGTACCGGTGAATTTGGCGCCGGGTTCAACAGAAAGCTTGCCGGTGATAATGTCGCCTAGTATTTGTGCGGAGGCTTTCATCGCCAATAATTCGGTAACGGTAATTTTTCCCTGAAGATTTCCTGAAAAATCGGCACTCTGACAAATGATCTCGCCATCAACACTACCGGTAGCCCCTATCACCACCTTCCCCTTGGCATTTATCGAACCAATAAGGGTTCCATCAATCCGCATATCTCCTCCGGCTTCGATGTCTCCCTTTATACTTGTTCCGTTTCCAATAATATTAATGACCTGATTTTCGACTTCTGTATTTTTGGCCATAATGTATAGTTTTTATTATTGTTTCTATTTAAAAAGTACTTATTTTTTGTAATTTTTTATGAAAAAGTCGAAGTATTTATCCACATCCTTGCTTTGATAAAACACCGGATAATTGCTTGCCGAGATAATAAAATGCCTGTAAGTGGTTTTTTGTAATTTTAACTGAAGCTCCAGGTTGTTTTCAACGGCCATCATGTATTCCATTGCATCATTTTTATTATCAAAGCGGTTTACATTAAGCACTTCATGTTTATCATCCATGAACCAGGTATCAATTTTGTATTTTTTGGTTGAATAATACTTCGTGTTGAGATCAGAATAGGCGTTTCTTATTTCATTGATGTTGACATTTTTCATTTCAATAACCGCAATATAAAAATGAAATGCTTCGGGCTCGTATTTATATATCGCGGCTTCATTATCTTTTACAACGACCGTATCATTTGAAACAACTTTTTCTTCAGGAGCCGCAGTCGTTTTTTTCATCGCGTCAATAATTTCCTGTGCTTTTTTGGCAACATCTGTTCCGGGGTATTTTGCAACAACATTGTTGAGCGAACTTTCAAAAACTTCTTTTGATTGGGTTTTTCCGATGGAAAGAGCTTTTAGCAGGTGGAATTTCGGAAGAAGCTTTTTATCGGTTTGTGTTTTCAGGACGCTGTCGGCATTACTTATCACGACGGAATAATTACCAGCGTTATAGGCCTGATAGGTTTCTTTGTAAAAAACAGACAAGCGGTTGGCCCGTTCTTCCATTTTGATATAATAATTCGGATCCTGTATTATCTGGGCATAATCACTTTCGGGATACTTTGTGATAATAAGGTTTTTATAATAATCGGCTTTAGGAACATTCTCCTGTATCGTATATATCTGGTACAGATTAAAATAAGCAGGAAGTATCTGTTTGCTTTTCGGGAAGCAGGTTTCCAGTTTATTAAATGCACTGATGGCTCTTTCATAATCCATTAATGACTCTTTGTAAATGTATCCGATATTAAACAGGGCCTCACTGATCATCAGGTTTGAAGAATCAAAATCCTTCTGGGTTTTTGGCAATTTTGAAATATAATAGTTACGGTCTTTCAGGTTTACTACGGCGGAATCTTTCTTGATCCCGCTGCTGTCGGTCTCATCAGCCAAATTCTGAAAATCAAAATCGGTGATCGTCTTATTACTCAGCCGCCACAAGTCCTCATACTTGCGATTGCCCCATTTGCGGACAAATTCAGTATATCCCAGGCTCATCGTTGAGGGGTTATAAAAATACCAGGAGCCTGCATTCTGGATATTCATTTCATTTTCGTTTTGCCTGGCCAATGCGAGGTTGTTCATCCGGTCGTTTTCTTCCTGTCGTTTGCGTTGTTCTTCTTTTATGATCTCAGCGATTATTGCATCAATCTTTGCATTCCGTTCCGCAGCAGGCAATTTTGCTAGCATTTGCAGGCTGTCCTGCAACTCCACTGTATTAATGTTTCTGACAAGGTCGTTCAGGGTATTCTTCTTATTGTCAATAAGCTGGTAATTAGGAAATTTTTTCGGCAGAAACATGATGCAGCTGTCGTAGTATACCTGAGCATCCCTGTATTTAGGTTCTGCAAAATAAAGATCTGCCAGTTTAAGGTAGGACAAGGCTTTTTGTTTATCATTTGATACGCTGGTCCGGGCAGAATTTTTAAGATTCTCAACAGCCTCGGCCATATCATTCTCTTTCAGGTTAAGTTCTGCCAGGGCATAGTATATCTGATCGCGGTATTCCTTATTCTTATCATCACGCAGCATCTTATTAAGCAACTTTTTGATATCCCTGCTTTCTCCCAAAGTTACATCATAGCTTTTTGCCAGGTTGATCTTCGCGGCAAATTCCATGTCGTACACAGGGTTCATTTTGATCACCTTGTTAAAATATTCGGTTGCTTTTTGAGCATTGCCCGTTCGCTGGAATGTCTGAGCCAGAATAAAATACAGGCGTGTGCGGATACGTTTTGATTTATTCAGGTGGACAGCCTGCTGAAGGTAATCGAGGGCTTCTTCATAGTTTTCCTTTTTCAGCAAAACATCAGCATATGCGAGAGGGTACATCCTTTCAGCGACTCGGGTGCTTTTGTTTTTCTCGATCTTTTTTTCAATAGAAGACAGCAATGCCACCGCATCATCAAGCCTGTCCTGCTGAACAAGCACCCTTGATTTCCAGATGGTCGCTTCATATTTGATGCTGCTATTCTTGAACCTGTTCAAAACGAAATTGAATGTCTGCATCGCCAGGTCATATTCCTGTTTATAGTAATATGATTTCCCGATCAGCAGATATCCGTCGTCGATCCATTTGACATATTCTACGCCTTTAATATATATGGAGTGTTTCTGAACTACTATGGAGCCTTTTTCAAGGGAGCGGTCAAGAAGATTATACACCGACTGGGCGTCAGCTTTTGTTCCGAGTTCGAAAACAGGCAGTATTTCGGTAAAATCATCTTTATTTTTCTTGCCGAGTTCAACAACGCTTTCCTTTAAAGCTTCCTTTCCATTGAAATAGGCGTTATAATGCGCTGTAAGGTTGTGATAAACTCTTCGGGTAAATGTATTTTTCTTTGTTGAACACGAAAAAGAAAATATCACAAAACAACAAAAAACACACAACAGAGTTTTATACAAAGATTTTGATTGCACGTTTAAAAGGGTTAAATAGAAATAACTTATTTTTTACAAAATTATTTTATTTTTTTTATTTTACCCTGATTTTTTAAGTTAATTTACCCTGCATTTCAAAAGTATAACAATAATTTCGGATATTTGCACCCTTAATTGAGTATGGCAACAGAAGAACTATCGCGCTGGAAACGCATCAAAAAAAAGCTTCATGATAAATACCGCCTGGTAATCATGAATGATTCTACTTTTGAGCGTAAGATTTCATTCCGGTTGACCCGGATGAACGTCTTTGTCGTTGCCGGTACCCTGGTTATGCTGCTTATCGCAGGCACTACTCTACTGATCGCTTATACTCCCCTGCGCGAATTTATACCCGGGTACGGCGATATCGGGCTACAAAATGATGTTACTTTGCTCATGCGGAAAACCGACTCCCTTGAAAAGGAGATCACCCTCAGAAGCATGTATATGGATAATCTGAAATATATTATTGAAGGCAAGGATGCTCCCATGCCTGAAATTATAAAGCCTTCTGACAGTATGTTGCCCAAATACCAGGAACTTGATTTTGAAATTTCCCCTGAAGATTCCGCCTTGCGCGCAGAGTTCGAAAACGTCGACCGGTATAATCTGACTTTTTCCGACGAATCGGGAAAAAGCGGCAGCATCAGCAGTTTTTTCTTTTTCACGCCCATCAAGGGCATTGTCGATAATGGCTTTAACCCTGTCAAAAAACATTACGGTGTTGATGTTTTAGCCAATAAGAATGAAGCGGTAAAGGCTACCCTTAGCGGAACGGTTGTATTTACAGGTTGGACATTAGAAACAGGATATGTAATATCCCTGCAACACAGTAACAATATTATTTCGGTGTACAAACACAATTCGGCGCTGCTTAAAAAATCCGGCGATTATATCAATGCCGGCGAGCCGATAGCTATTGTAGGCGGTACAGGCGAAATTTCCACAGGCCCTCACCTGCATTTTGAACTGTGGTATAATGGAAACGCCGTCAACCCCAAGGAATATATGTCGTTCAAATAATCCGGAAACTTTGAAAAAAAGAATTGCCATATTAGGTTCGACAGGATCGATAGGGACACAAGCCCTGGAAATCATACGGGATTTTCCTGAAAAGTTTTCAGCAGAGATTCTGACCGCCGATTCAAATGCCAGCTTGTTGATAGAACAGGCGCTGGAATTTATGCCGGATTCCGTTGTTATAACAAACGACAATTTTTACCCTCAGGTTAAATCCGCCCTCGAAAAACACGACATCAAGGTGTTTGCCGGCAATGAATCTTTGGAGCAGATCGTTGAATCGGGAAACGTTGACATGGTACTGACGGCCATCGTCGGCTTTGCAGGCCTCCGCCCAACCCTGAACGCCATCAGGCACAAAAAACCGCTGGCACTGGCCAATAAAGAAACCCTTGTGGTGGCCGGAGATATCATCACGCGGATAGCCAAAGAAGAAGGTGTAAATATTTTCCCTGTTGATTCTGAACATTCAGCCATCTTTCAGTGCCTGGCCGGCGAATTTCACAACCCGCTTGAAAAAATAATTTTAACCGCTTCGGGAGGGCCTTTCAGGGGTAAAGACAGGGCTGCATTAGCTGAAACTACCAAAGCAGAAGCTCTGCAGCATCCCAACTGGGTGATGGGCAACAAGATCACTATCGACTCGGCAACGATGATGAACAAAGGCCTTGAAGTTATTGAAGCCCGTTGGTTATTCAACCTGAAACCCGAACAAATTGAAGTGCTGGTACACCCTCAGTCTATCGTACATTCCATGGTTCAATTTGCCGATGGTTCGGTAAAAGCACAGTTAGGGCTGCCCGATATGCGCCTGCCGATCTTATACGCCTTCGGTTATCCTGCAAGGCTGAAAACAAATTTCCCGAGGCTCGACTGGCAAAAAACCAGGGAGCTGACCTTTGAAACTCCCGATACCGATACATTTCGTAATCTCGCACTTGCCTATGAGGCGCTGAAACTTGGCGGGAACATGCCCTGCATCCTTAACGCCGCCAACGAAATCGCTGTAAGCGCTTTTTTAAACGACACCATCCGGTTTTTAGACATTGCAGTCGTTATCGAACAGATTATGCAAAAAGCCTCCTTCATTAAAAATCCTTTGCTCGAAGATTATTTTATGAGCGATCAGGAAACACGAAAAATCACAGAAGAAATAATAAAAAACAAATATAAATGAGCGCAATAATTATGATTGCCCAACTGATACTGGGCTTGTCGATACTGGTTTTCGTCCACGAACTCGGCCACTTTTTGGCAGCACGTGCTTTTAAGATCCGGGTAGAAAAATTTTATCTGTTCTTCGATGCCTGGAATTTCAAGTTTTTCAAATTTAAAAAAGGAGATACTGAATTTGGCATGGGCTGGCTGCCCCTGGGCGGCTATTGTAAAATCGCCGGCATGATCGACGAGTCCATGGACAAGGAACAGTTGAAACAACCGCCCCAGCCGTGGGAATTCCGTTCAAAACCCGCGTGGCAGCGCCTGATCGTGATGGTTGCCGGTGTAGTTATGAACCTGATCGTAGGAGTGGTCATTTTTACCGGTGTCATCATGCATTATGAAAAAGAATACCTCCCTGTCAGCAGTATTGAAAATGGCATCTATGCTTACCCTGCCGGCCGCGAGATCGGTTTTCAGACCGGTGATAAGATCCTGAAAATAAACGGGAAGGAAGTTGAACGTTTTAAAGATGTGGCAACCGCTAATGTACTAATGGGCGCGGTAATTACCGTTGACCGCAACGGAAAAAACATGGACGTAACTGTTCCCGATACCATGTACAGAAACTATAATAAAAATATCCGCGACTTTTTTATAGAAGCCCACAATTTTGACTTTAAGATAGACAGCGTTCTGGATACTATCATTAATAAAGACAATTCAAAAAAGGCCAGTTCAGCCTTTGTCGCGGGATTAATGGCCGGAGATAAAATTCTCGCCATTGATTCCACGCCTATCAACAGTTACGGACAATTCCGTGAAATCATCTGGGATTCAAAAATGAAAAACCTTGCGGTACAGGTTCTTCGCAACAGGGATACCCTGGGACTGAGCCTTTCCGTTGATTCAACAGGCCTGATTGGCGTGATCAGCAAACATCCTTATAAAACCAAAACTTACGGTTTTTTTGCCGCTATCAAATACGGCAACAAAGACGCTATGACAAATCTGTGGGCCAATGTCCGCGGATTGGGAAAAATCTTCACCGGGAAGGAAAGCGCCAGCGAGTCCCTGCAGGGGCCTATCGGCATCATGAAAATTTATGGCGGCATATGGGACTGGCACCGTTTCTGGCTGATCACCGGGCTGATTTCCGTGGTGCTGGCATTTATGAATATTTTGCCGATCCCCGCTCTTGACGGAGGACACGTGATATTTACCACCTGGGAACTGATCACACGCAGGAAAGTTCCGGAAAAAGTACTCGAACGCGCACAGGTTGTTGGTATGGTTATCCTTATCGCTATCATGGTGTTTGCCGTTTTCAACGATGTCTGGAAACATTTCATCCGTTAGCTTTACGATGAGTGATGTAAATGAAAAACTCAGCGGCCTAAAAACGATTTTACACAGGGCACAGGAATATTGTGCCTACCAGGAGCGGTGCAGGTTTGAAGTAGAACAACGGCTTCAGTTATGGGGTGTTGACAAAGAACGCAGCCATAAGATCATCGTTCAACTCGAAAAAGATAATTTCATCAACGACCAGCGTTTTGCCGAGACTTTTGTGAGAAGCAAATTCCGCCTGAAAAAATGGGGAAAGAACAAAATTGCTTATGATCTCCGTTTAAAAAAAATTCCCGATACGCTTATTTCGCAATGTCTGCAAACCATAGATGAAGGTGAATACCAAGCTGCTATTAAGTTGTTGATAGCCCAAAAATCAAAGGAGTTGAAAGAAAAAGATATTTTCAAGAAAAAGCAAAAAACAGCACGTTTTCTGATTTCAAAGGGATTTGAATCTGCACTGGTTTTTGCAATTTTAAAGATCAGTGATTAATACTTTCATGAAAATATTGGCGGCCATCATAAACCTCATCGCAAAATTGCAAATTCGGGCAAGTTTGACAAATCTCTGGACCTCGGCCAGATTCAGGAAGGCCATATTATATACCCTCGCTGCTTTCACGTTACTGTTAATCCTGTTTTTACTATTCCGCAACACCATCCTTCATTCCGTTTTAGAAAAAAAATGCCGGGCGTTCAAAGAAAAATACAATGCAGAATTGGTCATAGGACAATCATCTTTTACAGGTTTTACGGGTGTTACACTTGAAAATATCGCTGTCGTTCCCCATCAGCGCGAGGTATTGTTTCGCAGTGGAAAAATTTATGCACATGTTCGGTTTTTACCTTTAATAACCGGAGCATTACGCGTTGACGAGGTGTTGCTTGAAAACACCATGATCAACCTGGTCAGGCATGGCAAAAAAAATAATTATAGTTTTTTGTTCAACACGAAAGACAGCACGGGAAATACGAACGGCACCACTTACAATTATGCGGCAAGGCTGGATAAAATATTTTCAGGGGTTTTTTCCAACATTCCGGAAGATATCAGGATAAACAACTTTCTTTTGCGCGCCACCTCCGACACCAATTCTTTTTCGGCATTTCTGCCGGCTTTCAGTATCAGGGATCACCGTTTTCTTTCCGCTGTGGCCACTTCGGAAAAAAGAATCCAAAGAATTTGTTTTGTCAGGGGTGAAATCAATAAAAAAAGGAAGTTGCTGAATTTCATGATCTACGCGGCTTCGGGAGATAAGGTACATATTCCGTATATTGAATCAAAATACGGTTTCCGCTGCGAATTTGACACCTTGTATGCCGGGTTGCATGTTGACGGAAACAGCTCAGAACTTGATATTTCAGGCGAAAACCTGATCAGCGGACTGGTGATCAATCATAAAAAAATCGCACAGACCGATGTCGCGTTCAAAAAGATCGCGTTAAAACTCAACATCAAAGCTTATGAGACTTTTATAGAACTCGACAGCAGTTCGGTCATCTCATATAACCGTTTTGCTGTAAATCCATACATCAAAGCATCGCATAAACCTGTTGTCAAGGCGACCCTCAGCATCCATAAAGTATTTATTGCACAGGACCTGTTCGAATCATTGCCTGCAGGCATGTTTGCAAATTTCGAAGGGATAAAAACAAAGGGGAAGCTGAGGTTGTTTGTATATTTCGACCTCGACATGAGGCAGCCTGACTCGCTAAAGTTTAACGCAACGCTTACAGGGAAAGATTTCACCATTGTTAAATATGGTGTCACGGATTTCCGGAAGATCAACGGCACATTCAGCCATACGGCTTATGTCAACGGGCTTCCTGTAAGGACCTTTGACGTCGGGCCTGAAAACCCCGCTTATACGACGCTCGAAGCTATTTCGCCTTATGTGAAAGAGGCCGTGCTGATCTCTGAGAACGGGGGCTTCTTTTATGGTGACGGGTTCAACCCGGAAGCTTTCCGGGAGTCCATCATTGCCAACATACATGCCGGGCGATTTGTCAGGGGCGGCAGCACTATCGACATGCAACTGGTAAAAAATGTGTTCCTGAGCAGAAACAAAACCATTGCCCGCAAGGCTGAAGAAATACTGATCTCGTGGCTCATCAACAACAACCATCTTTGCAGCAAAGAAAAAATGTACGAAGTCTATCTGAACCTTATCGAATGGGGGCCTGGTGTTTACGGCATTTCCGAAGCTTCGGAGTATTATTTTCAGAAAAAGCCTTCGCAGTTAAGCCTTTCCGAAAGCATCTTTTTAGCCAGCATCATCCCGAAGCCGCGCTGGTTCAAATCCTCATTTGATGAAAACGGGAAACTCTCGCCAAGAAACCAGGGATATTTCAGCCTGATAGCAGGAAAAATGATAGACAAGGGAAGCGCCACCCCGCAGGACACGGTTGATATGATAAAAAAAGTGGAAATAAAAGGGCAATCGAAGATCTTCATGGCAAAAGATACGACACACTTTAAGATTGATTCGGTGATGATGGAGTGATAGGGAGGTGAGATGTGCGGTGGTTTCGACTTCGCTCAACCACCGGTTATACTTCGCTCAACCACCGGTTATACTTCGCTCAACCACTGGTTATACTTCAGTTCAGCAAGCTCACTGTGGCCGCTCAACCACGGAAAATATGAAATCTTGCGGTGTCTGAGCGCAGCCGAAGACACCGCTAAGGCTTTTGTTTAGTGATAGCATGACTGCCCTGCAAGCCTAACACACGGTGGTTTCGACTTCGCTCAACCACCGGTTATTCTTTGCTCAACCACCGGTTATACTTTGCACAACCACCGGTCATTCTTCAGTTCAGACAAGCTCACTGTGGCCGCTCAACTACGGAAAATCTGAAATCTTGCGGTGCCTGAGCGCAGCCGAAGACACCGCTAAGGCTTTCGTTTAGTGATAGCATGACGGTTCCGCAAGCCGCGCACGTGCCAGTCATACCATCACTTGCACCCCAACCCTATGTTAGCCAAGTGAAAGTGCGACTTTAAAAAGTGCCCTCTCTGCAAACCCATAAGTACCTGTAAACCTAACAGTCTAACTCCGCCGCGGCGGACTAACAGCCTAATAGTCTAAAAGTCTTCAGCCTAAAACCCCTTCCTCCTAAAAACGCTCTTTTCACTAAAAATTCCCTATCTTTGCAGAAAATTTCCATACCATGATCACCAACGAACATATCAAAGATCTCGAAAGGCGCCTGGAAGACCTTAGGAGGTTTCTTTGACATCGACAGACAACTAACACAGATAGCAGAAGACGAAAAAACCACTCAGCAGCCCGGTTTCTGGGACGATCCCAAAAAAGCCGAGCAATTAATGAAAAGCATACAGGAGAAAAAAAACTGGACAGAGGCCTTTGCAAAAGCAAAAAGCGCTTTCGACGACCTGGTGGTGATGTGGGGATTTTTTTCCGATGGCGAAGCCGATGAGGAGGATATCCAGAAACAGTTTGATAGCGCCACTACGGACATTGAAAAACTTGAGTTTAAAAAGATGCTCCGCGGCGAGGAAGACCGGCTCGGCGCGATCATAAACATCAACTCCGGGGCGGGCGGCACCGAAAGCCAGGACTGGGCGCAGATGCTGATGCGCATGTACCTCCGCTGGGGCGAACGCAACAATTATAAAGTAACCATTATCAATGTACAGGAAGGCGACACCGCCGGAATAAAATCGGCATCCATTGAGTTTGAAGGTGAATACGCTTTCGGCTACCTCAAGGGTGAAAACGGCGTACACCGTTTGGTACGGCTATCTCCGTTCGACTCCAACAACCGCCGCCATACTTCTTTTGCTTCCGTTTATGCCTACCCGATCATAGACGACAACATTGTGATCGAAGTTAACCCTTCGGATATTGTATTTGATACCTTCCGTTCGAGCGGCCCCGGCGGGCAAAACGTCAACAAGGTGGAGACAGCCGTGCGCTTAAGGCACATCCCCACGGGCATCATAGTGGAATGCCAGGAAACCCGCTCACAGGGCCAAAACCGTGAAAAGGCCATGCACATGCTCAAATCGCAGCTTTACGAGATTGAACTCCGTAAGAAAAAAGAAAAAATAGACGAGATAGAAAGCAACAAAAAAAGGATAGAATGGGGCTCGCAAATCCGCAGCTATGTAATGCATCCCTACAAAATGGTGAAAGACCTGCGTACCGGGGTTGAAACGTCAAATGTACAGTCGGTGATGGACGGTGACCTGGAAGAGTTCACCAAGGCTTTTCTCATTCAATACGGTTAATTTGAGACCTTTTTCAGTATTTTTCGTTTTGTTTTTGTCGGCAAAAAAGACAGACATATTGTTTCTTTTTTGGCTTTCGTGCTTAAATTTCCTGTAATTTAGCAAAAATTATCCACCATGAGAAGACTAATCCCTGTTTTTTTAATTTTTGCCTTTGCTTTTTCAGTTTCTCACAGCCAGACCGTTCCTGTTGAAACAGCGCGACAGGTGGCAAAAAACATCTATTACGAAAGGGCAAATATCGTAAAACCGGTTCCTTACAAGGATGTGAATTTTAACAACGAGTATACCATAACAGAATACGATCAGCCGGTTTTATATATTTATAATGTTTCACAAGACCGTGGTTTTGTAATTATTTCGGCCGAAAAGCGCACCATGCCTGTGTTGTTTTATTCATTTGAAGGCAATTATTCCCCGGGTGTCCAAAATAAGAATTTTTCATATTGGCTTGGCCTGTTTAACAGGCAGATTCAGGCTGTCCGCAAGCACAACATTCCCGCAGACAAGACCATTGATAATATCTGGGAAAAATATTCTTCAGCAACCATCACACTTGCTAAGGACATAGATGCGGTATCGCCGATGGTTGATGCCAACTGGGGACAGGATTGTTATTTCAACGCCTCCTGTCCTTCGGCGCCGGGCGGTCCCTGTTCTCATGTTTATGCCGGTTGTGTGGCAGATGCCATGGCTATGGTGATGAAAAAACACGCCTGGCCAACCCATGGTTACAGTTCTCATAGTTATGCGCATACCACGGCCAATGGCTTCCCCAACAATTATGGAACACTGACGGCCAATTTCGGGGCAGCCACCTATAACTGGAGCGCCATGCCCAATAATGTTTATGCTGCAAATTCGGCCATTGCCACACTCATATATCATTGCGGCGTTTCTGTCAACATGAGTTATGACGACCAGGGGTCTGGTGCCATGTTATCGGATGCTGCCGGTGCCTTGCGGACCTATTTCATTTATAATGCCGAATATGTTATCCGCGACACGTATAGTGATACCGAATGGGCATTATTGTTAAAAAACGACCTCGATCTTGGCAGGCCGGTTATTTATGGTGGAAGTGATACACAAGATGGTGGTCATGCTTTTGTCTGCGACGGCTATCAGGGCACCGGGACCTATACCAGTTATTTTCACTTTAACTGGGGCTGGAGTGGCACCTCTAACGGCTATATCTACCTGAACAACATTGCCCCCGATGGCACCTCCTTTGATTTTGACGACTATCAGAACATCGTATATAACATTTATCCCAACACCAACGTTCAGACTCCGGTTTCTGATTTTACGGCCAATAAAACAAATCTGGAAGTCAACGGCATAGTGGTTTTTACGAATACTTCCACCAACGATCCCCTGGATTATCTTTGGACGATCACCCCCGGTACAGGATCATCATTTCTCGGATCAACGTCAACAACGACTAAGAATGCCATCGTTAAATTCTCTATTCCCGGTTATTATACCATATCTCTCAGATCAACAAATTCAGCAGGATCTGATACGGAAATAAAAACCAATTTTATTCATGTTTATTCAACGGCAGGTGTTGAAGAAAATGACCTCGTCAAAAACACTCAGATATATCCCAACCCCGCCATAGACATTATTACTATTCAAACAGGAGCCATAAATGCATCTGATATCGGTTTAAATGTTTATGATATACGGGGAAATAAAGTTACAGAAATGATACAAAGCAAAATCAATGAAAACGATCAACTCACGATGGATCTTTCAAATCTTCAAAAAGGCATCTACTTCATTACCATAACTACCAACGATGAGTCGGTTACGCGAAAGGTTGTTCTAACAAAATAACAGGGCTATCTGTTACTTTCTTTCATAACTTGCCGGAACAGTAAAAGGGAATGTTTCTTTTTTTTCAGGGTTGACACGCGTATAAACAATACCTCCTTTAGTTGTTTTTGTATCGCTGACCTGAAAATCAATTTTCTGAGGAAATTTTTGACCATCAAAATCCTGAAATTCTGAATAATCAAACTCAACTATTCTTGAAGAATTCAAGGGGTCTTCTCTTATGATGTTCTTACAAATCTTATAATCTCCGGAACTTAGCCATAATTCCTGATTGATAGACCCCGGATCAATATCTCCTGATTTCTTCTTTCTGTTCCCGTTCACAAGAATGATAAATCCATTTTCGTTTTTCTCAGAAAAGCCGGCTGTTTCATAATTATCCGGATCATTGCCGGTAATTAAGGCCTGAAGTATATCAAAGTCAAAATCAGTTTTCAGTATTTCATTAAGGGCCATATAGTCCCCGGCAATAAAGATCTTGTTGATGCGGTCAAGAATTTTCACCGAATCCGGTGTAATTAACAACCTGAACGCCTCCAGCCCGAGTTTCTGAACCGAAATCCAAATCGTGGTGTCTTTTACGATATATATGTTTCCCGAAAAGTCATTGATCTCCTCGCCAGTCTGCACGTCCGCGGTGAATTTCAATGACAGTGTATGAAACTGAAACTGATTTTTTTTCATCAGCCTGATGGTATCCGCTTTATCAGAATTAATAGGCGTCTCAGAAATTACCGGCTGTTTTGTTTTGCAGGAGATAAGCATCATGAGCACTACACAAAAAACCGCCAGAACAAAAATCCTGTTATTCATAAAGTTTTTTATCGGCGATCTTTTTATCGAGGATTTCGGTATTCATCCCGTTTTCTTTGGCTTTTTTCCAGGAATCAACAGCTTGGTCGACCAGGTTTAACGAGTATAAAATATCACCGTAATGGTCGAGGATGTCGGCGTTTTTGCTGTAACTTCCTGCCACAGCTTTCTCGCTCATTTTTTTAGCTTCTTCGTATTTTTTTTGTTTGTATAATACCCAGGCATAAGTATCCTGAAAGAGCGGGTTGTCGGGATACAGGGAAAGCAGGCGCTCACAAAGCTGCACGGCCCTGCCCAGGTTGGTATTTTGAAGGGCAAGATAGTAACTGTAATTGTTCAGCACATAGGTATTGTTCGGCTCAATGCTGAGCGATTTTTCAAAGGCTTCAAAACACAGGTCATATTTCTTCATTTTATAGTAGGAGTCGGCCAATGCGGTCAAAAACTTCATTAAGGTTTTATCATCGTCAACGACAAAGTTCTTACCATTGTTCAATACGGTGATCGCCTGCTCATATTCGCCGGCCCTCATTTTTGAAGTCCCATAAAAAAGATACGGTTCCGGTTGTTCAGGGAACAGTTCCATGGCTTTTTTACTTTCCACACTAAGAGCGTCAAAATCTTCAAGTGCCCGGTTAATTTGCAATAGTTGTTGCCACACCACATATTTACTACTGTCAAGCTCGGTTACCCTGCGAAAAGCGTCACGCGCACTTGCAAGATCTTTCCCCTGGTATAAAATATCTCCATAAACAGAAAAAGCTTTGGGTTCGTCAGGCGAGGATACAGTAACAATTCTGGCAAGTTCCGGCAATGAAGGCATGTATTCTTTGTTTTGCGAAGGGTTATTTAGCAGAGACAAGAGAATTTTTACCTTTGAATCTATATCTAAGTCTTCTGAGGCAAAGGCGATTTTCAGTTCGTCAATAGCCTTTTCGCTGTTATTCTGAATACGGTAATAATCTGCAAGAGCCAGATGCGCATAAGGATCCGACGGGTTGATTTTTAATATTTTTTCGTATTGTTCAAATGCTTTCAACGGTTGATCCGACGCCATGTACAGTTCTGCGAGCGCCCCGTAATATTGCGTTTCGCCGGGGTATGAGCTGATAAGTGCCTCTACTTCTTCAATAGCTTTGCTTGTCTTGCCCAGTTGCATATAAAGCTTTTCCTTTTGCAACGTAGTTTCCGGCTGGCGGCTGAACCGGCTTTCGATGATATCATATACTTTTATTGCTCCGGCATAATTTTCATGAAGTATGCAGACATCCGCCCACTCGTAAAATATCTCCGCATTATCAGGATTCTTATCGGTGAGCGTTTTATATACTTTTTCTGCACTTTCATAATCTTTCTGCGCTGAATATATTTGTGCAAGTAAGAGCGAATACCAGACATTATCCGGCTTTTTTTTACAGGCATCTTTGGCAAGCACCAATGCATCGGCGTACTTGTGTTCATCGTATAACAGAAAGGCCATCTCATACAAAGCCCCGTCGTTAGCGGGATTCTGTTTGATACACTGTGCAAAAAGCCCAAGCGCTTTTTCGTTGTTGTTAAGGTATTTTTCCCTCAGGCCATCCATGAACAATGCGGTATTTTGAAGTAATTGCTGCTGGGTGAGTTTTTTCGGATTGACAGTAGTACTTGTGGCTGTCGTGGTCTTTGGCGTTTTGCAGGCATAGAAAAACACCGGCAACAAGAAACAACCGAAATAGAAAACTATTTTAATAAATTTCTTCATCTGTATTTTTAACACATGGTTGTATAATCGCCGATACTCATTTCATACAATTTTCCTTTAAAATCCACAAAACTGCCTATCATCGAATTGTCCAGGTTGGCATCCTGTATCCTTGAGTTTTCCTGTATGATGCTGTTGGTGATGATCGAATTTTGTATCTCCGAGTTATTTCCGATGGAAACGTGAGGCCCGATAACCGCATCGCTAATCACCACATTTTCACCGATAAAACAGGGTTTTTTGATCACTGAATTTTTGATCTGTGCCGAAAGGGCGATCAGTTGTTGCTCTTTCAGCATTTCGAGCACACGCTGATTGGTGTGGACAGTAGCGTCTTTATTCCCGCAATCGAGCCATTCATCCACATATTCGGCAAAAAAGCCCAGACCATTGTTCAGCATGTTCTTCAGGGCATCGGTAAGCTGATATTCGCCGGATTTTATGACGTTATTATCGATCAGATACTGAAGTTCCTTGCGAATATTTTCACCATCTTTAAAATAATAAATACCTATAATGGCCATATCCGAAACAAACTCTTTCGGCTTTTCGACAAATCCTGTAATTTTATTATTTTCGTCAGTGCTTACCACGCCAAACTCTGAAGGATTTTCAACCTTTTGCACCCAGATAATACTGTCTTTATTGTTATCGATGGTAAATCCGGCTTTGAATAAGGTATCTGCAAAAGCAACAATTACCGGCCCTTTGAGCGATTCGGCGGCACATAAGATCGCATGGGCCGTGCCCAAAGCTTCCTGCTGATAATAGATCGTGCCTTTAACGCCCAATTTTCCGGCGATGTCAAACAATTTTTTTTCTGCATCTGCACCAAAATTTCCAATAATAAAAGCGATTTCATCCACCGGTTCGTTGCACGATTTCATAAGGCTTTCAGCAAGATGTTGCACAATAGGCTTTCCGGCAATGGGTATCAATGGTTTGGGAATGGTAAGCGTGTGAGGCCTCATGCGTTTACCGATCCCGGCCATAGGTATAATTATTTTCATAAACTATCGTTTTATATAACAAATACTTATGCTATTTTCACCTTACAAAAGTACGAATAAATATTATTTATGGACGACAAAAACAATACGGCAGTGTGTTCTTATAAACAATGCCTTGTTTGTAGTTTTTTCTTTTGAAAAATATGGTGTTTTGAAAAATAATTATTTTTACGTTGTCGAAAAATCGTTATGAACAAAAGAAAAAAAATAAAAATATTTCTGTTGCTGTTTTGCTTTATTTCAGCCATAACAGGTATTTGGTTTTATCCTTTTGCCCAGAACCAGCAAAACAAAGAAAAGCTTCTCGACAAAAAGAAAAAGATCGAAGAGGAAATTGTTTATTATAATAAACTACTTGACGAAACCAAAAAAAACAAAGACATCTCCCTGAACCAAATTGTCTTATTAAAAAACCAAATTTCAAAACGGGAGGAATTAATTACCGGCATAAACGATGAAATTGGCGGACTTGAGCAAAAGATCTCCGAAAACAACCGTGATATCCAGCGTTCGAACGAACAGTTGACCTCCATGAAAAACGAATATGCAGAGCTGATCTATAACGCATATAAGAACAAGAACTCTTACGACCGCATCATGCTCATTTTTGCAGCTAAAGATTTCAGCCAGGCTTTCCGGCGCATAAAATATTATCAGCAATACAATGAGTATTTACGCAGGCAGGTGGCTCTGATTCAGGAAACAAAAGAGTACATCGCCCAGAAAAACAAAGAACTTGTTCAGCAAAAATTATCCAAAGAAGAACTTTTGCAGGCCAGCGAACAAGAAAAACAAAAACTGAGTACCGAAAAAGCAAAAAAAGACAGCGATCTTAAAAAACTCAAAAAAAATGAAGCTGACCTAAAGAAAAAGCTCCAAAAAAAGGAAAATGAAGCACGCGAATTAAAGAAAAAAATTGAAGCAGCCATCTCTGCGGAAATTAAAAAATCGGCCATCAAAACGAATAAGACCGTTACCACAACGACAACAGTAAAAAACGTTTTAACGCCTGAGGAAAAAATTGTTTCCGACAATTTTACAAATAACAAAGGGAGCCTGCCCTGGCCTGTCGAGCGCGGGGCTATCACCAGTTATTTCGGTGAACATCCCCATCCCGTTCTTGATGGGATAAAGGTAAAGAACAACGGTATTGATATATCCACAACGGCCGGGGCATCGGCACGGGCAGTTTTGAGCGGCACCGTCGCGAGTGTGATAACCATCACCAATAATAATATGGCCGTTATTATCCGGCACGGTGAATTCTTTACCGTTTATTCCAACCTCGCATCCGTCCGTGTAAATAAAAACCAGTCGGTATCAACCAAACAAAGTATCGGCACCGTTTATACAAATGCCGATGAGGGAAAAACCGAATTGCATTTTGAAGTCTGGCAGGGAAAAGCCATCTGCAACCCCACCGAATGGCTGGCAAAAAGGTAATTTTCACGGGGCCCCGCCACGAATATTTTTGAAGAACAAATACCATAAGGCCTGCAGGTTGTTCTTGCCAAATAATTTCAAAAAGACAAAAGAAAATATTATTTTTGTGAACATATTGCTATATGAGGCCTGACAATAGGCACAAGCCATTTTCAGGCTAATTTTATAAGAGAATAAACAATATCATGGCCGTAAGTAAACTCTTAATTAAACCCATGCCTTGTGCGTAAAAATTTCCTTGGAATTGATATCGGCTCCGTTTCTGTTTCGGTTGCATTGCTTGACGGCCATTTTAATGTAATAAAAACATACTATGCATTTCACAAAGGCCAGATTACAGAACATCTTGATAAAGCTTTTGAAGATATAACTTTCAGTGAGGTTAAAGCTATCGGATATACATCCTCAACCCCGGATATTTTTAAGATGGGTCTGAAAACAGATTCGCGGGTAGCTTTTATCAAGGCAGCCAAACACTTTCATCCTTCTATGGACGGCCTGCTGATCATCGGGGCAGAGAAATTCGGGCTGGTAACCTTTGATGAGAACGGCGATTATCTGAATTATAAATCCAATACATCCTGTGCGGCGGGTACCGGCAACTTCCTTGACCAACAGGTGGAGCGGATGAACTTAGGGAGCATCATGGAATTCAGCCGTATTGCCTATGAAAACACCGGGCACATTCCCCTGATCGCTTCGCGCTGCGCAGTATTTGCCAAGACCGACCTCATTCACTCTCAGCAGGAGGGCTATACACTGGCGGAGATATGCGACGGGCTGTCATACGGTCTTGCCCGTAATATTGTTGATGCGGTTTCACTGAAAAACTCTTTTTCTTCTTTGATCGCCGCAGGTGGCGTGGCGCTGAACAAAGCGGTGATAAAACACATAGAAAGCCTTAGCCGTGTCAGCATTATTGTTGATGACAAGGCCCATCTTTACGGAGCAATCGGAGCCGCTTTATGTAGGGCGGAAGAAAACATTCCGGAAGAACATCCTATAAATTCAAAATCAGATATTCTTTCTTTAGATAAAAAAGAAAAAAACCTTTATTATCCTCCTCTGAATCTGGAGCTTTCGGAATATCCTGATTTTGATAGCCATGAAAAATATGAATTTCAAAGTAAGCTGTTCACAGAAATAAAACCTGTTGAGATCGACCTGTATTTACCACTTCAGAAAAACACAGAAATTTACATGGGGATTGATGTTGGTTCTACCAGCACCAAGGCTGTCCTGATAAACAAGAATAAAGAGGTCGTCGCCGGCCTGTACACCAGAACCTCAGGACGTCCGTTACAGGCTGTACAGTGCATCTTTGAGGCCATCCGCGACATGGAAATTAAAAACAATGCCTGGTTTAAGATTGCCGGTATCGGAACTACAGGATCCGGAAGAAAATTTACAGGCACCATACTTGGCGCCGACATCATACTGGATGAAATTACTGCCCATGCCCGTGCCGCTTTTGAACTCAACCCCGAAACAGACACTATCATTGAGATAGGCGGACAGGATTCCAAGTTTACCGTCATGCATAAGGGCATGGTTACTTTTTCGGTAATGAACAATGTTTGTGCGGCAGGGACAGGAAGTTTCATTGAAGAACAGGCAAAACGGCTCAATTGCCCACTCTCAGAATTCTCTGACCGTGCTTCCGGCACCAGCGCACCGCTGACCAGCGACCGCTGCACGGTTTTCATGGAACGCGACCTGAACCACTTTCTCAATACAGGTTATTCTGTTAACGAAATACTGGCTGCGGTACTTCATTCCACCTGTGAGAACTACCTGACAAAGGTCGCCGTACGGGGAAGTATAGGAAATAAAATATTTTTTCAGGGAGCTACTGCCAAGAACAAAGCCCTGGTTGCCGCCTTTGAGATGAAATTAAAAAAACCCCTCATGGTGTCGCGATATTGTCATCTTGCCGGCGCTTTTGGCGTAGCACTCGAACTGCATGACAAAACAATTCAAAACTCGAAATTTCGCGGGATAGACCTTTATAAAAAGAACATTCCTGTTACTACAGAAACCTGTAAACTGTGCACCAACCACTGTAAACTAAAGGTCGCTGATATTGATGGCACTGTCGAAGCCTATGGTTTCCTGTGTGGGCGGGATTATGCCACTGAAAAATACGTTAAAAATTCAAGGTCTTGTTTTCAACTCATCAACAAAAGAAAAGAAATTTTCAGGTTTAAGGCTCATGCGGATAAAACGGGGATCACCATTGGCATTCCGGCGGGATTGTTTTTGTACGACGATATGCTTTTCTGGCAAATGTTCTTTGACATTCTTAACATAAAAACGATCACCAGCGAAGATTACAAAACCGTGGTTCAAGACGGGAAGGCCTTATCCGGCGCCGAATTCTGCGCCCCTGTTGCCGCCATGCACGGCCATGTGAATTATCTGATGAATAAGGCGGATTATGTCTTCCTTCCGGTTTATCTGCAGGAGCATAGCGAAATGAATGAAATTAAGCAATATTGTTACTATACCCAGTTTATTTCACCCGTCATTGCTGTTCAAAACCATGAGCGCTATAAAGAAAAAATAGTAAGCCCAACGCTGCAATCGCCCCGTGGCGTGCTTTATGTAAGACACGAATTGCAAAAAATGCTGAAGTCTATCGGGCTTAAAGACATAAGCATTGTGCAGGTATCACAAGCCTACGCCAGGGCAAAAAGCGACGTGCAACAGCTTCGCAAGAAATGGAAAAATCTGTACAACGATGAGATTAAAGATGATGCCGGCATTCATGTGGTGCTTCTCGGGCGTCCGTATACCGCGATGTCTCCGGTCATGAACAGCAATATTCCGGAACTCATAGAAAAGAACGGTGTTAAAACATTTTTCATGGATATGCTCCCCGGGGGACGACAACTAAGCCCGAAAACAGAAGGCTTACTGAAGACCATCAAATGGAAATATGCGGCAAAAACACTGTACGCCGCCGATGTCGTTGCACAAACAGACAATTGTTACCCGGTGCTGGTCACCTCCTTTAAATGCACCCCCGATTCTTTTGTAATTGAATATTTCAAGGAAATTCTTAACAGCTACCATAAACCCTACCTTGTTCTTCAACTTGACGAACACGACTCTTCTGTTGGTTACGAAACCCGTATCGAGGCGGGCATCAGGGCTTTCAGAAATCATCAGCAAGCATCCTTAACAAAAAATACAACGTCACAAATCGTGCAAGATCCGGTGCTTGCTGCCACTCACAATGCTCATCAGGATCAAGGTTGGAGCAACTACATCCGGTCGCTGAAAAATGAAGCCGGAAGGATACTTGAAGCATATTCTATTGATCTTAAAATCTTTAACAGCTCTCTAAAACTTCTTAAAGCGCCCACAGGAGATTTCACCGAACAAGTCCTCACCGATATTTCGAAACTCAAAAACAAAACCCTGCTGTTGCCGATGTGGGATCAGTATGCCGGCCCGCTGCTTGAAGCCGTCCTGATAAATTCAGGCGTTGACGCGCGCATTGTAACCAGCACACAGGAGTCCATGGTCAGAAGCTTGAGCCATAATACCGGACAGTGCCTTCCGTTGAGCATCATCGTTCAGGATTCGATTGACTTTATTACTAATAACAATCTGGACCCTGCAAATACCGTGATATGGAATGTTGATTCAGATATTTCGTGCAATCTTAGTATGTTCCCGTATTTCATGAAAAAGTTACTGAACGATCATGGCAAGGGTATGGAACGGATATCTGTGTATATAGGAAGAATTATCTTTTATGATTTCTCACTGCAAACTGCAATCAATGCTTACCTTGCTTACCTGTTCGGCGGATATTTACGCAGGATCGGGTGCATGATACGTCCCTACGAAAAGGAAAAAGGCGCCACGGACCATGTAATCAAATGGGCTTTGGAATTATTGTATGAGGCTTTGCGTTATGGAAAGCCTAAGGAGCCTGCCGTGGAACAAATTGTAACCGCTTTTGAAAAAATAGAAACAAAAAAAACATCACGTCCGAAAGTGGCTATTTTCGGGGATTTGTATGTGCGCGATAACGAAATGATGAATCAGGCCCTCATCAAAACCGTTGAGGATAATGGCGGAGAAGTCATCACCACGTCGTATAGTGAATACATGAAAATCATCGTGGATCCTTTTTTGGATCGTCTGTATAAAGAAGGCCTTTATATAAAATACGCCAGGCATGTTTTTATGAAATCCTTAATACCGCTTGTAGAAGGTAAATTCACAAAATATTTTTATCGTATTGCAGCTCCTCCGGTTGCCGTTGAAAATGACGAAATGCATCAATGGCTCCAAGAATTTGGCCTTAATCCTTTTCACCGTGGCGAATCAATTGAAAATATCCTGAAGATCCAAAGCCTGGCAAAGAACCATCCGGACCTTTCGCTTTTCATACAGACAAATCCTTCATACTGCTGCCCGTCACTTGTAACAGAAGCCATGACCTCCAAAATAGAAGAAATGACCGGCATTCCCGTAGTCACCATCGAATACGACGGAACCACCGCGCTAAAAAATGACGTGGTCATCCCCTATCTGAAGTTCAGGAAGAAAAAGAATAATTGACCTTCCCCCAGTCAATACTTATTGGCATCTCTAATAACCTTGACCGGCTGCCTCTGAACAAAAAATAGTTCGAGGCAGTCGAAGTTATGAAAAACGCAGTGTGCCAAGCATACATGCCTTTGCTGAGCCTGCCGGACGCAAGGATTTGAAGAACAAAGACGAACGAAGAATTTTGAAGTTTTTAGAGTTGCCCTTATCAGTGCAGGTACTGATCAACGTAAACGGTAAGTTTTTCCAGCAGGTTGACATAACTGCCAAATTCGTTGTCGTACCAGCCGAATATTTTAGCATGGGTAACCGGAATATTCATGTCCACCGGGTTTTTAATGCCAAATGATTTAACAGTTTCGGCGGGGAGTTTGATAAATCCTGTCCTGGTATGATTTTCTGAACCTTCAATCACGACGGCAGCTTTGTACCCGGCAAGGTCAGCCGACACATTCTGACGGTCAGAAAATACCAGCAAGCCTTTTTGCGGGCCGGCAGCGGCAGTTTTATAAATATTATTGATATGCTGACGGTTGATGATAGGGTTTCCTTTTTCGTCAAGGCCGGAATTAAAGGTAATATTTAAGGTGATCAGCGATACGGTGGTGGTAGGGATACGCACGGAATCGGCCATGAATCCAATCTCCTGTATTTCGGGGATGATTGACTCCAGGGCTTTGGCTGCACCGGTGGTGGATAAAATGATATTGTTGAAAACCGAACGTGTCTTGCGGAGGTCGCTGGCACCGGCTTTGGGCAACGAGTCGAGCACCGACTGGGTGTTGGTGGCCGCGTGAACGGTTGACATGGAAGCAGTGAGGATCTTGGAAGTATAACGGTCTTCCATCAGCGGCTTGATCATGTGCGACAAGCCGGTAGTAGTGCAACTGGCAGCAGAAATAACATCGTGCTTTTGAGGATCGTATTCAATGTGGTTGATGCCATAAACCATCATGATGCTATCGGCCGGGGTTTGTTTTTCAGCATCTTTGATTTTAAAAGGTGCGCTGACAATTACTTTGCGTGCACCGCCGGCCAGATGGCCTCTCAGGCTTCCCTTGGGAGAATCTATGGGAACCGTGGGATCCACAAATTTTCCTGTGCAGTCCAGTACAAGCTGCACCTGTTCTTCTTTCCAGGGTATTTTGGCCGGGTCGCGTTCTTCGGTGAGTACTTTCACCATCATGCCATCAATGTCAAAAATGAACTTTTCGGAATCTATGATCTTGATCAGATCCCTGCGTGACTTTTGTCCGTAGAGAAAATTGCTGAGGTTGCCGTAGGTGGAATCATTTTCGAGGGCCTGTACCATGGCTTCGATGTTTTTTCCGGTTTTACGCCCGATATTGATCACAATGCCATCAAAATGCCTTGTTACCAAATGGTTCCACAAGGACAACTTTCCAATTCTGCCCAGGCTGTTGATTCCCAGGTAGTTTTTGTTTTTTATTTCTGTTTCCATCTTAAAAATAATTAAGTATAAAAATTTATAAAAGGTTAATAGGTTTTCATGACAGCTTATTCGTTTTCCATCATGTGGTAATGACCAAGGTAGATATTTCCCAGATTTCCGTCGATAGCAATTTTGTCACCCGCTGTTAGCTTATGGCCTTTGATGCTGCACGTGCTTTCTCTTTCGTTCACCACCAGTTCGGTACAGTTTACAATACAGATTTTTCCCAGCCGTGCTGCAGTAACAGCGGCATGTGAAGTGGCTCCGCCTCTCGAAGTCAGCAGTCCGTCGCAGCGGAAAATCAGGTCGATATCATCAGGCACCGTATCGGGCCTCACCAGTATCAGTTTTTTGTCGGGCTGCTCCTGGCGCATTTCTTTCAGTCCTTTATCGTCAAATACCAGTATCCCGTTGATGGCGCCGCCGCCAATGCCTACGCCCTGTCCCAGCAGGATCATATTTTGGTCCGAAATGGCAAACATTTGTTTTTTATTTTTCGGCCGGGTATCCTGGTCGCGGGTTTGCAATATGTACAGGTCGTTGGGGTTGTCCGATTCAAAAGTGAATTCTATTTCCTGGTGGCTGAATCCGTGCACTTCCACAAGCTCTCTGGCAATGCCGTACAAGCGTTCATAAAGGCGCGGAAAAGCTTCCTGCAGCGATTTTTCCCTGCCCTGCACATGAGGCTGGTCTTGTGATATGGGAAGCACATGTACCAACCCGCCAACGACATCCTCGCCCTGGCTTACCAGTGAATAATCCCCGTATAAGTGAATGCCGGGCTCCCGTTTATGCGGGTTGTTGGTAAAAAACACCCCGGTGCCCGAAGTATAATTGATGTTGCCCAGTACCATTTTTTGTACGATGACGGCGGTGCCCCACTCATCGGCAATACGCAGATGATGCCGGTACACCTTGGCCCGCGAAGAATTCCACGAATCAAAAACACTGAGTATTGCCTGCCTGACCTGTAAAAACATATCTTCTTCAATGTGGATGTTGTTTTTATCAAGAATTTCGCGGTAAGCAAAGGCCATATCCCGCATACGCTGCGGCTTGAATTGTACTTTAAGGTCAACTTTATCCGCTTTCTTAAAATCAATCATTATCTGGTCGAAGGTATCGCGCGAAATACCCGAAGCCATGCCCCAGCTCTGCAAAAACCTCCGGTAACAATCCCATGAGGTCCATCCATAGTTGGGTTGTTTGCTCAGTTCTTCAACAATTTCTTCATTAATGCCGATATTCAGAAAGGTGTTCATGGCTCCCGGCATCGATACGGCGGTACCCGATCGGACGGACAACATCAGCGGCTTTTTGGGATTTCCCAGTTCCAGTCTGGTTTCTTTTTCCAGCCGGCGTATCTGTACCAGAATCATATTATCAATTTCCCTGCTCAGCATTTTGTGCTGCAAAATGGTGTTTTTGCGCCTGAAAACTTCTGTGGTTATCACGAACCCGGGCGGTACCGGATATTGCAGCGCTTTTAATTTTTTCAAAAAATATGCTTTCGACCCTATGAAAACCTGGTTGTCCACCACGCTTGCCTCGCCATATAAGGGGCTGATTACCATGTCGGGATTGTACGACATGATGTCGCGGATTCTTTCCGTGCTCAGGGTTTCTACCATGTTCCTCAACGAAGTGAGTATTTCGGTAATGAAATTGTCGAGGCTTTGTAACAGGAAAGAAGAGGACAACATATCGCGGTAAAAAGTTTCCGACTGCATGTGGAAAAAGCTGTTGTCACTGAGACCCGGGTCGGGGTGTCCTTCGCGCATGCGTGGTATCACGATCTTCAGGATGTCTTCATAAGGACTGAAAAAGTACTTGCTGATGATCTCACGGATGTTTTCGCTCATGAACTCAAAAATATTGATGTACTGATGCAGTGAAAAACTCTGTGATTTCAAGCTGTTGCTAAACATCCCCATATTGGAAATGAACACGTCGTTGGTGATGCCGTCGAGTTCCAGCCCTTCTTTGTATATGGCAAGGATAGCGTCGATTTTTACAAGGATCTTCGCCGTGATATAATTAAGATTAACAGATTTTACCCACTCTTCCATAATCAGGTGGGCCGCCTGTTCCAGTTTAAAAATAAGTCCTGCGGCTTCAAAGCGGCGTTCATGATAATCGCCGTACATCGAAGGTATTCCGAAGGCCACATGCCTTTTGTGATAGATATTTTCCCATCCTTCGGTTTTTTCTTTGCTCAGAATGACTTGTTTGAGCAGTGAAATAAAATGGAAAATCAGTTTTAAAGCTTCTTCGCGGTTTTTTTTCTGGATGGCATCTTCCAATAACCCGATTTCATTCTCAGCGATAAAATTGTATTTCCGGATGCTTCTCCCTAAGTTAACCGTGTTAAAAGAATATTTTTCTATCAGGATAAAATATATCCTGCACAGCATTTTCAGCCTTTTTTTGTTGATCTGTGAATGATCGTTCACGGAATCTACCCATTTGTCCACCTTGTCAGGATGTTCTTCAATAAGCTGCGTTGCCTTGAGGTGGGCTTTTTCGGCTGTTTTCAGTATGAGTTTTTGCATGGAGCCGGCCCATTTCGGGTCGATGGCGGCTTTTACATCATCGGGCAAAAATGGTTCAAGCGGCTGCAGGTTGCCGTCTATCCAGTAGTTGAACACTTTTTTGGTAAAAGAGATATGTGTGTTGTTGCTTTCGATGTGAACAAGCTTGCGCAAAAAGTGAATCAGCTTGTCGTCGCGGTGTGTCATTTCGTCAATGGCCGTGGTAATATCACGCAATTCACCTTCTGCACCAATTTCATTGAAATATACCGGGAAAATCCTGCACAATTGCTTGACCGATCTGAAATACGGATGAAAATCAGCATTCAGCAGTGCAGAGATGTCTTTCTGAAACAGGTCGGTATCAAAAATAAAAATGCCCTTCAGTTTCAGGTTCACCGTAAGCGCTATGATCAGCTTGTGATAGAGTTCCGGCTTGGCCTCGAACAATGAAAGCCACACACGAATGTTTTTGATATGGCTCGGATCAACTTCGGTGCGCCACTCTTTTCCCATACGCAAAGGGCCGGGCGTTACAAAGGGAAGCTCGATGATCTTATTTACAAAATCTTTGGTGTTTTCCACCTTGCTGCTATTGACAATTTCTTTGCCCAGGGTGAAAATACATTCGAGTACCGTGGAGCTGTGTTCTTTTTGCAGCTCGTGAAAAAGCTTGAAAATATTGTCAATAAAGGGTTTTACCTGTTCTGTTTCAATTTTTTCAAGGATCTTTTTTATCAGGATGTTCAGATTGATCAGCAGGGTGTTGGTAACATGCGCCATGGTGGGTATATGCAGCAGGTACACCAGGAAATAAAAACGATTGGTAATGACTTGAAAAGTATCGGTACGTCCGATAAAATATTTTGTGATCTCGGAATATAATGGGATGGTTTTGTCGAGTTCTTCAAAAGTTTTTATCTGGCTCCATTTTTCCAACAGGGCATCAAAAAAAGGCTTACCAATGAAAGATAACTCATCAGCAAAATCTTCGCTGAACAGGTCTTTGTTTTTTTCGTACCATGTTTCAGCCCACGAATTTTCCGCCCAGTATCCGATAACACTTCCTGCAAGCAGATGGATCACCTCAAAAAACTTCTCTTTCAGCCCGGGGTTGTTGTTTAATACCAAAAGTTGATTCTTTACAAAAGTGGAATTTCGCAGTACCGACACCTCTTTTTGTTTCACCCATCTTTTTATGATATCCAGTCCCCGGGATTCCAGTTCCATTTGAAGAGTTTCCAGCTTTGTGATCATGGCGAGAAATTCAACCATTGCCATAAAAACCATTTCGAAAACCTTGGTTTTGGCTGTTTTTTCCAGCGATTCTTCAAACAGCCGCAAAATAATATCGAGGGCTCTTGCCTGATCGGAACATTGGGCATAAAACCAGAAATCGCCTAATGCCAGCCTCCTCAGTTCATCACTGACATGGTCCCAGTTGATGTACCCGTGATAATATTCATCAAAAAAATTCTTGGTTCGCTCATGGATGCCGTAATGTGAGTCCGAAAGGCTCAGCAGCCAAACATGTTCCTCTCGCAAGACTATGTCTTTGGTAAGTTTGGTAAGTTTTAGGTTCGCAGCTAATCCGGTAGATTTAATAGGTTTGTTCATATTCCACAAATATTTTTAAACTCCTTAAGAGTATAAACCCGCACAAAATAAGAAAAAATTCAGAGGTAATACATATTTTGTGTCAACAAACAAAAATAGACTTTTTTTTGATATGGACATTATCTCCGGAACTCATGCCGGGAACCGTACCAGGAGCTTTCAAAAGAGCAGACGGCTATGGCAGCCTATTCAGGCAAAAACAATTTTATTGTTCCGGTGAAGCGTTGGGCAGATATTTTCGCAATAAAAAGCCCGTGCATATTTTCTGGCAGGGATATTTCCAGGGGATGATCTTCAATTTTGGAAATCCTTTTTTCAAAAACTTTGCGGCCTTTCAGATCGAACAGTTCCAGAAGATTTTCTGAACAATAATGCTTTGCGCTCAAAATCAAAGATCTGTGTACCGGGTCAAAATAAAATAAGCCATCTTCTGAAACAATCTCTGATGTACCTAAAGACATCTCATTAAAGCGCGTCATAAACTCTTCGTAATACATCGCGGCGATCTGCCCGTCGTGAATGATAAGCGTGTTTTCGTCATAATCCTCTTCAGCCGAGTTGGTCCAGTTGTGTGAGCCGGCAATAACCAGGGGATCGGAAGATTGATTAGTGGCGTCGGCCACCCCGTATTTATGATGAAACGAATTGGGGATATTAGCATGTGAAAGCACGGGGATGCCTGCAGCAACAAGTGAAGAGTATTCTGAACCTATATAAGAAACATTTTCAATAATTCCTTTAACAACGGCGCCTGAATTATGCGCAGCCACCACCGCATCTCCGATACCATTGTGAATAAAAGTGAACATGGCAAAGCAGAAATCAGAACCGGCCGTACTGATCGCCGTTTCAATATGGGCGGAAGTTCCGTCACTTGGCGAAAAATAAAGTTCAACGGTTTTGCCGCCGATGGAAAATGAATGGGGCGTATTATCTGTTTTGTCCGCCCCAAATTTTGAGTTGGACAAATTGGGTGTTGCCGTCGTTGAGCCCCACATTTCTTCAAACTCAGTCGTATAAGCCAGCGCCAGTTGTTTATCCTGAATAATAACGAGATTGTTGGGGTCAACGGTTAAATTATCCGGTGTATGATTCGTCGAACCGGTAATCAGCCAGGCATTGGCCTCGCTATCCCTGTCGATGATCACAAATTTATTATGCATGACTTTTGTCCCGTCATCCCTTTTAAGCAATGCTATGGAAGCATTTAAATCTGCCAAGGAAGAATTCAGGGATGTGGTTTCCGAAATAAAACGCACGGTAACACCTCTTGAATAAGCCTGGTTGACAGCAGTAATGATGGCATCGCTCCGGTTGTCGTAAACACACATGTCGAGCGTGGTCTGTGCTTTATTGATATAGGCCACGATAGTGTCTTCCATGTGTGGATTATAAATACCATCCGCATACAGGGATATCGTATTATCAACCGTATTTGTAAAATATATCCGGATGATCCCTGATGATTTTGAAGTACCATCCTGAGAAAAAAGTTGTTGTGGACTAAAGAATAATATTGCGCAAAGAATCACGCAGAAATGAGGTATATCAGGGTATTTTATGAAAGTTCTTTTTAAAATATTTACAGGCATCAACATTCTCAACCTTTCAAGTTGATTTTTAATTTCTGGCCGGGATGAATGACCGTTTTGGAATTCAGATTATTTAACCTGCGTATATCTTCAACAGTAACCCCGTTATATTTACCGGCTATTCCCCACAGGGTGTCGCCTTTCTGTACCGTGTGATAAACATATTTGCCGGAGGTATTGGTTTTTTGAGGTGTGGTTTTTGCTTCAGCCGCCACCGGTTTATTTTCCTGTGTTGGTGTCTGGGCCTGTGCGGTTGTTTGCACGGGTGTCTTTGCCGGAGTTTGTGTTTTTGCGGCGACAGATTTGGCCATCACCGGACTGGGCGCTGTTTTTGCCGAGGACATCAATTTTAGTTGTTCCTGATATTTTGCTTCCTGAGGGGTTTTATAACAATATATTGCATCCTGATTAATGATAAAATCGCTCATGTATTTACGCGGCAGGCATAAGACATAGGGTTTTTCTTCTGTAGCAGGAATGATTCCTTTTTTGTAGGCTGGGTTTAGGAATTTTACATCTTCTGCAGAAATACACAGGTAAGACGAGATCTGATTGATATTAAAATCCTTAGTTACATTTATAGTATCTATGTCGCAATGCATTATCGGTGGCTGAATGGGATAAAGATTGTGCTCCGTAGCATAGGTCATCACATAAGAAGCCCCGATAAAAGCCGGCACATAATTTTGTGTTTCCACAGGCAAAAAGGGCTGAATTTTCCAGTAAGTAATACGTTCGCTTGTATCGAGGTTCGCTGTACGTATTGCCCGGTTAATACATCCGGAGCCTGCATTGTATGCAGCGAGTACAATAGCCCAGTCATGATAGATGTTGTAAAGGTCGCCGAGGTGTTCACAGGCAGCAACCGTTGATTTATAAGGGTCAAAACGGTCGTCAACATACGATGTGACTTGCAGATCATACATTTTACCGGTATTCAGCATGAACTGCCACAGCCCGCTGGCGCCACACCTCGATTTCGCGATCGGATTTAATGCCGACTCAATGATTGCAAGATATTTCAACTCAAGCGGCAGATCATGTTTATCTAATTGTTCTTCAAAAAGCGGAAAATAAATCTCTGCCATGCCAAGCAATCTGGAAGTCAGTTTTCTCTTTTTTACCGAATATACATCAATGTAGTTTCTGACCTGCTGATTATATACGTACTCAAAGGGCGAATTGACGCCCATGTTGGTAATCCGTTTGCTGTAAACACTATCGCTGTAAACAGGAACAGAGTCCGCTGGAAAATGATAAATATTTAATTTTGAAACGTCGGTCGTAAAGGTTGAATTAGTGAAAAAAGCAAGCGTTGCAAGGCTGTCGAGTTGGGCAACTACAGGATTGTCTTTTAAAAAAGTTGAATCCGGCTGATGTTGAGGTAAGGGAGAAGAAAAAGGAAAAGCTGATGCTGAAAAACAAATAATCGACGATAAAATGAAGGTAAAAAAGCCCTTGTTGTAAGAATTCATGCGATATGATATTGATTTAGTGATTATTATATGATATAACCTCAATTTTGATTTTACAAATAAACACATTTTATTTGAAAAACCAAAACTTTTTTTGCATTTTTTCGCAAAAAAAATTTATAACCAGTTAAAAATCAGAAAGGTGTTTTACGGAATCCGGTAAGGTATTTATCAGCAAACTCACGGACACAGCCCTGGCCGCCGCGAAGCGACAAAACCATATTCACTTTTTCTTTTACCTCTTCTGCGGCATCAGCAGGACAGGCGGACAAACCAACTTTGTCAATTACCGGAATATCATTGAGGTCATCTCCAATATAAGCCACATTTGCAAGGGAAATTTTCAGTTCTTCACACCATTTTTCCAGTATCTCCATTTTTTTCCAGGTGCCGATATAAACTTTCTTAACGCCCAGCACTTCGGCACGGTGCTTTATGGTATTCTGAGTAAAGCCCGAACTGAGAAAACCCACCTGGTATCCGGCGTTGACAAGGCTGATGATGGCAAGCCCGTCTTTGGCATTGAACTTTTTGATCTCGTCTCCCGCTTCTGTGTAAATTATTCCGCCATCGGTCATCACCCCATCAATATCAAGCACCAGAAATTTAAAATCAAAAGTTTTAATAATGTGTTCGTTGGCCGAAATATCTTCGGTAAGCAGCCTGCTGAGCGGAAAATTCAAAAATTCAGAAATTTTCACGAGCTGTGCTGCATCAGGCAAATCCTTTTTACTGAGAAAATCTTTTATTTTTTTCTCTGAAATACCTGTGGCTTCTGACCATTTTGCTGCGTCAAGGTTTCGCTGAGCGGACAGGTAATAAAAATTTTCTGAAAAAAAACATTTCATATAATGGTGCGGTTTACAGCCCGGGCAATAGGCTTAAGTGTCTCAAACAGGCTGGTAAATTGTTCATGGGTGAGTTGCTGTGACGCATCAGACAATGCTACAGACGGATCGGGATGAACTTCTATCAATAGGCCTTCAACGCCCATCGCCATGCAGGCCCTTGCAAGATCAGGAACGCCATAGGCATAGCCCATGGCATGGCTGGGGTCGAGGATCACAGGCAGGTTGGTATTTTCTTTCAGATAAGACGCCCCGCACAGATCGAGGGTGAAGCGTGTTTTAGTTTCAAAAGTGCGGATGCCCCGTTCACAAAGCATCACATTGGGATTGCCTCCCGAAAGAATAAATTCCGCTGCCTGGACAAATTCCTGCAAAGTCGTTCCAAATCCACGTTTCAGTAATACAGGCTTCTGTGTCTTTCCGCATTTGCGCAATATCCCGTGATCATACATCGCCTTGGCGCCGATCTGAATGATATCTGCATATTCAATAACATCGTCCACATGGGTGGAATCGCGTACCTCGGTAATAATGGTATAACCGTATTGCCGGCGCATCTTATCAAGCAGTTCCAGTCCTTTTTTGCCCAGCCCCTGAAATGTATAAGGCGAAGTTCTTGGTTTAAAACAACCGCCTCTCATGGACTTAAGCCCCATTTTTTTGATAAACTCAGCCGATTGGATGATCTGCTCTTCCGACTCGACAGAGCAGGGCCCTATCGTGATCAAAACATTATTAGAATCTCCTCCGATGTAATTATCGCCGATCCTGATGCTCCTCTTTCCGTTGATATATTTTTTACTCGCCAGTTGGATGTCGGAGTCGAAAACAAAAGATTCTTTAATAAATTCCCGGTCAGATTCTTCAGTTTTTTTTAAGGCCGAAGGAGTGATCAGCACCTGATGATCTTTTGTTTTCAAAATAATGGCTTCATATTTATCAGCCAGTTGCTGCAGCTTCTGCGGGTCAATATTTATGTCAGTATGGAGTATCATGATTCTCCTTTAATTAAATTATTAAATTTTATAGCTCCGGTAACTTTTTTCTGCCCGTTTACTACCGGTAAAAATAATACAGGAAAGTGCAGGTTTTTAATGTACGAAAGTACGTCCGACACCGTCTCATCTTCATAGATAAATGCCGGGTTTGGGTTGATCATGTCCGACACATCGATATTGTTCAGGTTGCCAATGTTGCGGATCAGTCCTTTGCGGATATCGGCATTGGTAATGATCCCCATAAGTATTCCATTATTGTCGGTAATATTGGTAAATCCCATCTTGTACTGGTCGATGGAGAGTAAAACCTTTTCGAAAGTAAGATCATCCTGTTGGATGACGGGAATCTCTTCGTATTCGAGCATAAAATCACGTATGCGGTAATGCGAGCTGATATCTTCGTTTTTCAGGTTCAGCATGGCAGAGCCGATAAAAGAATTTTTAAAAAGGTACGAGCCGATCACGGCAGCATAAACGCCCATGTTGCGCAGTATAAATGACACTTCGGCATTGATACCGCCATCCACATGAATTTTTTTATCGGGAAATTTACTTCTGAAATCCCTGATTTTTTTGAAGTTTTGTTTATTAAACTCTCCGCCGCTCATCCCCGGAGTTGTCGTCATAAACAAGATAAATTTGCAGCACTCAGCATAACGGTCAAATACCGAGATATCTGTTTCTGAAGTGATGGCAATACCGAGATCTGATTTAATAAAATCAGGAATTTGAAGCCCATTGCGGAGATTTTCATATTGAAAGGTCACAAATTCGATCTGGTTTTTTGCGATAAGATCGAAATATTTTTCGGGTGTAGGAGTGATCAGATGCAGATCGATAGGTGTTTTGCTCAGGGTGCGAATCTGCTGAATATCTTCAAAAACCCGCGGATCGTCAAGGCTGTCGATATGAAAAAAATTAACATGGTAAGCATCCAGTTCTTCAATCAATTCTTTCAAACTTTTATCTTTATTGGAATATATGGATGCGGAAATTTTCATCGCATTATTAATTTTTTTCGCAAAACTACAAACTTTTGTCCACAAAACACTATTTTTACGATTACCTATTTCTTATAAAACAGATCATTATGACGATAGAACAAGCCCAGCAAGCAGTTGACAAATGGATAAACACCACCGGTGTAAGGTATTTCAGTGAATTGACCAATATGGCCATGCTGACGGAGGAGGTGGGCGAAGTGGCACGCATCATTGCCCGTACCTACGGCGATCAGTCTTTTAAAGAGTCCGACAAAGAAAAAAATCTTGCCGATGAACTGGCCGATGTGATGTTTGTGGTTATCTGCCTGGCCAACCAGACCGGCATAGACCTGACGGAAGCTTTGCAAAAAAATCTGGAAAAGAAGTCCGCAAGGGATGCGGAGAGGCATAAAAACAATAGAAAACTGCAGTAGCATTGTTGGCCTTCCGATCTTTCGCCTTATGAGAAAGAGTTTCAACCTTAGGGTTCCATATTTATGACTGGCAAAATGGATTAAATATGTCAAGTTTTTTGCGCAAAAAACTTGACATTTATTAAAAACATAAAGAACTTTCCACCTGATTTTATGTTTGAGCTAAACAAGGATGAGATTCAAAATTGGAGGAGCCAATTTGGCACCTCCAATAGTCTAAAAATGGGCTTACGTATTTCGCCTTTTGCTTTTACGGATTATGGAGTATTAATGCTTTCAAGTGTGCTGAACAGTGAAAGAGCTACCCCAGTTCGGCTGAGGCTCCTGCCTCAGCCGGTTTATCTCTTTTAAATAAAAAAGGTCATCCTTTCTCAAGGATAACCTTTTGTACCCGAGGCCGGAATCGACCTATTTTAATCATTATTAATTTAGTTTTTATAAATAATTTAATATCAAGAATTTAGAAAAATTAATTTAATTCGTATTTGCTCATTTATTATTTTTTTTGTCAAATATTGGGTACTCATATTGGGTACCCATTTTTTTATATCTTTGTATCCTCAAAACTCAATAATAATGGCAAAAATAAACTTTTATCTTAAACCGGGCAAAATAAATAAAAAAGGTGAAAAATCTTTAATAATGAGAATTACCTACGGGAGTTCCAGAACAGTTATTTTTCTCGGGCACATGGTTCATCCTAAATTCTGGAATAATAAAAAACAGATATGTAAGGAGTCAGGAAACCCGGAAATGGATAAGGAACTCGAATTTATTAACGAAACGATAACTCTTGCTAGGGAAAAGGCTAGGGATGCTATAAAAAATGCTATTAAAAACAACATCATACCCTGCGATGCTTATTTTAAATCCTGGTTTGCAAATAAACAAACAAAAACAAAACTTGATGCTTCTGATTTCTTGGGCCTTTTTGATGCCTACCTTGACTCTATTCGTCCTGACAGAGAAGCACAAACTATTAAGGGATACACTACTATCCGCAATTTTCTTCAAACATTTGAAGAAAAAACGAACTACCATATAAGTATAGGTGCCATTGATCATTCGTTTTATGATGCTCTGAAAAAATATGCTCTAACTGATTGTAAAATAGCACACAATTATTTTGCAAAGATTGTCAGCGTTTTGAAATCGTTTTTAAGGTGGGCAGAGGCACATAAAATAAAAGTTTCCGATGAATACAAGAGCTTTTCCTTTGCTGAAAAGGAAAAAGAGGTCATTTTTCTGACCATGGATGAATTAATGACCCTGTACAATTTCAAATTTGAGAGCAAGAGATTGAACAATGCCAGAGATATTTATTGTTTTGGATGTTTTACTGGGCTTAGGGTATCAGACATCCTTGAATTAAAAAGAGACCATATTCGGGGAGATAATATTCACAAAACGATTAAAAAAACAAAACAACCAGCAGTGATTCCTCTGAATAAATTTGCACAGGCAATACTTAAGAAACATGTTGATCTTTCCGATAGACCTCTTCCAAAAATTTCAGCGCCCAAACTGAATGAATATATCAAAGAATGCTGTAAAAAAGCAGACATAGATTCACCAACAAGCATTACTAAATTTTATGGGGGTAGGGCTGAAGAATTTATACAACCCAAACATGAATTAATCACTACGCATACAGCAAGAAAGACTTTTCTTACTAACAGCATTATTTTGGGTATGAATTATATGGCAGCAAAGGGTATAAGCGGTCATAAAAAAGACAAGGATTTTAATAAATATGTCAAAATAGCCGAAGATTTCAAAAAAACAGAGATGGAACGGACTTGGGGTAAGTTTAAAAACACAAAAAAGCGTAAAAAAAAAGTGAAAAATGAGTGATTTTTAAGTAAAAAATGAGTGAAAAATGCCTGATTTTCGAGTGAAAAGTGCAAAAAAGGTTATTTTTTCTGGCATTTTTGACAGAAAAATAAAGATGTTCGCAATGGATCATTTATTTTCGTCATTTTCTGATAAAGGAGAATCCAGAAAATCATAGATCATTTTAATTTGCCAGGCAAGAAGACTTCTCCGGCCTTGTATTTTTAGTGAATTCCAGATAGGCTTAAGCCAATTTTTTAAAGTGTGAGGGTGAACGCCATATTCGTTCGCTACTTCTGACATGTATTTTACTTTTCCGGGCATGAGATTTAAGTTTTCTTCAAAAATAATAAGGATTTTTTTTCATTTTTACAAGAGCATTTCGTATTCGAGTATTTTCAAATCTTTGCTTCGATAATCATAATTGGTGATAAAAATTTTATTTAAATGAGTTCTCATCAATTTGTCATATTTTTGAGTTTTAAAAGGAAACTATGAGATTTTACCTTGGTGTTACGGATTTTGACTGGTATAATTTTCTTTCAAAGAGAGATAATGAGGATATCAATTTCTGGCAGCCAGGTGGAAACTCAACTTTTAAAGTCCTAAGCCCAGGGGCACCCTTCCTTTTTAAGTTGAAAAGCCCATATAATGCAGTTGCCGGAGTAGGTTTTTTTTCTTCTCATTCAATTTTGCCATTAGATGTAGCCTGGGATATTTTCGAGAAGAGAAACGGACTAGATTCGTTAGTTCAGTTTAAGAGGAAGATTATTGGTTATCGTTCGGGTGATAATCTTTTTTCTGCTAATCCTAACATTGGTTGCATTGTGCTCACAGATCCGATTTTTTTTAAGCCTGAAGATTGGATCACTGTTCCTGAGGATTGGAGCAGAAGTATTGTTCAGGGAAAATCTTACGATGATAGTTCGGAAATTGGGCGAAGGTTATGGGCTAAAGTTGAACTGGTTTTGCAATCGAACAGACTTTTTGAACGGATTGATAACAATAAAAGTCAGCTCATTCTTGAAGAACCTGAATCTGAATATACCAGGAAGTATTTGACAAAGGTCAGACTTGGTCAAGGTGCTTTTAGAGTTCAACTAACTGATGCATATTCCAGGAAATGTTCTATAACTGGCGAAAAAACACTTCCCGTTCTTGAAGCAGCCCATATAAAACCCTTTGCTGATTCAGGACCTAATCACATTGCAACTGGAATCCTGCTAAGAGCTGACCTGCATAAACTTTACGATGGTGGATATATCACTTCAACAAAAGACTTAAAGGTTGAGGTTAGCAAGAAAATTAAAGAAGAGTTTCAAAATGGACGCGAATATTATCAGTTCCATGGGAAACCCTTGCAGATTTTGCCGGATCGTTATATTGACAGGCCAAATGAGAAGTACATAGAATGGCATAATAACAATGTCTATAATGGATGACAACCTAAAATATTTGACTCAGCTCGTCCTTAAGTTTAGGGATGACCGAAATTGGAAACAATTTCATACGGGAAAGGATTTGGCGATGTGCTTAAATGTTGAATCCGGTGAGTTATTGGAGCTGTTTTTATGGAAATCTGATCAAGCCGTTGATAAAGGCAAACTCGCAGATGAATTGGGGGATGTGTTTTATTCTTTGATTCTCTTAGCTGATAACTTCGATATTAATCTCGCGGATGCTCTTAAAAATAAGATTGAGAAGAATGAGAAAAAATATCCTGTTGAAGAGTTTCGTAATTCAAATAGAAAGTACAACGAAGAATAATAACGGAACCAACCCATGTTGAATTATTATTACCGAAATTCAATTGATAATTTTTTAATCTCAAGTGACAATGAAATCTTGGGGGCAATTGACTACGGAAATAATTTTGATACAATTGCTCTTCAAAAAAGAGCTTGGGAGGAGCAAATACCCATATTAAAAGAAGCATTAGAAGGATATAGGGGTGATATTTTCTTTGAGTTTTCAATTCCCCGTATGGGTAAACGTGTTGATGCATTAGTTATAATACACAATGTTGTTTTTGTCATTGAATTCAAGGTAGGAGAATATCAATTTCTCAATTACAATATTGACCAGGTTTGGGACTACGCTTTGGATCTTAAAAATTTCCATAAACCAAGCCATAGCGCATTACTTGTACCTATATTAGTTGCGACTGAAGCAAGTTCAAGGAAAATAGAAATTGAATTTACATCACATAATGATAGTCTTTTGCGCCCCATTTTGGCAAATGCCCAAACTTTAAGGACAGCGATCTCTCGGGTTGTCGATGATTGCCTCCAAACAGACAGACTGGATGGACAGAGTTACGCAAAAGGCGCTTATATGCCGACGCCAACGATCATTGAAGCAGCCGTTTCGCTTTACCATTCACATACCGTTGATGAAATAACCAGAAATGACGCGGAAGCAAAAAATCTATCAGTAACGGCAGAAGCAATTACTGATATAATCGAGGCTGCAAAATCACAAAAAAAGAAAGTAATCTGTTTTGTTACAGGCGTCCCTGGCGCTGGAAAAACGCTTGTTGGCTTGAAGGTGGCAACATCGCATCTGGATAAGGAAAGAGGAAATGCGAGTGTTTATCTTTCGGGTAATGGACCATTAGTTGCCATCTTACATGAAGCATTAGCACGTGACAAAGTAGCAAGGGATATTGAGCTTGGTAAAAAAGCCGTAAAATCCAGGGCAAAGCAGAGCATCAAGGCCTTTATTCAGATTATTCACCATTACAGAGACGAATATCTAAGGGATAAAACTGCACCTTATGATCACGTGGCCATCTTTGATGAAGCACAACGTGCCTGGAACAAAGAGCAAACGGTGAGTTTTATGAAGCGCAAAAAAAGTATCCCGGATTTTAATTTTTCCGAACCGGAGTTCTTAATATCATGTCTTGATAGGCATCCTGATTGGGCAGTAATTATTTGCCTTGTAGGAGGTGGCCAGGAAATAAACACAGGCGAGGCTGGAATATCGGAATGGCTTTCAGCAATCGAAAATACGTTCCCAAACTGGGAGGTTTGCATATCTCCAAATCTATCTGATAGCGAGTATTCTGCGGAAGAAACTATCCAACGATTAGAAAATAAAGTAGTTGTTAAGCGAAATTCGGACTTGCATTTATCAGTATCCTTGCGTTCTTTCAGAGCGGAAAACTTATCACTGTTTGTAAAGTCCTTATTGGACATGGATATCGAAAACGCGAGGGAAATATATGAACGTATTAAGGAGAGATATCCAATCGTATTAACACGCGATCTCACTAAAGCAAAACAATGGCTAAAACAAAAAGCAAGAGGTAGTGAGAGGTATGGAATGGTCGTCTCTTCACAAGCATATCGGTTAAAGCCATTTGCCATTGATGTTAAAACGCCAATGGACCCTGTAAATTGGTTTCTAAATGGCAAAGAAGACATACGCTCATCCTATTTTTTGGAAGATGTGGCAACAGAATTCCAAATTCAGGGTTTAGAACTTGATTGGACCTGCATAATATGGGATGGTGATCTGAGATTTTCTGATGTTGGCTGGAAACCTTTTTCATTTGTGGGCACTAAGTGGAATAATATTAAGCAACCTTCGCGAGTGAAGTATTTAATTAATGCGTATCGTGTGTTGTTGACCAGAGCCAGACAAGGAATGATCATCGTCGTTCCTGAAGGGAACCCAGATGATTTGACAAGAAAACCGGAGTATTATGATTCTACTTATGAGTACTTGAAAGGAATTGGCTTAAGCGTTATTTAAAAAGTATTAGGTTGTTATCTTTAAAGTGACTCAGGGGGGTATCCAGAAAATCATAGATCAATTTGATGTGGAGGGCGAAAGAGTCTGCGTAAAGGCATCAGGGGTTCTATAGTTTATAAAGCTATCGTTGAAAAAAACAGCACACCTATGCCTGCGTTTCTTATTCTGTTAAGTATTTGTATTTCAAAATCACTAACCGTGATATTGCATTATTTCTGTCACAAATTTAGTAACTATTTGTGACGGAAAGAAATATTTACATCTATCACCCCCTCTTGTGTTTCATTGAAATATCCATTAAAAAAACCAAAAACATCAGAAATACAAAATTAGAATCCGAAGGCAGAAAATGTTATGCAAACATAAGATTATGACATGACCTGGAATGCAATTCCGCGCCGAAATTGGAGTTAACAATAGCGGATTATTGCGATCGCCAATAAAAATAAAAACGTTACAGGCTCAAATAGAACCGAACAGTAAATGATATTACAGGTAATTGTTTATGTATTGGAGTCAATATGTTTTAACAGTTCAGTACCAATCATTACACCTTCTTTCAAATCACTAAATGTAATATTTGCATTAAAATCTGGAATGTGAGCTATTTTATCTCTGTTTAAAATGATACTTGAAAATTTTGATTTTTTCCCGTCGTCCATTTCAATTTTAGTGATGCCTAGTTCTTTTAAAGCATCATTTATTTCAGAAATTTTTGGATTTCTTAATTTATTGCATAATTGACAAAAATTTTTGTATCCATTGAGACGGCGGGAAACCAATTCTTTTAAATCATTTTCCACTTCACTTGAAAAAGATAAAATACCGATTTTAATCAAATGATAGTTTATTATTGCTGAATCTTCCTGAATAACTCCAGATCTAATTAAATCATCAATATCATTGATAAGTGCATTAGTGTGACGAAACCAATTCATGCTAATAAATTATTTTTTGAGCTAAATCAATTCTTTCTTTAACATTTTGAGAACGTGTGGCGTCACGAGACTTAACAATACCTATAAATTCATCGTATTTCATTAATTGTTCGTATTTATCTTTTAAGCCAACGATGTCTGTGTTTTTTAAGATTGCGACCATTACAGAATCCATCAGAGCCAGATTTAATCTACCGCTTAAAACATGAAATGGTTTCGGGCCTAATTCCATAATAATTTTTTCACAAATTAATTTTAAACTATCAAATATTGTTTGGTTGTCATCATCTTTATTTTTCTCCATAAACCGTGTTAGATAATCCTTCATTGGTTCTTGATAATTTTTCACTCCAATTTTATAAAGTGCAATTATTCTTAACAACCATTCAATATCTTTTAACCTAGTTTCTGATGTTTTTCTATTAACAATTTTCTTCCAGTCTTCATTATTATTAAACCCTTCAATGTTTTTATAAAAAGTACCATAAAAAATAGCCTTTCTAATTTCCATTGGGGACAAGAACATCCCACCAGTATTTAATCTTTCAAATATTTGGTACATACTAGAATAATTATCAGATGGGGTAATTTGCCGTATAATAATTGCACGTATCGTCATATTATCAAAAGCTTCTTTATCTTCTAATGATAAGTCGATATATCTTTTACCAACCCATGGTTCCTGTACACCTTCCATTGCTAAATCATTGTTAAAAAAGCGATGTATAGTATGGAGTCTCTGAAAACCGTCTATTAATAATAAGCTTTTATCATCCTTTTTCTGAAATAAAAAAATTTGTGGTACTGGCAAACCCAAGAGCAAGGATTCTATTAATCTGCTTTGTTTTACGATATCTTTTCCCCAAACGTACTTTCTTTGAAATTCCGGAACAACAATAGATTTATTGTACTTTTCAAGAATAGTTGTAATTGTATAATCAGCAGGATAAGATGAAATGTCGTATTTTTTTATCTCAAACTTTGTTTCTTCTTGTAAAGATCCATCATCATCAGTTTCAGTTTCTTCATTTTCGAAATCGTTTTCTTGCTCTTTCATGATTGATAAATATATTTAGGTTTAATCAACAAATTTATGTGATTTACTACTTTAAAATACATAAATAACAAATTTAACAATAAAAATATTTTCTATGGTAAGCCAACGCAAAGATTAATCATGATTAGACGAAAATTTTTTTGATACTAATTTCTGGATCTCAAAAAAACAGAAATCAAATCAATATTTGAGCTTATTTCATTGTACCAGCCCCGACAACCATTACCCGATGTATGATTCATTGAAACAAAGAGCTTGTCATTATAGTAAAGATGATTTTTATATTTCAAGGGAGTTTCTGGTTTTATCATGCAGTTAAAATAATAACATCCAGCTTGACTTCCAATAATTACAACATGAGGGTCCAACAATTCAAATTGTTTGAAAAGGAACTTATTAAACAAGCCGAATTCTTTATTTATTTCCAGATAACCAGCCGGGGAATCTTCATTATCCGTTATCCTAAAATTCAAATAAGCAATCTTACTTATTGAGTTTAGCAATGTCTCTTTTTCATAATAACTCTTTCTTAATTCTTGTTGCACCAATAAGGAATTTGTGTTCATATAATTAATCAAAGCATTTGCTATTACAGCAGAAAATCTTATCGTTTTTGAGGACCACCATCTTTTTATGACATCGATATCAACATAACGGCAACCTTCATAACCATCATCATAAGATTCCAGGTTATAAATAGCTACCCTGAATTTTTGATCCCAATATTCATTTGATATTGGGCCATACATGTTGTATCGTTTAATCGAAAAATCATTCTCAACCGTGTTAGAAAATTCAGAAATAAAACTTTTATAAACGTTTTTGCTCATGTTAAAAAAAATCTAATGTTTATTTAAATTGATTTTTTTATCTAAAAAATAAGGTACGTAATCAAACAGATGAGATGCGATAATTTTGACGTATTCATCTTTAACAAGGAATTTTAAATCTTTAGGATCTTCCAGAATAACCCAATAATCCTCTGGAATGAGAAAAATCTCAGATTGTAATATTTGTTCGTGTTTTGTCATTGTATGTTTTACGATTTTTATCATTTTAGTAATTGTGTTTTGCTCAAATAACTGATAAAACAGCAATATATGCCAGAATGCGCCTGATAACCAACCCTTCTCCCATAGATAAAATGTTTTTATGCTACAGCATTTTTTTCAATATTTTCCAAAATACCAATAATCATTTTCACATCAGGTTCGGGGAAGACACCGACAATGCCCAAGTCGTTGATATCGGTAAAGGGAGGTTCAAATAACATTTTGTTGTCAATAGCGCCGTTTATAGTAAGATGATCTATGATATTATTGATGAACGTAAGCTGGTCGGCTTTCAGATTTCCTTTGCTGAGAAATTCCGAAAAAGCTTCCATGGCAGCATTTCGATCCAGACCCACAATACTACGAATAAACTGACCTAAGGGCTGTTTGCCATAAACCTTTTCAAAGTCATCTTTTGTGCCTATTTCGTGGCCATCAAACAGGATTCGCTCCAGTTCCTTTAGTTCGGCATGAGTGATTGGCTTGTTTGTTTTGAGTTTGCTAATTGTTATGTGATGTTGATTTTCGCGGATGTATCTTTCGACACGCTGGCGGTAATTATCCATTTTGGAGTAACTACCAAGCAGGTTCTTTTCTTCTACGTCAAACAATTCATCTTCGAAATCGGTGTAAATAGTCTGCAGGTTTTCCTTATCAAGAAATTTAATCAGGTCGCGCAAAGATTCACGGACACGCTCAAGAGCAGGCATATCTGCCTTGCTCCAAAATTCAGCCTGTTGAACAATTTTTATCATTTCCATCTGAGCTGCTACAGAGGGAATATTATTTTTTAATGCCAAGCCTTTTGCAAGATTAATAACCTGATTAATATATCTTTTCTGACTTTTTTCAGCGGATATTATTGCCAACTGAACATTCAATATCAACAAATCAAACCTACGTGCAAATTCATCTTCATCTTTTACCGGAATTAATGACGCTAAATGCTTAGTTATATCAAAGCAATCTGATTTGCTTAAATTGAACCACCGGGAAAGCAAGGCATATTCATCTACATAGCGCAAATGCATCCGGACAAGGAAACTTGTTTTATCAAGCCCGGCAACTTCGGAATGCAATGTTTCCAGTAATTTATTGCGCAGGGTCACATTATTATCATCCTGATACATTGGGTGATTAAGAGCCTGAGCAAGCCAAAGGCGGGATTTGAATATTTTTTGAGTAACCGAATCCTGCACTGAAGGTTCAACTCCGTCGGGGAAGGACTCAAAGAATTCAAAGTTTTCGCAGAAATCGAAAATATAAAAGAATTCTTTGTCCACTCCGGGGCCGAATAAGTCAGGGCATAATCGAGTACCTCTGCCAATCATCTGCCAGAATTTGGAACTGGAGCGAACGGGTTTGAAGAAAACAAGGTTTACTATTTCGGGAATATCAATACCGGTATCGAGCATATCCACTGAAACAGCAAATTGCGGCATTTGTTCCGGCAGGGTAAAACTATCAAGCAAATCCTGTGCATACATTTCATAGTTATCAATGACACGGAGGAATTTGCCATGATAATGAGGGTATAGGGTATTAAACCGCTTTTCAATAAAAAGTGCATGTTCGTGGCTACGGGCAAATAAAATTGTTTTGCCAAGTTTATCCCCACCTTCAATTTTCAAGCCTTTATCCATAGTATAAGAGAGTACTTTATCCACCGTGTCTTTATTGAAAAGCCATGAGTTCAGCGCAGACGAATCTATCTTTTCGGGCATACTGCCTGTTTCTTCATCCCTGAATTCCTTTTCATATTCTTCTTTTTCCTTTTCAGAAAGTTCTTTATATTTTATTCCTTCACGAGTGAATTTCATAGGGACAGAAACGGCTTTCGGCGGTTTCAGAAACTTGTCGTCAACAGCTTGCTGCAATTCGTAGGCATAGGTAGGGTTGTGATTTTCGAGGCCGAAAAGCTCGTAAGTGTTTTTATCTATTTCGGATTTAGGGGTGGCAGTAAGGCCAATGATGATTGCGTCAAAATAATCAAAAATGGCTTTGTACTTCATATACACAGAACGGTGGGCTTCGTCAATGATGATGAGGTCGAAATGGCCCGGGCTGTAATAACGGATATCGTCAGACTTTTCCCCATCAATTTTATTCATCATGGTGGGATACGTGGAAAATACCATGCGGCTTGATGAGTCTTCTTTTTCTTTGGTGATATCCACCGTTGTTAGGTGAGGCACAAACTCACTGAAGCGGTTTTTTGCCTGAGTTACCAAAGCGTTCCTGTCAGCAAGGAACAGCGCTTTGCTTACCCAGCCCGCTTTAATGAGCATATCAATTATCGCAATTGAAATTCTTGTTTTGCCGGAACCGGTAGCCATGACGAGTAATGCGCCTCTTGCTTTCTTTTCGAGGGTTTCGGCAACGCGGCGGATGGCTTCTTCCTGATAATAACGACCTGCAATTGTTTTATTGATTACCGGTTTTTTTATGTCTTTTCGGTCGGCCCTGCGATAGATCAAGCGCTGTAATTCGTCTTTTGTGAAAAAACCATGCACCGGACGCGGAGGATAAAAAGTATCATCCCATATCCAGGATTCAAAACCATTGGTGTAAAATATTACCGGGCGCTGGTTGAACATTTTTTCAAGACAGTTTGCATACAATTCTGCCTGATGCTGGCCTTTGTGAGCATCCACTTTTGTTTTTTTTGCTTCTACCACAGCCAGGGGTAAACCATCATCGCCCCAAAGAACGTAATCCACATAGCCAATGCCTTGATTGTTGGGCATGTGCTGCACTTCAAATTCTTCAACATTTTTGCCTTTTGGATCCCATCCGGCTTCACGCAAGAGGAGGTTGATAAATAAATCGCGGGTTTTGGCTTCGGAATAATCTTTTGAATCAGTATCGAATGATTTACTATTTTCCTTTTTCAACGACTGAAATTTTTCGAGCTCTGTTTTGAGCCGGGCAATTTCTTCTTCGTTTTCGGATAATCGTTTTTTGCTTCTCAAAAGTTCCTGCTGATCGGCAAGGGCGGTTTCTTCAAGAACTCTGATTTCATCCTGGGTTTTGTCGGGTACAGAGGTATGAGGTATCAGGGACTCATTAATCCAGGCAGGAATTTCAGGCGGGTTCTCACTGTACATGCTGACAAGCCAACGGAGGAATGTATATAAAAAACGGAGCGAAGCGAAGGACTCTTCGGAGGATGGATTGAATTTACGGTGTGCTGCATCATTGCCAAGCTTACGTATGTATGTAAGATTGCTGAACATGCCCGGAGGAATGATATTTTTGAAGCTTTGCTCATACATCAGAGCATTCAGGTTATCCTGGTATGGCAGCGCCAGATCGCTATCGTGATCGTATAACCAGCGAACGGCATTTTCAAGAGTTAAACGGCTGAAGAAGGCAGACACACGGGGCGCGGAGAAGGCATTTTTTTCTGCTTCGGTGGCTGATTCGAGGAAATCAGCAAAGGGGCCGGTGAGGAAGAAAAAGTTTGCCAACTAAATTAATGATTTAAACGATTCTACTGCAGCATCTAACAGTGCTGAAACTTTTATATAATCATCCTGCTTTTTATCTAATTCCATTATTAAAGAATATGGAACCATAGCATATACAATGAAACCAAAGCTGACAGTAAAGTATTTCCTGTTAGTATCAATAAAGTTCTCCTGAAAGCCGCATTTATCCATCCATTTATATTCTGCTCTAAAATGTTCATCCATAAATTTTACAAAACCCTTCCAATTATCATTACCTCTGTCTTTTTTTCCTGAATAATAATAATTCCTGAGTGTATGTAATGGTTTCAACAAGCAATCATCCTCATCAGAAAATTCTAAATTACAAACATATCTATTATAGTGACAAAATTTTACTTCATATTCTATTTTTAAAGGATATGCTTTCCCTGCAATTATTATTTCTTTTTTCAAAAGCCAATCCATTTTTTCATCATATACTTCTTCGCCCTGACCTTTTGTATTACCAGGCCAAATATTAATTGTTAAATAAAACTGATCATCAATTTGTTGAAACTTTGGTATTACTTCACTGGCCCAATCAAAATCAACAGATATTGATATCCTATCGGGATAATATACCAATGAATTTGAGCAATGCTCAAGAACAAGTTTTAAACGTTTATTAATATCAGGACTTACTTGGGGATTATTGATTGGGAGAAAGTGAAAAGGTTTTGTAGGAATCCAATGAAAAAAGCGTTGTTCAATGAGCGAAATAAAAGAGTCAATATAAAAACTGGAATTACCTGTCATTCTCAGAATATTCTGTTTTTGCTGCATAAGCTCTATAACCTGTAGCCACGAGAATGAAGCAGGTTGGACTTTAGGAAGAAAATGCAATACCTGTTTTTTTAACTGGTATAAACAGTTTTCTTCTGATGGTTTTACCTCAATTACGAATAAAACATCATTAATTTCTATGATAATATCTGTTACGGTATTTGCCTGATCATCCTCTACTGACAAGTTTTCGAACTCTTCCAGTATATTCTTAAAATCTTTTGATGTTAGTGCAACTGCGTATACTTTATTGTACTCATCGACAGGCAAATTTTTTGTATTAATTTGAATATCAATTTTGCAAACCGGATCATTAGACATGGTGATTTTATCATAATCATCAGGTGCGATTGCTTTGATAAAACCATCAAACAATACTGGTTCCCGAGATAAACAAATTGCCAAGGCGCGACTTAGATTATTTTCAATAATTTCTGGAGTTTCTTTATCTTCTCTGAAAAAATTGAAAAAACTCAGATGATTATTAGTTAGATAATTATCGTTAATCATTTTTAATGAGTTTTAAAAGAATTCCATTTTGTTTTGAATTTGCATGCAGCCAGAACCTCTAAAAGCTGCAATTTGTAGTGACAGTCATTATATAGATGGATATAGACAAAAAGATTCCTTACATTTAACCTTGATATATCTGCTATTTTGTCGATATTATCATTGAATTTATGTCTTGATTTCAAATCTGTTTTATCTCCGAATGCTAACAAATAGGCAAGCGTTGCTGTATCCTTAGTCGGGCCATAAGCATGATTTTTTAATCTCCGAATAATTTTTCTTGATATACCCACATAAACAGGCTTGATGTCATTACCGACCTTTTCAGAAAAGATATAAATGCCCATATATTCGGTCTTGCTTTTACTGTCTTTTGCAGCTAAAGAATTGCATTCACCGAACTTGATAAAGATATCCTTTACTGTGCGTATATTTTCTTCACTATTTCTTCTATCATCGAAGAAATCAGATAAAATATGCATAAGCCCATTTTTCTCTAAACCCTCAGAAAGAGAATCAATTTCATTATTGAGTTCAACCATCAATTGATCATTCATATCGGGGATGGCCTCCTTTTTAAAATTATCGCCAGTGTTTAGTATTATCATTGTAAATAGGTTTTAATTGTTTTGATCTGGCGTGTTAACATCGCTTTCCAGACTACTGACTGAGCAGTATTTTTCATGATTATTCCGGGATGAGGTAAAGCCCAGCATTGATATACGGATTCACTTATTTGCAATGGTACAGGTGTTTCATTCATCATGGAAGTTGCTGCTTTTTCAGAAACCTGAAAGACCGCTGCAGCTACCTCTGAACCCAGGGTGAGGATAATTTTGGGGTCGGCAAGCTGTATTTCCTCAAGGAGCAAAGGGCGACTCTTTTTTGCAAAATCTGAAAACCGTTTTCTTGTTGCGGAATGGCCTTTATAACCTAAAGTTTCATATTTTTTGATATGTCCTTCTTTGAAAAGGAATACCTTAACAAGGTCGGTAATCCAGCAATGATTACGGGATATGCCCAGCTTATCCAAGTACTCATCTTTAAGTTCCCTACCTGACTCAACCGGTCTGATCCTGCTGCCATCAAAATAGCTTTCGTTGCTGAAAGGATATAAATGGTCTGAAACCGGAACATCTGCTACGCCATTTATAGTATTGAAATGAGCAGTGGGGTACGCGCCGATGATCATTATGCCACCAACAGCAGTATCAAGAGGAACATGCACTTTTACCGGATTACCATATAAATAAGTGTATTTCTCATCAAGTCCTATTGCTGACTTGTACTGTTTCCAGCATTTTTTTTGGTAGTTTAGTATTTCTGTGTCTTTGTTCATATTGGGTGTTAATTCAACATAAGATACCGGTCAAATTATTCATCACTTCTTTTTTATGTATATTCTTTTGTTTGTTTACTATTATTAACACTATCAACACTTTATGGAGTAACAGGTTTACTCCCACCTTTACTTGTTTTACTACCTGATCATATACCAATACATCCAAGAAACATTTTACCTTTATCAGTAATAACATATTTTTGAGCAGGATCAGTAATTTTTTCAGGATTATACATAGCAACAAGATCATTATCACGCAAAGGTTTGATATAATCATCCCTATAACTATTCTTACTACGAAATTCCATATAAGTCGCCAATTCATCTATTGTACACGGTACTAAAAGAAATAGCAATGTTTTTAATATATTCAGCCCCCTCTTCTTCATAAGCTTTACTCCTTTTTGCTCGATGCTTAACTCCTTTTTCAACTCCTCTATTTGTATATTGCTGTTTATCAATAGCCTTATGTTTTCCATCTTCACTCCTTCCTTTTCCCATAACATCACGATTTCATGTAGAAAAGTATCTAAATCATCAATTTCATTCAAGTAAGAACTAATAGAAATATTAGATAAAGCATCTGTATTTTCTTTGCCTAATTTATCTTTTAAACCTGCCAATTCAATAAGCCAGGATGCTTTAGTCCCCAATGTATATCTCAGGAGCGGGACTATGGTTTTAAAATGATCGTCATCGATAAAAGAAGGGACAGCGCCATTTGCATAAATTTTCAGGTATTTGTTGACATTACGGACCCCGGAACCAATTTCGTCCGTCCATCTGAATTCGCTGAAAAACCTGCGGATATTCGGATTTTTGGCATAAGGGCTGAAGTTTTCCAATGAGAGCGGCCCCCGGAAAAGAACTTTGTTTGGATTGGTCGCTTCGACCCTGTCGCGGTAAATAATAAACTCCGTAGAGAAATTATTGGTGTATTCCCTATGGACAATGATGTTGCCGATAACTTCCCGAAAAATAAGAATGCGGAGATCTTTGCGGACATCGCCATCAAGATAAAACCTGTCATCGAGATGTTTTTTGACGAAATCCATCAATTGCAGATAAGAATCAATAAGGTTGGTACGAATTGTAAGACGGTCGTCCCAGCGATCGAGGTTGTCTCGGCGTACCAGCGCTTCAATCTTATAAGCAGGTAATATGCCTGAAATGGTTATATCTTTGCCAAAAATCAGAGCAGCAGCAAGAGTTAGCCCATCCTCGCCCGTGGACAAATCTTTGCGATATAACTGAGCGCTTCTGAGAACGGACATATTATCCATTTCAAGCCAGGGATGAAAAGAATTTTCAATTTTTAAAAGTTTACGTGCTTTTTCAAACAGGCTTTCATCAAGATCATCCATGGTCATGTGAGGATAGATGGTATTTTCGGTGAAGTTCTGGCGCTTCCGGAAGTATATTTCTGCTTTACGCGCATCATCGAGAATACGGAAATCGCTGTCGTTTTCCCTGTCGAAAATAACACCGGCACAGGTGTGAACCTGCGAGCTGACGGGAATTTTGAGGCAAAGCAATTTTTCGCCATCTTTTTCGGCAGGATAAATGGGATAGTTTACGGGAGGATCAATGACATCTTTGTTATTGAGGGCGGTAACTATGTCCTTTTTCATTTGCTCCATACAGGCAGGATCGATGCCGGTAACATTACCATAATTATCGGCACCCAGGATAATAATGCCTCCTTCTTTATTGAGGAATGCACAAACGGATTCGTACAAATCAGAAGGTACTTTGGTCCGGGCTTGTTTGTATTCGGTGCGGGTGCCTTCGCCCCGAGCCAGTACCATATTTAATTCTTCGTTTGTCATATGTTAATTTATTAATTCGCTATTAAACGCCCGCTGCATCAGGCTTTGAAAAAGATTCTCAGATTTTTCTAAATTGCATGTTAATTTTCTCTTTTGATCTTGTATGTTTTTCAATTTAACGATAAACTCTTTCTGGAGTTTCAATGGTGGCAAGTACATCTTTAATTCTTTTATTATCCCAAGATTTAAACCGTCCATAATAGCACCGCGATTTCTAAGTTTAAGTTGGTTCTGAAGGAATTGGTTGTTGCGAATAGAGAAAGCAATAAATTCAGGTTCTGAAACATTCTTATCAAGTGTAATTGCTGCCAGATGTTTTGTATTAATTGCAACTGGAATATCTTCTGGAATAACTGCACACCTTCCAAGCGTACCCATAATTGTAATGATAATATCTTCAGGAAAAACCTGGTAGTTTTTTAACTTTGAGAATTTTTCTTCTGTAATATATCTTCTTTCACTCCATTCAAATCTATTGTTAACTGCATTATCTATACCTAAGACAGCAATGCCTTTATTAACAAATTCACTATGAAGCAAAGTACTTCCAAATGGCCCCGTTCTCATACTTCCTTTATGTTTAGCTGCAATGTCTTTGATATGAACAACTGGCCATTGCTCTGTTTTCGCTACATTTTCCCCAAACATTTCTATAAACAGGCTTTGAGCAAGCTCATCATATTTTTGAAGGAGTTGTTTATTTAGCTGGCGTAGGTTGTTGGCGTGGTCGAGGATGGAGGCGATGTGGAGCTGGGTTGGGAGAGGAGGTAAATCAATATTGATTTCTCGTAAATCAGTAATTGAAACGTTGTTGACTAATGCCCACTTACCCATTCGCTCAATCGAAGAAATTTTATTTAATAGGGACCAGAATAACCATCTTTTATCAATATTCTCTTTTGTTTCGATTTTTATAATACGTTGATTTAATAAGCACTCTTCTCCTTGCCATATATCTATTTTAATGCTACCGGATAAGCTTAAAAGCATATCCCCTTTTTGAATAATAAATTTCCTGTCATATGGTTTATTCCAATAAACAAATGAGCTATCGCTATTATTCAAATTCTGAATTCTTATGATTGGAATTTCGCCCGTTGATTGAAAATCTGAAGCAGACCACGCATTGCCAGAGATGAAGTCACAAATACTACCTAATTTCACTTTCTCCCACTTCATTTTGCGGGTTTTTTGGTGGTTGTTTTATTCATAAGCCTGAAAGGCGCTGCAATATTTGGTTCGGCAGTGCTGAACCAATGTTTAATTTTATCTTGGGCACCAAGAAGGCCACTAACTATATCACCGGCTATATCTCTATCGGCATTAGTTATACTTTCATTATATTGATAATCTGAACTATAAGTGCTATCAGCTATGTCTCCAGCTATGTCTCCAATAATATCCCGAACGACAGGATAAATAATCCAATTGTCCTGTATCCGCTTTACTGAATTGACAGATAATGCCATTCTACTGTTTTAATAAGTTTTCCAATGTGTCAAGTTCAGCCATACGTTGTTTATCCAAATCCCTTATGTCGGCAATAATCTGCACCGGGGAATCATACTGCTTTTCCTCGTAAATTATTTCTTTGTAGCGGTTGATGGATAAATCATATTTATTATCGCGAATTTCCTCAACAGGTACCAAGAATGAACGGTCGGTACGTTTACGTTGTTTCTCCAGTACCCGATTACCATAACGAGCGATAATATCAGGAATGTCGTTTTGTTCGATAGGATTACGTTTGTCATCCAAGGTA
>DAOQAF010000004.1:37196-95320 GCA_035353775.1 Bacteroidales bacterium | reverse complement strand
TTGCTCCTGCTCCCCAGGGCGACAAACTGCTGCTGTTTGCAAACGTCAGCGTATGATCACCAGTGCCCAATGCGATGGTGGATGCTGTAGAGGCATTTAAATTCAAGGTGCCGGCAGTTTCGGTAAAGCCTGTAGTAGCGCCAGTGCTAAAAGTACCTCCACTTAACGTTATAGTACCAGCGTCAGCTAAAACGCCGGCTGCACCTAACTGTAAGGTACCGCTGCTTATCGTCGTGCCGCCTGAATAGGTATTTGCTCCTGATAAGGTCAATACACCAGTTCCTGAACCGGCTTTTGTAAGAGCCTTGCCTGTACCGGTAATAATGGCACTGATAGTAACACCTCCTGAACCATCAATATTGATGATGTTATTTGTACTATTCCCAAGATCAAGGCCAAGAATATTACCACTATTATTACCTGTTATTGTGAACAAATTAGAACTATTGTTCCGGATGATGACATTCGAAGTAGAATTAACCACAACACCCATGAGTGTCATAGAACCATTGACAGTGGTTGAACTATTTCGCAAATTTCTGTCAATGGCATTTGAATTTAATAATTCAATTGCACCTACAGTTTTTTGAGCAGCAGTAGCACCGTTCATATTAAAAGAAAGCAAGGGGTTCGTTCCCAATGCCCCAAATTGTGCAATGGTAGTCGCAGAAGGCAATACGGCACCACACCAAAACGTATTGGTTAACCATAAACCACTTCCGCCTGTAACACAACCTGTAGCACCCGCATAAATGATGCCCGTAGCAGAAAGCAAGGCTGGTGTTGCATTTACCTCAACACCAGAGCTCCAATTCATACCATTTCTTGTGAAAATTTTAAAATAATAGGTTGTACCATTAGTCAAACCCGTGACAAGTTGCGAACTTGCTGTTCCTTTATATACTACGAAACCATTGCCCAGAGGCGTACCGCTTGAAAATACAGCGTTGGCGCTGTATGCAGTACCATCACCGGTCGGAGTTCCCGTATTTGCAATGCCTGTACTGGCAACAACCAATACTTCGGAATAACAGCCTGGCGCTGTCCAGCTAACCAATGATTGAAGATTATCAACAGTAGCGCCGAGGAGGGTAACATTTGTTGCGGTTGTATTCATTGTTATTTGTAATGGCGCTGAAGTCGCATTTTGAGGGCTGGCAGTGCAAGTCAATTTACAATGATAATAAGTATTTGCAATAGGACTTGCAACATAGGTCGATGCTGTAGCTCCACCTATAGGAGTATAAATTACGCCGTCGGTTGAGGATTCCCAAATATAGGTTACACCTGATGCCGTAGCGCCGCTTAATGATAAGGTGGTTGATGATCCTGAACAGAGAGGATTGACCGTTGCAGCAGTTGTGCCTCCTGTCGGTGCATTTATAGTTACCGTTACCGTGGTTGAAGGTGTTGACAGGCTGCTGTTTGTACAGGTAACATTACAGCGGTATTGTGTTGTTGCAATAATTCCGGTAACGGTGTAAGGATTGGTTGTTCCACCAGAGATGTCCTGCCAGGTGCTGCCATCGTAATATTGCCATTGCAGGCTTATTCCGGATTCTACTGATTGTCCTGTCAAACTTAAATCTGTGTTAGCAATACATGTAGCCGAAAGAACAGTAGCCGCTGCAGTTCCGCCACTAGGTGTTCCCGAACAAGGCAACAAAATCCCGGTTCCCTGAATGTCAAAATTATAGGGATTCTCGTTTGCATCATTGTTAGCGATAGTAAGTGTTGCCGTCCTAAGCCCGGTGGCAGTCGGTGCGAAACGAACTGTGAACGTGGTGCTGTTACCAACAGCAACGGGTGAGCCCGGCTGAGCCGTAACGGTAAATTCACTGGCAGTGGTGCCACTGACGACAACTTTAGTTGTGCCCGTCAGATTGAGGTCGGCCACACCTGTGTTATTCACAGTATAGGTTTGATCTACCGTTCCGCTGTTTATTACAGCGTTTCCGAAATCAGACCCATCAGATGTTGATGGTGTATCATCACCGTCAACAATGGAATTGCCGTTTCCCTGAATATCTATTTCCGGGAGCGGCAATACGGTAACGGTTCCGTAAAGGGTAAAATCGTCCAATCTGCTATATGCTGTTGATGAAGCTGTACTCATTGTATAAACAATAGTTATTGTTCCTGTTAAACCAGCAATTGGTGAAGATACGGCTGTTACACCTGTATATCCACCAGGATAGCTCACTGAACCCGAACCTACAGCTGTTCCATTTATTGATAATGCCCAGTTATTATAGGAATTGTTATTGCTATTTCTACTGTTCCAAAAATTAAAATGAGTTATATCTAACTGATAGCCATTGGCGACAGTAAAAGTCAATGTGAAAGTTTTTGAGGTTGTTGAACTTGAAGCAACTGATAAACAGTAAGAATTCCCTACCCCACCTGTAGCATTTGTAAAAACACCACTTGTGGTCCATAAAGAATTACTTAAATTTGAAGCAAAAATAGACGGAGGATTTTCATTTGGCGGTGGTGATAAAGTTGTCCCAAAATCATTAAAATAAATAGGCGGGCTGATAATATCAAATGTACTGCTAAGTGCACTGGTCAAACTGCCTGAAGCGGCTGTTAACTGCAAACCAGTTCCGACAATAGAATGCTGTAACGTGCTAAATGTAGCCAAACCCGAACCTGGAGTGGCACTTGGGCTTCCTGTTAAGGTACCTGTTGATGTAATGTTCACAAGGGTAGCATAATCCAGATCCCTGATATTATTGAAATCAACAGCTTCCACAGTGACGGCAGGAGTCATGTTGGTATTTATAGGAGTATTGGTTGTGGGTTGCTGAACAAATAACAATTTTGTAGCAGTTACTTCGATACGGTTGTCATCACCTGAAACAGAGGTTGTAGCCCCGCCAGCATTTAACGCCAAAAATGTAGAACCCGTGGTTGCTGCGCTGGTGGTTGCTGCCACCGTTAATTGAATCTGCTGATTATCGGTTACGGTATTATTAAAACTCACTCTTACACTAAAATCTTTTGTACCTCCATCAGCAGCCGTAAGGCTTAGCCCGCTGAAAGTCACCGTTCCTGCTCCTGGCTGTTCTGTTCCGACTTCTGTAGCGCCATCGTAAAGGGCTATCCGTTTAATAAAAGACGAGTTCCCGACTGTGAACACAATTTGATTCAAACTTGTTCCGAGATTATCGAGATCCGCAATTGCACCGCCGTCGCGAATAGTAAATTGTGCTATTTCAATATCGTTTGCACCGCCTGTGATGTCCGCTGCCTGATAGGAAGCATAAGCAATATTGGATGGATATACATAACCTGATTTTGCAACAATATCAGATACTGTATTTACGGTACTTGTTCCTGATAAATATATTATATAAGGATTTTCACTACCCGTGCCATCGTTGTTGGCGATGCTGATCTGTGCCGATTTACTTCCCTGGCTGATCGGGCTGAACGTGATGGTAAAAGTGGTTGTACTGCCTGCTGTCACCGGAGTGGTGGTCATACTTTCGTTAATAATAAATTCCGAAGCATTTGTTCCGCTTAACACAACTTTTGGAGTGCCTGTAAGATTTAAATCGGCTGTCCCTGTATTTTGAATTGTAAAAACTATGGCAGATGAGTAATATCCCGAAGTAACATTGCCAAAAGAATAAGTGCTATTAGTGAAATAATCAAATGAACTCGACTGAATATTTATTTCGGGTAACGGGTTGATAATATCAAAAGGATTGCTGAGTGCACTGGTCAGACTGCCGGACGCGGCTGTAAGCTGCAAACCAGTCCCAACTGCGGAATGCTGTATGGTGCCAAATGTCGCTAATCCCGAGCTGGGAGTGGCAGTTACCGGGCTTCCTGACAAGCTGCCTGTTGATGTCATGCTCACATCTGTAACATAATCTAAATCCCGGATGTTATTGGCATCAACAGCCTCTACAGTAACAGCAGGAGTCATGCTTGTATTTATCTGAGTATTGGTTGTGGGTTGCTGAACAAAAAGAAGTTTTGTGGCTGCAACTCTTACTGTCATTGTGTTTCCTGTGACAGCAGACCCAAAATCTGTTGCAAAGGTAGATCCGGTTGCATCGGCAGTAAATCCATGTGAGGTTGGGCTCACTGTAAATACCACTGTGGAATTATCAACAATGTTGGTTGTGTTGAGCCAAATCTTTAAAGTAATATCTTTATTAGATCCGGTGGTAATATCAAGATTGCCGGAAGTTATAGGAAACGTAATATCGGCATCAGTGATTGTAACTGTGCCTGTAGTTATCTGAGTACCTCCATCCCAAAGGCGGCACCTGCAATATGGTCTGTCCAGTCGGCAGTGCCGGATAACTTTTTAATTTTCACCTGTGTTACCTTTGTAGATAAAGCATCGGACGTAGCCAAATCACGGATTTTAAAGCAGTACACCGGGACTGCACTTCCGCTTGAAGTTGCTGTTGAAGAAACATCACCGGAGGCTACTTGAGTGGCGGGTGCTTCAACTTTTGAATTGGCATCATTTGAAGATGCAAGATAGGCATTTAGATTTGTCCATGCCGCGGCTGAAGTAGCTCCATAAGCAACCCGAACTCCATCAAAACTTCCAACAGGATTATTTGTACTACGATTATGCCAGATAAATTGACCTAAAGAAGTTGGGTCAGAGTCAGAACCTGAATGTGTTACATAGGCATTAGCTGTCAATGGTTCACTTGAAATTGTAGGGTTTACCCACAAATTAAGTTGATCATTCGTTGTTCCACTAATACCTGTGAAACGAACCAATATTAAATATGTTTGGTTGAAATTATTAATTCCAGCACCAAAAGTAGCAGTACTAACATTATTTTGTCTTGAAACACCCAATACATATCCGGCACCAGAAGACTTTGCAAAAATCTTCACATAATAATTTGTACCGCCAACGGCATCACCAAGTGAGATAAAGTAATCTCCTGTTGCGTTCGTAGACGTTAATCGCAAAAGAAAAGACACATAAAATGTACCGGTGCTAACGGTTGTTGTAGTATATCCTTTATACACTCTACTTGCAGTACTTGAAGCTGTTGGCATAACAACATATTCACCCCCGCCGCCATTGTATGTTGAATATGTCAGTGCAGTAGTATTGCCTATAGTGGCATCCGGACCTGATCCACCTTTTGTCCACGAAGATTGTGTTGCTAAATTATTGCCAACCGTAAATCCGGTAAAATCATCATAAAGCAGCTGGCCCCATGAATTTAAACCACAAAAAACCAATAACGCCGCAACCACAAGCATTTTCATCACAATTGTAACATGTTTATTTTTCATAAAGAATAAAATTTTAGTTTTATAAATAATTTTAGTTAGATACTATAAAGTACAAATATACAATAATTTATGCTATAATACAACAGTAAAAAAAGAAATTAGTTAAATCGCAAGAAAATACCGATTGGAGTAATGTAATAGTCCAATATTCGCAAACTCGATTGTTCTATACATTACTGTCCATCGGCATTATACCAAATAGGTCATAAACAATTTTATAATTCCATTTGGTATAATTTCAATAAATTCCGAACTCATCATCTTATAATAATTACAAAAAATAAAATCGCAATGTATCCATTTATTAGATGGCCAATTACAGAACTATTTTTTACGGTCGCAAGGCCAATTAGGTTACGTTAAATTTATCTTGTTAAAAATGTCTCTAATATGCTTTTTATATTTAGAGTGAATTCCATGGTTGGCCGCAGCTTGACATTTGTGTTTGCTAAGAAACAATGTTTTGAAGTTAACCCTTTAAAAATGAACGTTTCAAAGGTGGTTACCAACTTTGTTATGGCGGCTATCCTTTTGGCAAGCAATGGCATCTGCCGCCCACGCTGGACATTGTTTTTGGGAATTAATAATTCTGCAGCAGGAAATTTAAATTCAAATTTGCTGCATTACTTCTTTTGTATATAAGTCAAAAAACCGTAAGGGATCGCACATTCCGGACTACTGTTTCACAAATTTCTTTACTTTAATATTTTCTTCATCCGATACTTTTATAACATACACACCATTAGGAAGAGTGCTGATATCAATTTCTTCCCTGGAATGCAGCATAGCCTGAGTCAAAAGAAGCTGTCCCTGCAGATTATAAATAAAGATGGATGTCTTTTCTACCCATTGAAGCATTTCAATAGTAAGATGGTTTTTTGCCGGATTGGGATAGATAGCTATATACTTATCAGTGTCATGCTCAATACTTGTGCAAAGGTCGGCTAATACCGATTTAGGAGCCGAATAATAGTAGGTGCCATTAAATAAAAGCATAGCGCGGTATTGCCATGTGCCTGCAACTGCAGGATTTTCCAAATAAAAATCATTGACATTGATAATATCAGACCATAGGCCGTTGTTGATCCTTTTCTGCCATTTTACCACAGTTCCTGAGTATCCTATCAATGCCATGGTGTCGGTGGAATTGCCAAGGCAAACGAAATTGTTTCCTATAATAGCGCCGTCGGTAACCTTGTATTTGAGGTACATGATATCATTACTGCCTATCGCATGCATATCGCCTTTTACGGCCATGCCGGGAACATTGTCTCTTTGGTACATCAGGTGAAGGTTCCCGTCTACATAACGGTTCAGGGAACCAAAAACACATTCGTAATAAGGTTCAGGGGTGATATTTATTGGCGGCCATGACCATATAGCGCCGTGATCTGCGGATTTTATGTAATAAATATTCCTGTACGCCTTACCATTGCCGTCATCTGAATTTTCCACATAACTAGAATAGGTCAAATAAAGATGCCCGTCAGCATCAATACCTGCATTTGGCATGGAAGATAATGAATTATAATAATAACCTGGTGCAGCCAGATATTCAACAGCCCCTGAGTTGTTAGCATCATAAACAGAAGCAATGGTTGTAAAATTCCCAGCACCTTTGCTTTCATTCCAGTACAAAAGGTTATCAGTATACGGCCAGAAACTGCTGCTTCCACCGGATGCAGGGTCGGCATCCCTTACCCTTGTCCTGCCAAAAAACACATGAACAAGTCCTGAATTATCAATCAGAACAGCCAGATTGCCATCGCAGGTATACAGTGTATCAGCAATTCCATCTGAATTTATGTCCGAAATGGTGCCGGCGGCAGTTACATTATATTTGGCAAGCGGAAATTGCCAAATCATTCGTTTTGTCCATGTAGTGCCTCCATCCGTTGATTTCATCAGAAAAACATCATACCATTCATCGCCTACTACAAATGCTACTGTATCACCTTTAACATCAAGGGCATAACTGTCACCGGAAAATCCGACATATTCATTACTTGTCATACCGGGCAATATTTGCATCTGTGTATCCCAGGTCGCCCCGCCGTCCAGCGACCGGTAATAAACCAACGCGCCTGTGAGTCCCTGGTAAACAGTTGATGTGTTAGTGAGAGCAATTAAATGTATCTTCTGCCCGCTGGCTTTCATTCTCGGCCATGCCAAATAAGGTGTTGAGCTTGTTGATTGGTTGACTGTCCATGATCCGGTACCTTTTAGCCCTTTTATTTGTTTCAGCCCCAATGAAGCATCATGCGAATAAATCACATCGTAATTATTGCCGGTTGTTGAAAGTGTTGGCCATCCTGTTTTCACAGATTCAATACGTGCAGCAGGAATTGCACCCCATGAAGTTCCGTTAAAATAGTTATAACCCGTTCCTCTGTCAGGAAACGTATTGTCGCTCAGCCAACTGCTATAAGTCCATGATGCGGATATCGTACTGTCAGGATGGACAACCAGCCTGTTGTCAACAGAACTATTAGATTGCAGGTCATAGGTAGTCTCACCAATTTTTATTTCCGTACTTTGCTGTGTTGTAATAAAAACCATATCATTTCCATAATAGTTGCCATAAGCATTTGTACCGACAGTCCTGAAATGATATACCACATCAGGGATGAGTGCTGAAATGCTTGCAGAAACTGAGGTAAATGATGTGCCACTGACAGAACCCGGTGTTGCAGCAATGGTATTTCCATAACTTGTATTCAGTCCGTATTCAAAGCTAACAGTCGTCGGTACTCCATGTGCATTGACCTGGCCGTTAAGGGTAGCGGAACTACCGGTAATGCTGGTAGCAGCAGTTGTAACGACTTCCGGGGGAAGATCCGGTGAAAATAAAAAAGCCCTGCCTGTCTCCGGAGCCGGGCGAAGCGGAGGATTTCCGAAATTCAAAGTGGCGGTGGAACTATAATTACTGTTATCAAAAACAATTTCTGACCATTCCTGGGCTGATCCTTTACGTGCCACAAGCAGTTGGCCAAATTCACTGCAGGACCCCTTCAGACCTACAGCGGAGGTTTTGAAATCCGATGCATTGGCCGAAGCCTGCCAGCTACCATAAATGATTTCTACCTGATTGGTGGTTTCAAATAATTTGATCTGGAACGATATGTTATCATATTGCTGCAAAGGTGTGGTGGTCTTTTCACGCAGATTTTTAAACTGTATCGTACAAACCCTGCTGGGGGCCGTACCCGAAGTGTAAACCCTGTATTCAGGAGCAGATGTTCCGCTCATTAAATCGTGATTGAACGCGCTGATTATATTAACATCTGAATTACTGGTGCTGTTAAAAATGCCTTCGTCCGCGGTCTGTGCCCCCGTAAAAAAAAGTGAAGCTGTGGAAGGAGGCGTATTGCCAAGTTTAATAAACCCGTTCGTATTAAGAATGAATTGAGTAAAAGCAGTGCAATTGAATTGGAAAATAAACCCGATATTTACAGGAGTTGAATTGGCATCGTCAAAGTTGGCGGTGCTGATAACAGATCCTGTGGTACCCAAGTCAAAATAAGTGTCAATAAAATTCTGAGCATTAACGGCAGTGTATGCCAGGGCGCCATTGGTAACAGAAACGATCAGTGTATCATTTACGGAATGCCCGTCTGAAGGAATGGATGTCCAGGTAATGATGTTGTGCACTCCTGTGGCCGAGAAATCCGCAGGCTGAGCGAAGGTATAATTCACTGCATCTCCTGCTGTTATCGCAGGCCCTGTATAGGATTCGGAAACTACCGGGCCGCCATCAATTTTATAATGAAGTTGCAAGCCACTGGTGATTGGGTTTGTCCCAGAGTTTTTCACCAGGACTGTTATTGGCTCGTTTACTGCCAGCCCACAGCCGGATGACGGAGCCACAAGGTTTTCAATACCCGCATTTACAGGAAATGATGGACCGCCGTTGAGATCAAAAGAAATGGTGTTTCCGGCAACGGTAACATTGGATATATCAAGTGTCCCGTCGCTTCCGTCAGACAAAAAACATGAAGGGTTGGTGGTGTTGTTTATTTTTTTCCTGTTCACGTTGGTACTGAAGTTAGCTTCATCCAGATTTCCGTTGACGGATACAGTACCATCAGGCCGGTACAAATATACTTCATCAAGTGTGGTGGTACCATCATAGTCGGCATTTCCATAACCATCAAAATCGCCATTGATCCTGTATACCATCAATCCGGTTCCTGGCAATGAACTTTCAAAAACTCCTTCCTGTTTCCGGTATTCGACTACAAAGAATTCCGTGCCGGAATTCGGGGAATTGATGCGGTAGCAATTTTGCGAAGAACTGGTAACAGGATTGAGCGTGTATGTGCCGGGGGCAGAAATAACCGGGATGGAAGATATCCAGTTCCCGTAGCGGTATTTCATGTATGCTCCCATTGACTGTGGCGGATTCAGGTTTTCTTCCATAAGGTCCCAGGCGCCAACCGGACTGAGGTCGAGCCCGTCATAGTAATGGTATAGATCCGGGGCACCTAAGGTATGGAACATCTCGTGGCATAAAACACCCGCTCCGTTTGAAAGAAGGTGGTTTCGAACCTGTAAGTTATAAGCAGAAACCTCTTTCCCATGGATAAATACGGTCTGAGAATATAAACTCCACCGATGGGGCCATAATAAGGTACTCCAGGCAGTAACATCACCGGAAACAACAAAACAGATATTATCCACATAACCATCGTTGTTATAATCTATGTTCAGGCCGGCGGGTATTTGAGCGCTCACTGCATTAATAGCATTTGCCAGCAGGTTGTGTTCAGTGGCGGCCCTGTCTGTATATCCGTTCGGGTTTAAAGAAGCGTCATAGGGTTGATAATAGTCCCTGGTGAGAGCAGCCTGATATGAAACAACGTAAGTTCCCGGGGTTGGATAATAATTAGAGTTGATATGTAATTGGTTATAGGAAACTTCTTCAAAATAATTTTTCATGGAATTTGTTCCAGGCGTATTTACAAACATATTATTATACACCGAAATGTTATCCGGAAATTCTGCTTCACCGAAAAAACGTATGAAAATCACCAAATTATTGATGGTGCCAGAAGCTTTTACCGGGCCGGAGTTATTGTTATTCAGTTTAGGCGTATTATTAAGCAATACCTTTCTTTTCTGGAGTATCTTTTTAAGCGAAATGTTAATGCCCGTTTGCAAGCCTGCGGATGAAGGGTTCGCCTTGCCTACGATATATTGGGAAGCAACAAGTTCATCATCGACTTTAACAGCGAAGCAATAATACCCGGTTTGGGAATTTCGGACTATGGTGTAATTATCCTCATCATGCATCCAATTATAATATTCATCGCCTGTTACAAAACAGTTTAGCACCTGGCCGTCAGGTTGTGTTACCGTTACCGGATAATTCCTGATATATGCCGCATATATCACAGATGGAATAAAAAACAAAACGAAAAAAACAATGCTCCATTTAAATGTTTTCATGACAATAAATTAATAAGGTGAATTAATATTTCCTATTTGGAATAATATTTTCGTATTTCAAAGTTAAAAAAACAGGAATCTTTGTTGTAAAATTGAAGCAAATATACAAAACATTGAATTTTACCAGGGAAAATATTTTAAATATACTGAATAGCTCTGTTTTCAGCGTTTTTACAATGTTTAATCATTCCGTAGGTCGTTGGTAAAAAATATTTCAAGGTAAGTTCCGCTCCTATGAAGCGGGATGTTTCTACCATGTGTTTATTTTACCAACATTAAGCTCCGGAGATAATTACCTTTTATTTTTTGTTTTCAGATTTTTAATAGAATCTATCTTTGCCTTGTTGGGCGCAGGATGAATTATTGCTTGAGCATTATCAGTATCCTTTTGTATGCCCTGCCCTGTCCCGACAAGCCCCGAGGTTGATGTTTCAAGGGTTTTTGATGTGTCCTGAGTAGAAACAGGATCATTAATAAAAGTACTTGGCGTTGTTACTTCCGGCTTTGATTCTTTGGAATTCCGGCAGGCAAAAACAATAAAAATAACAAGAAACAGGTCAATCAGCAATAATGATTTTTTCATTTCTGAAAATTTGTGTTTTATCTTTTATTACTAAAAAATAGGTACCTCCAGCAAGATTCGCCTTATTGAAAGAAAAAGTATTGACTCCCGGCAAGGCCTTCCCTTTATAAAGCTCTTTTACGGTTTTACCGTTAATATCTATGACGCTGATATCAAGATAGGTTTTTTCATTGAGGGTAAATTCAATATTGAATGTTTCGACAACGGGATTTGGGAAAACTTTGAAATCAGCCTGATCATTGTTGGTTGAAATTCTGGTAGTTACCGGGCCATGAATTTCAGCATTCCATTGATTCCAGCGATGTGAGGCGTTTCCATAGCTGCCGCATACCCATACCGTCGGAGATGAACTGTTATGCTTTCTTGAAACGCCCGTATAATCCCCCCATCTTTCTTGTGTTGATGAAGTATAGCTGACATAACTGAGGCTTGATTTTACCAGCGTTGATCCCGACCAGTTCAGCGCATCGTCACAATTTACGACACGTACCTCCGGATAAATAGTTGAGCCTGTTCTCCCGAAATTGATAATGACTGATTTATCCGTTGTACTGCTTGCAAAAGAAACAACCGACGGATAAGAATAATCATAGGTTCCTACCAGGCCGAACAAGGAAGATTCATTTGTTTTCGTGCTAACAGTAAGACGGTTATAGTTTATCCCGTTCCAGCCGCTGCCGATATCCGAATGAAAAACAAAATGTATGATACCGTTCAGATAAAACCCGCTTAAGGCACGGCAATCGCCATTGTCGAGCAGGCAGGCAGTATTTAGCTGGTAAGAATCGCCTGCAAATTCATAAGAAGGAGTAGAAACGTTGTACCGGTTAAGTTCCTCGCTACTGCTGCTCATGTCATCGGTCAGGTCGTAAAGTTTGATATTTGAACTTCCGTTATTGTCGGTAGCAACCAGGTAGCAGCCCGGCCCGTAACTGCCTCCCTGTCCATAAGAAACGGGTAATAATGTAAAAGGAGAACCGGAAATATTGTGCCAATACTGCCACGACATCGTAGAACCGGAATATCCGCTGGTTTTGTTTATCTGGTATATAACAGCTTCATTAAACCCGCCTGAGTCATAGAATAAATTTCCTGTAATGTATAATTCATTAGTAGAAACGGCTAATTTGGGGTAATCGAACCAGCTATCATCATTCAGGGGGTTGCCGGTAAGTTTATAATACCACCAGCCGTTTTGAGGATTATTGGTTTTTGAAAAAAAGATCAATAATTTAGATTTTGTAGAAAGGCCGGAAGATTCCTGCGCAAAAAATATGAACCTGTCGGAACCGGCATCATAGATCACTACCGGGTCACAGACGTGGGTAATAGCGGTGTCATCGATAAATGAGACGATACTGCTGTAATACACATTATTTCCGCTCATGTCGTCATATTCTATAGTTGTATTGGAAACGCTGACTATCCAACCGCCATTAGATATGGCCATGGAATTATCGAGAGGGGAAAATCCGTTATTAGGATTGGCCCCATAATTTACTCCAACCACCGGGGAAACGGTCAATGTTGATTTCTCATAAAGATCATTATTTTTCATTGCCAATGCTTTTTGCTTTGTTTTTTCAGCTTTGACTTTTTTAATAAACTCTTTATTGGGTGTTTCAGGCCTGAAAGAAATCGGTTTTTTTGCTAAGACCGGCCTCCATTTAAGGTCAGTACCTGGATTATTCACCAGGCCCATACATTCAACGGTAAACATCTCCGATTTTGATGAACTGCCAATTTTATTATTCTCATTGAGTTTGGGTTTTTGCTCTTGTGCTTTTACGCTTAGAACAAAAAATGTTGTCAAAACAAAAATTGAAAATATCTTTTTCATAGTTTTTATTTTTTATGTCTGATACTAATCATAACCCTAATATGCTCCGTATCTCTTCCTGATAAACCATTCCGCGGCCAGCAGCCCTATAATGATCAAAAACACCCAGAAAAGATTCACCACATCGCTGAAACGCTTTTTAGTGTATGAAACCGATTTCACGTCATCACGGGCTTTCAACAGGTCGGGGATTTGTGTAAGTTGCCCGGGATAGATCATTTTGCCGCTGCTTTTTTGGGCCAGCGAATATAATAACTGGTGGTCGGCTATCAGGTTGAGAGCTTCCACATTCACAGGCACCACCGTGAAAACACCGGATTTCTGCAACTGGGCCGATCCGGCTTTCACCTGTGCATTAAAGCGGTATTCGCCTAAGGGAAATACTCCTGCATCGATATGATAGGCATGGGCTGTACGGCTGAAGGTAAAAGGGAATGTTTTATTTTCTGAATTTGTGATACTCAGCTTTACCTCGGGTTCGTTGATCAGCTCGTAGCTGTCGTTATATACTTCGGCATCAAATTCCACAGCCTCGTTTTCGTAAAATTTGTTTTTGGCGTTCAGCCTGAAACGCCCTTTATCGACTTTCACCGAAAGGTACTGTATCATTTTATTCACCAGTTCATTGAAAGCAGTCTGATTGCCGGTCTGCAAAAAGTTGTTCATCCGCCATCTCCATATACCCTCTCCTGCTATGAGGCCGGTTTTGGGATCTGAAGCGGTGTTAAACATCACAAGCGGTTTTTGTGTCTGAATGCTACCAATTTTCTGATACATCAGGACATTAAGCGAATTACCCTGTGAATAATCACCGAAAGGAACCATCAAAGCCGGAAAATTAGCGCTGGCCTTTTTTAATTCGTCAGAAACAGTGAATAATGCAAAGTCATTGGCGATGGTGGGTACTGCTTCATCATATTTGCCGGCGGCCTGCTTGATGTTCAGTCCGGTTTTTAATGCGTTCAATGCCGCCATATCAGAAGATGCCCCCATGATATATAAAACGGGTATCTTATTTTCGTTGAAACTTTGTAACAATGCCTGATTGTTTTTGCCTTTGAACGGTATCTGGTGCAAAATTGCCAGATTGTAATCCTTTATAGGTTTATTAAATTTATCAGCTACAAATTCATCGACCTGGTAAATCTTGCTTGTTTCGATGCTTTGTTTCAGCGCGGCAACATCAGGGTGCGGGGCACCGGCAAGCAGCAATATTTTTTCCCTGCCGTCGAGTACTTCTACAAAAACATCCTGTGAATTGTTTATCAGGCTTATCTCACCCTCAAGTGACGAAACGCTCACACGGTAATGCTGCGTGCCAGGCTGTTTGGCTTCTATCTGAAACTGTACCGTTTCTATATAGCGTGGAGAGTTGATATCAATGGTCTTTGTGAACAGGTTCTCCTTGCCTTTTGAAACCGTGAGCGTTGCTTTTTGCCCATTGCATTTGTCGGCAGTAAGCACCATTTCCAGAGGGAAAAAATTACCAAGATAGCTGATGCGATTATAATTTACCCGTGAAACAATCAAATCTTTCTGAATATTGGTATCCCCGAGAGCAATGGTATAAAATGGATATTTCATGCGGCCTGACAGGTATAAAGGGCTGGTTCCTTTGTTGTAAATCCCGTCGGAAGCGATTATCACGGCACCGACATTACGGTTGGCATAACGCGCCTGTATCTCGTCAAATAAAAGGGAGAAATCGGTCTGCTTTTCCTTAAAGGTAAAATCCGTTCCTTCCTTCACCTTTTCGCCGAACGTGAAGGTTTTTACATCGTAATCATCGCTAAGTTTACTAATTAGTTGTTTTAGTTCTTCCGTATATTTAGTGCGGATATTGGCTGAGTCTTTGCAAAACAGCGGTGATTGTGAATTGTCCTGCGCGACAATGATCAAAGGTTTTTCGGTAGTACGCGACCTGGTCATTACCAATGGGGAAAGCAGCAAAAATGCGATCAGAAAAATGACGATTGTGCGCAAGGCGAATAGTACCTTTACGATGTTTTTTTTGAAATCATGACTTTTTTCGCGAAAGTACAGTAGCATGGCGTAAGCTATACCCAGCAATAGGCATGGAATGATAAGCCATAATGAATACTCGGTGGTGATGTTAAAGAATGACAAGGATAATATTTTTAGCAAAGATAAGGATAATAAAATAATTTACGGATGTCAGAATTTGAGTACGAATGTACGAATGGGGGTACGAATATATAACGTGGTCTTGTTTCCTGGAATTTCATCCTTGTAAAAGTAAGAAAAAATAAAATCGGATATAAAACTTCCATGAATAAAATATATAGGACTTGTCATTTAATTTTTGCATTCCTTATCTGTTTTGTTTATTTGTTTAATTTTATTGGACAAAAACAAATTACAAAGGAAACACATGGAAATTGATCCGATGACACTATACGGATTGGCATTGTCTGATTTTTTTAACGGCAATCAGGATGCTAAAGTTATCATGCATCGTGATGACAATACCAGTTTCGAATTGCCTATGAATATTTTTTTTCATGGCAGGGGTTTCTCGTTCATTGAGGAAGAAGCACTGGAATTATGCCGGGGAAAAGTTCTTGATGTGGGCGCAGGCAGTGGGCGGCATAGTCTATACCTGAAGCAAAAAGGTTTGGATGTGTTCTCCATCGACATATCACCGGAAGCTACAGAGATCATGAAAAAACAGGGCTTGAGTAAAGTAAAATGTTCAAATATTTTTGATTTTCATGAAGGGAAATATGACAGCATTATACTGTTAGGTCATGGCATTGGGATGACCGGGAGCCTCGAAGGATTCAGAATATTTTTAGGTCATATGGAAAAACTGCTGCGGCCATAAGGGATCATCCTATTTGACACACTGGATGTCAGATGTACCCACGATCAAAAAAACCTTGAATACCAGGAACGCAATAAAAAATCCGGCCGGTATTTTGGTGAAATTCATTTGCAATTTGAGTACAATGGAGTATTGGGGCCGTTTTACAGTTGGTTGCATATTGATCCCGACACTTTGGAAACTGAGGCTTCAGCGCTCGGATGGCATAATGAAATAATTCACCAGGAAGATACTGGAGACTATTTGGTAAAGTTGTACAAACACAATAAAGCATGATGAGCGAGCAGGCTAATGCGTAATTGGGGTTAATAATAAACATTTGAAATGTCCGTCATCCCAATCATTACAAAAAATTGTTATTTTTGTATTTCAAAAAATCATTTTATGAAAACCCGTTTTATATTTGTATTGCTATTATTTATAGGCCTTAGCGCTAGTTCGCAGACCCAGATATTATTTCAGTCGGATCTGACAAAATCATACCTGCTCTCCTTTAACAATTCATACGAAGAAAGCCAGCAGGTGATCAACGAAATAATTGATGCGATATCCAAAACTATCCCCAAGCCGGTTTATCAGACTAAGATTACGTTGAATATTAATGAAAGTGTCAGGGTAACGCGCAAAGGCAACGTCGTCAGCATATACGTTACTCACCAGGATCTGAAGGTAAACGGAGATATTTTTTACAAGGGCTTTAATATGGCCGAAGTGCTTTTGCCGTCAAAATATGAATTTACAGCCACGCTGAGCCGCAAGGACAGCCCGTTCATCTATAATTTCACCCAACCGAAAATTGAATTCAAACAGCCATTTAATGAAGTGCTTCTGCAATGTAACGATTCATCATTATCAACTAATTACAATTTTGTGGTAAACGAGACCAAATTGTATTACGATATGGTTGCCCGCGACTATTTCCGCCAAAAAGCAGGCCTGATCGATCAGTACTATACTGCTGACTACGATCTTAATAATATCAACAAGCAACTTTCAGGCATCAACCCCAATGCATTTGAAGAACTTGAAAAGACACAAACGACTTTGAATAACATGAAAGGAATGTGCGATAATATTGCCAATGCTCCTTTCTGGAATGTTTTGCATATTGAATCTTTCGATCCCCTGATGCTGAAAGCCAAGCTTTTTGATATCAGAAAAAGCCTTACAGAGCTGCAGAATCAGCTGAATTACACGAAATCGGTGTTACACGAGCTGTATTACGATAAAGGTGCCGAATTATACAGAAACAACAAATTGACGGAGGCTAAAACAGCTTTTGAAAAATCCCTGAGTTATTTTCCTAATTATGCCCCTTCGCAATATTTTGTGGCACAGATTGCCTTCGAAAGCAACAAAATCGATGAAGCGAAACAAGAAATAAAAAAACTCTATACCTTTAAAAATATTGATAATAATACACTGATCGCTGCCGAAAAACTTGCTAAAGCCATCGAATGGTATGACCTGAATATTGCTGCCGGCTTGCTGACTGGAGGCAAATATACCGAAGCGCTCAATGCCGTTGATAAAGCGGAAGCTTTTTGCAAAAGCATACCCTCATTCAGTTGTACAGATACCATAGAACTTATCAGGCGCGATTGCCATCAGGGGATTTACTATACCTATTTGAAAAACGCGGATAAGATGTTCGTTCAAAAAAAATTCAAAGAAGCTGGAAACGAAGCCACGAAAGCGATCCTATATCAGGAAAAATACCCGAATTACATTCCTGATAACGAGGAAGCCCTTGCCATGAAGCAAAAGATTGGCATTGAAGAATATTATGACTCCATGAAAAAAGGCAAGGAAAAGATGGTGGCTAAGGATTATCGTGCTGCTTTCACGGAATTCAATAATGCGAAGTCACTCGAAGGTGAATACCCTGTGCAAAAAGACAGGCTGCTTCCTGAACTGCTGAAAAAATCAAAACTCGAGGTGCTGTTCCTTGATATTGATGATGCCCAGGCATCAGTTAATGCGAATAACCTGACACTGGCACGTACCATCATGCGGCAGGTGATTGATGAGCAAAAAGCATACGGACTGCTTGATAATTCTGCTTTGTCTACACGCGTTGAGAACCTGAAAAAAGCTATTTTCAGCCAGGAATGTATGAATGCACAAAAAGAATATGATGCAAAAGTTGATGCCGGCGTCAATGCAGAAGTCGATAAAAACTACATCTCCGCAGAAGCCAGTTATAGTGAAGCATTGCAGACAGTTGAAAAAAATTCTGATTGTGATATTAACAACAAAATAGCAAAAAATGGTTGGGCGAATGTGGAAAAACCTGCCAAATACCAGCAAATGCTCAATCAATGCAACGATCTTGTAAGAAACAACAATTACCTGAAAGCAATTGAGTCCTATAACAAACTGACACCTTTTTATAAGGATAATTCCATTTCTGATTACGGCATTACCCACCAGCCGCTGCATTTATATATTGCTTCCCAGCATACGGGTTTTGTGTATTACGGGCTTACCTGGCTTACCGATGCCGGTGAACTTGATAACGCGATGTATTTGCTTAAACAATTGAAACAACGCAATGTGCTTAAATCTACCACCAAACAACAACAAGGTACTCTGGCGCGGGCTATTGCCATCAATGATTTCAAGAACGGCAATGCGGCAAATCCCAAACTTAAGGTTACTGAATACACCCTGGGTGATAAATGGTACAGCTATTTTGAAAAGGAATACATCAAACAAATCAAAAAACTAAAGTAAGAAATTGTTTTGATTTTATCTTTTAATATCTTTATGCGTCTTTTTTGCTGCAACTTCGTTAGATTTTTCGACATAGGGTAAACTATGTCTTCAAAATCTGCCTTGTTTCGCTAAAAAATCCATCATAAATCTTATTTAACATAAAATCAAAACAGTTTCTAAGTGTTTTTCTGGTAGTTTTAACAGGTGCTTCCAAACAGCATTTGTGATTGTACTATGTTGACTGGCCGCTATCCCAGATTATTTGCAATAGCACACAAAAAAACGAATTTACTTGGATTCGGGCCACTAATTTCGTAACTTTGTATTTCCTCAACAAAATATGGACATGACACGGAAAAATATTTTATTAATGATGCTGGCTATTCTTGGGATATTGGCCATATCCTGCCATAAAGAAAACGTTCCCGACGAACCTGAAAAACCGGCTGATTTCAGGGATATCTATATTGGCAAATACCAGGTGAAAGAGACTATTAACTGTTATGGCCCTTGTTTTACCTGCTACTCTGTAAGAGACACCGTTATTTCCGTTAATTACGGATTAACTGATTCTACATTAAGTGTATTAGGCCGTGATGTTTATCTTGATTCAACAGGTTTTTACAGCGCTTACCATTACGGCTTAAAGTTTTGGGATGACAGTATTTCGTCCAATTTTATGAACGGGGGGCTGGGATGTGGTCAATATGAATCATACAAAGGACGAAGAATTTCTAATGTGCCATAATTAGAGTTTGTCCATAATGTCCGACTTCATCGTTATTCTTGTTTTGAAAACAGTCATTTGAAAAAGCAAACTCCTTGATTTTCAAAACTTCGAAAGCCTCGAATTCGAACATTCTGATTCAAACTCTGACTTTATGGACAGACACTAATTAATTGGGCGAGATGGCATCATTGACCTGTTTCAAAAGCTGTATCCCATGCTGATACCGCCCCATGGCATGCCAATCAAAGAACTGCCGTCATAAGAGCGAAACTTTGGTGTAAAACAAAGCCGCCACTGGAAACCATTGTAGTTTTGTATCCTAAGGCCTGCAGTGCAAACAAAATCAATATATAATATTGAGTTATTTTTATAATATTCGTCAACATAAGTATTGATGAAATAAGTTGCTCCGGAACCCAATTCAAAATAAATTCTATTGTAAATTTTAAAAACAGAAGTCATGTTAAAAAGGACATTAAACACATTATTGTTATTCCCCATCCACTTGAAGTATGAAAAGCCTACCCTGGCAGATACTGATAAAAATTTCTTATGAAAAATGCTTCTCTCATAATTTAGAGAGTATAAGGTGCCATTTCCCAGAAGCTCCACATATATGCTGTTTTTAAATTCTTTAGCATACAGTATGGAATCATATTTTCTACGCAAACTGTCTTCCCTTGTTGACAGCTTTACAGGTTTGATGCAATCCTTAATTTTGCGATCCACATCGTACGAATAATGGTCAATCTTGCTCATTACAATCGAATCGACTTGAGTTGTAAAGACGTCTTTAATACTGTAGAAAATACTTTCATTTTTAATGTATAAAATTTTACACCAAATAGTGTCGTTCGTTTTTGTGATGATGTTATCATCAATGATTTGAGCCTGTGACGAAAAACAAAAAAACAACAGCCCCAAAGCAGCGATTGAAACTGTGGTTATGATATTTTTTTTCATGTCACCTGTTATAAATTAAGTTCTAAATTCAAATATAAAACTATACATTATTTTTTAGAATTTGACAATTATATTAAATTATTTAATGGTTATTGTTTTTTTTTTACTTGTTGCCCCCTTTGCCCCTGCTGACTTATAGAATTAATGAACAATTTGTGAGAAAAAAAATTTCATTTTCTTTTAATTCTGTGAATTTTAAAGCTATATCTTTGCCAAAAGATTTAGTACTAACCAAAAAAAACATATATGAACCGAAAAAACGTAATTATTATTGGTGCAGCAGGTAGAGATTTTCACAATTTCAACTGCTTCTTCAGAGGAAACGAGGCTTATAATGTAGTAGCCTTCACCGCCGCACAAATTCCCGACATCGCCGGGAGAAAATACCCAAAAGAATTAGCTGGCAACCTCTATCCTGATGGCATTCCAATATACGTAGAAAGCGACCTTCCCAAACTCATCAAAGACCTCAAAGCCGATATCTGTGTATTCGCATACAGCGACATTCCTTATCCGAGAGTTATGGGAGTCAGCGCTATTGTAAACGCTGCCGGCGCCGATTTTATGCTGATGGGCCCGAACCATAGCCAGGTAACAAGCACGAAACCTTTGATCTCGGTTTGTGCCGTACGTACAGGTTGTGGCAAAAGCCAGACTTCGCGCCGCGTGATTGAAATACTGATGAAAAAAGGGTTGAAAGTTGTTGCCATCCGTCACCCGATGCCTTACGGCGACCTGAACGAACAAAAAGTTCAGCGTTTTGCCACTGTTGAAGACCTGAAAAAACACAAATGCACCATTGAAGAAATGGAAGAATACGAACCACATGTTGTTCGCGGCAATGTTATTTATGCCGGTGTTGATTATGAAGCTATCCTGCGCGAAGCTGAAAAAGAAGCCGACATTATCATCTGGGATGGTGGAAATAACGACTTTTCGTTTTACAAGGCTGATCTTTCCATCACCGTGGTAGATCCTCACAGGCCCGGTAATGAATTAAGTTATTACCCTGGTGAGGTTTCATTACGTATGGCCGATGCCGTTGTTATCAATAAAATGGACAGCGCTTCGCCTGAAAATATTCAGATTGTTCGCAACAGCATTGCAAAAGTGAATCCGAATGCAATCGTCATCGATGGCGCATCACCGCTTACTGTTGACAAACCCGAGCTGATCAAAGGAAAAAGAGTATTGGTTGTTGAAGACGGCCCCACCCTCACCCACGGCGAAATGAAAATTGGCGCAGGTACGGTAGCAGCCATGAAATTCGGCGCCGCAGAACTTGTTGACCCACGTCCTTATGCAGTTGGCAAATTAGCTGAAACATTCAGGATATATCCTAATATCGGCACCTTGCTTCCAGCCATGGGTTATGGCGATCAGCAGGTTGCCGACCTTGAAAAGACCATTGCTGCTACTCCTTGCGATGCTGTGGTGATTGCTACACCTATCGACCTGAACAGGGTAGTTAAGATCGACAAACCCAATGTAAAGGTTGGTTACGAACTGCAGGAGATCGGACGTCCTGACCTTGATGATGTCATCGGCGATTTTCTTGTAAAACACAACCTTGTAAAAGGCGGCTGTTCATGCTGTCAGTAAAATTTAAGGCGACGAAAGTCGCCTTTTTTATTGCCCGGACAAAACCTAAAGACAAACAAAATAAATGAAACAACAATAAAATAACCAATAATGAAAAACAGAAGTTTAATATCCATTGATGATATCAAAAAAGAAGATTACATCAATGTGCTCGACACCGCCGAAACTTTTGAAAAGAATCCGGTTCAAAAGATTCTGGATGGTAAGGTTGTGGCCACCTTATTTTTTGAACCTTCCACGCGCACCCGCCTGAGTTTCGAAAGCGCTGTCAATTATCTTGGCGGAAAGGTCATCGGGTTTTCAGATGCTTCCAGTTCGAGCGTTAAAAAAGGTGAATCGCTGAAAGACACGATACTCACGGTTGCTAACTATTCCGACCTTATCGTGATGAGGCACCCCAGGGAAGGCAGCGCACGTTATGCCAGCGAAGTCAGTTCAAAACCCATCATCAATGCCGGCGACGGAGCGAACCAACACCCGACTCAATGCCTGCTCGACCTGTATTCTATCCGTAAAACACAAGGTAAACTCGACAACCTTGACATCGTTTTTGTCGGCGACCTTAAATATGGCCGCACCGTGCATTCGCTGGTGATCGCCATGACCAATTTCAACTGCCGTTTTCATTTAGTTTCTCCGCTGGAACTAAAACTGCCCAGTTCTGTAAAAATGCATATCAAGGAAAAGAAACTGGAATATTATCAGTACACCGACCTTAGTGAAGCCATACCCAAGGCCGATATTATTTACATGACACGTATACAGCGCGAGCGTTTTTCTGATCCCATCGAATACGAAAAAGTAAAAAATTCTTATGTACTGAACAAAAGCCTGCTTACCGAGGCAAAACCGAACATGAAGATTTTGCATCCGCTCCCGCGCGTGAATGAAATTGATGAAGATGTGGACACCCTGCCACAGGCATATTATTTTCAACAGGCTCAAAACGGATTGTATGTTCGACAGGCATTATTAAAATTAATCTTAGGAGTGTAATACTATGGAAAAAGATAATAAACCCAGAAAAGAACTGATTGTATCGGCTATTGAAAACGGTACCGTCATCGACCACATACCCACACAAAGCGTGTTTCAGGTCATCCGCATCCTTAACCTCGATCAGGCCGGCCAGCAGATACTTTTTGGAACCAACCTCGACAGCAGCAAATACGGGAAAAAAGGAATCATTAAGGTTAACAACAAGTATTTTGAACCTATCGAGATCAATAAAATTGCACTGGTTGCTCCCACTGCCACACTGATTGTTATCAAAGATTATCAGGTAGTGGAAAAAAAGAAAGTTGAAATTCCGGACACTATCAGGGAATTCGTGAAATGTGTCAATCCGAACTGCATAACCAACGTTGAAAATGTGCCGACAAAATTTAAAGTAATCGATAAGGAGGAATCAAAACTTAAGTGCAACTATTGCGAAAAGATTACTGAGAAGAAGAATATGGCGTTTAAATAGGAAGTCGGGAGTCGGAAGTTGGAAGTCGGAAGTCAGGAGTTGGAAGTCAGTCCGCCGCGGCGGAGGAGTTGGGAGTTCAGAGTTCTGAGTTGTGAGTTGGGAGATTAGAGTGACGGAATTAGTCTGTCATGGCGGATCGGAAATTAATTCTAAAAGAACAACCTCACGGTAAGGTAGATAAAAAAGCCGGAAAGTAGTACAAAAAATACGGCCCAGATTAAGGCAGGAATACCGGTGGTTTTTGCCAGCATAGCAGCATCGCCTGCTGATTTCGGTTTGCGGGATGCAATGATCACCAATTCCACAGAAGAATAAAAGGCCTCAAAAAGCATAACTGCGGATATCCAGGCAGTAAAGACAAACTTAAAGAAATCGTTCAGGTAAAAACGGGCCAATATTAATAATACAATAAAAATTATTATCCAGAATAATCCATAGGTATTACGGATAAGGAATGTTAGATCAAGCAGTGCGATGATCACCACCACATAAATCACCATATCATACTTACCGAGCGAGATGAGATAAAACATCAGGTACGCAAATGCAGAACCAACAACATAACCGGCTAATGAAACCAGAAAAAAGCTTAATTTCCCTTTAGTTTTCACCGTGGCGGCGCCTGAACGGTCACCAAACAATTCAATTTCGTAAACTTCTCCGCGCGTAAGCAATGCCAGCAGCGCATGCCCGCTTTCATGTATGAGGGTGTTGATGATCCTGAGAAATTTGCCGACAAAGGGTATTCTGTTCGTGATCAGCACCACCAAAGGCAGTGCATATAATACGTAATCTTTATATTCTTCGTGCAATGTTAAATTATTAGAGGGCAAAGTAAGTAAGAATTATTTTTTGGTGGCTTGTTTTCTGAAAATTAATTTTCTGATAAAATTAAACCATACCGAAAGCATAAAAGCAAGAATAAAAACAACAAGAGTGCCCATATTTGCCAGTTCTTCGCCAACCTGTAATCCAAGCAGCCTTGCCAGGATGTACTTTATATAAGAATAGGGCAGATTTGTATTTCCAAGCTTATGAAGCACCTGCCAATGCCATTCGGTCAAAAAACAAAAACCCCAGCCATAAAATATCCCCAAACCAAACCACGACAACCCTGTCAGCGAAAGGGTGATAAAGTTTGCCAGCCTGGTCTTTTTCCAAATCCACCCGATAATATTAAACAAAGTAAATACCGTATGAAAGATCAGGAAAAAATAGTCGAGAACGTGGTACCAAAACATAAGCTAAGATTCAATATTTTCAATAAAATTAATACTATTTTTTTAAGAATAAAATTATTTCACCTCATCGTATTTTAAATAGCAGATATACAATGATTTAAACCATAATAAAACTGTTAATAACTTCTGCGGATTTTTAATAAAAAACTTTGGAATTTATCGGGAAAAAAAACGTATCTTTGTTTAAAATTAAAACTATATAAGTAACTGATTATGAGCGATAAAGAAAATGAAGTAGATGGCAAAAACGGGAACGGAAACGGAAACGGAAATTATGATGCCGATAGTATTAAAGTATTGGAAGGGCTGGAAGCTGTCCGCAAACGTCCTTCCATGTACATTGGAGACACCGGAAGCAGAGGGCTGCATCACCTGGTAGTTGAAGTTGTTGATAACTCAATTGATGAGGCTCTCGGAGGCTATTGCGATACCATCCAGGTAATTATTAACCCCGATAATTCGATAACTGTTGAAGATAACGGCCGTGGTATCCCGACCGGTATGCACGAACAGGAACAGCGTTCAGCCCTTGAAGTTGTTATGACCGTGCTTCATGCAGGCGGAAAATTCGATAAAAGTTCTTATAAGGTATCCGGCGGGCTTCATGGCGTTGGTGTTTCCTGTGTAAACGCACTTTCTTCACATATGAAGGTCACCGTTTACCGCGAAGGAAATATCTTTGAACAGGAATATTCCTGCGGAGACCCCCTGTATCCGGTACATGTGGTCGGTGAATCTGACAAAACGGGTACCAAAATTACGTTCATGCCAGACAAATCAATATTTTATGTTACGGAATACAGCTATGAACTTTTAGCTAACCGTTTGCGCGAACTGGCATACCTGAATAAAAAAGTAAAGCTCACGCTCACCGACATGCGCGAAACAGATGAAAACGGCCAGCCGCTGAATGAAGTATTTTTCTCAGAGAACGGACTGAAAGATTTTATCGGCTACCTCGACGGCACGCGCGAAAAACTGATGCCAGAGCCTATCTGCATCGAAGGCGACAAGAATGAAATCCCCATTGATATTGCCATGCAATATAATGATTCCTTTTCTGAAAACATCCATTCTTATGTGAACAATATTAATACCCATGAAGGGGGAACGCACCTTGCCGGATTCCGCCGGGCCCTTACCCGCACGCTAAAGGCGTATGCAGAAAAATCAGGCTTACTGGCAAAACTGAAATTCGATATCAGCGGAGATGATTTCCGTGAAGGTTTGACTGCCATTATTTCAGTAAAAGTTCAGGAGCCACAGTTCGAAGGACAAACCAAAACCAAGCTCGGAAACAACGAAGTCATGGGCGCTGTTGACCAGATTGTCAGCGAACTGCTATCCTATTACCTTGAAGAACATCCAAAAGAAGCACGTACCATCGTTAATAAAGTCATTCTGGCTGCCACCGCACGGCACGCGGCACGCAAAGCACGTGAGCTGGTACAGCGCAAAAGCGTTCTTTCGGGTACGGGACTTCCCGGGAAACTGGCCGACTGCAGCGAAAAAGATGCTTCCCTGTGCGAGTTATTCCTGGTGGAGGGAGATTCTGCAGGTGGTACGGCCAAACAGGGCCGCGACCGTAAAACTCAGGCTATACTCCCTCTCAGAGGTAAAATTCTGAACGTGGAAAAAGCCATGCCCTACAAGGTTTTTGAATCGGAAGAAATAAAAAACATGTTTACTGCTATGGGCATCACTATCGGCACAGCAGATGATTCAAAAGAACTGAACCTCGAGAAACTACGTTATCATAAAATCATTATCATGACAGATGCTGATGTGGACGGCAGCCATATCGCGACATTGATACTCACCTTCTTTTTCCGTTATATGCACGAACTTATTGAACGGGGACATGTTTATATCGCTACTCCCCCGCTCTATCTGATAAAAAAAGGAAATGAACAGTTTTATTGCTGGACTGAAGAACAACGTATACAGATTGTCGAGGAATTAGCCAAAACCACCAAAGAATCCAACATTCATATTCAAAGATACAAAGGTCTTGGCGAGATGAACGCGGAACAATTGTGGGATACCACCATGAATCCTGAAAAACGCACGCTTCGTCAGGTAGCTATTATCAACGGCACTGATGCTGACCGTACTTTTTCCATGCTGATGGGCGATGAAGTGCCCCCAAGACGTGAATTTATTGAGAAAAATGCAAAATATGCTCGTATTGATGCTTAGTTTTTCTTTGATAGTGTGAAAAAATTAAATCATTAGCCACCAGGGAATCATGAATGTCGTTATAACCGGAGCCGGAAAAGGTATAGGTTTTGAACTGTGTAAAAAATTTCTGCAAAATCCCGGTGTGCATGTTCTTGCTCTTTCACGTGATATCAGCAAACTTGAAATTCTCGCAAAAAATTATACAACATTCCACCCTTTTTCTTTTGATCTTGAGAAAGATGATATAGGCAAGATAATTGAACAACTTACGTTATTACCCGGTGGAAAAACTGATATATTGATCAATAATGCCGGATTATTAATTAAAAAGGCATTTAAAGACCTGAATATCGAAGATAATAAACGGATGCTTGAGGTAAATTACCTGGCGCCATTTAAGCTGATACAGACACTGCTTCCCTTTTTCTCTGATCAAGCCCACGTGCTTAACATAAGCAGCATGGGTGGATTTCAGGGTAGTATAAAATTTGACGGTTTATCGGGATACAGCGCATCAAAAGCGGCGCTGGCGTGCCTTACCGAATGTCTTGCCGGTGAATTGAAAGAGAACAACATCAAAGTCAATTGTTTATGCCTCGGATCTGTTCAGACAGAGATGCTGGAGCAGGCATTCCCCGGGTTTGAAGCGCCCGTAAAACCTGCGCAAATGGCTGATTTTATTGTTGAATTCGCAAGGAATACCCATCATTACATGAATGGAAAGATCATTCCTGTTACATTGAGTACACCGTGAAATTTTTGAAATAAGCATACAATTTTTTATTTTTGTAATCGTTGTATTTCAGGAAAATTTCCTGCCATCCCGGCCACTCTCTGTTAGAACCTGTGCCTGATTTGCTGCGGCAGAACTGCACTATCTGATATTCAGGGCGTCCATGATGCGGGAAGAAAAACAAGAAAAACCATGAAGACACTAATTTTTTCATGCCTGCTTGCACTGGCAATTTCTTTTGAAGCTTATGCTCAATCGCATTCGTCGGTAACCATCAAAACAATTACCATCGAAAATGGAGATACTACAGTGTCGGAAAGATCGTATGATTCGGACGGCAGCGCGAATATCTTTAACGACAGTATTTTCAACCATGATAATCCTTTTATATTTTTCAATAAGCAATATAGTTTGGATACAAATTTTACAGAAAATTTCGACAGGATCATCAACCGCGAAATGAAAGATTTCTTTCAGGATTTCAACAGTTTTTCATTTGAGATGCCTGAAAATTCTACCGAATTATTCAACAAGGTATTTCCGCCGGATATGGACGATGCATTCACGAAGGATTTTCCTTCCCAGATGATTCCTGACTCATTGGAAACTAATTTGGATGATGAGCCATCACAACCTGCCCGTAACACGGGTATTTCAACAGAAAACATTATTTTTCCCGACAAGCAGGCCATCAGTGATTTTTCTGCCACACCGGGCGATGAAATAAAAAGCGTGCAGATCATTTTTCAATTAGATCCGAAAAATACCACCCGGCTGGTGTTAAAAGACGAATCGAAAAAAACTATTTATAAAGAAAAAATACCGAAATCAAAAGGTGTTTATACCCGGCTTTTCGACTTTAAAGTTTATCCGTCGGGTATCTATTTTCTTGAACTTAACCAGGGAAAAAAGGCTTCTGCCTGCCGCATTGAATCACGTACTGAATGAAGATCAGCCGATTAACCTGAGTTCTGGATAAATAAATCATTTTTGTTTTGTCAAAACACATATTATTAAATTGATAGTATTTGGCGTAGGCAATTAATATCAATATAAAATCAAAAATGTGTGGAATATTTTGTCCGTAGGACATAAACACTATTCAATGTTAATCTCCTGACGGAGAATAAATGTTTCTGTTATTTGTTTTCTATTGATATTTAAATCCTAACGGATTAAGATAATATGTTCTTAACCCAAACTCAGGTAATATTAATTTCCAATAACCTTGAATTCCGTTCTGCGGTTGATAGCCCTGCCCTCTTCGGAATCATTGGATTCGATGGGTTTTGTCAGCCCGTAACCTTTGTAAGAAAGACGTGTTTTGTCGATGCCTTTGTTGATAAGGTATTCATAAACCGACTTGGCGCGGTTTTCCGAAAGTTTCTGGTTGTATTCTGCAGAACCTTTGTTATCGGTATGTCCGCCAATTTCAATTTTCATGGTTTTGTTCTTGTTCAACAGATCGACCAGGCGGTTGAGTTCAACCTGCGACTCAGGTTTCAGGTCAAATTTATCGAAATCAAAAAAGATGTTTCGTAAAACTACAACACTCCCTGTTTCAATAGGTTGCATATAAACATCTTTAAGGAAAGGTTTAAGTTTAGAGTGATCGCCTTTAATTTCGAAATTCTCCGAATAAAACAGATATCCTTCTTTAGAAACGTTCAAGGCGTAATTACGGTCTGTAGGAAGGCTTACCATAAACTCACCGGTCAGCGGGTCGGAAAACGACTGTGCCACCACCTGCGAAGTTGAAAGGTCTATCAGCTCAAATTTCGCATCTATCCTTTTCTGGTTTTTTGAGTTGTATACCGTGCCTTTCATGAATGTAACCGCTGTGGGGCGGGCTTCTTCATAGAGATCGAAGGAATAGATGTCCATGCCTCCCTGCCCTCCGAACTGATCGGACGAGAAGTATGCTTTGTTGCCGCGGGCATTCACTATCAGGTAACCTTCGTCATGGAACGTGTTGATCGGGTATCCAAGATTTTTTGGCGTGGACCACTGTCCGTTGTCTTTGAGTTTTGAATAGAAAATATCCATCCCCCCCATGCCAGGATGCCCGGTGGATGTGAAATACAGCGTTTTTCCATCGGAATGGATAAAGGGCGACATTTCGGACATGTTGGTATTTATGGAATCGCTGAGATTGGTGGGCGAAGTCCAGACCCCGTTATCATTTTTTGTCGTTTGCCAGATATCCATATTGCCTTTGCCGCCTTCACGGGCACTGGCAAAATACAATGTTTTGCCGTCGGGCGAAATACTTGGCTGTGAATCCCAGGCTCCGGAATTTACTCTTACGCCCATATTTACGGGAGTGCTCCATCGTGCTCCCTGGCGTTCCGAAACGTACAGGTCGCAGCTTCCCATGCCGTCGGCACGGTTACAGATCGTAAAATATAAAATGTTGCCGTCCGGTGAAATGCTTTGTGCGCCTTCGTTGCCATGCGAATTCAGTGGTGCGCCGATTTTACGTGCCATGCCCCACACGCTGTCAGCAGTTTTAACGCACATATAAAAATCTTCTTCTTTATCCTGGGTGTGGATGGTGTATGAGTCGCGCGGCCTGAGGACAGTAATTACCAATTTTTGTTCATCAACGGTCAGAGACGGTGAATATTCATTGTTTTCAGTGTTCACGCTGTCGCCGAGATTCACCGGCTTGAAAGGGACAGGGTTTTGTATGGCTTTAATAGCGAAATTACATGATTGTAGCAGGAATTGTGAACGTTTTACATACTTAGGCTCCTGATTGGCATATGACAAAAATTTCTCAAAATGTTGTTTTGCATCATCGTATTTTCCGATAGAAAATTCGTCGGTGCCTATATTATAATAGATGCCCTCATAGAATTCCGGATCGAGCTCAATGACATTTTTGTAATAAAGTATGGCTTTTTCGGTAAGTTTTTGTTCATCAAAAATATTGGCAAGCAGCATATGTGCTTCAACAAACTGATCGTCTTCTTTCAGCGCTTTCAGGAGGTTCGATTCGCAGCTCATCAGATCTTTCGATTGAAAATTTTCAATGGCTTTGTCAAATAATTTTATGGCTTTCTGATTGGTCGTGGTATATTTTCCCTGGGCAAAAGTAAAACAGGTGCATAATATTAGGAATATAGCAGTTATCAGAGATTTTCTTGTGCACATATCGTTGAATTGTTTAATTGGTATAACTCTGCAAATTTAGATTTATTTTGCAAATACCGGTGCAATAAACAGTGTGATGAAAAACTATTGCAGGGTGCTGGCTCTGTCAGTCACGAAATTGCTATTAAAAAGGCTACCAAAGAATACCAAAAGTATCAGCAAAAAACATTGAGCGAAGCTGAAAAAAATTATTTGGAAAGTTTGAAAGTATTAGAAAACAAAACAAGAAAGAAATAATAAATAAAGGCCTCTTGTTGACCTATGGTATCCTCATAAATTTATGCGATTGCAGTGATACGGCCCATTCGGGATGCTGAAGTATGTAGTTAACAATATGGGGGATCATAGTTTTATAACGGCTCCATTCAGGTTGCAACAGCAGGCGACAGCCCGGCCGCACAAAACGGGCATTGGCTTCGGCCCAGTCGAAATCGCTTTCATCGTAAATGATCACCTTCAGTTCATCGGCCATTTGAAAAATATCTGCCAGCGGCGGTGCGTTTTTTTTGGGAGAGAGACATACCCAATCCCAGTTTCCGCTTAATCTTTCACTTCCGGATGTTTCGAGATATGTTTTTATTCCATGCTCTTTGAGCTTAGCGCACAAATAATCCAGATTGTAAAGCAACGGCTCCCCTCCTGTTATTACAACGGCTTTTGCAGGACATTGCACAGCATGTGCAACAATTTCGTCAGTCGGTGTAAGGGGGTGATAACCGGCTATCCATGATTCTTTGCTATCGCACCAGCGGCAGCCTACATCGCAACCGCCAATGCGAATAAACCATGCAGCTTTGCCGGCTTGTGTACCTTCGCCCTGCAACGTGTAAAACTCTTCCATGAGCGGAAGAAGTTTCCCTTCTCTCAAAAGCCGATCTGTATCCAAATTATTGATAGTACTCTTTTTTTGCTGCTTTCAGGGTGTTCATCAGCAGCCCCACTATGGTCATAGGGCCTACTCCCCCCGGGACAGGCGTAATAAATGAACATTTTTTTGCCACCTCGTCAAACTTCACATCTCCTTTCAGGCGGAACCCTGATTTGGTGCTCATGTCGGCCACCCTGTGAATACCCACATCAATGACCACGGCATCTTTTTTCACCATATCAGCCGTTACAAATTCCTGTTTGCCCATGGCAGCCACCAGAATATCTGCTTTGGCGCATATTTCCGCTAACTGCTGAGTCTTGCTGTGGCAAAGAGTTACGGTACAATTGGCCGATTTATTATTTCGCGATAAAAGTATACTCATTGGTGTTCCCACTATATGGCTGCGGCCAATCACCACGCAATTTTTTCCTTCGGTCCCAATCTTGTAACGTTCCAGCAGCAGCATAATGCCGTAAGGCGTAGCCGGAAGATAAGATGGTAGTCCAAGCAGCATCTTCCCTGCATTGACCGGATGAAAACCATCAATATCTTTTTTAGGGTCGATGGCTTCGATGATTTTCTGTTCATTAATATGTTTTGGCAATGGCAGTTGTACGATAAAACCGTCAATTTCTTCGTCATTGTTTAAAAAATCCACTACTTTAAGCAGTTCTGCTTCGCGTATGTTGCCGGGGTACTTATATAACGAAGATATGAAACCTACTTCTTTGCAGGCACGTTCTTTAGAAGCAACGTATGTCTGGCTGGCTGGGTCTTCTCCCACCAGAACCGCGGCAAGGTGAGGTGTTTTACCTGTGGTTTCAAGCATTTTTTGTGCTTCATTGGCTATTTCTGTTTTAATCTCATCGGAGACTTTTTTTCCATCGAGTAATACCATGATGAATAAATTTAGATTATGCAAAAGTAAATAATCTGTATCATTCAGAAACAATTTTTTATCGGTCGACCAGGCATCAATATTTGTAAATTACCTCAAAAACAAATAACATGATAAATCCAAAACAATTTCCAACTTCGGATTTTTTTTTATATTTGCCGTGAACTAAATTATTAAAACAAATGTTTGAAAACCTGAGTGAAAAATTCGACCGCGCGTTCAAGATACTAAAAGGACAAGGGCACATTACCGATATCAACGTATCCGAGTCGCTGAAAGAAGTAAGAAAAGCTTTGCTCGATGCCGATGTGAGCTATAAAATTGCAAAATCGTTTACCGAGGATGTCAAAGCAAAAGCCCTTGGGCAAAATGTATTGACCTCCGTATCACCAGGGCAACTGATGGTGAAGATTGTTCATGATGAACTGACACAGCTTATGGGCAGTGAAAAGTCGGATATCAACCTCAAGGGCAGCCCTGCGATTGTGCTCATTGCCGGTTTGCAGGGTTCCGGAAAAACCACTTTTGCTGCGAAACTGGCCAACTACCTGAAAACAAAAAAAGGAAAAAATCCAATGCTGGTCGCTTGTGACGTTTACCGTCCTGCAGCTATTGAACAGCTAAAAGTTCTCGGAAATCAGATCGAGGTGGAAGTTTATAGTGATGAAGAGGATAAAAAACCGGTTTCACTGGCTAAAAAAGCTATCAGCTACGGAAAAGAAAAAGGGCATAACGTAATCATCATCGACACGGCAGGCCGCCTGGCTGTTGATGAAGAAATGATGAACGAAATATCCAACATCAAGGATGCCATAACACCCCACGAAATACTATTTGTCGTGGATTCCATGACGGGACAGGATGCCGTTAACACGGCTAAAGCATTTAACGATCGCCTGAATTTTGACGGAGTGGTGCTGACAAAACTCGACGGCGATACACGCGGCGGAGCTGCCTTGACCATCAGGTCAGTTGTAGACAAACCCGTGAAATTTATCGGGCTTGGCGAAAAGATGGATGCCATCGATGTATTTCATCCTGAGCGTATGGCAAGCCGCATACTTGGCATGGGCGATATCGTTTCACTCGTTGAACGGGCCCAGGAACAGTATGATGTGGAGGAAGCCCAGAAACTTCAGAAAAAAATCGCCAAAAACCAGTTCAACTTTAATGATTTCATAAGCCAGATAAAACAGATCAAAAAAATGGGTAATGTGAAGGATCTGGTAGGCATGATACCGGGCATGGGCAAAGCCATGAAAGATGTTGAAATTGACGATAATGCTTTTAAAGGAATTGAGGCAATCATTGGTTCAATGACCCCCGAAGAAAGAGAAAATCCTGATGTCATCAACGGCAGCCGCCGCAAACGCATAGCAGCCGGCAGCGGCAACAGCATACAGGAGGTAAACCGGCTGATAAAACAATTTGAAGATACCCGGAAAATTATGCGTTCGATGACCAACGCCGGGAAAAATCCTGTGAAACAAATGAGGAATATGCGTCAGATGATGAGGAAATAGGGAGTCGGGAGTTGGGAGTCAGGAGTCAGGAGTCAGGAGTCGGGAGTTAGGAGTCGGGAGTCGGGAGTTAGGAGTCGGGAGTTAGGAGTTGGGAGTTGGGAGTTGGGAGTTAGGAGTCAGGAGTCGGGAGTTAGGAGTCAGGAGTTAGGAGTTAGGAGTCAGGAGTCAGGAGTTAGAAGTAAGAGGTTAAAAGTTGGAAGTAATAATGCGAAACTAAAAATAAAAATTATGAAAAAATTAAAAAAATTACTTTTATTGGCTGCAGCATTTTTGTTGTTTCAAGCCGGTGGGTATTCACAGCCCGGATCAACATGTACCAACCCATATGTGATCACAGCCCTGCCATATAACCAGACAGGAATGACGACGGCCGGCTTTCCCGATACATTTGATAATACTGATGCTTGTAACAGTAATTATATGAACGGTAACGATTTCATATTCACATACACCCCTGCATTCAATCAGTATGTCAATATTTCTTTGACAAATACCGGAAATGCTGTGGGATTATTTGTTACCGATAACTGCCCCGATCAGGCGGGAGCCGTATGTGTTGCGTCAAACGAAGGTATGCTTGGTAATCCTTCCGTGAGTAATGTTTTGCTCAACGGAGGTACAACATATTACATTATTGTTTCCACTATGGATCCGATTATTTTTGTCCCCAACCCTTCCACGGCTTTTGACATACAAATGAGTATGATCAACCCTTATGATGTGGCTGTAACAAGCATCATCAGCCCGGTGTCGGGATGCGCCCTCACCGCTGCCGAGGATATCACCCTGGAACTGGCGAACCTGGGCATAGCACCCTTAGATTCATGTCTCGTGGAATATGTTATTAACGGCAGCACCATTGTTACTGATACAGTGTATGGGCCAATCCTTCCCGATAGCACCCAGCAGTTTACTTTTACTGTAAAAGGTAATTTTTCCACACCCGGCACCACGTATAACCTGGTTGCCTACACAAAATTAGCCGATAGCGATCCTTCTAATGATACTGCAACTATGCTGGTAAACAACGCTCCTGTCATCAGCGCTTTTCCATACAACGAAGACTTTGAGGCCAGCAACGGCGGATACGGCAGCAGCGGCACACTTTCGTCATGGGACTGGGGAACGCCAAACAAATCCGTAATCACACATGCTTCTTCGCCTGTCAAATGCTGGGTTACGGGTCTGACAGCGAACTATAACCAGGGCGAAGCTTCCTATCTCAACTTTCCCTGCCTTGATTTTACGAGCCTCACAGCCCCCGTGCTGGAATTTGACCTTTGGGTAGCCACTACCGGAACATTAGACTATTGCCGGGTGGAATATTCCAAAGACGGCGGTGCTACTTGGCAAATACTCGGACAACAGAATGAGCCTATAAACTGGTATGATGGCGCCAACGGCTGGACAAGCCCTGGAACCGGCTTTATTACCGTCCGCCACCGCATGGACAGCCTGGCAGGCAATCCTGATGCCAAACTTAGGATATATTTCTATGGCAGCCTCCTTAGCCAGTCCGATGGGGTAGCTGTTGACAATATTCATATTTACCAGGCCCCGGCCAGTGATCTGGGCATCACCGAAATTCTTTATCCGGGCAACTCCTGCGGACTTACAAACACGGAATACATGCAAGTTACCATCGAAAATTTCGGGACCGCCGTACAGAGCAATTTCAATATCGGATTTTCCATCAACGGGCTTAATGCTGCCCCGGAAATGGTAAGCACCGCAATTAATCCCGGCGCTTCGCTGCAATATACTTTTACTACGCCTGCAAACCTCAGTACCGTGCAGCAATACGTTATTAAATGCTATACAAGCTTAGTGGCCGATGCCGACCTTACCAACGACACCACCGCCATAACCATAAACAACATGCTTGGCGTCAGTGCCTTTCCTTATTTGCAGGATTTTGAAGCCAGCGATGGCGGCTGGGTAAGCGGCGGGTTAAACTCTTCGTGGGCCTGGGGCACACCGGTAAAACCCATCATCAACCATGCGGCCTCCCCTACCAAATGCTGGGTTACCAACCTGACCACCAATGCCAACATGATGGAAATGTCGAACCTGATGGGCCCCTGTTTTGATTTCAGCACGCTCACCATGCCGGTCATAGAGTTCAACATTTGGTATAATACGGCTTCCATGGCACCGGGTATGGACAGTATCGTCCTTCAGGTCTCTATCGACAGCGGAGCCACCTGGACAAGCGTGGGAAACATGTTCGACGCCAACTGGTATAACACTCAATACGGCTGGAGCGGCAACCTTTCGGACTGGACACACGTACGCCACACCCTTAATTCGGCCGGCGGCGAACCGAATGTCCGTCTCCGCCTTTATTACTATGGCCCCTATGCTACTATTTGCGAAGGTGTCGCCATTGATGACATCTATATCCACGAAGCCCCTGTAAACGATCTGGGAGTTACCGATATGTATGCCCCGGTGAGCGGCTGCAGTTTGACAAACCATGAAATTGTCGCAGTTTATTATTCCAATTTCGGGCAAAATACTCAAAACCATTTCCCGGTCAGTTATCAGATCAACGGGGGACAATGGATTACAGATACCATCAACACACCCATATATTACAATGAAACACTCTTCCATAGTTTTACCCAAACAGCCGACCTGTCGGCTCCCGGCGTTTATGTTTTTAATGTTACCACGGGCTTGAACAACGACGAGGACAACAATAACGATACCCTCACATTAACGATAACCAACAGCACGGGTATCAACACTTTTCCCTACACCGAAGACTTTGAAACCAGCGACGGTGATTGGTACACCGAAGGCAGCAGTTCGTGGGCCTGGGGTGTTCCTGCTTCGCCAGTAATAAATTCAGCTCATTCGCCCACCAAAGCGTGGAAAACCAACCTTACCGGCAACACGCTCAGTGGGGAAGAATCCTACCTGTACAGCCCCTGTTTGGATTTTACAGGATACAGCAGCCCCACCATTGAATTGTATGTCTGGAATGAAACCATGATGATGATGGGTGCCACAGCCGTACTGGAAGCTTCTATTGACGGCGGCATGAACTGGTTTGTGGTTGGCCCCAATGAAACCACCGACTGGTATACGGCCGGATTGATGGGCGGCAACACATGGACAGGCAGTTCGGCAGGCTGGGTTTATAAAACTCATATCCTCGATAACTGTGGCAACCAAAGCGGAGTAAAACTAAGAATACATTATATGCCCGGCCAGTTTTCCATGACCCCGGAAGAAGGTATTGCTATTGACGATATTCATATTTTCGATTGCATTATTGCTGTTCCCGGCTTTAGCTATACTTCAAACGGAGGCTCTGTTTCCTTTACCAATACTTCCACCGGTGCCCTGAGCTACTTATGGAAATTTGGCGATGGCACCACCAGCCCCAATACTAACGCTTCACATACCTATTCCACTTCAGGAACCTATGCCGTAACCCTGGTGGCCTATAACGACTGCGGAGCAGACTCAGTAACTCAGAATATTACGATTACCATTGGTGGCATTGATGAAAATTTATCAGGGAACAATATTATTTGTTCACCAAATCCGAGCAATGGATCGTTCAATCTGATTATTAACCAGCTTGTTTCAGGAAAAATAAACATGACGATTTATAGTCTTACCGGTCAGGAAGTTTTAAATAAAACAATAATTATCGATTCAGATAATATGACGCTACCTGTTGATATTTCTGATTTGGGCAAAGGAGTATATTATTTGCATCTCACCGGAAAAGACGTGAATGCTATCCGGAAAATTGTGGTTGAATAGTATTATTTGACCAGGATATTACCAAGGCCGGCAGCAAACTGCCGGCCTTTTTTTGGTCTGTTCCTTTCCATATTTTTTTAAAAAATGCATACTAAAAGCATGAAACATTATTTTATAAAATTTTTTTCATATATTTGTAATTCATAAGCAATTCTAATTAAATCCATTTCTATGAAGCAATATTATATCCACGACGGACAAAACCAGCAAGGTCCATTTGATTTTGAACAATTAAAGAATATTAAACTCAGCCGGGACAGCATGGTTTGGTGCGAAGGCATGGAAACCTGGAAACCTGCAGGAGAAGTTGAAGAACTGAAGACGTTATTTGCAGCCGTTCCTCCCCCATTACCCCAGAATGTGAATGTACCGCCACCTCTTACCCCAATTTCAAAGCCGGAATCCGTTCCCGGAAAAAGTAAAAAGAAAGGATTACTATGGATACTTCTGGGTGCTGGTCTCGGCACGGTTTTAGTCGTCGTACTGATAATTTTTCTCTCGTTAAAGTCATGCAATTCTTCGGTAGAAAAAGGCCTTACCACTGATTCTACTTCAGTTCAGGCTGATTCAGCCGCATCTGGCATGCTGCCAGAAGGAACTCCCGGAAAAGAAGGAGCAAAAAACTCAGGCACGGCAAGCTCAGCCAGTAATGATAAAAACGCTCTTGAAGCAGCCCAAAAAGAAGAGGAGCAAAAAACCTCCTACCGCCGAAACTGGAGAAATTACGTATATGCAAGGGCAAACTATGAATCCGGGCCTTTCGGAATTGTTATTAATCCGACTGTCACGGTTACCAATAGCCTGCCTTATTATGTAAATGAAGTAACTGTTACCCTCAACTACATACTTTCAACCGGTGGTGTCTGGAAGACAGAATATGTTAAATTTACCGGGCTTGGTGCAAACAGTTCCCGTACCAAAAATGCCCCGCCCACTGACAGAGGAACTTCAATTCAGGCAAGAGTCAGCCATATTTCATCGAGCTCTCTGGAACTTTATTCGAATTAATAAATCAGGCAAACTCAAATTTTATGGATGAAGACCTGCATCACATAGTTTTTAAATCGCCCATTGGCAATATTCTTATCGAAGGGACGAACAAATTTATTTCTTCCATAAATTTTTATGATGAGAAAGACGAAATAAGGCAGACTTCTACTCCATTACTAAAAATATGTGCTAACCAGCTTCAGGAATATTTTACCGGAAAAAGAAAAAAATTTTCCATCCCGGTGCAGCAGGCCGGGACAGATTTTCAGCAGCGTGTCTGGTCCGAGCTTAGTTTGATTCCTTACGGGCACCTGGACAGTTATGAAGAAGTTGCCATAAAAATAAAGGGTAAAAAACTGGTACGCGCTATTGGAAATGCGGTAGGAAGAAACAATATTTCAATCATTGTCCCCTGCCACCGGGTAATTGGTAAAAATGGCGATATGACAGGATATGCAGGCGGATTATGGCGTAAACAATGGCTGATAGAACATGAACAATATTACTTGCTGAATTTTAATCAGTAGTTTTTAACTGCCCTGCCAACCTGTGTTTGCCGATCATAACGATAATTCTTTCGGCAAAAAGAAGGAATACCACAGGAATAATAAAAAATAAATACATCAGGTTGATGTGTGGCATTTTAATAGAGTTTAAAATTTCTTTTGCTGATGATATCCAGGCAGGTGTTTGTATTTCAACGGCGGCGCCTGACACAAAAGCCAGCACAACAAGGGCAAGCATAAAAACAAACATGATGGTGCTGAATTTTATTAGTGTCCTTCTGCTTTGGGCCTTGCGTAACATAATTTTCTGGTGAAGTTCAACCTGCTGCATTACACGATTGGTCATCGCCGGAGGGGCTTGCAGGATATTTTCAGCAGATAACAACGCATCCAATGATTTGTAAAGGTTGTATTGCTCGCAGCAATCGCTGCAAACAGCTATATGGGCTTCGGCTGCTGTCCGCTCTGAGAGTGTCAGCGTAGCATCGGCAAGTCCCATGATCGTTTCTTCTGATAGATGTTTCATAACAGCGAAAATACGTTTTCTTTTAATTCATTTTTTAAAACTTCAGCCAATTTATTACGCGCCCTGAACAATTTCACCTTAGTATTGGAAAGGCTCAGGTTCAAAACTTCAGAAATATCACTCAGCGACTGATCTTCCATATAGAACAAGGTAACAATGGAAGCTTCGTCTTCGGGCAGGGTGCTGATGGCTTTTTCGACATAATAGGTCCGGTCTTTTTTACGGGCAGGTTCGTCATCATTGGCTATCGCAATATGAACTTCGTCGATGTTCTGATGTGCCGGTTTTCTGCGTCTTACTTTTGTCATGGCCATGTTCAAAACAATTTTATAAAACCAGGTGCTGAACTTTGCTTCACCTTTATAACTTTGCAGTGAGGTGTAAGCTTTTAAAAAAGCATCCTGGGTCACTTCTTCGGCATCTTCCTCATTTTTAGTTATCCTCATGGCCAGCGTATAAGCGAAATGTCTGTAGGCATCCACCAGTTTCCTGAAAGCTTCTGTATTGCCCTGCAGGCATTCGTTGATCCAGAGTTGCTCTTCCTTGTTCATAACACTATACAATAGACGCCGGGTTTAATGCAATGGTTACAAATTTTCTCAACAATTTTATAAATTTACACAAAAAAAATGAAGTACCACCTTGATCATAAAAAAATATTTTCTCAAAACATAGAAAATCAATTATGTACAAGAAATACAAAATTTTTTTGTGTATTTTTGTAACCGGAACGGAAATCGTGGCGTCATACTGACAAACCAATTAAAACTTAAACATTATGGAAACATTTTTCGGAGTATTAGTACCTATTACATTGTTCCTCGGATTATTCACCACACTGGTATTTATGCGTAAATACCAAAACGACGAACGTATGGCAATGATTGAAAAAGGCATGGAACCAGCCACCAAAAAGAAAACTGACCGCTTTGGCACCCTGCGTTTTGCGCTGTTATCGATAGGCGTTGGCATCGGCATTGTGTTATCAATTATCATAGTGCAGTTTATCCCCAAAGAAGAGCATCATTATACCAAGACCACCTCACCGGAAAAACTGAAAATCATTTTGAACAACTTACCCGTGAAATCAACAGCCGATTCATCATCAAAAACGCTGGTCATCAATAAGAAGGATAGCGTGAGCGAAACGGAAGAATCCACTATTGAAGAGGAAATTGAAGAAGAGTTGGCCGACATACCCACCACTACAAAAGAATATACTGAATATTCCCGCGATGGTGGCTTGGTGGGTGCCATCTATAGTGGTATGATACTCATCTTTGGCGGTCTGGGGTTGCTGATGGCATACCGCATACGCAGCAAACAGAAAAATAACGAGGAATAAACATGCAATTTTTCTCAGAAAAACCGGGCTAAATAGTCCGGTTTTTTATTTTTTGAAAGACGGAAATCTTATCGCTCTTGCTCTGCTGTTTTATTTATTTCTTTTCAATATAAATCAATTATTGATTATTTTTGCAAATGATAGTGCAACTAAAACGATTTTCAACCATGCAATTGTTAGCACGACAACATCGATTTCAACTATGCAATTGGTAGCACGACAACAACGATTTCAACCATGCAATTGGTAGCATGACAACAACGATTTCAACCATGCAATTGGTAACACGACTAAAACGATTTCAGCCATGCAATTGGTAACACGACAACAACGATTTCAACCATGCAATTGGTAGCACGACAACAACGATTTCGACCATGCAATTGGTAACACGACTAAAACGATTTTCAACCATGCAATTGTTAGCACGACAACAACGATTTCAACCATGCAATTGGCAGCACTACTACAAGTCGCACTACCAATTGCAAAAAAAAATAAATGATGGAATACCGCGAAAATGAACAGTTAAGATTAGCTTCAGAATTTGTTCAGTATACCAACAAAAACATTTTTATCACCGGCAAAGCGGGTACGGGCAAAACCACGTTTCTGCATAACTTAAAAAAGATCACCCCAAAACGCATGGTTGTCGTTGCCCCAACGGGTGTAGCAGCCATCAACGCCGGCGGGGTTACCATACATTCGTTTTTTCAGTTGAACTTCGCCCCTGCCATTCCCGAAGTGCTCCACGAAAAAAAAGCCGGAAAACTCGCCGAAGGTTATCAACACAAATTCAGCAGAAATAAAATCAAACTTATCAAATGTATCGACCTGCTGGTGATTGATGAGATCAGCATGGTGCGCGCCGATATTCTGGATGCCGTGGATGAGGTCTTGCGCAGGTACCGCAACCGCACAAAGCCCTTTGGCGGTGTACAACTGCTGATGATAGGCGACCTGCACCAACTCACCCCGGTAATAAAAGACGATGAGTGGGAAATCCTGAAGGATTATTACGACAGCATATACTTTTTCGACAGTTTTGCTTTAAAAAAATCTCAACCAATCAGTATCGAGCTAAAAGAAATTTTCAGACAGACAGACCAGTATTTTATCGGTCTGCTCAACAAAGTACGCGATAACCGAATTGATGCAGCCACTATTGCCGAGATCAATACCCGCCATATCCCGGGCTTCAGGCCTAAGGATGCCGAAGGGTACATTACCCTCACCACTCATAACGCCAGCGCCAATAGCCTTAACCAGTCAAAACTCAAAGAAATAAAAGATGTTTCACATTTTTTTACCGCCGATATTGATGGGGAATTTTCCCCCAATGATTTTCCCACCGACGAAAAGTTGGAACTGAAAGTTGGTTCGCAGGTGATGTTTATTAAAAACGACCCTTCGCCGGAAAAGCTATACTACAATGGGAAAATCGGAAAAATAACCCGTATGGACGAGGATGTCGTTTTTGTAAAATGTCAGTCGGACAATTCCGAAATAGAGGTTGGCAAGGTCGTGTGGGAAAATGTACGCTATTCTCTCAATGATGACACCAGGGAGATTGACGAGAAAGTCATCGGCACTTTTTCGCAGATACCGCTCCGTCTTGCCTGGGCCATTACCATCCACAAAAGCCAGGGACTGACGTTCGACAGGGTAATTATCGATGCCCATGCTGCCTTTGCCTATGGCCAGGTATATGTGGCGCTGAGCCGCTGCCGCACCTTTGAAGGGATTGTGTTGAGCACCCCTATTTCGGTGGCCGGTATCAAAACCGATTCGCTGGTAGCTGAATACACTGAAGATGTAAGGCAAAACGAGCCGGGACCCGAAAAACTTCGGGAAGCCCGGAAACTCTTTCAGCAAGACCTGATCATCGAACTTTTTGATTTTAACTTGCTGAAATACCGCTTTGACGACCTGTTGAAACTTGTACGCGAACACGCCCGCATGCTGGAAGCTTCCAAAGTAATTGAACTGGAAGAAAAGAGAAGACTCTTTGACGCCGAACTGTTGCAGGTAGCTGAAAAATTTAAACAACAATTGAGACAAATCATGCAGCAAGCCTTCCTGCCGCAGGAAAATCCAAGCTTGCAGGAGCGTATCAGGAAAGCTTCGCAGTATTTTTCTGATAACATAAAAACAAAACTCTCAGATTATCTGGATACCACCTTTTTCGATACCGATAACAAAGCCATCAAAAAAGATCTGGCTGAGTCAATGGAAAAACTGCAGAAGGAGACCTTCATCAAGTATTCCTGCATAAAAAATGTCCGGGATGGCTTTGATACGCTCTCTTATCTGCGCCGGAGAAGCGATGCGGAAATTGATTTCAGGCCGCCAAAACCTAAATCTGCAGCTCAGCCGGCTGCTTCCACAACTTGTAAACACCCTGTTCTTTATCAGGCGATAAAACAATGGCGTAATAACCTTGCCGAAGAAAATAACCTGCCGGTGTATCAGATACTGCCGCAAAAAACCATTACCGAACTGGCCAATAAACTTCCCACCACCCTGCCAGCGCTGAAAACCATTAAAGGCATAGGTAACGTAAAATCAGAAATGTATGGCCCTGAAATAGTGTCCATGATACTGGAATATTGCCGTGACCATGATATCGTTGCCGAGCAGATTGAAATACCTGTCAGGGTAAAGAAGGAAAAAATCAACTCAAGAAATGTCAGCCTTGACCTATACCAGGCAGGTAAAAGCATTGCAGAGATAGCACGGGAACGCGGTTTTTCGACTACAACCATTGAGGGTCACCTGGCACATTTTGTTGGCCGCGGCATATTGGAGGTTACCGCATTTGTGGCCGATGAAAAAATCAAAAAAGTGATGACCTTGTTGGGTAGCGAAAATCATAAATCGCTGAAAGAAATCAAAGAAAAGCTGGGCGATGAAATATCATACAACGAACTGAATTTCATAGTGCAGCATTATAAGCATCTGCAGGAAGTTTAAGCCAGCGTTTCTGACGTTTTACCCCAAGGTTTTTGTTTTAAAAAATAAGACCTTTTTTCTTCAAAGTTATTAAACGATTGCTGTTAATAATTAAGGCCTGTGACAAGTTTTCCACGCTTTATTTAATAATAATTTCGCAAGAATTAGGTTAATATTGTATAATTATTTTATTATCAACAGGATACAAATTAAATAGTATGTTGTTATGCTGAAAAAAATCATTCTTACCATCGGCTGTGTGAGTTTGCTCACGGGTGCACACCTGGTGTATGCCCAAAAGACAACCAACTACCGTTCTCCTTTAGTCCAGTACCGTGATGCTGTCGAACTGTTCAACAAAGAAAAATACGGTGCAGCCCAGGAAAAGTTCAAACAGTTGCTCGACACCAAAGATTACCCGGTGGAAATGCATGCCAATGCCGAATATTACCAGGCCGTGTGTGCGCTTCAGCTTTACAATGCCGATGCCGAAAACCTGATGATGGCGTTTATCAAGGATTACCCGGAAAACCCGAAGGTAAACCACGGCTACTTTGAACTTGCCGATTATTATTTCAAAAAAAAGAACTATGGCAATGCCTTGATCGCTTTTGAAAAGACAGATTTATCGCAGTTGAATGAGGAAGAACTATCTGACTATCATTTCAAGACCGGTTACAGTTACTTTGTAGAGCAGGATTACGCCAACGCCAAAAAATCCTTTTTCGAAATCATAAACAAAGAATCAAAATACACGGCGCCTGCCAATTATTACTATGCCCATATTGCTTACACTGAAAAGAACTATGAGACCGCATTAAAAGCATTCGGCAAGCTGCTCAACGATGAGAACTATAGCAAAATTGCGCCATATTACATGATGCAGATCTATTATTACCAGCAGAAGTACGATGAAATCATCAGCCTTGCCCCTGCTCTGCTCGATTCGACAGGCAACAGCAAAAGAACTCCTGAGATAGCGCGTATTGCGGCTGAAGCCTATTATCATACCGAACGCTACTCAGAAGCTATCCCATTTCTGGAGCTCTATCTTCAGAAAAACACCGCGCCCCTTTCACGCAAGGACTATTACATGATCGCTTACACATATTACAAGGCAAATGATCAAAATAAAGCCATTGATAATTTCAAAAAAATCAGTACTGCTGAAAATGATTCTTTAACGCAACTGGCCTATTATCATCTGGCCCAATGCTATCTCGCCACCGATCAGAAATCCTTTGCCATGAACATGTTTGCATCCGCATATCAAATGGATATTGATAAGGATGTCCAGGAAAACGCCATGTTCAGTTATGCTAAACTGGCTTACGAAACGGACTTTAATGCAAATAACGAAGCCGTGAATGCTTTTAACGGTTATATTCAGAAATACCCGGAGTCGGATAAACTTGATGAAGCATACGAGTACCTGTCGAACATTTACCTTACCACTAAAAATTACAAAGACGCCTTATCGTCGCTGGAAAAGATAAAAAAACGCAACACCAATCTCAACAAAGCTTATCAGAAGATTGCCTACCTGCGCGGCATGGAACTGTTCAATAACAGCGAACTGACCGAAGCCATTGACCTGTATTCCAAATCAAATAAATATCCCCTGAATTCGGATTTTGAGATACAATCGTATTACTGGACAGCAGAAGCTTATTACCGGCTCGAAAAATTCGATTCCGCTATTGTAAACTATCAATTGCTGCAGGCTACCAACGGGGCTTTTGGCAGTCAGTCGTACCATAATTCATATTACGGGCTTGGTTATTGTTATTTTAAAAAAGCCAGCTATTCTTCCGCCCTTTCAAATTTTAAAAAATTCATTACTGAAGCTAAAAGTGCGGAGCCTAAAATCATCAATGACGCCTACAACCGCACTGGTGACTGTTATTTCATGAATAAAGACTTCGCTAATGCCATTGAAAATTACGATAAAAGCATACAGATGAAGCTTATAGATGCCGACTATGCTCTTTATCAGAAAGCTTTAGCCCAAGGCGCATCCTCCAAACTGGAAACCAAGGCTTCATCCATGATGGCGCTCATCGAAAAATACCCAAAATCAAACTACCGTGTTTCCGCCATTTATGAATTGGCCAACACCTATCAAAACCTTAACAACAACGGAAAAGCCATTGATTATTATGATATGCTTGTCCGCGAATACCCCAACTCGGGCTACGTAAGCCAGTCGCTGCTGAAAAAAGGGATGATCTATTTCAATGAAGAGAAAGACGAACAGGCTTTGCAGGTATTGAAAAAAGTGGTGAGCGATTTTCCGGGTACGCCCGAATCAAAAGAAGCGCTGGTAAGCATACGCAACGTATATGTAGATTTGGACCGTGTGGAAGATTTCTTCGTTTATGTAAAAGACCTTCCTTTTGCTTCGGTATCCAATGCCGAACAGGATTCCATCACTTACATAGCCCTTGAAAACCGTTATATGCGCAACGACTGCGAAAATGCCATGACAGGATTTAACGATTATCTCACAAAATTTCCCAACGGCGCTTACCAGATCGATGCACATTTCTACCTTGCCGAATGTCAGTATCGTTCAAAACTTACCAACGAAGCATTGCAGAACTATAATTTCGTGATCAGCAAGCCCCGAACCAAATTTACCGAAAAGTCTTTGTTGAATTCCAGTGAGATCAATTACAGCGCAAAGAACTACCAGGCTGCATTAAGCAACTATACTGATCTCGAGAAATATGCCGAGTACAAAGAGAATATTCTTATCGCCCAGACAGGACAGATGCGCTGTAATTATCAGCTCGCATTGTACAACATGGCTATCAGCTCGTCTCAGAAACTCCTGCTTGCTGACAAGTTACCTGAAGAATTGCTCGTTGAAGCACATCAGACCATCGCAAAATCGGCGTTGGAAATAAAAGACACCGCCCTCGCATTAGCTGAATTTGAGGTCGTGACCAAACTTTCGAAAAGCGAATCTTGCGCAGAAGCCAAATATAACATTGCCAACATTTATTTTCTGCAAAATAATACCGCAGAATCCGAAAAAGTGGCTTTTGACCTGATCAACCAGGTACCCTCCTATGACTATTGGGTGGCCAAAGCATTTATCCTGCTTGCTGATACTTATGTAAAGACCGGCAACCGCCACCAGGCAAAATATACGCTGAAGAGCATCATTGAAAATTACGAAGGCGCTGACCTTGTTAAAATCGCCCAGGATAAACTCAACGCTATTATTGAAACCGAAAAACTTGAAGAACAAAAGAAAGCGGAAGAATTGCTGAAAATTCAGAATGAGCCCGGCCCTGTATTAAACGAGATCAAATAACAAATAAACTTCATGAATAACAATCATCATATCAAAATTCAGGTCATGAGAACATTAAAACATAGTATCGCGTCCGTCTTATTAGTCATCGTATGCAGTAACTTGCAGGCACAAAAACCTTACGACGAAAAAGTAACGGTAGTCGCCCCGTACCAGCCTACTATTTCCGATGCCAACAAAATCAATACACAACCGGCATATACCGATACCACCTATTTCAAGCCCAGGATGACTTATCAGGCGCTCACCCGGAAATACAAAACTTCCTATGAGGCCGAGCCCATTAAACCCGCGCGCGTCGGTGAGATTAAGCTGTCGAAACTTTACAAATTCCTTGTCAAAGCCGGATTCGGAAATTACACCTCCCCTTACGGTGAATTTTTTGTGAACAACACTTATTCCCGCTCTTATTCGGTTGGCGGCCACCTGAAACACCATTCCTATCTGGGAAAATTTAAAGACTGGGCCTATCCCGGCAACAGCGAAAATCTGGTTGAATTTTACGGAAAGAAATTCTTTGAAAAGAATGAGATAGGCGGCGGACTCGGCTATAAGCGTAACGTCTGGCATTATTACGGATTCAGACCGGGCGATTATCCTGATCTGATCTCGGTACTTCCTCTCGACAAAGACCTGTACAAACAACGCTTTAACCTGATCAATGCGGACGTATATTTCAAGAGCATCCACCACCCCGATTCGCTGAAGTTAAATTATACTACTGGTTTAAAATATTATTACCTGAACGATTATTATAAAACTTCGGAAAATGCATTGGATTTCACCGGGGATATCAACAAAGACTTACATCTTTTTAAAATTACAAGCTCGCAGATCATAGGATTGACGGCACAGGTCAAGTATTGTTTTGACCAGGATTCCGTGATTCAGCGCAATGCGGGCATCGTTTCATTAAAGCCTTACATCAAAACCACTTTTAAAGGCTTTAATTTCAACCTGGGTGTTGATATCTCTGTTTCAGCAGACAACAATGCTAAAATGTATTTTTATCCCATCGCAGATGTACAGTTCAATATCGTAAAGAACATCCTGATCGTTTTTGCAGGTATTAAAGGTAATCTTGAACAAAACACTTTTTACAGCACGATAAACGAAAACCCTTATATTAACTCGTACATCCCCATATCCTATACCAGCAGGTCTTTTGATGTTTTCGGAGGCATCAAGAGCGACATCAGCAAGACCTTAAATTTTTCAGCGGCAGTTTCCTATGCCCGCATTAAAAACCTTCCGCTTTATGTTACAGATACAACGCTTATCTTCCGGAATAAATTCAACGTGATCCACGACAGCGCCTACCTGCTGAATGTAAGAGGCGAACTTGCCTATCAGAAAGATGAAAAATTCAAACTGCTGGTCGGCGGAAACTTTTACAACTACAAAATGGACAACGAGCTGAATGCCTGGCACAAGCCTATTTTTGACGCTTATGTCGATTTCTGGTATAACATACACGACAAATTTATTATCACAGCAGGAGTTACAGGCCGTTCCAGCATTTACACAAAAACATTTAAAAGAACTGATCAAGGCATTGAGGCCGCTAAAAAAAGTTTCAAGGGCTATGCAGATGTCAGCCTTGGTTTTGAATACCGTTATTCCAAGATCTTATCAGCTTTCATTAACATTAACAACCTGGCTAATATCAAGTACTATATGTGGAGCAACTACCGCGCATACGGGTTTAACATGATGGCCGGCGTAACCTACGCTTTTTAATAATGGGATACATTTGTCAGTAACTGCTGGTTTATTTTTATGATGAACGTGATGATTTTTGCACTCTTTTTATCTGCCTGAATAAGATATCAAAATTATTATGTATGTTTGTTCTGATTAAATATTCTTCAATAATGAAAAAGATATTCGCTTTTTTATTGCTTGCTCTGGTTATCGGAAATGCCTTTGCACAGTGGTCTTCAGACACGCTACGACGTTCGGCTGGATTCTATATTTCTCCGGCAGTAACAGGCTTGACAGACAAAAATGAAGTTACAAAAACCACCCCGGCCTTCGGATTGAACATCGGCTATCGTTTTATAAATAAGCTGAAGTTTGGTTTTTTTCTTGAAGGTGGCGCAGGCATTTCGTGGTTAGGTGGTAATTACCCCTCAAAAGATGTTACTGTTAATGCCTGGGGAAGAGAATGGACCTATAGCGAAGATGCAAAAGCAACCCAGCTTTATATCTGTGCTCCTTTTCTGGCAGGTTATAAAACTCAAAAAGGCAAAGTGCGTTTTCAGACCAGCCTGGGGATTTCTTTTAATATCAAGTATAGCGACTTTAAAAAAGTAACTGTAACAGGAGAAGATCCTTATGGTATCCCGGGAACAAAAACCACGGGTGATGAAGTAACCTTTGGAACAAGTTTCAGCGGCATATTCAAGGCGGGTATCAGCGTGCCGCTCAAAGACCGCATGAGCCTTGATATCTTGCCTTCACTGCGTTACAACTTTGTATCGAGCATGCCCGAAGATTTCGATGTCAGAGAATGTGTTACCACCGATTTTCAGAACTGGTCGGCAGGCATTGATATTGGCCTTGTGTGGGCACTCGATAATAAACCGCCCCAGACACTGGAAGAAACCGCAAAACGTCAAGAAAAAGAAAGAGAGGCTGATTATACCTACCAGTACAATCCTGATGAACCGGCCAAGCCTGCCAAAGAGATAAAGGTCAAAAAAGGCCCGTATAATTTTTTCTATTTCGAAGCGCTTGGAAGCGGTCTCACCTACTCGTTCAACTACGAGCGTACCCTGATAAGAAAAAACAGTTTCAGTTTGCAGGCACGCGGCGGGTATGGCTTTATTGGCAATCTCTATAGCTTTCCGCTTGGTGTAAATGTTACTTTCGGCCATGCCACCCAGAAATTCGAAGGAGGAATATATTCTACCTTTGAAAGCGTGTTGCTGGAGAGATTTAATGTCAATATAGTTCCTGAAATTGCATACCGTCTCGAAACCAAAGACCATTTCTTTCTGAGGCTGGCGCTGATGTCGCATTATGTGACCAAAACCGGTGAAATATTGCCGGGTATCGGGGTTTCGGTAGGAGGCTGTTTTTAGTAATCAGCAAAGGACTCATCACTATTCATCATTCTGAAATTTATTGTCCGCCGTTTCAGACTTCGTGGTCGAAATTAATTTTCAAGTTTGATATGCATAAGTGACGCGTTTCATTGAAAAAACAACTACATTTGTTAAACAAAATTGGAAAAAAAATGAAAAAATCAATCATCCTTTTAGCCGGAATTTTTGTTATTTGCAGCACCTATAGTCAAAACAAAAACGATATGGCGAGATACACTTCGCAACAGCCGCAATGCGGCTTTATCGAGAACAAAGGCCAGATCCACGACCAGAATTACCAAGCCAACCCCGATGTCAAATACCTGCTATGCCTCGGAAACGGAATGAATGTTCAACTGAAAGCAAATAGTTTCAGTTACGACACCTACAAAACTGAAATAAAAGAGAAAAAATCTGATGTTAGGAACGATAATATGACACCGGAAATAGAGACCACCTGGTACTTTCACCGGGTTGATATAGAATTAATCGGGGCTAACGTAAACCCGCAAATCATAGCAGAAGAACCTTCGGCTGATTATCTGAACTACTATAACGCGGTAACTCCCGAAGGCGGGGCCACCCACATCCGCAACTACAAAAAAATTACCTACAAAGATATTTACCCGGGTATAGATATGGTATTTGTTGCCCGGCCCGGCAAGGAAAGGCCTATTGAATACACTTTTGTTGTCAACCCGGGCGCAGATGCCGGACAGATAAAAATGAATTATAAAGGTGCAAACCAAACCCGGCTATCCGAAAACAAAATAAAGGTGGATGTTGCACACGGCAGCTTTACTGAAACCATACCTGCGAGCTGGATACAGGAAACAAGTCATAAGGTTGACATCACATACTCCATTTTTGATAAAGACACCTATGGTTTTACTATTCCGTCATACAACAAAAGCCAGACATTATTCATTGATCCCAACCCCGATCTGGAGTGGGGCACCTATTATGGAGGAAGCTCCGATGATATAGGATATGGGATAAGTTGTGACGTAAGCGGAAATATATTAATAACAGGAGCAACTAACTCAACGGCAGGAATTGCAACAGCCGGAGCCTATCAAACCTCTTGTGCCGGTGTTGATGCTTTTATTGTAAAATTCAGCAGCAGCGGTGTTCGCCAATGGTGTACTTATTATGGCGGAAGTAGTAATGATGAAGGATATGCAATAACTTGTGATGAAAGCAGAAATATATTTGTAACCGGCGTAACATATTCAAATGATGGAATTGCCACGGCAGCAGCCCATCAGGCCAGCTACGGAGGACAGGGTACATTTTTCGGGGATGCCTTTGTTGTCAAATTCAACCATAGTGGGATTCGCCAATGGGGCACCTATTACGGAGGCAGCGATGATGATGTTGGTTATGGAATTGCTTGTGACGAGAAGGAAAGCAATATATTTATAACAGGAAATACAAAGTCAACCACAGGTATTGCAACACCCTCAGCACACCAGACTGTGTTAGGCGGAGGTTCTTGCTGGGGTGATGCATTTATCGTCAAATTCAACACCAATGGCGTCCGCCAATGGGGAACGTATTATGGCGGAGACGATTCAGATGAAGGACGGGGTATTGCCTCTGATGAAAACGGAAATATTTTCGTTACAGGTTCAACGGATTCATTTAATGGAATATCTACAGCCGGCGCACATCAGACCTCGCATGGCGGTGTTGTAGATGCTTTTGTGGCCATGTTTACAACCGGTGGTGTCCGGCAGTGGGGAACGTATTACGGTGGAAGCTCAGGAGATTATGGCTATGGAATTGCCTTTGATGTCAGCGGAACTATTTTTATAACAGGATTTACAGCATCAACCACTGCCATTGCAACAGCCGGGGCATATCAGGTGACAAACGGTGGTGGCGACTATGATGTTTTTATTGCCAAATTCAACATTAATGGTGTTCGTCAATGGGGTACTTATTATGGAGATACTGATAACGACAAGGGAAACGGAATTGCCTATGATGGATTAGGGTATGTTTATGTAACAGGAATGACCAAATCAACGGCCGGTATTGCTACCGCAGGAGCCTATCAGACTACTTTTGGAGGCTCGGGCATAAATTTCGGAGATGCCTTTGTTGCCAGATTCAACAGCAGCGGTTCCCTGCAATGGGGCACGTATTATGGAGGCACTGAAGCGGATTATGGGCAAGGAGTTGCCTGTGATGGCCTTGGATATGTATTTGTTACCGGTCTGACGACTTCTACTGCAGGGATGACAACAGGCGGGGCGCATCAAACTACCTATGGCGGCGGCCTCTATGATGGTTATATTGCGAAATTTTCATCCACCGGATCCGGAATTTCTGATAATCATTTTCCTGATCAGACACTGAACATTTACCCCAATCCTGTTTCTGATGAATTGATCATTGAAGCCAAAGGAAACAAAGAAGCTATCAGTTTTGAAATTTTCAGTGCTGCCGGACAGCTTGCTTTTAAAGGAAAAATGCTTGATAAAACGAGGGTGTCAACAAAAAGTTTTGCTGACGGGGTTTATTTGATCAAGCTCGAAAACGGCAATTCGTTTGAGTTCAGGAAAGTTATCAAGGAATAGAAGAAATTCCGTCTATGGCCTTTATAGCTTAAGCATGGCTTTCAGATTCAGGCCCAGTATTTTTTCCTTTTCCGAATCGGGGATGGAAAGTTCATTTACACGGTCAAGGTTTTTCTCCAGGTTTTTGTTGCCGCCCAACGGAGTGTCGGAGCCAAAAATAAGCTTTCCCGCACCGTATTTTTCCAAAGCTATAGACAGCAATTTTTTTGGAACCAGAAACGAAGGCGAAATGTCAAACCAGAAATTGTCAAGCCCAAGGGCATATTCTTCAAAAATCTCATACCCTATCATGTGGCCGATGATGAATTGTGTATGCTGATGTTCAGTCATCAGATCTATCATTTTAAAAACATTTTTTCGTTTGTACAGGTGAACAAACAAAGGCATATCATGAGATTCACAGAACTCCGCTATCTGATGCATACTTTCCTGGTCTGTTTCAAAATCAGCAACCATTTGATGGAGCTTTACCCCTGAGAATTTCCATGAAATCAAGTGATCTTCAAGTTTCTGAATAATATCAGGATCATTCGGGTTTGCCCAGTAATACTGGATAATTCTTTCTGGGCACTGTTGTTTCAGCGTGAAAAGATATTCATTAGGCACATCATAGATCATATCATTAAGGTGAGCGATAAAATCGTTGACCTTCTGAAAAAAATTTTTCACGGTAGTTCCATCAAAAACATCCTCAATATTTTCTTTTGAATATGTCTTATCATGTGCAACACCCATCGGTGCAAGCACTACTTTGTCCACACACAAACGGTCAAGCACCGCAACTAGGGAATCTTTTTCATGAAAAATTCCTGCCGCATGTGCATGGCCATCTATGATCATATGATTTTTTCAGTAAAAATAATCAATAAATAATGAAAAATCAATATTTATGCAAATAAAATTCATTTAAAACTTTACCCTAAGCATACAGCGGGTCACCAGAGAAAACTTAACAAAACTACTTTATCTCCATCAACTCCACATCATAGATCAATGTGGCACGTTTGGGAATTTTATTTTCATCGCCCATGAAACCAAAGGCAAGGTGTGAAGGAATAATCAGTTTGGCTTTGTCGCCGACATGCATCAGTTTAATACCTTCTTCGAGGCCGCTTTCTACTTCAGCTTTTCCCAACTCAAAAAGTTTCATCCCGTCATTTTTCGAATTGTAACATTCCACGCCATTGATCAGGTTGACAACAAAACTGATAATCACCTTATCTTTATCTTTCGGCTGTGCCCCAGCCCCTTTTTTATAAATCTCGTACCTCAGGCCTGTTCCGGTTTTCTGCATGGTCCATTCGTGCCTCCGGATGTAATCTTCTATGTCGCGGTCTTCTTTTTCTGTAAGCTTTTTATTTACCTTAACAAGTCCTGTTTTCAAAGAATCTTCATTTATCATAAGCTTTTGCTGCTCACTGTTACCGCATGATACAGCGGCTAAAGAAAGCCATATGATCACTATGACCATTGAAACAAAGCGGGAACTAAATTTTTTCAAGTTCTTTTTCATACAAGGGTAATAATGAAATAAACTCTTCGACACTTTCTTTCAGGGGTTTCATAATATCTGCACCCGAGGCATTTTTGTGCCCGGCGCCGGCAAAGTGTTTCCGGGCAAACTGATCCACATCAATGGCGCCGGCAGCACGCAGGGAAAGTTTTACATAGTCGTTTTTTTCAGTAAACAGCGCAGCCAGTTTAATATTTTTCATGGTAAGCCCATAATTGACTATTCCTTCACTGTCGCCGATCTTAAAATGAAAACGTTTCATTTCCTCTTTAGTAATAACAATATAAGCCGTCGAATATTTTTCAATGATGGTCAGTTTTTCGCTCAGGCAATACCCCAGAAGCCGTAAACGGCTTTCCGAAAAATTGCAGAACACCAGCCGTTGTAGTTCAGCCGCATCAATACCTTTTTCAAAAAGTTTGGAGGTAATGCTATACGTCTGGGGGTAATTGCAGCTATGGCTGAAAGAACCCGTGTCGGTAATAATGCCGACATAAATGGCCACGGCCATATTATAATCGATCAGCGATTCATCGCCCATGGATTCGATAAACTCATAGACCAGTTCTGCTGTTGACGAGGTTTCTGTGCTGGAATATGCAATGTCAAAAAAGTTGGAAGGCTGTAAATGATGATCTATCAAGACTTTTGTGGCTTTGGAATGGCTCAGATCATGTGCAAGTGCCCCAACTCTTTCAGGAACATTAAAGTCGAGGCAAATGATTATATCGGCTTTTGCAATGAGATCGGCGCATACCTCCTTTTCTTTATTACCGATTTTTATTGAGTCGGCGCCGGGCATCCATTTATAAAAATCAGGGAAGTTGTTGGGAACAATAGCCGTGACGTTAAATTTATTTTTCAGGTAATACCACATGGCCAGCACAGAACCCACCGCATCGCCGTCGGGATTATGATGGGTAAGCACTACAATATTTTCCGCAGTCTTTAAATGGCGCTGCACCTCCTTTATAAACGAAGTTTCCAAAGTATTTTTTTTACAAAATTATTAATTTTTGACATGAACGGCTTATTTTATTATTTTTGAATAACTAAAACATGATGTTATGTCCGGAAATTATACATTAACGATCATAAAGCCGGTTGCATTCAGCAAAAACAATGCTGCGCACATATTACACCGTATCACCGATGCAGGGTTTTGGATAGTTGCTGCAAAAACAAAGCAACTGACTTTAGAAGAAGCGAAAAAATTTTATGAGGTTCACAAAGATCGTGAATTTTATCAAAGCCTTGTAGAATTTATGTCTTCGGGGCCGGTGATGGTTGCCATGCTGCAAAAAGATAATGCTGTGGAAGATTTTCGCAAACTTATCGGCAAAACCAATCCGGCAGAAGCTGCTGATGGTACTATAAGGCATGACTTTGGTACCAGTTTGCAGAAAAATGCCGTGCATGGATCCGACTGTGATGAAAATGCACAAAAAGAATGTAATTTCTTTTTCGCGGAAAGCGAAAGATTTTATTGTTCAGGGTAATATTCTCTGAAAGAACGGTTTTTATAAAATATTACAATTTTCTCTATCTCAAGAGAGGTATCAATTTTTTTTACTGTTGGTATTTCAGGCTTTTCCGGCACATTTTCCCTTTGTTCAATTTTTACCGGTGGAATTTCCGTTTCGGCGGGTTTGGGTTTTTCAGGCTCAACTTCCTTAATTTCAGGAATTTTAATATCAGGTTGAACAATTTCAGGGGCTTTTTCTGATGTTTTTTCGGGTTGCGGTACAGCTTTTTGCTCATTTATTGCCTGCATTTCGGGTTGAGCATCAATAACCGGAGGGGGTATTTCCACCGGGCGGTTTTCTGTTGGCTGCTCAAAAAGGTCGATCTGTATAGTTTTCAACATTGGACCTACACCTTGTATTAACCATTCGGAATTTACATCCTGATATTTGTTAAGAATTTTTGTGATCAGATCCAAGCTGGGCAAATTTCTTCCCGACATGATATGCGACATGCTCGATCTTTGAATTCCGATCTCATCGGCAAATTTTGATGGTGTGAGATTTTTTACCTTCAACACCAATAATATTCTATCAACCATATTACAAATCTAAATTTTGATTTTGCAAAGATACTACATTTGTAATTTACATGTGTAATTATTTAAAGTTTAGATTTGTAAAATGTATTTTAAGTATTTTTACTTTAACCTACAGGTAAATTAGTATCTTTTATAGTGGTTAAATACAATTAATTATAACTAAATACAGTTTACAATAAATATTTTAGCATAAAACTCTATAATATTGAATTAATACTTTATATAAAATTGCTTAAAAACTGGTTATTAGTATTATAAAACATCTTTTATACTGTTTTTATTAGGTATTTAGTAATTTACAATTATTATACACTACAAAATACATTTGTACATTTCATTACATGTTTACATTTGTATTTACATTTGTATATTATACTAAAATACAGTACCATAAGAGTATTGTTTACTTTTGTAATTTACATTTATAAACAGTTATTTTTTTATTGACAAACGTATTATTTACAGAAATAAGCACCCTTTTTGCCTGAATTAAAAATTCAACATGCCGTGGTTTTAAAAAAATATAAACTTAGGATTTATCATCCCAATAGTTTTGCCTCTAAAAGTATTTATCCCCTATTTTTGAAAAATTGTTAAGGTCTGCTAAAATATCCGATTGAGGTATTTACTATCCTTTTTAATAATATTTGATTTGGAAATTTTAACTACTGAGAGAATATTTATTTGCACGAATTGATCAAAACGTATCAATAATAGAAGAGCATATAAAAAGTGGGTACAATAATACATTGAAAGTTCGGGACTCGCAAAGACAGGTAAAATATTGAAAAATATTAATTTAGGGCTATTGAACTTTAAAAAAAATGCTATTTTAAGCCTAAATGTGGACAATAAATCCATTACATCTGAATCAATATCTGGAAAATTGCAGCTAAATAGAGATAATGTAATTAGATACAAAGAAATCGGAATAAAACAAAATATCTCTCTTTTCGTCTTTGCATGAAAACATCGCGCACAGAGCAGAGGAGTCGCATAGAAATAAGAAAAAACTTTAGACCTTTGCCTCTTTGCGAGACAAAAACACCTCTCTGTGTCTTTGTACCGAAGGTCCTTCTACGATGTGAGGAAAAAATGTATTTCACGCGGAAGCGCGCAGACACAACTAAAAACAGATATTACGGTGCGTTGCACCTTGTATTCCGGGCTGTTTGATACTTATTACAAAGATTGCGGGGCGCTGCCCCTGCCACCATAGCATATCATAGGTGCAGAGCACCGGAATATTTGTAAAGGCACTGAATTTCACAATGAGGCGCGCAGTCTCAAAGAAAAACATATATTAAGGTGCGTTGCACCTTGTATTCCGGGCTGTTTGATACTTATTACAAAGATTGCGGG
>DAOQAF010000004.1:0-37096 GCA_035353775.1 Bacteroidales bacterium | reverse complement strand
CGCTGCCCCTGCCACCATAGCATATCATAGGTGCAGAGCACCGGAATATTTGTAAGGCACTGGATAACCCTTGCAATATAGGTACAGCGTACCGTAATATTAAATACGAAGTATATCTATATATTGAGCCAATAGAAATCAAAACCGAACAAATTTAATAAGCTTAAAATCAGTCTCTTTAAGAAAAGAAAACTTTTTCCAAAGATTTTCACAGGTATGAAAAATGAAACCTGACTTTCGTCTTTGCGAGAAATAGACCTTTCTCTGCGCCATTGCGCCTTTGCGAGAAAAAAACATATCTCTGCATCTCTGCGCCTTTGCGTCTTTGCGAGAAATAATTCTTCCCCAGCGCCTTTTCGAGAAAGGTTACCCTTTTTTTGCCTTCTCGATGGCTTGATAGATAGCCTTCTGTATCTCCGTCCGTATGCCCGAAGTTACCAGTTTGTTGTTGGCCGAATAAGGATAGGTGCGGTTCGACAAAAACACGTATACCAGCTTGTATTTCGGATCTACCCACACATAAGTTCCTGTAAAACCTGAGTGTCCGTAGCTTTCAGGAGAGGCTTCCTCACAGGTTGGTCCTCCTTTGCTTTTATCACGGACAGGTTTATCAAATCCTAACCCCCGGCGGTTGTCGTCGAACTGGTAAGAAGTAAATTTCTGAATGGTCTCGGGCATTAAAAAACGATGATCGCCGTATTCGCCCTCGTTGAGCAGCATCTGCATCAGTATGGCAATGTCGTTGGCGTTGGAAAAAATTCCGGCATGACCTCCTACGCCGCCAAGCATCGCAGCTCCCGGATCGTTAACATCGCCCCAGATAGTCTGTTTGCGGAATACGGTATCTATTTCTGAAGGAACTATCCGTGACGAATCAAAATAGTTAAGCGGCTGATAGCACATAGTGCTTAGTCCTAAAGGCCGGTAAAAATTCTTATAAACATATTGATCCAGTTTTTCACCGGTAATTTTTTCAATAATATCTTTCAGCAGGTAAAAGCCCAGATCGCTGTACAGGTAGTTATTTTGCGATCTGAGTTCAGAGTTAATGATAGCTCTGAAGATAGTATCAAAATAATACTTGTGTATATACATACTGTCGGCCACCCTGTACGGATAATCTTTCGATGGCACGGGCTTGTACACGCAGGAGTCCAGCGTATCGCCAATCAACGTTTTTTCATAAAATGGTATCCATGATTTGAATCGTGCCTCATGAGTCATCAGTTTGCTGATGAGAATACCCGCTTTGTCGGAGCTGTCAATGCCTTTAAGATAATCTGACAAGGTGGAATCGAGGGAAATTTCCCCCTGTTCATAGAGTCTCATCATGCTGATGGTGGTGGCCAGAACCTTTGTCAGCGAAGCCACATCGTAAAGGTCGCTGTTTTTTACAGCCACCAGGGCGGTATCAGCGGCCGTTCCACTGGGATACGTATGATACCCGAAAGATTTGTTATACAACACCTGCCCGTCTTTAGCTATCAGCACCTGGCAACCGGGATACACTTCATCTTTAATTCCCAGTTTGGCCAGTGAATCTACCTTGTAAAAACTAAAGGCATTAAATCCTGCCATTTCAGGCATCATGTAAGTCAGACGGCTTTTAGTTGTGGTAAATCCTGTTTTGACAGGAAAATTAGAGGAAGCCGTCACAGGCAGTCTGCCATTAACAGGAATCCCGCCAAAAATAGCTTCCGCAGAGAGGTTTTGAGTGTTTCTGTTGGTTTGATATGAGACCATGATGGCGCTGATATCCGAAGTATCAGGCATTTTCACTAAGGCATAAGGGTTCAGCAGCAAATTGAGGATTACCCTCTTGCTTTTCTTAATCTCCCCTATAAACTGAATAATGGCAGGTGTTAATCCATAATTGTTGACAGCAGAATTGTTGGTAGAGTTTACCGTGATAAGTAAAAGATTACTTTCAAACAATTGTTCTTTCAGTGCAGGGATAGCCGCAGTATCAAAAGTTTTATCTAAACTAAAATGTTTTACAGGGGCATAATTATCTACCACCGAAGCAAAATCATTTAAAGAATCTGCATTGAATGAGATTTCTGCTATCTTTTGATTTTCGAGGTTTTTGAGCGGCAAGATGTTAAAGGTGTTTTTTATTATTGTAACGGCCGCCTGATACAGTTTGGCATTAAGAACTTTCGATTGTGTTTTATTCAGGTCATAATAAAGGTTTTTGATCTTGACAGGCTTTAATTTTGCCAGGCCTGCTTTGTATTTATAGGTAAGAACTTTTTTACATTTATAGTCAATGAGGTTCTGAGATATCAGCCCGCTGTCAACCGCAGTTTTGATATATTCAATCGCCAATGGAACATCTTCTGACATGAGAAGTATGTCATTCCCGGCAAGCAGTGCTTTCAATTCTATTTCGCCGGGTTTAAAATGTTCACTGGCGCCTTTCATTCCCAAGGCATCGGTTATGATCAGTCCCTTGAATTTTAATTGAGTCAGCAGTATATCGTGAACAACCTTTGGTGATAATGATGAAGGTAAATTGGAAGTCGTATCAAGTGCCGGCACAAACAGGTGGCCAGCCATTACTGCAGATAATCCATTTTGTATCAGTTTTCTGAAAGGATAGAGATCAACGCTGTCGATTATTTCCTTAGTGTGGTGTATCGCAGGCAGTTCAGTATGTGAATCTTTATCAGTATCGCCATGTCCGGGAAAATGTTTTGCAGTAGCCAGCACCCCTTTGCTCTGCATGCCTTTCATGTATTCCAGCGCTTTGTTAGCAACATTCTTTTTGTCTTCACCAAAAGAACGGTAATTGATCACCGGGTTGCGCGGATTTGAATTGATATCAACAACGGGGGCAAAGTTTATATTTACGCCAACCCTTTTGCATTGCGAGCCTATCTCCTCGCCCATGGTATAAATGAGCTTATTGTCACGGATGGCGCCCAGGGTCATTTGTTTCGGGAAAGAGACGGTGCTGTCTTTGAGCCTCATGCCCAGCCCCCACTCCCCGTCTATCGCGATAAACAAAGGCGTTTGAGCCAAAGATTGCCAATAGTTGGTATAACGTGCCTGAGTAACCGGCCCACCCTGAAAAAAGCAAATTCCGCCAATGTTATAGTTTTTAATAAGTTCGGTAACCAGTTCATTGGCTTTCAGGCTTTGGTTTGAATAAGCCGACACCATAAACAGTTGTGCTATGCGCTGTTCGGGCGTGAGTTTTTGAAAAACAGAATCTACCCATTTAATTCCTGCAGGAGAAAGATCCGGGTTGTTGTCCGGCGGATAAACTTTTGCAAAAAGCAATCCTGCCAACAAAAACAAGACAACAAACAGAATTTTTACCTTAGACATGGGCTTGATATAATTTTGTAAAAATACCAAATGCTTCCGTAAGAAAAAAACCGGAATTAAAATTTTATCAACTATTGAATCTTATAACCCGATCAGCAAAAAAAAGCCGCAGTTGCCCGCAGCTTTTTTCACAACAGATATTTTGAACACCTACCTGGCAACAAGGAATCGCCCTTCGGAGCGTCCCTGAGCTGTAGAAATGCGAATAAAATAAATGCCCTGTTGAAAATCGCTTATGTTAACATCCAACCGTGTAACTTTTGTAGAATTTTTAAAAGCGATCTGTCCCAGGCTGTTATAAATTTCAATTCCGGTAATAGCCATAGGCGAAGTAATATGTACAAAATCCTTTGCGGGATTTGGCCATATCTCAACGGCAGGGCCATCGGTATATTTAGTGATTCCTGCAGAATTCAGCACGACGATGACTTCTGTATATACGGAATTGCATGTATCGATACCGGCTGTGAGTTCAACAGGGTATACGCCGGTAGTCGTAAATGTATGGCTGGGATTCTGGACATTAGAGCTACCTCCGTCACCGAAATCCCATGTCCATGATGTCGGGTTGCCCGAGCTGAGATCCGTGAAATCACACACCCCGGAAACATTCAGATCAAGGGTATCAGCGCTTTTTGAAAAAAAGGCCGCAAGGCCGGCACAGGGATCTTCAATAAAAATATTTCCGGTATATTTCCAAATTCCTCCGGTGACGCTGTCTGTGTTAAAAGCGCCTGCCCATCCATGGCTGGCATCAATAAAATCAACAGTCAGAAACTGTGTGGTATCTGAAAGCGGAATTACATTCCAGGTCAGCCCGCCGTCGGTGCTGTATGATGTGCCCTGAAAACTATTTGTATAATCTGCTCCTGCAGAGATAAAGGTATTGGCAGTTCCGGGAACATAGCAAAATTCGTTGGCATAAAAAACGCCTGTCGGAAAGATCTGCTGCCAGGTATCGCCACCATCTGTTGAAGAATAGGTATCATAGGGCGATGTATTTACCTGTACTAATCCGTAATTAACATCCCTGAATGATATCCTCATCTGTTCGGTAAGGTTTCCGGTAGAACTAACGGTCCAATGATGCCCTTTGTCAATGGATTTATATACTCTTCCTTTGCCGGTGGTGAACCAAACGATATCGCCAACCACACAGTACATGCCGGTAGTGCCATATTCTCCGCTTGTATTTGGCGGGATATTTGCCTGAGGCACCCTGGTCCAGGTAGTGCCACCATCGGTGGTAGTATAAATTTCAAAGTATCCGCCATTGGGGTCACCCATGCAGAATCCGTCGTTAATATTCCAGAAATGTACCACGTTAGGGAATCCGTTCGGGGCTTCAAAACCTGCCGTCGTCTGGGGTGCCCAGGTAAGGCCGCCATCGGTGGTGCGGAGGATAGTTCCGCCGCCTGAAGCGTACCATACCGGTATCCATGCATTCATAGAGTCGACTGCACAGATCATCGACAGTCCGGAGCCGGTATAACCGGGAATACTGCTGGCCTTCCATTTGGCGCCGCCATTGGTGGTACGCGTGAATTCCTGTATCTGCGGCGCACTGGCCTGGCTCCCGTCGTAACCTATGGCCCAGAGAACATTTGTATCAACAGCAAAAAGGTCTCTGATGCCGCGGTTGGGTGTCTCGAAACCGCTTGATTGCAACGTCCATTGGGCTTCTGAAGTCAGGAACAGCCCACAAAGCATTAAGGATAATAGTAGTTTTTTCATCATGTAAGTGTTTTAATTGATTTATTCAAAAATAGTAATTTATTGATAAAAAAAATAAAAAAATACCACTGAATGTAAGTTAACTTGATTTTTTTTCATTTTTAGAAATAAAAAAACCCGTCTGCATAAAATCTGACGGGTTTTTATTAGATTTTTATTTTTTCTATTTTCTCTGTCCCTGCAACAATTCCAGATTTGCCTTTTCCTTGGCCATTAAGGCTTTTTGGGCTTCCTGTTCTTGTTTATTCTTAACTATGTTTTCTTCAATTTCAGCCTTTTTCTTAGCCAGAGATTCTCCTTCACCCACAAGGTTCTCATATTCTTTTACCGCTTTATCATAAACTTTCTGCTGGGCATCAATATCTTTACCCAGTTTTGTGGCGGCAAACTTGGGCGCCAGGCTATTCATATAATTTTTGGTGTTGTTGATAATGGCGGCATCCATGGTGCTGCTGATAAAATTATCGAGTCCATAACTTACCAAAAAGGTCAGTATAGTTTTTTCTTTCTCCTTTTTCTTTTCTTCAACTTTTACATAAAAGTTTATTTTGTTGGCTGAAATTTGAGTAAAGAGGGCTTCTTCAAAGATCATAAATCCTTTTTTGGTGCTGTATTTCTTAATGCCTTTTTCTTTAAGGTCAGCAATAACAGCTTCTTCCACCACATCGGTAGTATATGCAAACTCTCCGATGACGGCAGGCCGGTCTGCTTTTTCAAATTCAACACTGCCTTCATTTGCCTGGGCATAACCATACTGATTAAAACCCCATGCAAAAACGCCCATTAATACAATAAATAACTTTTTCATAAGATTTGTTTTTGATTTGTTATAACAAAAGTACAATTTTTTTTTAAATAATATATTTGGGTTATTTGAATTTTTTTTCAATCTCATCATAATTTAAAATAAAAAGAACCTTTTTCCCGGAGGGAGAAGTTTCAGGCATAGCGCAGGCAAACAATTCCCCAGCAAGCATTTGCATAGCTTCGGGCGATAAAATCTGTGCTGCTTTAGCTGCGAGATTCTTCGACAATGAACGGATCAGGTTTGTTTTTTTCTCATAGTGTGCTTCAAGCTGGTTCTTTTTGTAGCTCTCCAGCAGCCTTTCCAACGTATCATTGACGTCCTGATCTGAGAGATCGTAAGGTAATCCGTTAATCACAAAGGTATTTTTTCCGAAGGCTTCGATATCAAAACCTAAAAGGCGCATATCTTTCAAAATATCTGAAAGTAGTTCCGCATCGGCAGGGTTCAGCGAAATTGTCTTAGGGAAAAGCAACCGCTGACAGGAAGGGGATTGACTTTCGGCAACATGGAGAAATTTCTCATAGAGGATACGTTCGCGGGCACTTACAATATCAATAAACATCAGCCCTGATTTCATGGGCGTGATGATATATTTTTTACCAAAACAAAAAAATGAAGCCTGTTCATAAACTAACGGGATATCATCCTGATGCTCTTTTTTATTCTCATCATCCTTACTTGCGGAAATTTCTTTGCCGAATTCATAAAGCTTTTCCCAGTTTTTCAGATTTTTGTCGTGATGTTTCGATATCTCATCAGAAGTGCTGCTGTGAGGATTGTTTCTGAAGGGGTTGTAATCCGGATTGATTTTTACCGTTGGAATTTTTATTCCTTGCTCCCTGTTGAAATTGGTAGCGCCAAAATCCAGGGCACGGTCTACATCAAAATCGATGCTGGGCGTTATGTTGAACGACCCGAATGCCTTTCTGATACTCGCTTTTAATATTCCGTACAGTGTTTTTTCATCCTGAAACTTGACCTCCGTTTTTGCCGGATGAATGTTCACATCAATATTTTTGGGATCAATAGTGAGGTAAATAAAATATGAAGGATAACTCTGTTCGGGTATCAGTTCAGCATAGGCTTTATCTACAGCATGATTCAGGTATGGATGTTTGATAAAACGCTTGTTGACAAAAAAATACTGTTCTCCCCGGGTTTTTCGGGCAAATTCAGGTTTTCCGATAAATCCTTTGATATCGGTAAAGGTGCTGTCTTCGTTCAGGGCGATCAGCTTTTCTCCGTAATTCTGTCCAAATACCGAATTGATACGTTGCCGCAGCGGTGATTTTTCAAGTTTTGTAACCAACTTCCCATTGTTATAAAACGAAAAGCTTATTTCCGGATACACCAGGGCTACCCTGTGAAATTCTTCCATGATATAACTGGTCTCGGTAGCGTCAGATTTTAGGAATGTCCGGCGTGCCGGAACGTTAAAAAAAAGATTTTTTACCGAGATGGATGTCCCGCCAGCCAAGCTGCACGAGGTATGTTCTTTTACTTCAGAGCCTTCGATAACGATAAGTGTGGCCACTTCGTCAGATTTTTTCCTGGTTTTCATTTCCAGTTGCGACACAGCGGCAATCGAAGCTAAGGCTTCACCCCTGAAGCCATAAGTGTGAATCTTGAAAAGGTCGTTTGCTTCATTGATTTTTGATGTAGCATGCCGCTCAAAACATAGGCGCGCATCGGTTTCCGACATGCCACAACCGTTATCAACCACCTGTATAAGGGTTTTGCCTGCATCTTTGATGATAAGCTGGATATCATCGGAACCGGCATCTATGGCATTTTCCAATAGTTCTTTCACCGCAGAGGCAGGACGTTGTATAACTTCGCCGGCAGCGATCTGGTTGGCAACATGATCCGGTAGTATTTTTATAATATCAGGCATAATAATTTAATACGATTATGCAAAATTAGAAAATTTTTCCGGACTGTAAAAACCGAAATGGTGATCGGGATGCTTTAGATTTTTTTTCAGGCCGCGTTCTCTTTCGCCTGAATGAATTCACTTGCAGTAGAAGATGACTTTCAAGTATTGGCATACGTTACGAATAAAAATTTGCCATCACAATGATGCCTTAATTTTAGTAATGTTTTTTATCCTTTTATTAAAATTATTATATATTTTTGTTATGCAATATTAACCTAAAAACAAAAAAACATGAAAAAACTTGTTGCGGAATTCATCGGCACGTTATGGTTAGTTCTTGGTGGTTGTGGAAGCGCTGTGTTAGCAGCTGCCTACCCTGACCTTGGAATCGGGTTTGTAGGAGTGGCCATCGCTTTCGGGCTTACTGTGCTTACTATGGTTTATGCCATCGGGCATATATCGGGCTGTCATCTTAACCCTGCGGTTTCCATCGGCCTATGGATGGCCGGACGTTTCGACAAAAAAGACCTTCTTCTTTACATTGCGGCACAAGTTCTCGGTGCAATTGCCGGAGCAGGTATTTTGTACCTTATTGCCAGCGGCAAAGATGGCTTTGAAGCCGGAGGCTTTGCTGCCAATGGATACGGAGAACTCTCACCCGGAGGGTACAACATGCTGTCGGCGCTGCTTATCGAAACAGCCATGACATTTATGTTTTTGATCATTATCCTGGGAGCCACCCATTCCAAAGCGCCTAAGGGGTTTGCAGGCATTGCGATAGGTTTAGGATTAACGTTAATTCACCTGATAAGCATCCCTGTAACCAATACATCGGTAAACCCTGCACGCAGCACCAGTCAGGCATTATTTGCAGGCACTGAGTATATGGGGCAGTTATGGTTGTTCTGGCTTGCACCTATCGTAGGAGCGATGCTCGCCGGGATCGTTTACAAGTTGTTAGCCCCGGAAAAAGACTGACAGAATCACGATCTGTTAACCTGCCGGCTAAAAGGAAGCATCCTGCTGGCTTATACGTTTTGGTTTCGAAGCCGGCTTGTCCGGCTGTGGCTCTAGCTTGAAATAAATCATTTTATAAGGTAGACTGTCACAATTATGACCAACTCAACCTGATTTTTGAGTTGGTCATAATTTTTATACTATTTTTGCAAAAAAAATCAACTACAAGATGAATATTTCAATACAAAAAGTAAAAGAATTATCAGAGAAGTATCAGGATTACACCGCTAATAACCTGGCAGCGCTGATACAGGCCAAATCCCTCAGCGGGCAAGAAAAACAGGTCGCCGATGTGTTGAGCGGCCAAATGAAACAAGCCGGATTTGACGAAGTGTTTATTGATGGCCTCGGAAATGTTATCGGGCGCATCGGAAACGGGAAAAAGATACTTGCCATAGACGGGCACATCGACACCGTTGACCTTGGCAATATGGCCAACTGGTCGTTCGATCCATTGAGCGGCCTTGTCAAGGACGGTTTTGTCCACGGACGCGGCACTGTTGATCAGAAAGGCGGACCTGCGGCCTTTGTTACAGCAGGCAGGATATTAAAAGAACTGGGTCTTGATAACGATGTTACTTTATATTGTGTGGGCAGTGTCATGGAAGAAGACTGCGACGGCCTTTGCTGGAAATACATCATTGAAGAAGACAAGATCGTACCACATGTGGTTATCAGCACAGAGCCTACCAACCTGCAGATTTACAGAGGTCACCGCGGGCGTATGGAAATAGAAATAACCTTTAAAGGTATTTCATCACACGGCTCTGCTCCTGAACGCGGAAAAAATGCTATTTACATGGCGTCCAAAGTTTGTCTCGACATTGAAAAACTCAATGATCGCCTTGCTTATGATGAATTTCTGGGAAAAGGTTCGGTAGCGCTATCCGAATTTGTCTCCGGAAGCCCCTCCCTTTGCGCTGTTGCCGATTATGCAAAGATACACCTTGACCGCCGCCTGACCTGGGGCGAGACCAAAGAATCAGCTATGCAGGAAATTCAGCAGATCATAAAAGATACAGATGCCGTTGCAGAAGTATTGTACTATGACGGAAAAGCATATACCGGATTGGATTATGGTATGGAAAAATATTACCCGACCTGGAAAATCGAAGAAAGCCACAGCGCTGTGCAGACGGGCTTTGGCGCTTACCAACAGCTTTATGATAAAGCACCTGTTATTGACAAATGGACCTTTTCAACAAATGGTGTAACCATCAACGGGATGTATAAAATACCTGTCATTGGGTTTGGCCCCGGAAACGAAGTACTGGCTCATGCACCCAACGAAAAAGTTGCTGTCAGCGACCTTGTTACTGCTTCAGCCTTCTATGCCGCTTATACATTATTGTTTTAAAATATACAACTATGGAAAAAATACAGGAATTAATTAATGAAATAAAAAAGAACAAATCATCTTTATTTGGTAAAGATTTTTTACTTACCTGGGATAAAACTTCAGACGAACTGAATCTCGTATTGATGGTTGCCGAAACATTAAAAGCCATGCGTGCCGAAAACATTTCTCCGCGTGTCTTTGATTCTGGCCTGGCGATCTCAAATTTTCGCGATAACTCTACTCGCACAAGGTTCTCGTTTGCATCGGCCTGCAACCTGCTTGGGATGGGTGTACAAGACCTTGACGAAACAAAATCCCAAATTGCCCACGGAGAAACCGTAAGAGAAACAGCAAACATGATCTCATTTTTATCAGATGTTATCGGCATCCGCGACGATATGTTTCTCGGCAAAGGGCATACCTATATGCTTGAAGTGGCAAAAGCCCTTGACGATGGCTTTAAAAACAAGGTTCTCCCCTGCCGCCCTGCAATCGTCAACCTGCAATGCGACATCGACCATCCCACACAATCTATGGCTGACCTGTTGCATCTGAAAAAATATTTCGGCTCTCTTGAAAACCTCAGGGGCAAGAAAATCGCCATGACATGGGCATATTCTCCCAGTTACGGCAAACCATTGTCTGTTCCGCAAGGCATAATCGGATTGATGACCAGGTTCGGCATGCATGTGGAACTGGCACATCCCGAAGGCTATGACCTGATACCCGAAGTGATGGACATTGCTTTTAAGAACGCTCTGGAAAGCGGCGGCAGCTTTAGTGTGAAGAAAAACATGGATGCTGCTTTTAAAAATGCGGACATCGTGTATCCCAAAAGCTGGGCGCCGTATTCGGTTATGCAAAAACGTACCAAACTGCTGCTGGGCGGAGATACTGAAGGATTAAAATCACTGGAAAAAGAGTGTCTTGCAAACAATGCAAAACATAAAGACTGGGAATGTACACGGGAAAATATGAAGCTGACAAAAGACGGCAAGGCCTTGTATATGCACTGTCTGCCGGCTGATATTTCAGGTGTTTCATGCAAAGAAGGGGAAGTGGAAAAACAGGTTTTTGAAAAATATCGTATTCAAACCTATATAGAAGCCGGCTATAAACCTTATATCATTTCGGCGATGATACTTACCAGCCTTTTTAAGAACGTTCCGGGAACCCTGGAAGAGATCATAAAGAAAAACGTTAAAAGAAGACAATAATATTGGCTATTTTTTAATACTTGCCGTTCATTTAGCTTTCTTTCGGTAACTTTTTTGTCGCATTTTTTTATTTAAAATCAGGCAGCAGAAAAAATTATTTTTTTCTGATAGGATGTGATACGTTCTTTTTATTTTTGTACATTTGTATTGAATTTCTTAAGATTATTATTAACCTTAAAACAATTATTTTATGAGAAAAATGTTACTCGGTTTAATTCTCGGGCTGTCAACAATAAGTTTGTTTGCACAAATACCTGTTAGCACGTCCCCGGAAAATAAAAATGTAGTACTGGAAGAATTTACCGGTATTCATTGTGGTTATTGTCCACAGGGGCACGCCATTGCGAAATCTATTCAGGATGCACATCCCACTGATGTCGTTATAATCAATGTTCACACGGGCAGCTATGCGACACCAGGTGCCGGAGAACCTGATTTCAGGACTGCATTTGGAACTGCTATTGCCGGACAATCAAGCTTAACGGGATACCCGGCCGGAACCGTGAACCGTCATGTTTTTTCCGGTCTGGGACAGACAAGCGGCGGAACAGCAATGTCAAGAGGCAACTGGACCTCAGCTTCAAATACTATTTTAGCAGCATCCTCTTATGTTAACGTTGGTGTTGAAGCTACCATAAACGTGATAACAAGAGTATTAAACGTGCATGTTCAGGCATACTACACCAGTAGCAGCCCGGTGGCAACAAACAAATTAAATGTTGCCATTTTAGAAAACAATATTTTGGGTCCGCAATCCGGTGGTAATATGGGTAATGAATATAATCACATGCATGCCCTCCGTCACCTGATCACCGGACAATGGGGCGAAGTACTGGATACCACTACATCCGGAAAAATGATCAACCGCTGGTATACTTATACATTACCGGCAAGTTATGTTAATGTACCTGTTGACCTCGCAAACCTCGAAATTGCTGCTTTTATTTCTGAAACCCAGCAGGAGATCATCAGCGGTTCAAGATGCTTCCCGGTAATTACGGGCCTTACGAATACTGCCGATGCAGCCATAACAGCCTCTACGCTACCTGCCAGTTTGTGTATAACTCAGGTTGCTCCAAAAATAAAAATCCGTAACATGGCAGTGAATCCATTGACTTCTGCATCTATCTCTTATTCAGTAAACGGAGGAACGGCTTCTACCTATAACTGGACAGGCTCGTTACAAAGCTACCAGTCAGCTATAGTAACATTACCGGCAATTACCTACACTCCACAGGCAACAAATAATGTATCTTTTGAAATACTTACCGTCAATGGAGTGGCAGACCAGAACCCAAGTGATAATACCAACACCGGATCTTTTACTAAAGCTCCGGCTGGACTTAATTCTACGTTTACCATCCAGATACAACCTGACAACTATGGCAGTGAGACTACCTGGAAGATCAAAAACAGCTCAGGATCCACACTATTTCAGGGAGGCCCTTATACCGACGGCAACACGACTCTGGTTACTCAATCCTTCACCTTAAGTGCCTTAGGATGCTATACCCTGGAAGTGAATGACTCATATGGTGATGGGATCTTTAGTCCCGGCTTTTACAAACTCCTTAACTCTGACAACTCTGTTTTAATAAACGGCACTGGTTTCAGTACTGCAAGTGAGAGTAAGCCTTTTGAAGTGACTACACTGTCGTCTGTTTCAGAAAATGATGACAACTCAATAGAAGTATTCCCCAATCCGGCAACAGAAGTTGTTAATATTTTAAATGCACAGAATTCAAACATCATGCTTTATGATGTATTCGGCAAACTTATCGTATCTGATAATGTAGCCGTCAATAACTATTCGCTCAATGTTGCTGATCTGGCAAAAGGAACCTATATCCTGAAAATCATCAATGGTGATAACATCAGCAGCAGAAAAATTGCTGTGATAAAATAAATTTGAGATTTCTTAAAATATTAAAAACCTCGTAGTAATTTACTGCGAGGTTTTTTTTAACCCAGATTGCGCAATAGGAACGCAGTGAACTATTGGGCAGTGCGCGGGATAGTGTGTTGAATCTGGGTAACCCCTGCCGGCAGGAGGTAGGCCGACTTAGAAAATGTTCCCCTCCGGTATGGATTACATTTTCTCAGTCGATTACGCATAGCGAAGTGAAATATATTATATTGAATATCAGATTGTAATGGTTGATTTCTTCTTTTGCTACGCAATAGAAATTTCTAATACGTAATTTGGGTTTAATTTATTTGAATAATTATTATTATCATTGTAATACCCAATTCAATAGAAAGAAACTAAAATTAAAATCAATGAAAAAAATTATTCTACTTTTTACATTTCAGGCATTATGTTTTATCGGCTTTGCACAAAACACTGTTTTCTGCAGCGAGGGATTCAGTTCTGTTCCGCCTGCCGGATGGAGTTCAGATACTCTGGCCAGCCATTGGATCAGCTCAAACTCAATATATTGCGGAGGGCCTGCGCCGGAATGCGGATTTAACAGGAGCCCCCAGACCAATGCTACTACCAGGCTTTTATCCCCATATTATGATCTATCCGGTATAACACATCTCAAATTAGATTTTACTCATTCTTTAATTCATTATAGCGGGGATTATACTGTTGGCGTTGCCACCCGTACAGGCACAGGGGCATGGAATACTGTCTGGAGCATTGTTAATCCGGCAGCAAATACTACCGGAGCTATCAGCCTTACTATTACAAATGCTGATCTTGGCAGCTCGAGTTTCCAATTTTGTTTCTTTTTCTCCGGAAATTCTTATAATATCAATGCCTGGTTCATCGATAACGTATTGTTATATGAGCCTTGTGCTGTCGATGCAAAAATGGCAGTTAATAATGTCGCTTCTTATATAGCTCCGGGAAATATCAATATTACCGGAACAGTGAGAAACTTTGGATATTCACCTATTACAGCATTGACCGTTAATTACATGGTCGATGCCGAAACCCCTCAATCGACCGTTTTGACAAGTTTAAACATGGCAGCCGGTACAAATTACAATTTCACATATACTCCGGCATGGGTAGCAACACCGGGCGTTCATAGCGTGAAAACATGGGTATCCGGTGTTAATTCAGCAGGCCCTGATTGTAGCCAGGCTAATGACAGCCTTACAAAAAGTATTTCTGTAGCCACTCAAACCACAACCCGCACACCGGCATTCGAAGAATTTACATCTTCAACCTGCGGCCCATGCGCCAGTTTTAATTCAAGTACATTCACACCTTTTATTGCTGCACACGGCACCGAATTTTCACTTATTAAGTACCAGATGTACTGGCCCGGCAATGGCGACCCTTATTACACTGCTGAAGGCGGAACACGCAGGACATACTACGGGGTTACAAGTGTTCCGGCATTATATATTGACGGAAAAGTATCAGCCCAAACCTCAGCGGCTATGTTAAGCATACTAAATTCAGAAAAAGCCAAAGCGACATTTTTCGCTATCAGCAACTTCTCACCTACATACTCGGGAAACATAATTACAGTTCCTTTGACCATTACTCCTTATGTTTCAGGTATTTTTAAAGTGCACGTTATCGTCGTTGAAAAAACAACCACAGGTAATGTCAGCACAAACGGCGAAACATCATTCAAACATGTAATGATGGATATGATCACCGGCGGATCCGGCCTGACAGTATCGTTTGATGCAGAAAATAACTATACCCATACTTTTACCTCGAACCTGACCAACGCCCATGTTGAAGAAATGTCGGACCTGATGGTGGTCGTGATGATACAGGAAAATACCACCAAAGAAATCTTTCAGTCTGCAGAAATGGATGTTACATATGCCGGAATTGATGAAACCTCTGCCGGAAATATTTCGATATACCCAAATCCGGCTTATGAAAATATCACGATCAGCCATGCCGGAAATGCAGACATGATGCTGTATGATATTTTTGGAAAAGTGGTAATGAGTGAAAAAAACATCAGCAATAATCATCTGCTCAATGTTTCTGAACTCGCAAAAGGCACTTATATCCTGAAGATCATTAACAGTGATAACACAGTCACCAGAAAAATTGCCGTACTAAAATAATTTGATATTTTTAAATAGTATAAAACCTCGCAGAAATTTTGACTGATGGTTTTTTTGAGTATAAAAATAGCAATATCTTTGAAATCAATAGTATAAATTTAAATTAAAAATCCATGAAAAAAACAAGTTTACTTTTTGTAATGCTGATGGTGATCTTTATGAGTACTAAAGCACAATTCAGCCAGAATTTCAATGCTGTTGCCGATGGTGCAATGCCCTCCGGCTGGACGGTATTTAATGTGGACGGACTCACCCCTTACTCATCGGTCAATTGGGTTACCAACGCCTGGGTGTGTAAAACCTACGGCCAACTGGCGACAAAAGCGGCATGGTCAACTTCCTATTATACTCCTGCCGGCACTTCAAACGACTGGATGTTTACTCCCGCTATTACGGTACCCACGGCTGCCACTCCGGTTCTTAAATATACCGTTGTAGCTCAGGACCCCGATTATCCTGATGGTTATGAACTCAGGATTATTACCACGGCTCCAACATCAGGCAATATTACTACATCAACGGTACTTTTGACCGCAACTGCTGCTGAAACCACACCTACCATAAAAGTTATCAACCTTACAGCTTATGCCGGACAAACTGTATATATCGGGTGGCGCAATAATTCCACGGATATGTTTATGCTTGGTGTCGACGATGTTGAAGTAAAGACTTTATTAAATAATGATATTCAACTAACCTCGATTAATACACCGGTGTGCGCCTCCCCGGGCAATATCAGCATAACGGGTACGGTTAGCAATGCCGGATTCAATGCCATTACTTCCTTTCGTGTTACTTACACCATTGATGGCGGAGCTCCTTCGGCAGCATATAATGTATCCTCAGTAAACATCACTTCTTTTGGAAGCTATAACTTCACACACAACGTTCCTGCAACCCTTGCTGCCGGAATGCACACCATACAGGTAACCATTTCAAATATCAATGGCACCACCGACCCCAACACTGCTAATAATGTTTTGTCAAAAGATATCAGCATTGCCTCCCAAACCACTACATGCAGGCCGGTTTTCGAAGAGTTTACCAGTTCCACCTGTAGCCCCTGCGCCAGTTTTAATTCAAGCACATTTACACCGTTTATAACTTCCTATGGCACCCAGTTTTCTTACATAAAATACCAGATGAACTGGCCGGCAGCCACAGGATGGCCTAATGGTGATCCATATTACACCACCGAAGGCGGAACACGCAGAGTTTATTATGAGGTTTCCGGAGTGCCCGACCTATATGTTGACGGTAGAGCATCCGGCATGACTTCTGCCACGATGTTAAGCGAACTTAATGCAGATATGGCCAAAGGGACATTCTTTGTCATCAGCGGATTCACACCTTATTACACGGGGACTACGGTTACTGTCCCGATTACAATAACGCCTTATGTTACCGGAACATTCAAATTGCATGTTGTTGTCATTGAAAAAACTACCACCGGGAATGTCGCGTCAAACGGCGAAACATCATTCAAGCACGTAATGATGGACATGTTAACAGGTGGTACCGGGCTGGATATTAACTTAACCAACGGTAGTAATTATACCAATACTTTTACCCAGAACCTGAGCGGATCCCATGTAGAAGAAATGTCCGATCTGCAAGTGGTGGTAATGATCCAGGAAAACACCTCAAAAGTGATTTATCAGTCTGCCGAAAGTGATATTGCTCTGTACACAGGAATTGATGAAACCTCTGACGGAACTATTTCAATATACCCAAATCCGGCTTATGAAAATATTACAATCAGCAATGCCGGAAATTCTGACTTGATGCTGTATGATATTTTTGGGAAAGTGGTAATGAGTGAAAATCACATCAGCAATAATCATCTGCTCAATGTTTCTGAACTCGCTAAAGGCACTTATATCATGAAGATCATCAATGGCGATAACATAATCACCAGAAAAATTGCGGTGATAAAATAATTTTGATTTTTTTTGAATTAATACAAAACCTCGTAGTAATTTTACTGCGGGGTTTTGTATTTTTGTTTATGAAAAAAATAATATTGACATCATGCTTTCTTATTTGTATAAGCAGCATCATGTTTTCTCAAAAAAACGATACGGTTGTGTTGCGAAGCATTTTCACCGAAGCCCTTACCAACTATGCTGCTTACGATAATTTACACTACCTATGTAAAAATATAGGCGGAAGAATCGGTGGCTCTCCGCAATCGCTCAAAGCTGCCGACTGGGCAAAAAATATCCTTGCCGAAAATGGCGCGGATACCGTTTACATCCTTGAACATACAGTCAGAAACTGGGAACGCGGCGGAAAAGAAACGTGCAAAGTTACAAAATCAAGTGCTGGAAAGTACCCTCTTGCTGTTTGTGCTTTAGGCGGTTCTGTAGGCACCGGTAAAAAAGGCATAAAATCACAGGTGGTAGAAGTGAAAAATTTTGATGAACTCGAAAAACTTGGAAAAGATAAAATCAGCGGGAAAATAGTTTTTTTTAACAGGCCGGCAAATCCCACTACCTATTCTACTTTTCCGGCTTATGGAGGCGCAGCGGACCAGCGATTCGCCGGCGCTTCACAGGCAGCAAAGTATGGAGGATTGGCTTCGGTAAACAGATCGCTGACACTGGCTGATCACGATGCTCCCCATACCGGAATTATGCATTATTTCGATAGCACCCAAAAAGTACCTGCATTTGCCATTAGCACCAAAAGCGCCGACCTGCTCAGCAGCCTGCTAAAAAAAGATCCCGGACTTGAACTGTTTCTTCAGTCAAACTGTACAGAAAAAGCTGACACAGCATCTTACAGTGTTATCGGTGAGTTAAAAGGAACAGAATTTCCGGAAGAAATAATTGTTGTGGGAGGCCATATCGATGCCTGGGATAACGGTGAAGGCGCCCACGATGATGGAGCAGGCATGGTGCAGGCTATGGAAGTGCTGAGGATTTTTAAAACATTAAATATTAAGTTAAGGCATACCTTGCGTATTGTTGAGTTCATGGATGAAGAAATGGCCCAGCGGGGAGGCCGGAAATATGCTGAAACAGTTATCAGCAAAGGCGAAAAACATATTGCAGCCATCGAGAGCGACTGCGGGGGATTCACACCGCAAGGTTTCAGTTATGATGCCGGGAATAACGTCACTCTGAAACTTGAGCAGTGGAAGCCTTTGCTGCTCGATTACGGTTTGTGGTTGTACCTTAAAGGCCATTCTGGTGTGGACATCGGTTTTCTTGAAGGCCACGACATTCCTCTTTTCGGGCTGATGACCGATTCGCAACGGTACTTTGATTACCAGCATGCTCCTACCGATGTTTTTGAGGCGGTGAACAAACGGGAACTTCAGCTTGGAGCAGCCTCTATGGCTGCATTAGTTTATCTTATCGACAAATATGGTTTTTAATTATGATAAAAAAAATTATTTTTAGTGTAATCAGCTTACTGTTAGGGCTGGTATTTATTTTTTCGGGTTTGACAAAACTTTATCCCATAGAGTTATTTGAACTGACGTTTATTGACATCGGCGTGGCTAACTGGCAAACTGCTCCCATTATCTCCCGTTTGTTCATAGGCATTGAATTTTTCCTGGGCGTCATGCTCGTTTTTAATATCAGGCTTCGGAAATTCACCTTAAAAGCCACGATAGCCCTGCTGGCTGTTTTCACCATCTATCTTTTCATACAGATGTATTTCGAAGGAAACAAAGGCAATTGCAAGTGTTTCGGCAATTATCTGGTGATGACTCCGCTGGAATCTATATTTAAAAATCTGGGCATGATAGCAGTTGCTGTATTGCTGCTCCTGATAAAACACGACCTGAAATACCGGTTTCAGAAACTGCTGATGATATTAGGAATAGTGGCATCACTCAGTCTTCCTTTTATCTTAAATCCTCCGGATTTTATTGCCGCTTATCAGTCTCAGGAAGAAACTATCGGCTATAAACTTGAACTTGACACCTTGTATACAAGCACGGATTTAAAAAAGCCTGAAGTTGACCTGAGAAAAGGGAAACATATCATCGCTTTCATGAGCCTGACCTGCAAACATTGCCGGGTGGCTGCCTATAAAATCCATATTATCAACAAGCAAAATCCGGAAATCCCATTTTATTTTGTTTTAAATGGCAATGAAAAGAATCTTGTGCCATTTTTCGACGATACCAAAACTGAAAACATCCCTTATATGATGCTGCTTGGCGAACGTTTTGTTTCTCTTGCCGGATATAATATGCCGGCCATCATGTTTGTCAATAATTCGGTGGTGGAACAAAAAGAAAATTATATCTCCCTGAATTACGACTCCGTGATAGAATGGCTAAACAAAAATTGATATGATACCCGTTTACTCTTCTTAATTGATTTATAACAATAACTCACCAAATTAAAAATACAACCTTATGAAAAAAGTTTTTTTATTAACTGCAGGTTTATGCGTCATAGCCCTGATGAGCACCTCCTGCCTCAAGACCAGGTATTGCAACTGTAAATCGGAATCCGATCCTGCCCAAAATTACAAATACACCTACGAAAATATCAGTAATAAGGATGCAAAAGACCAGTGCGAAAACCAGCAATCTTCGGGCAGAATTTATACAGCGGATTATACGTGCGAATTGGAATAGTCTTTTGCCTTTCGGTTTTTCATAATCAGTAACACCATCAGAAAAATTGTTCATAAAACGGAGGACAATTTTTTAGCTAACTAATATATCTGATTAGAAAAAATATTATTTTTGGAGCCAGCAACAACATTTGTTTAACTATAAAAAAATTTCTATGAAAAAAACAGCATTAATTTTAGCTGGCCTTTTAGTAATGGCCATTTCATTATCGTCTTGTAAAAAAGACTGGACATGTAAATGCGGCAACTTTAATTACACCATTGAAGATGCAACAAAAGCTGATGCAAAGTTAGCCTGCGATGTATATGTTACAGGCAATACTGTTTGTGAACTTGAATAAGGTACAAGTTTAACAGGCTTAATAAGCTGCCACAAAAAGGAATTTTCCGGAAATCAATCGCTATACAGATTTCTTTATACTGAATGCAGGGTTTTATCATTAAGTGATATTTTACTTCTCAGGTTTGCATAGCGAATGAATAGTGAAAAACAAGGTCTTTTTGTGGCAGTTTTTTTTATTTGGCTTATAGAAAGTATTTATTTTAAAAATTAAAATTTTTTTTTACTTTTGTCGTTAATTATTAAAATTACAAACCATGAAAAGAACAGCATTATTAATTGTTAGTGTACTTGCAATATCTTTTTTGACGACTTCCTGCCTGAAAGACAGGGTTTGCAAATGCACCTCCGTTTTGTATCCCTCACAAAATGAAAATTTTATTTATGAAATGAGCAACAAAACCACTGCCCAGGCAAACTGTGAAAACCAGCAATTTGATGGCAGGGTTTATTATTCTGACTACACCTGTGTATTAGAATAAATCAGGGATTTTGTTATTTGTATAAGCAGCGGTACGCAGTATCGCTGCTTGTTTTCATATTAAATTTGGCATCTTTGGGAACCATGAAGGTCTCAAATTCATTGTACGTTTTCCAAACAGTTTCGCCTGGCAACAGCACCTCCATTTTTCCATAAATCACGGTCATATACTCCACTGTAGAAGTTCCGAACTCATATTCGCCGGGAGCCAATACCCCTATTGTTGCTTTTCCGTCGCCGGCCTGAAAACCCAGGGAGGTTACTTTTCCATCAAAATACTCATTAACTTTAAACATAATTATTATTTTTTGGGGTAAAAATAATAAAATTCTACCGACCGTTCTTAAATAAAAACAAAAGATAATCCAGCATCAGTTGAATCTCGTCGGGCTGAATGCCATATCTGATCAGCAAGGGCTCATCATCTTTAAACCCCCTGAAAAAATTATTAAAATCATTATCGGGCTGACTAATGCTTTTATAATACATATCTGCTGCTGCCATGCGGTTTCCGGCCACCCATTTCACATGGCCGAAATTCATAAAATCATATTTGTTGGTCATCGCATTATCCATAAGTTTAACAAAATATTCCTCAGCCTTGATGAAATCTCCGGATACAAACAGACACCAGGCTATAGGCCGGTATATGCCTTTGTTTTCCTTAAAACTGAACTCTATTTTGTAATAATAGTGCAGCGCTTTCTTGTAATCTTTAAGATTCAGATAGCAATTGGCAATATTCATGATAATTTTCATATTATCCGGTTCCTGCCTTTCAATTTCGAGATAATATTCCAGGGATTTTTTAAAATCCTTTATGTTACTGTAGCAAAAAGCAATTTTTTTCAGCAGCCATGTATTTGATGAGTCGAAAAGTTCTGCCTTCAGATAATATTCAAGCGCTTTTTCATGATCGTTCAAACGTTGATAACAATAACCGGTTTTTTGCAAAATATCCATATCCGGCTTAACCTGCCTGAGGATACCGAGGAATACATCAAGGGCTTCCGGATAATGATCTGTGGTAAAATAATAATCTGCAATTTTATTTTTAAAACTAATGTCGCGGAATATTGAGTTTATAAAGCTTTTATTATGAAAATCCAGTTTTAGTTCAAAAAAGTCATCGAAATTATTTCTGGTGGGATGCAGTTTGAAAAAGCGGTACAAATCCTGAATATACTGGGTATAAACCGTATTATTTTTTATGGCGGTATTAAGCATCTCATCTTCATCGGCGAGTTCATTCATGCTTTCCAGCTCGGAGTTGAAAAGATTCAACAGCATTGTTTTTTGCTGCGACGGCATCATTTTCAGGTTAAGCATAAAGGAGTACTTATCAGAATTGCACATATAGGCTGATCTTTCGAGCAAGCTGATAAATCCCTTCGAGGTTTCCAAACCTTCATCAATCATGATTTTCTGCACTTCATTATTTTCCTCATAAAAAGGAAGAAACCAGTTTGACATATTATTGAAAAAATCAAAGTGTTTTAATAATGAGAATGTGCTCATGAATACATCATTGCCTTCGAGCTGCATCTTTGACAGTTCTTCGATCTTATCGAAAAGCTCCGGCGAATCATCAAGAATGGATTGCCAGTCGGGGTTTTTGTCTATGGCCGGGTCATCGGATAAGATATTTTTCAGGTCAAGCTTGTCTTCCAGGCGCGGGGTCAGTTTCTGGATATCAGGAATGATCTCCTCGTGCATCCTTTTTGTTATCCTTTCGGTATCCTTGGCCTTGACAAATTGCTTTACAATAAACAAGACATCTGATTCGGATATCTCACTCTCAGCATAGATCTTGTTGATCCTGTCGTTTAACGCTTTGTAAAATTTTATCCGGTCGTCAAATATATAAAAACACAAAAGTATTCCGATCAAAGCCCTTTGTTTGATCTCGTGCCTGCCGCTGTAATAAAAATCAAATAACAACTCCATTTTTGAAGTATCAAAAAACCTGATCATGCTTAATGTTACTGAAGTTACCATCAGGCAGTTGTCGTACCACTTGAAATAATCGGAATCAAAAATATTTTTTATAAATATGGTGTCAGAATCGCTTAGTTTATCAATGTATAATATATAGTCGAACAGGTCACTGCAAAATGTCTGATGTTTTTTTTCAACTTCAGAGTTATCAAAAGTAATATTACTTTCTCCGAGCAGATCGGACATTTTCTTATTGTAATTGCGGCTTTCGAGAGCATCGCTTAGTTTTGTCTGGATAAGGCTTAATTTATTGTATGAATTTCTCTTATTCAGCAGCAACTGTGAATTATTTTTTTCAAGAAAATATTCTTTGATCTTATCAGCCAGTTCGATGACAGCTATTATCAGCGAACACAATACCTGCGAGCGGTGCGGATCGTTCACCCCTTTTATGGTGTATGACAATAAGTTCTGATAATTCGTATCAATGTTTTCATATTCTGCCTGAAAAGCATCATTATTCAGATCCTTCAGTATCGTTCCAATGCTGTTCAATGCTTCAAAAAGCCTCGAGGACGTAGCGTTATCGCCTATCTTCCTGTGCAATTGTATTATTTCCCTGGTTGTCATAAATGAATAAATATAGTGGCTTTCATACAAAAATTATACTTCTATTGAAATGCTGCTATTATGTCAGTATAATCAGAAAGCTAACTTATAAATTTTAAGCATCATAATCAGCATTTATGTTGAAAACTTTAATAAATTCTTTCTCGTATAAGCTTTTAGTTTGCTATATTTGTAATTCAAAATTATATAACGAATATTTATTCTATGAAAAATATCAACTTTATATTAATTTTATTTATTGTCGCTTGCGTTGTTTTGGTTTCATGTGAAAAAATGGTTACCTCTCCCAATATGCCTGCTACTTACGACGACAGGCCGGTAAAGGATCAGGGAACCGTTTATGTTTCGGACCGTGACGTTAGCCTGAAAATCTGGGATAATGGGATTGTTGACGGCGATATCATCTCTTTGGTTGTTAACGACAAGCTTGTTCTTTCAAATTACGGCCTGAGTGGTTATGGTAATAAAAAAGAAATTGACCTGAAATTTGATAATGACGGATACAATTACATTTTATTGTTCATTAACGACTCAGGAAGTGTATTGTCCGATACCACAGCACTGACAATTGACGACGGCACGGGCGAACAGGATATGTTCCTGACTTCCGATCTGACTTATTGCGGCGCCATCAGCGTTTACGTTCAATAGGATTTTATTGCAGAATAAAAAAAACAGAGAGGCCTTTTCTGTTTTTCTTTAAATAAAATAATTTTTCAGAACTCTATGATCAATCCCAGAGTCGGTAAAATCGAACCCGCCGGGTTGTCGATGTATTTTGCCTGATATTTTGTGGGATCAACCGGATCAATAAGAGGATCGCCATTCTGATCTCTGACAAGGTCAATAATAGGAGCCTGATCGCTTTTAAAATTGTACACATTCTGAATATCCACATAGAGATTCAGTGTCAGGAATTTCCAGAAGAATTTTTTATCCACCCTGATATCAAGGCTATGAAATGGTTTTGAACGCTCCGAATTGAGCAGGTCATAATCTAAAATTCCCTTATAACGCACATTCCAGTTGGCAATAGTACGTGTAGCCTCCAGGTCATAAGGCGTATAGGGAGAGCCCTGAGAAAACCTCCATTTAATGCCAACATCCCAGTAATGTTTAAAACTTTTTCCTAAAGTAACATTGACAATATGCCGGTTATCCCACGATGAAGGAACATACTTATTGTTTTTATCCATAAATTCACTCCTCACAAAAGTATAGGTAACAATGCCGTAAAATCCTTTGTACAGTTTTTGTTGAGCCATGAATTCAATCCCCATACTGCGGCCTTTGGAGGTAGAAACCACTTCATCGTTACCGATAATGCCAAAGTCACCGCCAAGATTTGCCAGCGAAATAGAATCACTCACGATGAACGGATATTTATTATATACTTTATAGAACCCTTCAACATTCAGTTTAAGGTTGAATTTAGTCAGGTACTCCAGGCCGGCAACCAAATGATACACGCTGATATAAGATACATTGTTATTTTTATTTACCATCTCATTATTTTTATCCCTATACCCCAGAACGGTATATGGAGGCAGTTGATAATACAGGCCTGCATTGGTAACTATGGTCAGCGCATCCGTCAGATGAACGGTAAAGGACACTCTTGGCGAAAGCTGATGCAAGGGGTTAAGCATGGATTTGTCGTAATTATTACCATCCATTCTGAGCCCGAGTGACAGGCCAAATCTGTCTTTAAACATTAAAAAACTTGCTTGTCCGAACAGACCATATCTCCACATGTCAAATTGCGAACTATAATCAATGGTATCCACCCCAAAAGGTGTCGCAATTTTATTAAAGGTCGAGTTATTATATTTATCGTACTCAAGGTTGATCCCGTAATTCAGTTTGATGGCCTTACTAAGACGGGCAGTGTGCTCAACTCTGAATTTATTTTCAATTTCCTGCGACTTGTAGTCCTGCAGCAGGTTTTCCGGCTCTTCCACATTGTTTTGATATTTGTTCGACCTGTTGTTAAGAAAATTGCGGCTTAAAACAGCCGTTAAATAGCCTTCTTTCATATAATGCACATATTTGGCGCCCAACATGTAATTCCATTGATTGCTGACCGGCAGGTTTCTTAACAGGTATTTCTGCTGGTCGGTGCCGGTTTCCTGAAGTTTGGTGTTCAGTTTAAATCTGTCGATAGCTCCTAATCCCAGCACACTGAACTCATTTTTATTATCAGGTTTCCATTTATATTTGAACTGAAAATCGTTATACGTGGGCAAAAATGGCAGCTTGAGTAAGCCAAAAAGTAATTTAAGGTAAGATTGCCGTGCCGACACGATGAAAGTTGCGTTTTTATGCAGCGGGCCTTCCAGGGACAAACCAATATCGCTCGCCCCGATGGTAAATTTTCCTCCAATCTTGTCACTGGCGCCATCTTTAAATTTGAATTCCATGATCGAACTCAGGACATTGCCCCTGTCCGCCGGAAAAGCGCTTGAATAAAATTCAACATCCCTGATAAAATCAATGTTCAACATGCCGGCAGGCCCTCCGGATGATCCCTGTGTCGCAAAATGGTTGATATTCGGAACTTCGATGCCGTCGAGATAAAACCTGTTTTCGTTTGGCCCTCCACCGCGTATAATGAGGTCATTGCGATAGGCAACCGTAGCCGCCACGCCGGGAAAAGACTGAACAACCTTGGAAATATCACGGTTACCGCCCGGCAAACGCGAAAGTTCGTTGGCACTGATGGTCCGCATAGAAATGGGGCTTTCTTCTTTTTTAACAAACGGTGAAGCCTTAACTTCTACGGCAGTAAGGTTTTCGACTGTCTGCTCCATCAAAATGTCTGTAACAGTAGGTTTTATTGAACTCACCCCGACCTCGTAGATAGTTGTGGTCTTATATCCGACAAATGTCGCAACCAAGGTATAGGAACCCGGCTGCAGATTGCTGATCTGATAATTTCCGTCCATGTCCGTCGAAGCGCCGGTGGTTGTTCCCTGTATGATAATGTTAACAAAAGGCAGGGGTTCGTTGTTCACAGCATCCACTACTCTGCCTTTGATACCGCCCTTTTGTGCTGATAGCAACTGGGAGGAAAATAAAAAAATAAAGAGTAATACTATTTTCGTTTTCATTTTATTAATATTTTGGTACAAAGATACTACAATATTTTATCTTATTTTTAATTATTCTAAATAATTTTTTTACAGATTATGAACAATTTTGTCAAGTCCATAAATTTCTGTAAGTTTGTATTATCAATATTGATCATTATGACAATTCAATCCATTTTATTAGGGATCATCGGTGGACAGGAGATCATCATCATTGCCATTATTATCCTGGTTTTGTTTGGCGGAAAAAAAATACCCGAGCTGATGCGTGGCCTAGGCAGAGGTGTTGGCGAGTTTAAGAAGGGGAAAGCCGAGATCATGGACGATCTGAATGATGTTACCGGCAAAAACGATCCTGCATCAGAAAAACCTGCTGAATAATCCTGCCGGAAAATGTACAGGTTCCTGCTGCGCAAACTTGCCGACAAAAAGGAAGATGCCTCTTTCTGGGAACATGCTGAAGTCTTACGTACATTCGTTATCCGATCATTAATAGCTTTTTTTGTTTTATCAATAGCAGCGTTCTTTTTTAAGGATTTTATTTTCAATACTATTATTCTTAATCCGAAAGACAAGGATTTTATTACTTACCGGCTGTTATGCAGGCTGGGCTCATTAGTGAATACCGATTCGCTTTGCATAGAAAGTTTTGATTTCAGGCTGATAAACCTTACCATAGCAGGGCAATTCCGCTGGCATATGGTCATATCGTTTTTAACTGGTTTTATTTTAGCGTTTCCTTACATACTCTGGTGCTTATGGCGTTTTGTACGCCCTGCCTTGTCTGCTGATGAAATAAAACACTCGGGACATATCGTTTTTTACATCCTGATTTTATTTTTTCTCGGGCTGTTATTCGGGTATTTCATCATTTTGCCTTTAAGCATCTATTTCCTAGCCAACTATGAGTTGAGTTCTCAGATCACCAACCAAATTACGATAGGTTCATATATCTCCACCATAGCTGTCATTCCCTTATCAACAGGCATCATCTTTGAATTACCCGCGCTGATCTATTTTCTTGCTAAAATCGGACTGATCAGCTCCGGGTTTCTGAAGAAATACCGGAAACATTCATTTGTGGTAATATTGATCATTGCAGCCATCATCACGCCATCCACAGATGCGTTTACCCTTGCGCTGGTAACTATTCCGCTATACCTGTTATACGAAATCAGCATACAGATCGCGGCGAGGATCGAAAAGAAAAATCAGATCTGATTTTTTTATTTTTTTTGGCTGCCGGGCATTTTGTAATCGCCGGCCTTGACGCCGGGGGCTTTGTATTTACGCCAATACCGGGTCAGGGAGGTATATTCAAATAACAGATTAAAAATTTTGAATCTCAGAAGAAAAAACACGACTGCGTAAATTAAGATATACATTAGCAATGTAAGGCCCCAATTCAGCAAGCTTTCAGTAATTTTAAAAGCAGGATCCGGCAAAGTGCCAAAAAACCTGAAAATCAAAGCATATATCGGCAGCGCGGAAACTGTAATAAAGATCATCGCTAAGAGCAGATGAGAAACCTGTATGGCTTTCTCAGGGCAAAGATTGATACAGCGCATGCAGCTTTCGCAGTGAAGCGTCCAGTATGGTTTGCCCCCGTACATCCTGATGGCATTTGCCGGGCATTTTTCATAACAGATACCGCAGGCATTGCATTTGTCGGTGGCAATAAAAAGCTTTGCAAGAAAGAAGCGCCCATATAGCTGATAGGCGAAAGTAATCGGAATTATAGCGATATCCAGCGGCAGCATGACAAATACCCAGTAATGAAAAAAACGTTTCCCATCGGTCACCCGGTCAGCAAAGCGCTTAACAATGCCTTCGCAACGCCTGAACATCGAAGCGATGACTTTTTCCCTGTATCCCGGGTGTATACTGATCCAGTTCGAAGGCAGGTCGACAGGCAACATTCCTTTTATTTTGTAACCTTTCAGCAACAAGATAATAAAAGGTATCCACATGGCTACGCCGCTCATACCCGGTAAAAATAGTTTGCTGAGTTTGGAACCTGCGCGGGTGCTGCTCAAAAAGACATCTGCATTTTTGATTTTGGGAAACCTCCAGAAAAATTTCAGTATCAGCCAGGGAGCACCGAAACCATGTGTGGGATAACAAAACCCTACCAAAGCCCTTCCTTTCACATCAGGTTTTTCGATGAACTTTTGCCTGTCGACGGGCATCAACTGAACAGTCAAGCCTTTTTCCGTAGCTTTTTCAGCCATCCAGCGGCTCGAGGTCATAGCATTTCCGGTACCGCTCAGGTAATAAATTATAAGCTCCTGGTATGGCTTATCCATAGAAAATTATTTTGGCAACCTGCCAAAAAAATTCATAATGGACCGGTGAAATTTATGCATGCCGTCCGGTTGAGAGAACATCATGATACATTTGCCGTGGATCAGGTTTATATTATTTTTTCCGGCATACTCCAGCACCTCTTTGGTGTGGGAGCCTTGCTGTATCCAGATATTTGTTATCCCTTTGCCTGTACATTGCTGCACAGCTTCCAGTGTTTTTGGTTTGGGGGTAAGGATAACAGCAGCTTTTATCTCCTGCGGCAGGGCAGCAATATCTTTGAAGCACTTCTCCCCTGCTATATTGTCGGTATTGGGGTTTACCGGAACCACGCTGATGCCTTTTTTCTTCAGCTCATCATACACCGTGCGGCCGAATTTTTTTTTATTTCTTGAAACGCCTACTATGGCTATGGGTCCTTGTTTGTAGAAATCATCTATTTGTGCTTTTGTGATCATGGTTATATATTTTGTAAGCAAAGTTACATTATTCAGGTGAAGAATCAAAACAAAAAAACATCGGGATAATTCGGCGATAATTATTATTTTTGCAAGCGATTGGCTCCGTAGTTCAATTGGATAGAATAGCAGATTCCGGTTCTGTCGGTTGGGGGTTCGAGTCCCCCCGGGGTCACCAATGAAAAACCTAATGCACTGATGATGATATTGGTGCATTTTTTATTTGTGCGTTACACACAGAAATACACACAGTTTTTCCAAATGAGACAGTCCTTGATTCATGAAATCTTATTATCCTTTGGCAATTCTTTTTTCAATTTCAGCAATGGCTCTATAAATTAGCAATTTTGTATTTTGATCATTTTCCTTCTTCAAAATAACATTTAAAGCATCTAATGATCTCTCTGAACCTTTAGCGAATAAAGAATAAATAGCACTTTGTTTTTCATCAGGAAAAGATGAAAGAAGTTTTAAAATATTTTGAGCTTCAAATAAATTATCATTAATATACTTTTCAAGGGATGGTTCAAATTTTATTATTTTTAAAATCTCAGAATAAAGTGTCTGATAACTCAAAATTATACTATTTAAAGTTGAAATTGTAAGAATAATTTTATCATCATCTAATAATTCTTCTCTTTTCTCAAGTTTTATAATTAAATCATTTATTTCTTGTTTCTTAATATTAACAATTTCCTTTGCTTCAATAATTGAACCGTTGAACTTATGATATTCTTTCCAAGAAAATACGCCAAAAATAAATACCACAATAGCAAAAAAAATCGAAATACTTCCAATTAATACATGACTATATTTCAATATAAATTCGCCATATAAAAATTTTTGTTCTTTTATTTCAGATATCTCGTTGCTGGAAGACAAAACATCACCTTCCTTGTTATCAATATTTTGGTTTATAATTGTTGTCTTAGTCGTATCTTTTTTTTCTTGATTCAGAGATAGTGCTGGTTTAGAAAAAAATATTATTAAAAAAAGAATTAGCATATAAGGAATAAAATGAAACTGGATTCTTATAAAAGACATAGTACTTAATTTATTTTTCATAGATTTATGTTAAGTTTGTTACGAAAAATCAATTGAATTAATTACACATAGAATTAAACATAGTAAGGAAATTTACTTAGAAAATAGAGTTTGAATATTATTGACAATCTCCGTAGTTTGAATAGGTTTATTAAAATATAATGAAACATCAATTTTTTCAGTTATCTCTTTGGGCAGATCTTTACGCGCACTAACAACAATTATCTTAACATCATTATTTTGAAGCTGTTTAATTTTATCTAATAAAATCAATCCAGAATCAAGACCTTTATCCGATTGTTTCATTTCTTCTAAGGTAAATGGAGGTTTCTCTGCTGGCATCATAATATCAAGGATTATAATGTTAAAAGTAGCATAATTTTCAAAATCCTTGATAGCTTCAGATACCCCAGAAGCCCATTTTATCTTCCATTCTGGTTGAAGAACTGAAACTATCTTAATAAAATCGTCAGCATATTGACGGTCATCTTCAATAAATAATATATCCATAAAGTTTTTTTTATTTTGGTAAAAGTATTGAAAAAATTGTTGGGTTATTCAAATTTGTAATTTTTATTTTTCCACCATGCAAGGATACTATTCTATTCGCGACATATAAGCCAATGCCAGTGCCAGTAGTACTCTTCGTCTCAACATTACTACCACGTTTATATAATTTAAATATTAAATCCACTTCATCTTCTAAAATACCAATGCCATAGTTCGATATTTGAATTTCATGCCATTTTCTATTCTCAAAACCTTCTACGAATTTATTATCAAGTTCATTATATATTATTTTTATGCCTTCAGAATTACTGTCAGAATAAATAATGGCATTTTTAATAATATTAATTAGAACTTGAAAAAATCGTGCTTTATCTATATATAACTCAGGCATTTTATTTATAAACGAGACAATTTTTATTGATTTCTGAATCCTGGCCATTCTCTGAAACTGCTCAATTAACAAATTTACAGATTTATTTAAATTCACTGTCCAGTTTTTGTTAATTGCTAATCTACCAGAGTCATCTAACGTGATATAGTGTAAATCCTCAACGATATTTTTTAGTATACTAAATTCTTCATGAATTTCAGTAAAAACACTCGTAACATCGGAATTTTTATCATATTTATTTTTCATTGTAAGATCAAAAAGTTCAAATTTATTTTCAATATGTTGCAACGGTGTATTAGTTTCATGAGTGAACTCTTTTAAAAACCTTAATCGGTCAAAGTTTTTTTCCACATAAACAATGAATCTTGAAATAATTCCTATTATAAAATCAAACAATTCTTTATCCTCATTCCAAAAAATATTTACTAAATTATCCGTTGACGTTTTTTTATTAATACACCTTATAACTCCGAGTGTTTCACCATTAATATCTAAGATAGGACCTGCTAATAAAGTCCTGTGAACGCTAGTATTTAATGATAACTCATTAAAATATGGTGAAAAATTAGGATGTTTCATTACATCATTAACAATCTTTGATCTTTTACTCAAAAAGACTTTTGAAGTAATACTGTCACATATTTCGCCTTTTTGAGGAATAACATATATTCTTTTTTCAAAAAAGCTATGAATATCTTCTATGTGTTTACTACCATTTTTTTCAGTTATAGAAACATATTTAGCATTTGATGCAATGAAATCTAAATGCTTTAATGAAACATCATCTTTAATAAAAAGTGAACATATTTCCACACCGAGGGTATTACTGACCAAATTCACGATTTCATTATAAAAAATTGATTTTTTTGAAAAATTTATTGTTAACAATCCATCTTTTAAATTTTGCTGCTGAATGTAATGGATTTTATATAATTTATTCCTTAAAATAATCGCCAAATGATGAACAATATTTTTTAACCTTATTTTAACATCATCAAAATCCGAAATTTTTGATGGGCGAAAATAGATAATACATAAAATTTTATCCCAAGGATTCACTATCTCTTGTTTATTAACATAATAAATAGGCACAATGCAAATGTCGTTATCACTTCCAATAAAATTCTCATGTTTTAAATTTATATTATTCTTTGAGGCATTTTTCTTATCTATCAAAATTATACCATCTTTAAAACCAGATAGTAAATGCTCTTCATAACAGATTGTGTCAATGTTTTTTACCCTATATTTTTTTTCTAGTTCTTCACACAAGTTTTTATCCTTTGTTTCACAATGTCTTAAAATTAGTTTAAGATTTTTTGAAGGCTCAGAATCATATCCTTCACTTACAGGAATTCTTATAGTAGCTAAACTTGAATTGAATGAATCGTTTAGGTAGATCAATGTATCTTGAAATATCTCATCAATCTTTTCCTTTTTTGACAATTTATTAATAAATACCTCATCTTGAGTTCGAATCCTGGAACTCTCAAAGTAATCATAGTTATTTAATGCAACGACAAGAAAATCGGCAATATGTAATAAAAGATCAATTTCAAATTGCGTTAAAGGCTGGCTAACAACCTTATTTTCCTTAAGCCGATTAATTATATGAATAAAGCCTAATGGTTTTTTCCCAGAAGATGTAAGTTTATACAATCCAAGGATAATCGTAGATGCAACCTTTTTTGAGTTCAGTATATCGTTTTTATATTTCTTGAAAAAACCTAAATTGATTGTATAATCGTTATTTAATGACTTTATATAACTTTCAATGTCATGGTCTCTTCCTTCATCCCACTCAAGAAGGTCTTGGCCTTTAGTTAAAAAAGTTCCAATTAATGAGCCAGTAATTTCTCCCGTCGATGTATCTTTACAAGCTTTTATTTGAATATTTGATAAATTATATGGAAACCAATGCTGAACATCCTTAACATAACTGCCATCAATAATACCTATGCTACAATACTCAAAAGAAAAATTTTCTCCTATCAATTTAGTAATATTCTCTATTCTGCTTAAAAGAATCTCTTGAGAGGTAACATTAGACATATCAAGAATCTTTGAAATGTGAAAAAAAATGTTTTGCAATACTGTGTTCTGAGATTTTATATTCTCTATAAAAAATTCTGACTTTTGTTTTTGTTTAAAAAATATCCGCATCTTACGATATTTAAAGATTAATAAAAAAAGAAATCTAAACTGTAAAGGAAATAAAAATAATAAAAACTGAAAAATAAAATTTAACTTTAATTTATGTTACTATACTTCTTAAAATTCTCCGCCTGCTCAAAAATCTCTTTGAAAACTTCATCCTTGGGAACCGGCGGATAACCATGTTCTGCAAGCACCAAAATCAAATCAACTTTCAACTCGGCTTTTATATCGTCGCGGTGCGACCAGTCGGTGTATTTGGCCTTATCATCAACAATTTTCTTAACAGCCGTGGAAAGAGTAATTAATTTGTCGTGAGGATATTCAAACTGATATTTCCCGGCAATGGCCTTCAGGATGTCGTAGAACGCTTTTTCTTCAAAACCGATACCCAGTTCCATAAATGAGTTTCGTTCTTTCTGAAGGTCTTTAAACAGATTAGAAAACTGCTCGGCTACATCATCCAACACATGGCTTTGGAATACTTCAAAATCTTTGCGTTCATTATACACATCCACCAAGGCTTTCAGCCTTTTTGAAAAATCAACACCCTTGATCCTGTTGGTCTTTTTAAATTCCTCAATGGCCTTGGCCAAGAGCTTTTGCAGCAGTTTGATCTTTGTATTGGGAAGTTTTATTTTATCAATCTTCGCCATATATTCATCGCTGAAAATATCGGCATTGTTTTTCGGGTCGTCTTTATCCAGCTTGAAAATTTCTTCCACTCCATCACTGATCAGCGCTTCCGCGATCATTATCCTAACTTTTTCATTCATCTGGGCCGTGTCAGGGGCTTCGCCTTTGGTAAGCTTGTGAATAATAGCTTTGATGGCAAAGTAAAAATAAATATGGTCACGCTCATCCTCGTCTATATCCTCGCTGGAGCAACACAGGTCATAAGCGGAACGCAACTTTTTTACCATGGCAACAAAACGCTTTTCTATTTCTTCCGTAATCTGGACATATTCTGCTGCACGGTTCAGGCAGTCGAGTTTCTGCAAAGGCCTGCCCTTGAAGTAATCCGTTGTATCAAAATTATGAAATAACTTTTCCAGCAAATCCAACTGGTCTTTTACAATCACAACGGCTTTGGCAATATCCTCAAAATTTCCATCCTGGACTTTCGAATACTTTTTCAATGCAATATTCATATTGCTCTTTATCCCGATATAGTCCACCACCAGCCCCATTTCTTTGCCTTCATAAACACGGTTTACCCTCGAAATGGTCTGTATCAGCGAATGCTGTTGTATCGGCTTGTCAATATACATGGTATCCAGAAAAGGTACGTCAAATCCTGTGATCCACATATCCACCACAATGGCAATCTTAAAATTTGATTTAGCATTCTTAAACTGCCTGTCCAGTTCTTTACGGTAGTCTTTGGTACCCAGCAGGTCATACAATGCTTTGGGATCGTCCTGGCTGCGCGTCATGACCATTTTGATTTTTTCGATGGGCTTCAGCTTTTTCCTGTCTTCTTCGGTCAATTCAACGCCTTCATCACACTCTTTTATTTCAGCCCATTGAGGACGCAATGCAATAATCTCTTTGTACAAATTATAAGCTATCGGGCGGCTTGATGAAACAAACATGACTTTGCCCATCACGCTGGCCCCCTCCTCTATCCTTTTTTCGTAATGTTTAATAAAATCTTTAGCCAATAATTTCAGTCGGCCGGGATCGCCCAGAATCACCTCCATTTGTGTTACCGCCTTTTTGCTTTCCTCAATCTGGTATTCATTTGTACCCTCTACTGCACACTTTTTATAATATTCTTCTATCTCATTCAGTTTGTCTTCGTTCAAAAGGACTTTAGCCGCCCTGCCCTCATAAACAATCTTTACGGTAATTTCATCATCGACCGATTCTTTCATGGTATAGGCATCAGCCACTTCGCCAAAAACTTCCATGGTTGCATCGACAGGTGTACCGGTAAAGCCCACATAAGTAGCATTAGGCAATGAATCGTGCAGGTATTTTGCAAATCCAAATTTGCGTTCTACGCCCTTGTCTGATATTTTTAATTTCTGTTCAAGATTGATCTGGGAACGGTGTGCTTCATCTGAAATGCAGATCACATTTGCTCTTTCAGTCAATAACTCTGTGCTTTCGGTAAACTTATGAATCGTGGTAAGAAAAACGCCCCCGCTATTCCGGTTTTGTAAAAGTGTTTTCAGCTCTGCACGGGTTTCAACACTAACCACATTATTATCGCCAATAAATTTCTTTGCATTGGTAAACTGTTCGGAAAGCTGGTCGTCCAGATCAGTACGATCTGTAATTAAAACTATTGTTGGACTTGCGAAGTATGGGCTCTTCATCAGCAGCCTGGTCAGAAACAACATGGTGAAACTCTTTCCGCAACCTGTCGCACCGAAATACGTTCCGCCCCTTCCGCTACCACCGGGCCGCATATTTGATTTTATACTTTGAAACAATTTGTTGGCAGCATAATATTGAGGATAGCGGCACACAATTTTTATATCATCTTTTGCCGCATCGGGAAAGAAAATAAAGTTGCGTACCACATCCAGCAAGCGCTGTTTTTTGAACAGCCCCTTCACCATGCTGTATAATGAACTGATGCCGTCCACGGCCTCATCTTCGGGCTCAATCTTGCGCCATGCATAGAAAAAATCGTATTGAGCAAACAAAGAACCTGCTTTATTGTTCACCCCATCACTGATCACACAAAATGCATTGTATTTAAAAAGTTCGGGAATATCCCTGCGGTAACGTACGGTTAATTGAGTATACGCATCTTTAATGGTTGTGTTTTCCTTAATAGCGCTTTTAAACTCTATCACCACCAATGGCAAACCATTGATGTAAAGAATGCCATCGGGTATACGTTTTTCGTAACCCACTATTTCCAGTTGGTTTACGAATTTGTAAATATTATGGTCCCTGGCCTGATATACTTCTTTTAAATCTGCTGCCTGGAGCATTTCTTCAGAATAGACGGTATTTTGCTGGCCTAACGTGGCAAAATCTATCAGGTGAATAAAAAGGTCTTTTTTATTCCGGTCTTCCCGTTTCAGGGTGTACCCGTCAGCCAGGATTTTCATGACAGCCTTGTTGCTTTCGTACAAGGCTGAAGCGGGATACAGTTCTAATTGCCGGATAATGCCGGCTATCTCGTTAAGGGTAATATCTTCATCTGCATATTGATTGAGCAAAAACTGTTTCAGGTCATCGCGAAGCAGCACATCACCCATTTCTTTATGAATGGTGTCGCCATGAAAATGAGCTATGCCATTATCCTGAAATAATTCTACAACAGCTTTTTCTAATGTTTCTTCCGTGAATTTCATTTTATTGTTTTCTTATTTGCCAGAAACCCTCTTTCCTTCCACCAATTCTTTCAATCAGATTCTTTTCCTGCAATTCATTAAAATTCTTATAAACAGTCCTTCCGGATATACCAATAATTTTTGAAATATCTTCTGCAATAATATGCGGATAAATTGCAACCATTTCCAGTATTAAAAACCAATTCGGCAAAGACTTTCCTGAAGCTTTCCTGAAACTTTCCTGAAGTTTTCCTGAAACTTTTCCATACTTATCCAGAAGCTTTTCTGAAGTAATTCCGAAAGTATTCCGAAAATACTCCGAAAATAGTCCGAAATTCTCACTAAGTATCTTTTTTTTCATCTCGCTATATACTTTTTTCCGGGATGCAATAGTACCAAATTCAGCAAAAAACATTTCCATTGCACCACCTTGAAAAACTCCACGGTCTTTTCATCTTTGGGGTCATAGTCGATGCTGGTGGTGTATA
>DAOQAF010000003.1:67556-107186 GCA_035353775.1 Bacteroidales bacterium | reverse complement strand
ATTGCGACAGTAATTGCTGAATTTGCTTCTGTGTTGTTCTATTTTGTTGTAACATACAAATTTATCGACCTGAAAAAATATCAACTTTTCAGGCGAAAAAAATATAACTTCAGCGAAATCCGCGGCATACTTGATGTTTCCGGTTTTATCATCCTGCAACATGTGGTATCTTTAGCTTCGTGGTTCGTTTTTTTTCTTGTCATAGAGCGCCGGGGGGCTCATCAACTGGCTATCACAAATATCGTGCGCAGCATATATCTTTTTCTGATGATACCGGGCTGGGCTTTTAGCTCCGCCACAAGCACTATGGTCAGCAACATTATAGGAAAAGGAGATACCGGAAATGTGATACCGCTGATAAAAAAAATTACCCTGATGTGTTTTTTATCTATTCTGGTGCTGGTAATTCCGGCTGCTATATTCAGGTATCCATTATTTGCTTTATATACTTCTGATATGCACCTGGTCAGCGAAAGCATGAATTCATTTTATGTGGTCATGGTTGCACTGGTTATTTTTTCGCTGACCATGAATTTTTTCAGCGGTGTCATCGGCACAGGCAGCACCAGGGCCGGCATGCTCATCGAACTTATCGGAACAGCGTTTTATCTCCTGTTCGTATATTTTGTGATCCTGGTCATGAATATGCCGCTTGAGATTGCCTGGCTGACGGAAATCCAGTATTTTTTATGGCTGTTTATCTTTTCCTATTTCTACCTGAAAAAAGGAAGTTGGAAACGAAAGATTATTTAGGCATGAACCTTTACTTTTTTGTAATTTTACTGACCCAAATAATATTTTTAGAATGAAAAGGAACCTTATTTTGTCGGTATTAGTTTTCAGTGTTTTGTTATTTCTACAGTCGTTTAACCTGATCCATAATGAAAGAATTGATGCTGTAGCCGGCACAGATTCTGCCTATCTCATTATCGACGGCAAAGTGGGCAGGCTCGAGATAAATATGGATGTTTCGACCCTGAAAAATATTTTTCCTGAAGAAAGAATGAAAGTCAAAAACACGTCATCAGACGGTGATGAGTATGCAACTTATAAAATATTTGAAGATGATATCAAAACGCTTGCTCTTGAATTAGAGTCGCTTTGTGCGGATATATGCCTTGTTTCGCGTATCAACGTTGTTTCTCCAAAATACAAAACCCTTGCAGGTATTGGAGTGGGCAACACTTTTGCAGACATCAAGAAAAATTATACCATGAAAAATATTGTCGGAGGAGAAGACAATAATTTTATGATATACGTCAAAGAATTTGCTGACATTGCTTTTCTGGTAAGATCTTCTGATAATAAACCCAAATTGGGCAAGCCCTATGGCGCTTCCGATATCCTGAACACCGACATTATCTCACAGATATATATCTTCTGAAACAACCTTTTTTGCAATGAGATTGCTTATTAAATACATTATTGTAACAGGGATATTTTTCTCTGGTTTTATCATTTTTTCGAAAATTACCGCCGATCAGGCTATAGTACCTATTGTACCCGGCCACGATTCTTCTTTTTCGATAATTTTTGCCGGCGATGTTATGCAGCACAAGCCGCAGATTGAAGCAGCGTGGGACGATTCGTTGCAAACATATAGTTATGACTCCTGTTTTAAATATGTGGCGCCTATTTTACGGGATAACGACCTGGCAATGGCCAATTTTGAATTTACTCTTGGCGGGAAGCCTTATGACGGCTATCCGCAGTTCAGTGCTCCCGACCAGATGGTGACTGCCTTGCTGTATGCCGGTTTTGATATTGTGGCTACCGCCAATAATCATTCCTGCGACCGGGGAAAAAAAGGCATAGAACGTACCATCCGCATCCTCGACAGCATGGGCTTAAAACATCTGGGTACTTATGTTGATTCGGCAAGCAGGGCAAACTCATATCCGATGATCATCACGAAAAATGGAATAAAACTGGCCCTGCTAAATTATACCTACGGGACCAATGGAATTTCAGTCCCTGCTCCTAATATCGTAAATATGATAAGCGAAGAACAGATCAAAACCGATCTGAAACGTGCCAAAGATTCCATGCCCGATAAGACCATTGTGTTTATCCACTGGGGTGATGAGTATATTTCTAATCCTAACCAGTATCAGGAGTATTATGCCAAACTGTGCTTTGATAACGGCGCTGATATTATCATCGGCATGCACCCGCATGTGATTCAGAAAATCGAACGGATGAATTATCCGGATAGCAACGGAAGAGAAGTTTTTATTGCGTATTCACTGGGAAATTACATCTCAAACCAGCGTACACGTTACCGTGATGGTGGCATGATGGTAAAAATTGATCTTGTGAAGCACCACAATAAGGTTAGTATTGCTGATTGCGGCTACTACCTTAATTGGGTTTATACCCCTTTGGAGAATGGTAAAACGAGATTTTATATCCTTCCTGTTTCTCAGTTTGAAAACAGAACCGGTGTCCTCGATACGGCTTCTTTTCAGAAAATGATGCTTTATGTAAATGATTCGCGTGGCCTGATGAAAAACAAAAGCAAAAACATTAAAGAGTTTTTATACGATATCAATACCAGCGTCTGGAAACAGTCTGATAAATAAAAAAAAGAGGGTGTCTCAAAATATTTTTTAAATGATTTTCACCGCCTTCTTACCCCTTCCCTAAAGGGTGGAAGTCGCTGAAAATCAGCACACCCTTCAGGGACGGGGTAATGATGATTTTCAGCAAGGGCAATTTTTGAGACAGCCTCTTTTTTAGTTTTTATATTTCCTTATTAATGCTTCACAACAAATTTGCCGCTGGCTTTATTGTTGGCATTAATTGCATTATAGAAATACATTCCATTGGGAAGATCTTGAACAGAAACTTTCACAAGATCAATGTTTATAATGCTCTGTCTTGAAATTTCATTACCTGTGACATCATAAATGATAATTTCATTGTAACCTGAAATATTGGAAATGGAAATAAAATCGTTTGCAGGATTTGGATATACTGCAGAATTTAAAAGCTCATTTTCGTTTATGCCTACGTCAGGCAGGTCATATGCCCATTCAACAGCAGCTATCTGGGTTGGTGCGGGTCCCGGCGCCATGGTCATTTTAACTATGGGCAATCCGAAATCTTTGGTCCACCATGAATAAGTTACTGTGGTATCCTTGCGGTTAATCAAAGCGTACCAGCCTGAATAAGACTGATAGGGTGCCGGAACGTTGGCATATCCCCAGATAGAATCATTGCTGTAAGTAATATTTTTTTGACGTAATACCGGAAAAGTGTAGGTGCTTGGCATAGTAACCGTGCCCCAGGCGTCAAGTTCATCAGATTTGTACTGTTCATGTTTTATCCGAACAGTATCAATTGGTACAGAAACGTTAAAGCCGCTAATGACAGTATCATATGTATAGTCGCATATTGACTTAGTGTCGCCGGTGCTGAATCTGTAAGCAGAATTCCCGTAGACGCCGGGCAATGCAAGGGCAGTGTCGGGAGTACTGAGGACAAGCCGTATGGAGTCTCCGGTTTTAAGAAAATCATTGATAGTGCCATGTAATATGAGCCCGGCAGCAGAACGGTTGAAGAAATACACAATAATGGCGCTGTCATAAATTGTTGCGAGATTTGCCGAGGGAAATAATGAGTAGCCCGGTATAATTGATGGATTTACCACATCTATCGGAAGCGGGTTGTAGTTGTTCAGTGCTGAGAAGTTCCATGTTTGATTGGCCCCGGGGTTGCCAGGTGTTATGGCAGGATTAACAGCCGTGTCGTTCCTGGCATCGAAGTTCTTTACAGGAGATACAATGTCATCAATGTCAAGGGTAATTTGTGCCTGTGCAAAACTAAAAGTGATGCAGAACAAGCATACAATGAGTAGGATTTTTTTCATATTTATTTGATTTAAATTATTATTGGCAAATTTAATAATAAATAAATTATCAGGAACGTTTATTTGCTTAAAGTTTCTTAATTCTCCTGTTAGCCGTAGCTAAAATCTTATCTTTGCTGACTTATTATTTAATATGAAAGACCTTACAGTTGGCAATGAAAGTATAGTGATCTTCAATTTTGCGCTGCCCATGCTGCTTGGTAATGTCTTTCAGCAGTCGTACAATATTGTAGACAGTATCATCGTGGGTAATTACCTTGGTGAAAAGGCTCTGGCTGCTGTTGGTGGGTCATTCCCGGTTTTATTTGTGCTGATTTCGCTGGTGATGGGCATTTCGATAGGTTCTACGATAATTATTTCACAATTTTTTGGCGCAAAAGATTTTACTAATGTTAAAAAGGCCATCGACAGCCTGTTGATATTTCTTTTTTTCGCATCTATAGTGCTGACACTTTTGGGATTGGTTTTTGCCGAATACATCTTCCGGTCGATGAATATGCCCGAAGAAATTATTCCTGATGCCATTAGTTATTTTAATATCATGATGTACGGGATGATTGTTATGTTTGGATTCAACGCGGTCAGCTCTATTCTTAGGGGTTTGGGCGATTCCCGGACACCGTTGTATTTTCTGATTATCGCCACCGTATTGAATATTTTTCTTGTCATTCTATTTGTAAGGTATTTTGGCTGGGGAATAAAAGGTTCTGCCATTGCTACGGTGGTAGCGCAGGGGGTGTCTTTTATTCTCAGTATCATCTATCTTAACCGTTTTCACGATATCATAAAGTTTTCATTTTTCGACATTAAGTTTCACCGTGATATATTTCTGAAGAGCCTGAAAATTGGCATTCCATCGGGCTTACAACAAACTTTTGTTGCCCTGGGCATGATGGCTTTGTTGCGCTTTGTCAACGGCTTTGGTACCGATACCATCGCCGCCTATACGGTAGCAGGGCGCATTGATTCTTTTGCCATGCAGCCGGCGATGAACTTTTCCATGGCTCTTTCCACTTTTGCCGGGCAGAATATGGGAGCTAACAAAATAGATCGTGTAAAAAAAGGGTACCGCGCAACCTTACTCATGACAGCTATCTTTTCTATCATCATTACTTTTGTGGCTATATTGTTCGGTTCGCAAATCATGTCGTTGTTCACCGATAGCGGCGAGGTGGTGCGTATCGGGCATTCCTACCTTGTCATTGTATGTTCTTTTTATATTCTTTTTTCCACTATGATTACCACACAGGGCCTGATACGTGGGGCAGGTGATACCTTAATACCAATGTTTATCACCCTTTTATCGCTTTGGTTGCTCAGAATTCCACTTTCGTATATTCTTTCACGAGCAATCGGATCTGATGGTATATGGTGGAGTATCCCCATTGCCTGGGCTTTTGGAATGATAGCTTCGTGGATTTATTATACCACCGGCAGGTGGAAAAATAAAGTGGTGACAAAAACCATTAAACGCTCAGAAGATTAATCCCAGATTACGCAATAGGAACGTAGTGAACTTTGAGTAGGGCACAGGATTGTGGGTTGAATCTGCCCGTCCCGCACACGAACCTGTCCCGCACCAAAGGTCGGGAGTGCCGGGGGGGAACCCCTGCTTGCAGCAGGCAAGCCGACTTAGTAAATGTGAGGCTGTCTCAAAAGTCAGTATTTGAGAGTATCTAACCTTAGTGTACCTTAATGTGTCCTTGGCGATCTCTGCCTGAATGACTTCAGTCAGGCAAGCCTTGTGGTTCAATTACTTATATTTACCACTAAGTCTCTCAAAGTGATGCACAAAGGCGCACAAAGGACTTTTGAGACAGCCTCTTACATTTATCTTGTCGATTCCGCATTAAAAATTCACATTATAAGTTATTTAAAAACAGTTAATTACACTAAATTATTCCTAATGCTATGCATTAGGAAATTCTTAATGCGGAATTTGGATTAATTCTTCATTCTGTATTTGTTGTATCGCTGGGTTCAATATGTATATAAACTTCAATATTATCAAGTTTATGTTCAATCTCATCTTCGATGAGGTCGCATAATTTATGCGATTCATTGACACTGATAATGCCCGGGACTTCCAGATGCAGGTCAACATATCGTTTTGCCCCGGCCTTGCGTGAGCGCAGCATGTGATAACTCATTCCGGAAGTGAGGTGGTTATTGATCGTTTGTTCAATGATTTTTATTTCTTTTTCAGGCAAAGGAGTATCCAGAAGGGGAGAAAAAGCTTTTTTTAACAGGACATAGGATTTTTGTAAGATCATCCCGGCAACAAGCATAGCAATGATGGGGTCAAGAATTTTTATTCCTGTTATCCAAATCAATGACAATCCCAACGCTACACCGAGAGAGGTATACACATCTGTTTTCAGGTGCAGCCCGTCAGCTTCAAGTGCTACAGAGTCAGTTTCTTTGCCGACCTTATAAAGCCGGTTTGCTATAAAATAATTTACAATAGCAGAAATACCCATCACCAAAGTTCCAATGCCAAGTTGTTCGGGCAAGGTTGGGTTAATAAGTTTATGAATGGCTTCGTAAATGATCCATCCGGCCGCGACAAAGATCAGCAAGGCTTCGATCACTCCCGAAACGTTTTCGAATTTTCCATGCCCGTAAGGATGATTTTTGTCGGGCGGCATGCCCGAGATCCTTACCGCGAAAAAGGCTATAAAAGCTGCCATCAGATCCATGCCTGAATGAATGGCCTCGGAAATAATACTGACAGATCCGCTTAAAATACCGGCGATCACCTTAAGAACGATCAAAAAAATATTCGACATGATCGACAGGCTGGCTGTCTGGACTTTTTTTCGCTGTTGCGTTGATGAAAACATGATTTTATAATAAATAATTAAGAAACCGTTATGGTACTACAAAAATAATGAATTACTATATTAAAAAATGAAATAATTATTTTACTGCGGCAATAGTATATCCACGCTGTTCAAGCAGTTGCAAAATACCATTCTCCCCGGGCAGGTGGGCCGCACCAACCGCAATAAAGCAACTATGAGCCTTTATTTTTTCTTCGATCAGCGGTATCCATTTCCGGTTGCGCTTAAAAATAAAGTTTTCGTTGAATTCGCTGTTAGCATCAGCACCTTTTACTATGAAGTCATATAATTTATTTAGGTCCTGCTGTTTATACGCAGCCACCATATCGGTAAGCTGTTGTTCGGTTTTTTTATAACTGCCCACTTCCGTCACCAGCGATTTTGCCTGTTCTTCGATGGGTGTTTCATCAATCAATGATAGCTGAAAGTCAAACGATTCAAGCCCGTCGGAAGGAATGCCATTGTTTTTGGCTATTTTATACAACTCCCGTTCGTAGGCTTTTATTTTTCCTGCCATATGTTTGGCGATGATAGAGCTCATGAAAAAAGGTTTCAGTCGTATATATTTTTCGAGTTTTGATTTTTTTATGCCCAGCGAATCAATCATAAAATTGCAGAAGTTCGTATATTCTTCAGGGCTAACATAATCGCGCAGTGTTTTGTTTTCAGGCAGGTACATTTTTTTTGCCAGTTCGACTTGTTGCATGATTGGTATGTTCATGTCAATTTCAGTAACAAAACTCTGGCATTTTTTCAGTTTGGATTCCATGACATCTGTAATGAAAAAATCCTGCTTTTTGATCATGTGTATCGTCCCGAAAATATAAGATTTTTGAGTTAAGCCATTTCCGGAAACTTCCCAAAGCAGTGAATTCTCCTTCTGGGCAACACACTGAAAAGCACATGCGGCCACAAAAACATACAATACAAACTTTCTTAACATGGATTTTTTTTGCAAAAGTAGTATTAAACAGTATTACATGAAAATGTTTTATGCTTTTAAACAAATGTATATCAACATTTAGAAACTGTTTTGATTTTATTATTAATAAATGCAGGTTGTTGATTTTCAACATTTGCCCCACCCTAAAGGGAGTGTTGAAAATCAATCTGCTCCCTTAAGGGACGGGGCAAACAAATTGATTTTCTTTCTTAAAGCATAAAATAAATCAACTAATTTTTAAATTCAAAACAGTTTCTTATTATATTTGGTGAGACAAACAATTATAATCATGAAAATCCTTAGCAGATCGCTTATTTTGATTACGGCGATCCTCTTTAATGCTCAGTTGTATGCTCAAACAGAAAATATATCTGTTATTTCAGCTGACAAAATGAATGTTTTTTATATTGGAATGGACAATCCTGTGACGATAGCGGTGCCCGGAATTACCAGCGACAAGCTTAAAGTTTCTATAAACAATGGGTCTATTAAAGGCAATGATGGTAAGTATGTCGTCAGGGTTGATAAGGTCATGGAAACGATAATTGAAGTATCGGCAGAAATAAAACCCGGAGAAGAAAAAAAAGTCGGAAGTAACACCTTCAGGGTTAAAAGAATTCCAAATCCCCAGGCATGTATCGGAAATAACTGCAGCAATAATATCATGATCAGCAAGGAGGACTTGCTGAAAAGCGGTGGGATAACTATTCAGTTGAACATGCCTTTTGATCTCGATTATGAAGTGATATCGTTTGTGTTATCTTATATTGTCGATCGTGGAACAGAAAAGGACCTTGTTGAGCTCTCAGGTAAGGGGAACAAATTCGACCAGAACATGATAGATGCTATTAATAAAATTGAAAATGGCGGAAAAATATATATTGAGGATATTAAAGCCAAAGGGCCTGATGGATCGGTAAGAACTCTGTCTGCTATTAAAGTCCTGATCTCTGAATGAGCATAAAATCCGGATTATGAAAAAAGAAGTAAAACTTGCCCATATCAACATAGTTGCAAAGGATTGGAAAAAACTTGCGCAGTTTTATTTAGATGTATTTGAATGTGAGCCGGTGTATCCCGAAAAAGACCTGCATGGAAACTGGATTGACAAATTGACGGGAATACCTGATGTGAAAATTAAAGGAATTTTATTAAAACTGCCGGGATGTGATGAAGGAGTAGGCCTTGAGATCTTTGAATTTAATGAGATGCCGAAAAAAAATCAAGATCCTTCGAACAACGATCAGGGATTTGCCCATATTGCTTTTCTTGTCAGCGATATGGATAATACCATAAAAAAAATAATTGCCTATGGCGGCAAAGAATACGGTGAAATAACAAAGAAGAAAACAGTGAGCATGAAACCCTGAAATTGATCTATGCCAGAGACCCGGAAGGGAACTTGATTGAATTGCAGAGTCTGATAAAAGGATAGGTGCTTGGTTTCTAAAGTGGGTGATTTTTTAACCGGAATATCTTTTAATATCCGAAGCATTAAAAAACCTTCGGATTTTTTGCTTATTGACATACAAATATTTAATTTTGACGGTTTAATAATATCGTTTTTAATTGTCCGGTAAAATATCATAGAATGATGAACTGAGGATTTTTCTTAAAAAACCCTCAATTTAAATATAAATAATTTTGAGTATGAAAAAATTGCTATTTGTATTTTTGTTCCTGCTAAGTATTTATACTGCCGGGACTGCTCAAACCACTGTTATTTCTCATGGCTACACACCGCCCACTTCCAACCAGGTTTACGGATGGATGCTTGATATGGCAAATGCCATACGCTTCAGGCTCGGCGATGCAGTAGTGAGAGTCTACAACGGCCAAACAGGAAATTTTGATTACCTCATCGGGACAGGCACGCAGACCATCCTGATTTTTGACTGGGAGACGGCAAGCAATAATTTTCAGGCCGGGTTTAGCGAAGATGCCGGGGCTGCTTTATTTACCTCCCTTATCCAGGGACATTTGCAGGGTGATTTTGATATCAGCACCCTGCATCTTATCGGGCACAGCCGCGGCACTGTGGTCAACAGCGAATGTGCTGAGCGCCTTCTTGTGTCGGGTTTTCCTGTGGCGCAGACCACTTCGCTGGATGCGCACGACTGGGGCGCTGTGAGTTTTTTTGATGATTATGATGTCAATCCTGTGTTATGGCATTCCGGAGTAGAAGCATGGCAGGGTATTACCTGGGCCGACTCTTATTATCAGGACAACCTGATAGAACTTAACGGGAGGCCTGTTAAAGGTACCTGCCAGTTTTATCTTGGCACTATTGGGCATAACGCAGTTTACGGATGGTACACCGAAACCATTCTTGATTCTACGCGGCACGAAGGATATTATTATTCTATAAACGGCGCCGGCTTCAACAGCCGTCCGCCCATAACAGGAACACCGGAAACTCCTTACTTCACCTTCAGCAACGATGGTATTGTAAACGGCAATTTTGAGAGGGGTAATTTTATTGATGAAACTTTTCCGGGTTGGTCGTATAACGGCGGCAGCGGTAATGCAACTATCGATGGCAATTATCTTGGATTGAGATCTTCAGGAGCCTGCAATAAAATTCACAACAGGTTTTATATTCCTGACAATGCTTTGGCCATAAAGTTTGATTATATGATCTATGAAAAGGATGAAGAAAACCCTTCTCCTGACGTGGACCGTCTTTTGGTGTTGATAAACAACAACCTGGCATATGGCCCCATATTAATGGATAACACCATGACCGAATGGTCCAGCGTGTTGATTCCTATCACCAACTATCGTAACAGTATCAAAACTATAGAATTCAAGCTGGTGGACGAGTGCGGCGGTAGCAGTGAGATCAGTTCTGAAATGAGGATAGATAATATTAAACTCCTCATTGACTCTACTGCCTCGGTACATGAACTTATGGCCAACAGTTTCGAAAGCACCGTTGTACCCAATCCTTGCGTCGGGAAAACAACTGTTTTGTATAATGTGAAGCAGAACGATTATGTTACCATAAAGATATACAACCTCATGGGTAGCGAAATATCCACACTCGCGGAAAACCAATATGCAACAAGCGGCAGCCATATAGCGGTTTTTGATGCACAGAACCTGACTCCGGGGATCTATATCGTGAAAATCAATGTCGGACAGGATTCACGGAACCATAAGATCATTATAGCCGGGTGAAATGGCTGTTTTTTAGATGGTTGAAATATTTTTTATCGTTACTGTCAGGGAAAAATAAATTGGAACTTTATGCCAGCAGCCGATATTATTAAAAAGTATGTTTACCGGACGCTTGGCATCATTGTATATTTTGCGGCCAAAGTATTGGCGTGGATGGCGAATTGTAATAAAAAGCATCTTCATCTTTACCCTGATATGGTGCGTAGAATTGGTTTTTTATTTCCTTCTCTGGATTTAAGCCGGGTGCGGATAGTAAAAAATGCCCGGTTGCCCGCAAATTGGTTTAAACAGTCAAAACATACCGCGGGTATGACATTTGGCCGAACTATTTTTTTAAAGGACGGCGATCCGTTTGATTTTGAAGAAATCATGTTGTTGATACATGAACTGAATCATGTTGAGCAGATGCAGCGGCTTGGCGAATTTAAATTCGCAACCCGCTATGGTGAGCAGTATAAGCAATATGGTTATTACAATATGCCCCTCGAGAAAGAAGCCTTTGATTTTGTTTCAGATATTCCTTTTTCCCCTTCTTTTTATCTGAAAAACAATGAAGATGTGAGAATTGCTGCCCGGGATTCAGATACCGGGGCTTTTATTCATTGGTTAGATCATGGCATCTACGAAAAAAGAGACAGTACGGATTATTTTAATTCTTCAAAATACTTGAATAATTATGATGATCTGTTGAATACCCTGGGAAAGACGAATGATAAAGCAGCCATCCTACATTGGATAAAAGTCGGAAAGCAAGAAGGCCGTAAAGGAAAATGAAGGAAAACCATAAGCGGATTAATAAAAACATCTATGACCTTAAAAACTTTAAATCAAATCATCATAAATGTTTTTTGTTCATTTAGATATTTATTAACTTTGAAAAAGATTTCTGAATGTAAATTAATAAACTTAAAAAAGGAGGAAGAAATATGTCCGACAAAGGAACCAAAAAGAAATTGACACGGGTTGAAGACGAAGGAACTCAGCCTGTAAATCAAACTCCACCTCAGGAAACAAAACCTTTTGTGGCCAGCGATGAAAGCAAAGCCCAAGCCAAAAAGCTGCGCATTATTGCCGTCATTTCCTGGGTAATTGCTATTGCACTGGAGGTGGTAGCGATCATCCTGATCAGAAAACCGCCTATCACAACTGCCATTATGGTTTGGCTCATCGTGCTGATCGTACTCGACCTGATTTTTGCCGTCATCGGCTCACTGATGTGGAAAAAATCCAACCGCTACGATCCGGCCTCAGAAAAAGACAAGTTCAGATTTTTTGTTCAAAACCAGCTTGGCGCCATCGTTTCCATGATTGCTTTTCTGCCCTTGGTCATTCTCATCTTCACCAACAAGAATATGAGCGGAAAACAAAAAGGTATTGCAGGCGTCATTGGTATTGTTGCATTGCTGGCAGCGGGTTTTTTGGGTATTGATTTCAATCCCCCCTCGCAGGAGGATTATACTCAGAAAACTGAGCAGGTAAAAGAACTTAACCAGGGCAATGATTTTGTCTATTGGACCAAGTCGGGCAAACATTATCACCTGTATCAGGACTGCCCCTATATCAACACCACCAAAACAGATGAAATATTCCAGGGAACTGTTGTGCAGGCAAGAGAAAAGAATATTGATGACCTCTGCAGCTACTGCGAAAAAAGAGCCATAAAAGAAAAAAATCCGGATATCCCAAAGACGGACACCGCGCAATGATCTCTTCGGGTTTGTTTCCGGTATCTATGGTTATTTGAAAAGGTTGTGATCATCGGGGGTTAATATTCAGAAACACTTTGCAGATATAGATTATTCTTGTTTTTGTAGTTGGTTATTATGGTTGTTTAATACTCCGTAAAATGGTAACCGGAAAAATTATAATCCGCAAATAGTAATCATAAAGTTATAAATATGAACACAGAAAACGAAAACAAAGAATGTTGTCCGAAATTCAATCCTGAAAAATGGGACCAGAAAACTTTTAAGTGGGATAACAAACCATTCATTAAAGAAACCATGGGTACTTTTTTGCATATACCATTTCCTTCTGCCATAGGGAAAAAAGTTGGAAAATTGTGTACATTGGCCGATGATGCAAAAATGGCAGAGGCAATACCTGAAGACGCCTTGTTATTATTTCGTGATCCCAGCGCATTCAAATCGGAAATCTACCTGTCTGTAAGCGGCACGGTTCCTGGTGCGGACAATGTCAGCATCTCGGGTACTTTTGCCGCTAAGGTATATGCCGGCCCTTATAACGCTGTTCCGAAATTCATTAAACAATTTAACGAATATCTTGCAACCAAGGGACAGAAAGCCAAAGACTATTATATTCATTACGCCTACTGCCCTAAATGTGCGAAAAAATATGGCGATAATTATATGATCATTTTTGCATTGGTATGATTTGAGTTTGTCCATAATGTCCGATTTCTTCCCCGCCTGATCCGCCAGTTGGCGGACAGTCGGGCAGGCCTCGAATTCGAACATTCTGGTTCAAACTCTGAATTATTGACAGACATTAATAATAAATTATTACGGAATCTTTAGCCGGACTCATTTACAAATGCCTTTCATACAATAAACATAATCGAAGCTAAGAGTTATTCTGATCTTATAAATAAAAGCCCGGCGGGCGCCATCAAACATTTTAAACAATTTTTCGAATGTTGTCCGCAATGTAAGCCCTGAAAAAATGAACAAGCTGTCATCTGAGTCAGAAACGTTTCCTGGTGTAACCGGACTTAAAAAAGACCAACTGGCCTTCGATCTGATTATTCTGTTTTCTTTTATTTTTTATTGGATACTTACCCGGGCGACAGGCCATGACGTCTCACAATTGTTCAGCCCTGCGGCCACTTACGTATTGTGTATTTTTTTCCTGTTTTTACTATCCATGAATTGCGGCTATCTGCATTTGCTGTATTCAAAACAAAAAATGTTTTTTGGTTATGTGATTATTTTTGTCGCTGTGCTATTAATGAGTTTTCCGTTTGTTATTTCCAACCCGGTGGGCGGTTATACAACAGCAGGCATCATTGCTACTTTTACTACAGCAACAGGATTTGCGATCGGACGCTCCGTGATGACCGGTAATATTCCCAAAACTATAGAGCGCTTTGTATTGTTAATGCTGTTAGTCCCGATATCGGTTGGTCTTATCATCTGGATGATCCAATTTTCGGGAGACGATGGATATATTGGTGTATTTATATGTATTTTCGGATTTTTAGGCGTTGCATTGCTGGGTTTTCTTATTGCCTGGCTATTTAAAAAAAATAACGCATCACTACACGCATGGTGCAATACTAAACGATTTAGGCGAAGCATTAAACTTTTAACGGTTTTATTTGCCGGGCTGACAGCTTTTGCAGTAAGTACATGGGAAGAGAGTATGTATGGCGCAGGGATAACAAGCGGTGTCGACAGGATATTCAGGTTAACCGTTACAGGTATACTCCCGTTTCGGTTATTATGGGCTTTTGCACCTCCAAGGAACAATATCACAGTCATTATTGCTGTTGTTGTCTTTTTGATCAATATCGTTTTTGTGTTTTTTGGTTAGTGAAGGTGCCTGTTGATCGGGCAAATCTTCTGCGCATGAGCGTTTTATTTCAGTCCCTGGATTTTTTTTCTACAGGTTTAACCCAGATTGCGCAATAGGAACGCAGTGAACTATTGGGCAGTGCGCGGGATAGTGTGTTGAATCTGGGTAACCCCGACTTAGAAAATGTTCCCCTCCGGTATGGATTGCATTTTCTTAGTCGATTACGCATGATAAAGTGAATTATATTGAATATCAGATTGTAAGGGTTGATTTGCTCTTATGCTACGCAATAGAAATTTCTAATGCGTAATTTGGGTTTAACCTTGACTGACCATCAGAAAACAGGCGGACTATGCATGATATTTTAGCGCATCCATGCTTCGATCCCCCAAGGCGTACCTTGCAGTCATGGCTTGTTCTGAATTTTTCTTTGGTGTTTTTTGATGTCACAAATGACAGGTGCAGCCTGCCTGGCTCGGCAGACAGGCGTACCGTAATATTGTATTCTTGATTATGGTATCACCCAAATGTATTGGCGCATACATCTTGTTTACATATACAATAAGAAAGCATTATTAGCTGGCATTTATATGGATTACAGACATGAAATTCTTAGGATGGATACCATGCAGGTACATCTTTATTTTTATGTGCGGATCAAAATATATTACGGTGCTCTGCACCTTGATATTAAACTGCTATATTTTGCTATACATATTATCGGTGCTCTGCACCTTACATTTCATTGGGCATCACTACTTACAACTATTTCAGCGCGCCATCCATGCCGTCCAGGCAGGCTGCCTCTATTTACCTTTTATTTCTTAGTCTTGTTTTCAAGAATGCGCAGTTCTTCTCTTTACTTACAGTAATCATTTTTTCTCATAGCGCCTCAAAAAAAGAAATTACCTTTTAAACCGGTATTTGAATAATTCATAAATTTGAGAAATAATAACAATACAAACATGTCACACCAGAGTGCCTCTGTAAAATCAATACTTTTTGCTTTATCGGCCAATCTTGGGATCGCCATTACCAAGACAATCGCCGCAGTCATCACCGGTTCAGGCGCAATGCTGGCCGAATCCATCCATTCTTTTGCGGATTGCGGAAACCAGGGGCTTCTGTTCCTTGGCTTAAAATCATCAAAGAAAAAACCAGATATAGAGCATCCGCTGGGCTACGGAAAAGAGATTTATTTCTGGTCTTTTGTGGTTGCGCTGATTTTATTCAGTATGGGTGGCTTATTCTCGATTTATGAGGGCATACATAAGATCAGTGTTCATGAGGGGCTGAAAAGCCCCGTAATTGCCATTGTTGTTTTATCCGTCAGCTTGATTCTTGAAGGGACTTCGCTGTTAGGATGTTTAACACAAATAAAAAAACTGAGGCATAAGGAGAGCCTTTGGAAATGGGTTAAAAACAGCCGCCAAAGTGAATTGATTGTTATATTAGGCGAAGACATTGCCGCCTTGCTGGGATTGACTCTGGCACTTGTTGCTGTTGTTCTTTCGGCCATCACAGGAAATCCGGTTTTTGACGCTTTTGGAAGCATCAGTATTGGTATTTTACTGGTCATAATTTCATTTTTTCTTGCTTTTAAAGTCAAGAGTTTGCTGATAGGACAAAGTACTGAGGATAAAACCCGTGAGGAGATAAAATTATTCTTGGAATCGAGGCCTGAGATCATCACCGTTTATAATATGATAACGTTACAATTAGGCCCTGATATCATGGTCGCCGTAAAAGTAAAAATGAAGGAAGTGGATTCCGTAAAACTACTAATGAAAAATATTAATAAATGCGAATCAGAACTTAAACAACTAAACCCCGCCATCCGTTGGGTGTTCTTTGAGCCGGATAGTAAAGATTAATAAATATGTTGATGCGATATATCAGTTCAAAAGGTAATTTTTTGGTTTATAATATTTTTATGTAAGTTTGTTTTCGCTGCGGCGGACACCTGACGGTAAGGCAGGGCTTGCACAGGCGCATAAAGTGTTTTTGAAAACAACCTCCTTTAATTGTAAATTTAATCATGGATAAAATGACAGCAGCTAATAAAGAAAACCGGCCGGAAGGCATTCTTAATCGAATAAGGAATAATAAAATTGTTTCCATCCTGATTGTGACAGGTGTCATTATTACCTCTTTAGCAACCTTTACGGATTCGTTTGAGAAATTATGGTCGAAATGTGCGAATCTCTTTACTGACAAGGGATTCCGGATAGAGGGCGACATCGTATATGAACCCGGCGCCCAACCTGCCGAAAATATTCTCGTAACAATTATTTGGGGCCTCGACAGATCGGAAAAAGAAGGAGGGGACACACAATTCCAATCTTCTGTTATAGCTAAAGTAAAATCAGACGAGGGCCGGTTGAATTACAGCCTGGTATTAACCAAAGACCCGCCCGAAGAGTTGCTGATGGATTTTGATAACATTAAATTAGGCGTTGGATATATTGTGGCATTTAATGATAAAAATAATAATGGCTTACTCGACCTTGACGAAAAAATTTTAGGAGGATCGGCAAATTATTGTGTAACATTTTTAAATGGAGACCTCAAAACCTGGGCGGAAACCAAAGGGAAGGGTAAGCTTTATACGTTACTGAAGTTAAAACAGGGTTATTGCCTAACGAAAACGGTGCCTCCGGAAGTACATAAATTTCCTGTTCCTTTTGATGACCTGGTTCCTATAGATTTAATACCTGTTAATATTGTTATACCCAGAGATACAAACAATATAAAATTCCCGAACTGGACCTGAAAACTTCCTTGTCCGCTATGTGTCCGATCTGTTGAATCCTGCGGTTTGTTATGGCAGGAAGTCGGCTCCCACAGAGCTGAACTCTAAGGTATTATTCGCATCAGTCGCGCCTTCGAACCGGACACCGATGGAGATGCCCACACCCCATTTGATTTCGGGTTTACCGGGTACCTCATAACGCGGCCAATTCCAGGAGGATGGCGAAAGGTTAAGCCCGTCATGGGAGGCTATTTTGGTTTCGCCGTCATATACATGAACATTGGTAATATCCGCCTGTACCGAGCCGCTCCTGAACCTGATCATCACCGAATCAATAGCCAGCCGGTTACCGTCGACAATAACCGGGGTGGGTATTGCAAAGTGAAACCAGTTGGTGGTCCCGGGCTTCCCGACAACCCTGTAAAAGAAGCCTGCTTTCCATTCGCTTTTTATTCTGTCGGGGTATTCAATGACCATGCTATGACCATGAGCCCACATTGCTTTTGCTAGTGTCATAATATTTGTTTTTTTATTTGTTTTACTTTTTTTTCGTTTTCACGTATTTTGAAGGGCCGTATTGACATCTTTTATCTTATAGATCATGGTTTTTGACGTTCTTTGATGAGATCGCGTATGAACTTTGAGGAACTATCCTTAGAGAGTTTGGCAAACTTGGCTTTCAGTTTGACGGATTTGCTTGAACCGGTTGCTTTGATCACCAGTTTCTGTAGGCTGATATCCGCATCGTCGATAAGTTTTTCGGCTATCATATCTCTTTTTTCTTCCGGCATATGTTCCAAAACGGAGGCGGAGGCTATCCTTTTGAGCAGCACCGTGCTTTTAGCAGCGCTTTCTACGATGGCGTGCCCCGAGGGCTTGCTATAAAGCCCGGCCAGATAAATGGCTTTGGTTGCGAGCATAACATCCTTTGCTTTTGACAGGGTGGAGAGATAAGCAATTGCTTTTTCATCGAGTTTTGCAAGGATCTCTAAATACTGTGGTTCTTCGTTGCTTAAAGCAAGGAGAAGATCTTTTTCTGAAATGGCCATATTTTTAATGTTTATGGGTTAACGCTTAGACTGCTGTTTTTCATTGTTGTAATTTCTGAATTGATCAGGTCGGGAGGAGGATTGGTAATGTTTGCCGTTCCGTTTCCTGTCATCAGACGGTTATTGTCGTTTACGTGTGATAATCCGAGGACATGTCCTATCTCGTGGCCCAGAGTCCATTGTGTAGCCCCGCTGGCAATAACAGCCCCCGGACGGCCATCAGGATGAGCGGCACAACCATTATAAGGCGGATTAGTTGCGAGAACAAAATAGGCAACGACATCGTTGGCGCCGACGTTGTTGCGGTTGCCAAAAAGTGTATCTTGTTCTGCTGTTGTAGACCCTCGCACACACGAGCCAACATCCACGGTATTCAGGGTAGGGAGATTCAGATTTTCATCACTCATCCTGAGTACCCGAAATCCCTGGGGTTCATAAACCTGTCTCATCGCAGAAATCATCTGATCGATCGAAACAGTGGGAGTGGTAAGAACCTTAACATGTAACCTTACCGACTCAAACAGGTTGAAATCGCATCCTGCAGAACTGAATTCCATGGTGTTTTGAGCATCAGTAGTGCCGGTAAAACTAACCCCGACAGAAATCCCGACACCCCAATGGATATCCGGTTTCCCGGGGACATCAAAACGTTCAAGGCCATAGGCGTTGGGATGAAGATTAAGCCCGTCGTGTGCAGCAATCTTTGCTTCTCCGTCATAGATATGGACACTGGTGACCTTGGCGTAGCCCGATCCGGATTTAAACCGTAGCATCACCGAATCAATCATCTGTCTTTTATCTTTAACTATAACGGTAGTAGGAATGCTGAAGTGAAACCAATTGGTGGTGCTGGGTTTTCCCACTATCCGTGCATAAAACCCGGCCCGCCAAATGCTTTTGATTCGTGTGGGGTACTCCACTTTAATGCTATGTCCGTGGATCCACATTGCTTGTGTAATAGCCATAATTAATAGTTTTTATTTTAAATGACAATATTGAATTTATTTTCCGGACGACGAATTTAATACGTAAAGTTCGTTAAGACAATTTATTCCGGTCAGCAGTCGTCGAAGTATTTCATGTTAAAATATTTTTAAATATCACTATTATTAATAAAAAACAAATATACAAAATTCAAAAGGTAAAGTCAAGAGTTTTATTAAAATTCTCTTTCATTAAAAAATAGTATTGTTTATAATTTTTAAGTGTTGACAGGTGATTCATACCATGGTTGTTCTTTTTGTGATGTTGCGAAAGAAAAGATATTTTAGAGCACTATTCTTTTCTTTAATATTGCATGAAACCGCAAAAGGTAAAATGTTGTTTTTTAACAAACCACTGTTTATTATTAACCAACTCCTGCTTTTCCGGCATCAAAAAATAAAATATATTTGACCTGTTAAAGCCCGATCATGAAACCGATTTTCAAAACAATCGTTTTATTTATTTTTGTTTTTTGTGTTTTATCATGTGGCAACACTAAAAAAAAGGACGAAACACGTACAGTATTCCGTTACAACGAATCGGCGGGAATAAGTACGCTTGATCCGGCATTTGCCAAAGATCAGGCGCACATCTGGGTGTGTAACCAATTGTACAATGGTTTGGTACAACCCGATGATTCCATGCACATCATGCCATGCATAGCGAAATCATGGAATGTCTCTGAAGACGGGCTTAACTATACCTTTATTTTGCGCGAGGACGTTTTTTTTCACGATGATACGGTTTTCCCTTCGGGCAAAGGGCGCCGTGTGGTGGCTGCTGATTTTGTCTATAGTTTCGGACGGATACTTGATGATAAGATCGCCTCACCGGGAGTATGGATATTTGATGATGTGGCGAGAGATGGTTCAGGACAAGGATGTTTTGCAGCCCCGGACGACACTACGTTTATCATTACGCTAAAAAAGGCATTCCCGCCTTTTTTAAGCCTGCTGGAGATGATTTACTGTTCAGTGATTCCCAAAGAAGCAGTTGAGTTTTATGGTAAGGATTTTCGTTCACATCCGGTGGGTACCGGCCCTTTTATGCTGAAAATGTGGAAAGAAAATCAGCGCCTGATCCTGGTCAAAAACAAAAATTATTTTGAGAAAGAAAACGGTCAGCAAATGCCTTATCTTGATGCCGTTTCTGTTTCGTTTGTCGTAGACAAGCAGTCGGCGTTTTTGGAGTTTGTCCGCGGGAACCTTGATTTTATGTCGGGGGTGGCTCCCAGCTACGTAGATGAACTGATCTCCAAAAAGGGTGAGCTGAATGAAAAATACAAGGACCGCATCAATCTTCACGTTCAGCCTTACCTCAATACCGAATATCTGGGCTTTCTTGTTGACGAAACACTTCCTGAAAATAAAAACAATCCTTTACTGAAAAAGGAAGTACGGCAGGCGATAAATTATGGCCTCGACCGTCAGAAAATGATCAAATACCTGCGTAACAGTCTGGGAACTCCCGGTATCTATGGCATGGTGCCTGTTGGCATGCCGTATCTTGATACCACGAAAGTAAAAGGTTATTCTTATGATCCCGATAAATCCCGCGCCTTGCTTGCTGAAGCTGGATTCCCTAACGGAAAAGATCTGCCTGAAATAATCTTATCGACCACGTCTTCGTATCTTGATCTGTGTCAATTTTTACAATCTCAGTTGGGCGAAATAGGAATTAAAATTAAAGTGGATGTGAATCCACCCGCGACTTTGCGTGAGATGATCGCCAAATCAAAAATAAGCTTTTTCAGGGCCTCATGGATAGCCGACTATCCCGATATGGAAAATTACCTGGCTTTATTCTATTCGAAAAACTTTTGCCCGAAAGGCCCGAATTATACACATTTTTCAGATGCTGAATTTGACAGGCTTTTTGAAGTTGCCCGCCGGACTACCGACGACAGCCTCAGAAGTATTCTTTATACCCAAATGGATAATATCATCATGGAAGAAGCGCCGGTGTTGATTTTATATTACGATATGGTGCTTCGTTTCACACAAAAAAATATCAGCGGATTAGGCAGTAACCCTATGAATTTGCTTACGCTGAAGCGGGTGAGGAAAAGTAATTAGGCTGTTAGGCTGTTATATTTCGTATTGAACAGCTTTTTCGGCAATAACAATATTTGAAAAGCGGTTTTCTTCAAGGATTTTCTTGTAGTCATTGATTACCTGTTCTTCTCCATGAACCAAAAACATTTTTTTGATCTGTTTTTTATCCTGACAGCTCATAAAAACGATCATTTCGGCATAGTCGCCGTGGGCACTGAACGATTCAAGCACTTCAACATTGGCTTTTACATCGTAAGGATTACCAAAAATGGAGATTTTTTTATCACCTTGTTTTATTCGTGCTCCCAGCGTGGATGGCTCACAATAGCCAACTACCAGAATGGTATTATTGGGATTTGAAATGTTGTTGGCCAGATGATGTTTTACACGCCCGGCTTCCATCATCCCCGAGGAAGAAATGATAATACAGGGTTCTTTAGAGTCGTTCAAACGCTTGGAATCCTCGATGTTTTGTATGTAAAACAAATTATTGAACCCGAATGGATCGGGATCATTTTCCATTACCTGTAATATTTCTTTGTTAAAACATTCAGGATGCATCCGGTAGATATTGGTAGCATTAACAGATAATGGACTGTCCACAAAAGTTTTTACTTTTGGTAAACGGCCTGCTATTTCCAGTTGGTTAAGAGCATAAACTATTTCCTGGGTTCTTCCGACACTAAAAGATGGAATAATTAATTTGCCTTTTTTTTGGATACAGGTATTTATCACCACTTTCAGAAGTTTATCCTGAGCTTCTCTTCGTATTTCGTGCAAACGATTGCCATAAGTAGATTCAGCAACAATCACGTCAGCCTGGGGAAAAGGCTGGGGGTTTTTTAAGATACTATTCGTCTGCCTTCCTATGTCACCGGTAAAACAAAAGTTAATGACCCTGTCATCTTCCTTTACCTTGAGATTAACGGCAGCACTGCCCAGGATATGGCCTGTATCGGTAAATGTCAGCGTAACGTTGTCGGTAACACGGAATTTCTGCCCGTAAGAAATGCTGACAAATTGCTGCATGCTTTTCAATGCATCATCTGCGGTATAGATAGGCTCAACAGGTGGCAGGCCCTGTTTTAACAACTTTTTGTTATATGTTTTGGTGTCGTGCTCCTGAATTCTGCCGGAATCCTGAAGCATGATGGCGCACAGGTCGCGGGTGGCGTGAGTGCAGATGATCATACCCTCAAAACCATTTTTTACAATATAAGGAATAAGTCCGGAATGGTCGATGTGGGCATGGGATAGTATCAGGTAATCAATTTCTCCGGGATTAAAACCTAAGTTGCGGTTCATTTCATCAGTTTCCTTCCCTTTGCCCTGAAACATACCGCAGTCAAGCAGTATCTTTTTTCCGTCGTTGGTTGTAATCAGGTGTTTGCTGCCTGTAACTTCTTTTGCAGCTCCGTGAAATGCTATTTTCATATCAGAATATTTTAGCAAAGTTAGGCAAAAAAAAACCCGGTACAAGCGTACCGGGTTTTTTTCTGAATAATTGAATTATTCAACAATCATCTTTTTGGTTATTCTTTCACTTCCTGATTGAACAGTAAAGAAATAAATACCCGAATTGAGGTTGCTGACATTAACGGTCAACTTATGATTACCTGAAGAGAGTTGTCCGTAAGCTTTATTGAAAACTTCCTGACCAACGAGGTTTGTAATGGTTACATTGACTTTAGAAGCTGAAGCGAGGTTCAGGTCAATATATGAAAAATCATTGCTTGGGTTAGGATAGATGTTCATGCTGACAGTGTTGTCATTTTCTTTAATACTTACATCTGAGCAAACATCAGTTTTTAAAATGCTGGTATAATAAATGCTGTTGTTGCCATAAGTAGCACCGGTTGTGCCTGCAGCAACACCGACAGTTTCGTCCGCTTGATAAACGATGTGAAGTTTATCATCACTGGTATAGGAGAGGGATCCAAACATACATTCATCATATTCATGTAAAATATCAGCGGTGATGTCTGTTCCACCACACCATGATCCTGCTTCAAATTTATTTACAAATAAATGCCGTAATAATTTCGTACTGTTCGCGTCAATTCTATCTTCGCGGCATTGTGAATAGGTTACATAAACAATATTGCCATCAACAAGAATTTGCGGGAAACTTGATAATGACGACTGATACTCACCGAAGGGCCATTCGCCGGTGCCTGCGGCCGGGAAATTTATCGTATCGTCGTTATTAAAATCTTGCATATAAGCGGCCAATTGTCCGTGAGTGTCCAAAGAATCTAAGTTGCCGAGTTGTGTAGTATCCAAAACAGGCATATTTTCATTCCAGTAAACCAACCCATCGGTGTAAGGACGATAAGAATAATAACCTATAGAATCCGGATCGCCGGAAGATTTCTGCATTACCATTCTTCCGAAAGCAACATGAGCTTTTCCTGCGTTGTCAAGCGCTATTGCAACAGCCCCGTCAGTTGAACAAAACATGGGGGAGGGGAAAACGGAGAGGGTGGGGAAATCATAAACAGTAGTTTTGGTCCATGTGTCACCGCCATCGAATGATTTCATTACAAACATATCCTGAAATACATCACCATAAACAAAAGCAATGGTATCACCCTGAGGTTTTGCCCATGAATAAGCATCGCCAGAAAAACCCCTGACACAGTTGTTTACTATACTTAAGGAATCCATTCCGGGAAGAATAACAGGAGCATCCCAGGTAACACCACCATCAGTTGACCTGATATAAACTATTGCTAATGCAAGTCCTTCATAATACCAAACATCCGGTGATTCAGCCTGGTCGGTACACGCAATGATATGTATTGTATTGCCTGAAGTGATCATACGGGGCCATAAAAGTGCTGTTGTGCCGTTGCTGCAAGGGGGGCCGATGATGACAGACTGTGACCATGCGCCGGTGCCTTTGGTAGCACGTGTGTTGACTAACAGGCCTGTGCTGCCGTTATGAGTGACAACCACCTCGCCTGTTGCTCCCAATGGAGCGTATGATGGCCAGCCGCATCTGTTGGCTTCAACACGTGCAGTAGGGTTTGCAGCCCATGCAGAACCATCGTAATAATTATATCCGGTTCCCCTGTCTGCAAATGATGGATTTGTAAGACCAAAGGTAAAAGTTGCACCAATGGTGCCATCAGAATAAAGATGAATTCTGTTTTGAACAGCATTGTTGGTTTGCAGGTCGTAAACGGTAGTTCCGATTTGTGTTTCGCTAATGGCCTTTGGCGGCATAGGTGCAACAGAGGGATTGACATCTGTGCTGAAATTCAGGACTTCGTGAATTGTTTTTTTGATTCCTGTTGCTGTGAGATTTTTGTATTTGTCAGGAATTTGTGCATGTTTTACCTGCGCAAAAGTCGAAAATCCAAATACCAAAGCAACTGCTAATAATAGAACTTTTTTCATGTGTGTTGTTTTTGGTTAATAATTAAATTGTTTATTAGAATCAATTTTGATGGCAAATTTACAAAAATATTTTAATAAGGAATAAAAATTATTCTTTATAGCGGTATTTCATAATTAGCCTTTGATTACAGGTTAATTCATATCCGGCAAGTACGAATAATTTTTTGAGTAGTCCATCATTTGTTTTGTAAAGTCCGCAGGGTAATCCACTCTGATGTTGATGATCTCATTGTTCTTCATTTCGGGAACAAGAACGGGGTTGATAAATCCTGCGTAAGGCGCCAGTTTTAGCTTTTCATAGCGTTCTTTTACTTCTTTGTGCAGGATAGGGTCGATCTTTATTGCGTATTTTTCCACCAGTTCTTTTCCTGCGTTAAAATCTCCTTCGGATTTGATGCGCTGAATTTCTTTAAGGAGTTCTCCAAAAAGTCCGCGGAGTTTTAAGTAATCGTTGACAACAAAATAGGTTTTTCCTTCTTTGAGCTTTTTCTCAATAACTTTGTCTTTTTCGCCTTTTTCATAAACCCATTTAGCGATGAGCTGACGGTTGCGCATATGGGCCTGTTCGATGTTTTTACCAAGTTCTATCCGGACAAGTTGAGTCATCAGTCCATTGCGTATATAGGCGTCATATTCTGCCTTTGCCACTTCAAGGCTCGGCATTAGTTTCAGGTCGACCATTTTCTGATCCATCGTAAAATACAATGCAAACAAGTCGGCACGGGCTTCTTCCAGAGCTGAGTGATAGTTTTTCATGGCATCGGAGCTAACGCCGGGAAGCAGTTGACCGGATCCATGCCCAACACATTCGTGCAGGTCGGTGTTCAGGTTTCCGGCAAGGTATCCGTATTTTTTGGCACGTTCAATTTCTTCCTGCGAAAAGCAGAATTCCTCCAGAGAACCGCTGCCCAGTGAAGATTGGTCGTATGAATACATGATATTGTCCATGGTTACTGATTTGGAACCATGCTGCTTTCTTATCCAGTTGGCGTTGGGCAGGTTGATGCCAATGGGTGTGCTCGGATGACATTCGCCACCGAGTTGAACAACGGTAATAACTTTTGCGGAAACACCTTTTACTTCTTTCTTTTTAAAACGCGGGTCCACGGGCGAGTTGTCTTCAAACCACTGTGCGTTCTGGCTTATGGTTTCTGCACGTTTTGTTGCTTCCACATCTTTAAAATTAACCACAGATTCCCAGGTGGCTTTCATACCCAGGGGGTCGCCGTAGACTTCAATAAATCCGTTCACATAATCGACGGAGGAAGCAAGATCTTTTACCCATAACACATTGTATTCATCCCAGATTTTCAGGTCGCCGGTTTTATAATATTCAATCAGTTTTTCAAATCCTGCCTTTTGATTTTCATTTTCCGCGACAGTTTTGGCCTGTTCAAGCCAATAAACTACTTTTTCGATGGCAGGGGAGTAAATCCCGCCTATTTTATAAACCTTTTCTACCGTTTTGCCATTTTCTTTTATCAGTTTCGAATTCAGCCCGTAGGATATGGGTGTTTCACTTTTTTTATCGATGATGCCTTGGTAATATTTCTCGACTTCGGGCTGTGTGACATTTTCATAAAAATTACAAGCCGAATTGGTGATAAGATCTTTGGAAGGGTCAAGGTTGATGCGTTTCGGATATAATGCCGGATCAAACATGATCGGGATGATCTTTTCAAGTAATTGATCAATACTTTCGTCTTTCCGGAGTGGAAATTTTCCGTCAGGGGAATTTTTAACTAATTGTTTAAAATATTCCTGTGAAAATTCAGGTAAAAACTTGTCGCTCGAATAATGATGATGAATGCCGTTGCAGAACCAGACACGTTTGGTATAGGTCATGAATTTCCCAAAATCTTCAGATTTACGATCGCCGGTATATTTATCAACAATAGCTTCGAGGGTACGCCGTATGGTTAAATTATACTTGAAATTCTGGTCGTAAATAATATCTCTTCCGCAGAGTGCAGCCTGACTGAGGTAGTACAAAAGTTTTTTCTGGTTTAGCGACAAGTCATTAAATCCCGGAATCTGGTAGCGCAGGATCTTTACATCTGCAAATTGTTCAGTCTTATATTTAAAAGTGTCCTGTTGTTGGTCATTTTTAGCTTCTTTTTTGTTGTTGCCGCAAGAAGCGATCAGCAATGCGATCACACTCATAAATAACAAATTTGTATTTTTCATTTTATAGGGTTATGGATTAAGAGACAAACATATAGAAATAATTGTTTTCAGACAAATCCGAAAAGGCTTTTAACAATAAATTAGCAAGGGGAGATCGCTTATTTACTCGGGGTTTGGCCTTCCGATTGGCTTGCCGGTCTGCCACATTTTTTCAGTTTCTTCATCTGCTTGTTTACGCTCCTTGCTGATCTCTTTGTTGTCCAGCCGGCTGAGGTCGGGCTGTCCGGCATTTACCCATGCAGTGTACCAAAGGCTTGCAACAGCATGAACGGCTCTCTGTATACGACGTCTCACCATATCATTGGTGCGCCTGTTAAATTCGTCGCAATATTCTTTTGAATACTGTTTTTTTACCACGGTACCCTTTTCGTCATAAACGAATATTCTGTCTACGGTATAATTTCCCCGGAGATAGGTTTCAACTTCGAAAACAGTATCTATGCATGCATGGCTTTCTTTTACCAACTGCCATATAAACAGATATGGTTTGTCTACATATTCACGGCCAACGAGGTAGTTGAAGTCATCCGCATAAAGTTCGGGAATACGAGTTTCCCAGAAAGCATGTATGCCTTTCTGATCGAGGCTCTTGCCGTCATAATAATGAGTCGTATGCAGGGGTGTGCAGGCATCGGCTATGTAATGCCCGAGGTTTGATGCGGCATAAAGTATATTGTCGAGGTTCTCTTCTTTAAAAGCAAGTGTGAGTGAATAAACCATATTACTAGTCCACCAGGGATTGATTCCCCACGAATTGAGCGAGTCTTCGGTGTATTTTTCCACAGCAACTTTCCAGAATTTCGGGATGTTTTCCAACGTACTATCACGAAATAGTTCGATATCTATGTAATGTTTTATGTCTTCACCCACTACGCCCCGCGAACGCTTGTCCGGGTCAATGGCATGCTCGACAATATAATCGATATGGCTTTTAAAAAATTTGATCATCTCAGGTGGAAGTGCAAAAACCGCCATACGGTTTATTTTTTTGTGTGCAAAAAATCCGAACGAAAATGACTTCTGAGTTGAACATACAACTAAAACCAGTGTAAGTAAAACGGCAATATTTTTTTTCAATCTTTTCATAAGTTAATTATTGTTTCTCCGGACAATACCGGTAATTTGTCTGTTTTGTCAAAGGTATGACAAAATTCGATATCCCCGTCATAGCCTAATTTTTTAAGGCGTCTGCTGTGATCGCCTTTATCAACATAGCTGAGCAGATCATACTTTGTGTTATTCCACAGATCCACAGCGACAATCGCAGCGTCATCATCTGTTTCGAAAAATTCCCCTGTAATAAGCCTGTGGCATAAGGCTCCGGCAAAAAGTGTGTCCTCGATGGAAAATTTATTTTTCCATCCGGAACATAAGAGCACGACATCATGATTATCATTTTCAAGATAATTGGCAAGGGATGAAAAATTGAGATATGAACCGATAATGAGTTGTTCAGCGTTTTTTGCAGCATTTATTGCTTTGGTACCATTGGTAGTGCAGAATACTACCGAATTGTCTTTGATTTTATCGTTCATAAAATCAAAAGGAGAATTCCCGAAATCCGCGAAAATCAGTACTTTCCCGTCACGTTCGCCGGCAACAATAAATCCTTTGGCCTTATATGCCAGAGCTTCTTCTTCGGATGCCACTGGTATGATCTCTTTTACGCCCCATGCAAAAGCCGTGCATATGGTAGATGTCGCCCGAAGGATGTCAATGAGCACAACATTTTTTTCAGTAATGCCGTAATGACCGGTCAGGGCGGGAGAGAAGCAGACTTCGATATTTCTTTTAGAATTACAGGGCAATATGCTGTTTTTTATGTAACAAAATTACAAAAAAATGTGAGAGTGGAAAGCGAAATAAGTACCATTCGGGATTCCGGGTAAAATTGCAATTTTGCGCACACATATTTTCGTCCCTGCAAGAATATGAAAACAACAAATTTTTGAGGAATACAAAAAAACATCTGACCTGAAAAATGCCAAAATAATGGTCATGCCTGTACCTTGCTACGGGGCAAGTACCTGGATGAGTTTGGATTTTGGGTTATTATATTTACTCCTTCAAAAACTTTTTTATAACAACTCCTTCCGCTGTGGTAATTTTGATAAAATATATACCTTTTGCAATATCGTCTAAATCAATTTGCGTTTTTTTCTGAATGATTGGTTGTTGAATTAAAATTTGACCATGAATATTCAATACAGAAATGATGTCGTTTTTTTCGAATGTTGGAAGTTCAATGTGTATAAAATGAATAGCCGGATTGGGCAATATTATCACACCATTTTCATTAACTGTGTGTGAAATTCCACTCGTATTTTCCTGATATAAGGATAAAATTTCCTTTTGATTTAATCCGAAATTATAAATTCTAACATCATCAATATCACCATTGAAAGCACCCCTGATAGTACTTCCTGAATTTTGATGCCTTCCAAAATCCACATAATCAATATCTGTTATAAAGTCACCTGTATGCGTAAAAGGTGTTTTGCCAACCTCTTGTCCATCTATATATAATCTCATTGTATCACTTGCATCCAATACCCCGGCATAGTGGTGCCATGCCCCATAGCCCTTCGATAGCGTTGATATCGTGCCATCAGAAGCCATTGAATTAATACTGCTTCTGATAATAAACAGCATATGCCCGGTATGATCTTCAGGCATCAGTAAAATTGTTGATTTTGCAGTAGTTGTTGCATCATCACAACGCTGTTCATAAATGTTATTCTGCCCTAAATTGCCCCCACCAGGTCCATCCATTATCGCCCAGGCAGAAATAGTAAAGGAATTAGAATTTATAATTGGTATGTTATTATTTAATACGATATAGGCTAATAATCCATTAAAATGATATGCACTATAAGGGTTCCCAAATCTATCAATTGTCAAACTTGCTCCATTATTTACTCCATGATATCCATTGCCACTCATATCATTAGCATTTCCTGAAAAGGGCCAATATCCAATAAGTCCAGTGGTTGGAATTTGAGCGATAGCTGTAATGCTGAACATTAAAGCAATAAAAAATAAGTAGTTTCTTTTCATAATGTTAATCGGGTTAAGGTTTTGGTTCCGAATTATAACAAACACTTGATTAATAAACAAAGTACAGAAATTAAATTATTCGCATCCGGGAGGCTGAGTTGCCCTGGCTGTAAACAAGCTCAGTCAAGACTTTTGCGTGGGCGTATCACTAAATATATTCATGCGGTTTTATTAAAATTATCAGTTTACTTGTGAGGAATAATAGCTTGCGATTTTTATCAAATCTCATTTGTTGTATAGATGTAAAGAATTCAATGTGTAATTATTCATAATATTCCGATTGCAAATATACCAAAAATTTTGTGGGTTTGATAAATTGGTAAATATTTTTTTATTTGTTGAGTGTAAACAAATTAAAAATACATATATGCCTCGAAAAAAGATTTTGTCAAAAAAATACTCTTCGGGATTTCAGCTATTTATTGTAATTTTGCACATAAATATTTTTCACATAAAAGAACATGCAAGCAACAAATTTTGGGGGAATACCAAAAAAATTCGCAGATCTGAAAAATGCCAAAATAGTGGTCATGCCTGTACCTTACGATGGTACCAGTACCTGGATAAAAGGCGCTGACAAAGGACCTGCCGCCATACTCGAGGCTTCGGCAAATATGGAATTGTACGATATTGAAACCGACAGTGAGGTTTATAAACAAGGTATACATACGGCCAAAGCGGTTACAGAAAATTCCAGTCCTGAAAAAATGACGGCTGCTGTTTATAAAAATGCAATGAAATATGTGCCGGATGGTAAAATTTTAGTGACAATCGGAGGAGAACATTCGGTGAGCGTCGGCGCGATTCAGGCTTATGCGGAGACATATGAAAAGCTTACGGTACTCCAGTTTGATGCACATTCGGATATGCGCCCTGAATACGAGGGTAGCCGGTATAACCATGCCTGTGCCATGTCGCGTGCCGTTGAATTCTGCCCGTTGGTACAGGTGGGTATAAGAAGTATGGATGTCGAAGAAAAAAAATATATTACAAAAAGCCGGGTTTTCTTTGCTGAAGAGCGAATGAAAACTCCCGGATGGATGGACAAAGCGGTAAATCTTCTTTCGGAAAACGTATATATCACGATCGACCTTGATGTGTTTGACCCTTCCATCATGCCTTCGACGGGCACGCCCGAGCCGGGCGGATTGTTCTGGTACGAGGTACTTGAGATGATACGCAACGTGAATAAAAAATGTAATATAGTCGGCTTTGATGTGGTGGAACTTTGTCCCAATAAGGTAGATAAAGCTCCTGATTTTCTTGCTTCTAAGCTTATCTATAAAATTCTGAGTTATAAATTCAATAAAAAATAAATCATCATGAAATTAAAAAAGAAAGACCTGTTAAAAGAAACCATCAAGCATTTTGATATAAAAAAGGTAGACACTACCGCTGTTGTCAATGCTATGCGCGATATGTCGTTCACTTCGCGCGATACCGCTGTTGCCGCGGATATTTTCGACCGGATGATCAAAGACAAGGATTGTACGATCATGCTGACTCTGGCCGGCAGTACCAGTGCCGGCGGATGTATGCAGGTATACGTGGATATGGTAAAAAATAAGATGATCGACGTGGTTGTTGCAACAGGTGCTTCCATCGTTGATATGGATTTCTTTGAAGCCCTCGGGTACAAACATTACAGAGGAACTCCGTGGATAGACGACAGCATGTTGCGCGGCCTTTACATCGACCGTATTTATGATACGTTTATCGATGAAGAACAACTACAGGCATGTGATAATGCGGTTTATGAAATAGCCAATACGCTGGAACACCGCCCGTATTCCTCACGGGAATTTATTTGGGAAATGGGAAAATACCTAACCAAACATTCGAAGAAAAAAGATTCGCTGGTTCAGGCCTGTTATGAAAATAATGTTCCGATATTCTGCCCTGCTTTCAGCGACAGCAGCGCCGGTTTCGGGCTGGGAAAACATCAGTGGGAAAACCCTGAAAGCCATGTAAGCATCGACTCTGTAAAAGATTTTATCGAGCTTACAAAAATTAAGATGGCGGCCAAGACCAGCGGATTATTCATGGTTGGCGGCGGTGTCCCGAAAAATTTTACACAGGATACTGTTGTTTGTGCTGAAGTTCTTGGCTTTGATGTCCCGATGCATAAATATGCCATACAGATCACTGTGGCTGATGTTCGCGATGGCGCCTGCTCCAGCTCTACGCTGAAGGAAGCTTCTTCCTGGGGTAAGGTTGATACGGTTTACGAACAAATGGTTTATGCCGAAGCCACCACCGTTGTTCCGCTGATTGCCAGCTACCTCTATCACAAGGGCGACTGGAGCAAACGTAAAAAATACGAATGGACAAAGTTGTTTGACAAGAAACAGGCCGGCAAACCTAAGAAGAAATAATTTCGCTACAGGCAGACAATAATTTTCTTTGTATAAGTTGTCATGTCCGTATTTACAACAACAAAATAAACTCCGTTTTCGTGCAAAGCAATATTCATCTGTGATTGAATATTGCTTTGTGTTTTTTCTATCATATGCCCGGTAGCATTGAAAACCGTTACACAAGTCGTATTTTGCGGCAGTGACACTGTAAAGGTGCCATTGCTGGGGTTAGGATAAACTTCAAATGTATTGTTTGTTTCATTGTCAGCAATACCGACCGGAGTTACAGCGAACTGAAGTGAGTCGGACCAGTTGCTCCAGCGGAGATTCTTGTCGCGATAACGCATACGCCACTTGTATGATTGACCGACAGACAACATCCCTGACGGCAAGGAATAGGTTGTCAGATCAAGCCCGGCATAAAGATTTACGGGGTTATAAAATGGTGATCCGGAATCACCGTAATAATTTTCAGTATCGACAACAACATCTGTCAGCGGGCTGCTGAATGTTCCGCTTGATGAAACAAGTTGAAATTCTGATGACATCAACGTATCTGATCCTGAAAATGCTGAAGCGATAAGTGTTGGCTGAGGCGAGGAATACAATTCAGGGGAAATGCCATCCGGTTTATCGGGTGCCGGCTGGTTCAAAATGCGGTGCCATTTGTCCATTACCTGCAGATTGCGGGGTTTGTCGGTATTTCCCAGGCTGTACATGGTTGCGAACATGGTTTTTGCAGTCATATTAATATCCACCAGAATAAAGTTATAATGATCGAGGGATTTTTGTATTTCAGTGTAGTCCGTTTGGTTTGAGTACATTCCCCATCTGTCGAGATCACCGCCTGCACCGCCCGACAGCACTTCCCAGAAATCCCAGTTGCTGCTGTGCGTACCTCGTATGATTCCCCTCTCGTAATTGTGCGAATGGCCGTGGGTTGTCATAACCATTTTGGGGCAAGCAGCTTCCAGTGGATACACGTTATCCTCAACATATGCCATATTCCCATCGGGCCAGACTTCACTGTGCCCCGGCTGGTGGTTATAAACAAAAACAAAATCCGTAGAGGCATCGGCATTGGCTTCATTCAGACGGTCCTGCAGCCAGTTTGTCTGGGTAAAAAAGTTATAGGTTCCGGTAGTATTTAAAGCAATGAATTTACAGTTCCCAAGATTAAAACTGTAATACCGTTCAGAAAATCCTCCAAGATCCTCGTATTTCATAAACTGATAAAAATAATTGCTTTCCCCTTCATGATTGCCAATGGAAACCATAGAAGAAATATAAGGTGATAAACCTGAACAAGGATTGAAATACTCATTCATGAATTTTCCAAGATCAGCGCCGTTTTCGCAGATATCTCCCGAATTCATGATGAAATTCACAGAATCCTGCCAGTCAGGGCCGTAAAGCTGATGATACAGAAAAGCTATCGTGTCAAGAATCCCCGTGCTGGTAAGTGTGTTTGTCTGATTATCGCCGATTTTAGCAAACCGGATATGTTTTCCGGGTGTCCCCGGGGTTGGTGGCGTGCGGAAATGAAAAACAGATGAAGTGTCGGCCCCGCTGATACAACGGTAGTAATAACGGGTGTCTGCTGTCAATCCGGTTAGTTTTACCGTATGCCATCTGTTGATCGTCGGCGAAGTGCCGATATTTTCATACGAACCTGTCTGAGATGAACCTAACGAAGGCGTTGTACCATACTGTACCAACGAAGAGGCTGTGTAATATGAGTTCCAGCTGATATAATTTGAACTGGTGGTTGGCGATTGCAGGTATGGTGTAATGTTTGAAGCGTGAAAACCACCAAGCCCAAGGACTTCTGCCTGAGAAAGCGAAGCGTTGAACAAGGCCACCTGTGCCACATAGATCATATTATCCTCACTGTTTTCATCCGCAAAGAACAGTACGGTAGGGTCCAGAGAGTAAGTCCCGTCGACGGGTTGGCTTACACCATCGAGTACAAGTTTACCGTCGATATAATAACGCAGGCTGCTTCCCAGATCAACCGTTACGACAACTCTGTACCAGGTATTGGCTTTTATTGAAAAGCCCGTGTAACCTGTCGCTGAAATACCCAACTGACTGTTAGGATTGAAAAAAACTTCCCCGTCGTTACTGTTACTCTCGTTAGTCTGGTAAAGGCAATGAAATTCCTTTGGATTGTCGATCATCACATCAAACATCATAGAATATTCATTTACGTATGAGCCTCCGCCATTTGCAGGTATTCCGTGAGTGCAGGTGTAATAGCTGCCGATATCAATAGCTACGGCACCATCACCCGAGGCCGGTCCCGGAAAAGCCGTATGCGATCCTGTCAGAACAAGGTTGTTGCCGGTGGTTGCCTGAAGCAGATTGCCCGGGTTGTCAAAAGTCCAGCGTCCTGTCAGGCTTGTTGGCCATGTTTGTGCGAAAACTGTTGCGTTTGTCAATATAAAAACAAGGATCAGGTAATTTTTTTTCATAATATAAATGGCTTGAGGGTCTTTAAATATGTTTATTTTGGCAGGGAATATGATAATTTTTTGTGGAAGCGAAATTAACTGAAAAAACAATAGTTTGATGATTTTTCAAAGTTAGTTGTAAAATATTATTAAAAAAAAACGGCCATAAACTACCCGGCCATTCCTTATTTGAAGAGAAAATGAGTGTATTAAATGGTTGTTTCGATTAGTAATAAGGAATTATTCTTGTCCGGATATTTTCATGTAAATAGCGCTACTTCCGGGATACAACAAAAACATGGCCGCAATGAATTTTCGTTCCTCGGGCTGGCGACCGGCTTCACCGTTCAACAGATCGACATTCAAAGCCTTGCCCAGCTTTACGCACAGGTTTTCTTTCTGAAGTTCAAAATCTATGGCATCCATTTTTCTCGAATCGTTGATCACGGTTTCTGCTTCATCCAGCAGCTTTTTTTTGTCTTTTTTCCTGATCCCCGGCAACTTGGATTCTATAATGTCATCAAGCGGAATGATGAACAGGTTTTTATAATCCTGCCATTCCTTGTCGGTCAGCGCCCTGGCCTTTCTGAAATATTCAATCCACTCATTGGTGACGAACGACTGCCCGAAAATTCCGGGGTTGGCAACATCCTCCTGAGGAACCAGGCAGCAGCGGAAACTGCCGAAAACATATTTTTGCTCGTTGGTAAGTATCTCATCCACCTGGTCGCGGAGGTTCCACAACAGCAGGGTGCCTTCGTCGCCAAACAGGCCTTTTACATGAGCCAGGTCAATTTCTTTGCGGTCTTCGGCGGTGATGGGTTTTGTATCTTTAGCAGAAATAGTTCCTGAGGGAAATTGTGCCGGAATAGCATGACATTTGAGGCATCCTTCTGCATTATACCCCGGCATCTGTGCCGCCAAAAGGCTCCGTTTAATGATATCCGAATGTTGTTCCCGTGCACGGTAAACACAATTTTTTATGGTATCGGTAAGTGCCTCATCTTCCAGTAAAATCACGATGAGTTTTTTGTAGGTATCGCAAATATCTGTAAGGTCTTTGCTGTAATAGTTGGTATTAGCGGGAATGTGAATGTTCAACTGATCAAGTTGAAGGGCGAGGGGCAATAATTTCCCGACCTGTTCTTTACTGAGTGAAAGCCCGTGAATAAGGTTGATGGACGAAGTCCTCATCACAAGGAAATTCAGGCTGTTGAGCTGTTCCTCCCAGGTGTCAGGCTTTTCTTTTATGAGATTTTTATCTTCAAGGTTTTTTGATGTAAAAGAAAGGCAAAGAACAACGACGGAAACAAAAAATATCCATACAATGTTTTTCTGTTGTTTTACTTCCATACCCCATTGATCCTTTCACCGCAGAAGCCGCATTTTCCGTCTTTACTATTGTTTGAAATAATTGTGTATCCCTTGCGTTCGATGATTTTCTTCTTGCACTTAGGACAGTAGGTATCGTCGTATTCTGTTCCGGGAACGTTGCCGATATAAACATGTTTTATGCCCGCCGCAAGGGCGATCTCATGTGCTTTGTTGAGGATATCAATGGGTGTGGCCGGCAATTGCGTGAGTTTGTAAGTAGGGAAGAACCTGCTGAAATGCAGCGGACAGTCTGAAAATCCTGCATCGTAGAGCCAGTCGCACATTTCTTTTATCATGTCCGCGTCATCAGTCCAGCCGGGTACAATAAGGTTGGTAATCTCCAGCCAAACGCCTTCTTCTTTGAATATTTTCAGGGAGTTTTTTATACTTGACAGTTTGCCTCCGTTCAGTTTGCGGTAGGTGTCTTCTTTAAAACTTTTTAGGTTTATGTTGGCAGCGTCAAGGTATTTGCAGAGTTTACGTAAAGGAGCTTCGTTAATATATCCGTTGGAGATGAACAGGTTTTTCAGGCCTTTTTCGTGGGCCAGCTTGGCGGTGTCGTGAACGTATTCATAGAAAACTACCGGCTCTGTATAGGTATATGCTATGCTTTTGCAATTGTTTTTCAACGCATAGGCGACCACATCTTTCGGAAACAGATCGTAGTTCTGGGTGTCAAAGGGCGAAACCTGGGATATCTGCCAGTTCTGGCAGTTCAGGCACGTAAAATTACATCCGGCGGTAGCCAACGAAAAAGCGGTGGTTTGCGGAAGAAAATGGTAAAGAGGTTTTTTTTCTATCGGGTCGCTGTTGATGGAGCATGGGTTCCCGTAATTTATCGCATACAGGTCGCCTTTGAAGTTTACCCTTGTTTTACAAATACCTTTACCGTTGAGTGGTATCAGGCAGGCATTCGGACAAAGCCCGCACACAACACCTTTTTCCGTTTTGGTATAATAATGGGCGAGGGTGTTCCATTTCCAGATGTCGTCAGGTGGTTTCATAGGTAACAGTTTTTTGTCGCCGGCCAAAACATCAAGCCCTGAAATGCTTAGTGCTGCTATGCCTGCATACTGCACACAGCATCGGATGAATTCACGCCGGCTCATTTTTTTGTTTTCGCTCATCGAATTGTAAAAATAAAAAAAATAAGGTAACTGGCAAAAATAAAACGACGGTTCATTGCACATTATTATAAACTCAATAATATAGCCTTATTCAGAGATGAAATTATTCTTTGCCCCGTTCGTGTGCATTTGGATACGAGCGTGTGCCCTGGGAAGGTGGTAAAAAACTTCTATGAACTGTGATGTTCAATATTCTTTGATCACGTCTTGTTCGACTCTCAGGTTCTTGATGATAAATTCCTGTCTATCGGGTGTGTTCTTGCCCATATAGAATGATAAAAGATCGTTGATGGGCGAATCTTTGGTGAGCATTACGGGCTCGAGCCTTATATTGGGGCCGATAAAGTGTTTGAACTCATCGGGGGATATCTCGCCAAGGCCTTTGAATCGTGTGATCTCGGGGTTTGCGCCTAATTCGGAAATGGCTTTAACCCTTTCGGCGTCGCTGTAACAGTATATGGTTTTTTTCTTATTCCTTACCCTGAAAAGCGGGGTTTGCAGGATGTACAAGTGTCCGGTACGGATAACTTCCGGATAGAACTGAAGGAAGAACGTGATCAGCAGCAGGCGGATGTGCATGCCGTCGACATCGGCATCGGTGGCCACCACGATATTGTTGTAACGCAGGTTTTCGATGTCATCTTCTATATTCAGTGATGACTGCAACAGGTTGAACTCTTCATTTTCATAGCAGACCTTTTTTGTCATTCCATAGCAGTTCAGAGGCTTGCCCCTCAGGCTGAATACGGCCTGAGTATCCACGTCGCGCGATTTTGTGATGGACCCGCTGGCGGAATCGCCTTCGGTGATGAACAGTGTGCTTTCGTAACGCCTTTCATCATTGGTGTTATAGTGTGTACGGCAGTCACGGAGTTTTTTGTTGTGAAGGCTTACCTTTTTGATGCTGTCTTTTGCGAGTTTTTTAATGTTGGCAAGCTCTTTACGTTCTTTTTCAGATTGTAAAATTTTCCGCAGCAGGATATCAGCCGTATCAGGGTTCATGTGCAGGTAGTCGTCGAGGTGTTTTTTTACAATGTCCTGCACGTAATTCCTCACGGTAGGCCCTTCGGGTTCTACGTGTATAGAACCAAGCTTTGTCTTCGTCTGTGATTCAAATACAGGTTCCTGAACTTTAATGCTGACGGCAGCTACAATGGATTCGCGGATATCACTGGGTTCGAAATCTTTTTTATAAAATTCGCGTATCGTTTTTACGACAGCTTCGCGGAAAGCCTGCTGGTGCGTGCCGCCTTGAGTCGTGTGCTGCCCGTTGACAAAAGAATAGTATTCTTCGTTATATTTTGTGGCGCTGTGTGTGATGGCACATTCAAGACCGTTTTCTTTAATATGGATGATCGGGTAGAGTGTAGGCCCGTCAATATTGTTGTTCAGCAAGTCGAGCAGCCCGTTTTTTGCAACAAATTTCTGACCGTTGAAAATAATAGTCAGCCCATTATTGAGGAATGCGTAGTTCCACAGCATTTTTTCAATGTATTCGGTAATGAAGTGGAAGTTGCCGAATATTTTTTCGTCTGGTGTAAATTTTATCAGCGTGCCGTTATATTGCTCAGTATTCGTTATCGGAAAGTCGCTGGTGATGACGCCTTCTGAAAATTCAACGGTTTTGATCTTTTTTTCGCGTATAGATTGTGCCACAAAATAGGATGAAAGCGCGTTGACAGCTTTGGATCCGACGCCATTCAGCCCGACAGTTTTTATGAATACTTTCGAGTCGTATTTTGCACCTGTATTTATTTTTGAGACACAATCGGCCAGTTTGTTAAGCGGGATACCGCGGCCGTAGTCACGCACGGTAACGGTCTGCTCCTTGACAGTTATTTCGATGGTTCTGCCGACGCCCATGATAAACTCGTCTATAGCATTATCTATGGTTTCCTTGAGAAGTACATAAATTCCGTCATCGGGAGAAGTACCGTCGCCAAGCTTACCAATGTACATTCCGGGTCGCTGCCTGATATGCTCGTTCCATTCAAGGGTACGTATGGCACTTTCGTTGTAATCACCGGTATTCATCGTAAAAATAATTTCTGCAAAATTACGAATACTTTGCCAGAGTAGGAGGGAGACTGTAATTTATTTATCAACAATGGAAGGTTATTAAGATGGAGAATGGAGGAGGGAGATTGGGAGATTAAGAGAATGGGGGATTGGGAGATTGAGGATTAAGTCATTAGTCATTAAGTCATTAGTCATTAAGTCATTGAGTCATTAGTCATTAAGTCATTGAGTCATTAGTCATTAAGTCATTGAGTCATTAGTCATTAAGTCATTGAGTCATTAGTCATTAAGTCATTGAGTCATTAGTCATTAAGTCATTGAGTCATTAGTCATTAAGTCATTGAGTCATTAGTCATTAAGTCATTGAGTCATTAGTCATTAAGTCATTGAGTCATTAGTCATTAAGTCATTGAGTCATTAGTCATTAAGTCATTGAGTCATTAG
>DAOQAF010000003.1:0-67318 GCA_035353775.1 Bacteroidales bacterium | reverse complement strand
AGTCATTGAGTCATTAGGTCATTAAGTCATTGAGTCATTAGGTCATTAAGTCATTGAGTCATTAGGTCATTAAGTCATTAGTTCATTGGTCAATAGTCAATAGGAGATTGGGATATTCGGAGATTGGGAGATTAGGGATTAGGTCATTAGGTCATTAGGTCATTGGGTCATTAGGTCATTAAGTCATTAAGTCATTTGGTCATTAGGTCATTAGGTCATTAGGTCATTAGGTCATTAGGTCATTGGGTCATTAGGTCATTAAGTCATTAAGTCATTTGGTCATTTGGTCATTAGGTCATTGGGTCATTGGGAGATTAAGTTGTTAATTGAGTAGAATAAGGGATTAGGGGATTGGGAGAATAGGAGATTGGGAGATTGGGAGATAGGGAGATTAAGAGAATAAGAGATTGAGAGATTAGAGATTTTAGATTGGCCTGACGCTGAGGATTTGACACTGGATCTTTAGACTTTAGACTTGGGCCTTGGTTCTTGGGCCTTGGTTCTTGGGACTTGGTTCGTCGCGGCGGATTGGGACTTGTGACTTGGGGCTTGATAAATAAATATTTCTACCTTTGTACAAATCTTGTATGATGTTGTTTGAGGACACCTATTTTACCATTGCTTCTACCTCCGAAAGCGTTTTCCGCGACCGGTCCAGCCGGTTTATCGGACTGGCTGTGCCCGTGAGCAACGAGCAGGAAATGAAACTCGAACTGGAGAAAATCAAAAAGAAATATTTTGATGCTACCCATCATTGTTATGCGTTCCGCCTGGGTTTTGATAAGACTGTGTTCCGTTTCAGCGACGACGGCGAACCATCCGGAACTTCGGGAAGGCCTATATTCGGGCAAATACAATCCAAAGACCTTACGAACGTGCTGGTGGTGGTGGTCAGGTATTATGGCGGAACCAAACTGGGTGTCCCGGGACTGATCAATGCCTACAAAACTGCGGCGAAGGAAGCTCTTGAAAACAATACCATTGTTGAGAAAACGGTAAATGATGTCTATGAAGTCCTGTTTACCTACGAGCAGATGAATGATGTGATGCGAATCCTGAAGGATGAAAATATTAAACAGCTTTCTCAGAATTTTGATCTTAACTGCAAAATTGAATTTTCGGTCAGAAAGCTTTTTGCAGGAAAAATCTATGAGAAACTCAGCCTGATAAAAGGTGTGACTGTCAATTTTATAAGGACAGAATAAAAATAATTCCCGTGTTTTATTAATCGAAGAATAATAAAATTCATTATTTAATATATAGAAAAAAAATATAATTATAATAAATCGATTACAAATTAAAATCATCGTGATTATAAAGAATGGATGCGCTAACTTTGTTTGTATGCCTAAGATTAGGGTCAAAGGAAAATTAAGACAATCTGACAATTACCGACTTATTAACAGGATGAATCCGGAAACAAAAAAAAACGTAAATTTGTTGATAAAAGAAATTTGAATGGAAATATTGACAGACATTTACTTAGGAGACAGTAAAGAGAAATTAAAACTACTCAACGACAATTCAGTCGACTTAATCGTAACATCTCCACCTTATGCAGATCAGAGAAAAAGTACATATGGAGGAATTCATCCCGATAAATATGTTGAGTGGTTTTTGCCAATTTCTAAGCAATTATTGCGAGTTTTAAAACCAACAGGGACTTTTATTTTAAACATAAAGGAAAAAGTTGTTGAAGGCGAACGCAGTACTTATGTAATGGAATTAATTTTAGCAATGCGAAAACAAGGTTGGCTCTGGACAGAAGAATTTATTTGGCATAAAAAAAATTCATATCCGGGAAAATGGCCAAATCGTTTTCGTGATTCGTGGGAAAGACTTCTTCAATTTAACAAAGACAAGAGATTCACTATGTACCAGGAAGCAGTGATGGTACCAATGGGTGATTGGGCTAAAAACAGACTAAGGAACCTTTCTGAAACTGATAAGACAAGGGATAACTCAAAAGTCGGTAGTGGATTTGGGAAAAATATTTCAAACTGGTTGGACAGAGAAAAAGCATATCCAACAAATGTATTACATCTTGCCACAGAATGCAACAACAAAAATCATAGCGCTGCATTTCCTGAAGAACTTCCAGAATGGTTTATAAAACTTTTCACTAAACAAAATGATACAGTACTTGATCCATTTATGGGTTCAGGTACAACTTTAATTGTTGCAAATAGGATGAAACGAAATTCAATTGGAATTGATATAGTACCAGAATATTATGAAATGGTAAAAAAGGAACTTCAACCAGTCGAACTTTATTTATTAGAATCAAAAGTAAAATATGAAAAAAATAAATCTGAACGACGTATCAAAGTACGTTGAGAAAAATATTGGCACTTTTCACGAAAAACGTATCCAGAGTCTTGACGGCTTGAAGCTTTCACAAGTTCTTAAAAGAAAAAATCCATATTTATTTAAGGCTAAATATGTTCTGACAGCAGAAAAGATTATTTGCGGGATTGTTGATGCACACATATCTTCAAGCGAAGAAGGAATTTTTGGAGATTGGCTTGAAGGTCTTGCAATTTACATAAATGAGCAAGTATATGGCGGTAAAAAATCTGGAATACTTGGGATTGACCTTGAGTTTGACAATGATGGAAGTCGTTACATTGTTAATATTAAATCTGGGCCAAATTGGGGAAATAGTTCTCAAATTGCAAAAATGGTTTCAGATTTTAAGACAGCAAAAAAAACACTAAGAACCAGTAATTCAAAATTAAATATTATTTCAGTAAATGGTTGTTGTTATGGACGCGACAATCAGCCTGATAAAGGTGATTATTATAAATATTGCGGTCAAAAGTTTTGGGAATTCATTTCAGGCAATTCTAATCTATATACGGACATAATTGAACCGCTTGGTTATAAGGCAAAAGAAAAAAATGACACTTTTATGAAATCCTATTCACAAATGATCAACAAATTCACTAAAGAATTTGCTAATGATTTCTGTAAAGAAAATGGAGAAATTGACTGGGATAAACTAGTCCGGTTTAACTCATCAACAATTGAGGAAAAGCAGAAAAACAAAGCTCGAAAGCATAACAACATTTAAAATCAATCGTTCAGGATGTGCTAATTTGATGGGTATTACTTTTAGTATCCTTATATGACGGATTGATAGGGAAGTACTCTGAAATGAACACTAGCACGCAACCTCGGTCATTTAATTCTTCTCCCTCATTCCTTCCTTATTCTGTGATAGTTTGTACTGAAGAGAATCACCCCCACCGGTATTTTCCCTCTTTGTCCAGCGCTATCTTGTCGTTGTCGACAAGCCACCGGAGCACTTTTATGAGGTGGTCCTCATTCATATTTTCCACCTTAGCTAAAATTTCTTCAAGGGTCATCGGTTCTTCGTTCAGCAGGGGCCTGATGATCTCGATAATGGAGTCGAATTCAAACTCGCTGATGCCTATTTCATTGCGCTTAACGCATACGTCGCAGATGCCGCAGCGCTTGCTGTTTTTCTCACCGAAATAGCCCAGCAGGTATTGGTTGCGGCATTTGGTGTTTCCTGCCACATATTCCGTCATGGCTTCGAGCCGCAACAGTGCCTTATCTTTAAGTTCTTTGTAGTTAACATCAGAAATCATCAGTTCCTTATCATCAAGGCGTTCGCAGGTAAATGTCAGTTTGGGAAGGTTGCTGCGGGCTTCATAATACAGCACATTCTGCTTAACTAACTCATTCAGCGTTCTGGTAACTGCCGCCGCGTCGGTATTCATTTTTCGGGCGATCTCGTTTTCATCGATCTTGACGAAATCGTTGAAAGGCCCGCTGTACATGCGTAACAGAAGTTTGATAAAAGGGTCGAACCTCGGGTTTGCCAGTTGGAATTTATATAAAGCCTTATTGTCGGGGATAAAGTGCAGTTTCGAAGCATCGTTGAACGAGTCAGAAAGGCATATGTATCCTTCTTTTTCCAGAAATTTTAGTGAACTGAAAACGATGATAGGCGAAATGTTATAATGCTCGCTGAATTCGTTGATATTAAACACATAGGTGGTATCGGCACCGGAACCGACAGCCAGTTGATAATAATTGCCGAGACAGTTATAAACCGTGCGGATCATTTCCTTTTCGGGATACGACGTTTCAAAATTCCTGATCGCATCCACGATGTCGGCATTTTCGTAAAGCAGCACGGCAAAGGCTTTTTTCTGATCCCGTCCGGCACGTCCGGCTTCCTGAAAATAGGCTTCAATGCAATCGGGCAGGTCTAAGTGTACCACAAAACGCACATCGGGCTTGTCGATGCCCATACCAAAAGCGTTGGTGCATACCATCACCCTTTTGATCCCTTTTTGCCAGGCAGATTGTTTTTTATCCCTTAAGACAGGCTCTATCCCGGCATGATAAAAATCTGCGCTGACATTGTTTTTGTTCAGAAAATCCGAGATGTCCCGTGTTTTCTTACGGTTGCGGACATAAACAATGCCCGAGCCTTTGTTTTTTCCTGCAATTTTCAGGAGTGTCTGCAGTTTGTTTTCTTCTTTTTTTACAAAGTAGGAGAGGTTCTTTCGTTCAAAACTCGATTGTATCAGGTTGTTTTTGCGGAACAGCAATTTTTTCTGTATGTCAACGACCACTTCTGTTGTAGCTGTGGCTGTAAGTGCCAGAATGGGAACGCCCGGAAGATATTCGCGTATCTCAGCAATTTTCAGGTAGGGTGGCCTGAAATCGTAACCCCACTGTGAGATACAATGTGCCTCATCCACCGCGAAAAGGTTTACTTTCATGCGTTTCAGCCGCTCGCGGAAGAGGCTCGTGGCAAGACGTTCAGGCGAGAGGTACAGAAATTTCACTTCTTTGTTGAAAACAGCATTGTCTAAAGCAATGTCGATCTCATAACGGTTCATGCCCGAATAGACAGCGATGGCTTTGATGCCTCTCCGGTTCAGGTTATCTACCTGATCTTTCATCAGGGCGATGAGCGGCGACACAACAATACATATTCCTTCTCTGGCCATAGCAGGTACCTGATAACACAGCGATTTTCCACCTCCCGTGGGCAACAACGCCAGCGTGTCATTGCCATCGAGTACCGACCGGATAATGTCTTCCTGCATCGGCCTGAAAGAAGAATATCCCCAGTATTTCGTAAGGATCTGCTGTATGGTCATCCCTGCTAATTTTTGCTAAATTACAAAAAAATTACTTGATTTTGTCAGAGTCTGTGTATAAAGTGGCAATGTTGAAAATCAGCTTTTACCCCAGCCCTGAAGGGTGGCTGATTTTCAACGGCTTCACTCTGTAGGGCGGAGTAAAAAAGGCGTTGAAAATCAAATGAGAATACTTTAGATTCCGTCTCTGCCTACGGCCTATTCATTTGTAAAAAGCAGCGTAGAAACTTTTCGTTGTTATTCATGATTTCAATTTTAATCAGAAAACTTCATATTTTTTCTGATGTTCTCATTGAATTTTCTTTATTTTGACAAGAAATTTATCAGCATTTCATGGGTAAAAAAAATAAAAAAAATCTTCAGCCTGCCAAGCCTGTCCAGTCACCTGTGCTGCAGAGTAATGCCGGCGCGGGAATGAGTGCCACAGGCAGCCGCAAAAAAGAGATACTGTTTGCAGCTGTCATCATGCTGATCACGCTGATTGTTTATATCCCTTCGCTTAGTAATGATTTTATCGTCAACTGGGACGATGGCGGCTATATTCACGAGCACGAGCTGGTTCACGAACTTTCGTGGGATAATTTTAAAACCATTTTCAATCCTACCACTTTTTACAAAGGCAACTATCACCCGCTGACTACTTATTTTTATGCCTTAGAATATTCAATGGTCGGAGAGCATGCGCTGTTGTATCACATCAATAACCTGCTTTTTCACCTGCTCAATGTCTTACTGGTTTTTATATTTATCAAACTGATCTCAAAACGTGCTGAAATTGCTGCTTTTGTGGCGCTGATGTTTGGGATACATCCCATGCATGTCGAGTCGGTGGCCTGGATATCCGAGCGTAAAGATGTTTTGTACACCTTCTTTTTTATGCTGTCGCTCATACAGTATTTTTATTATTTCACCCAAAAGGAGCGGCGGCGTAAACATTACATTTTTGCCCTGGTGTTTTTCTTTTTGTCTTTGTTGTCAAAGTCCGCGGCGGTGGCCTTGCCTGTAGCACTGTTTGTGGTTGATTATTACCTCCGAAGGAAACTCGATCTGAAACTCATACTCGAAAAACTTCCGTTTTTTGCGCTGTCCATTGTTGTTGGCCTTCTTGCGGTGTTTTCACAATCCGAAAAAGGCGCCATACAAGATCTGACGCCTATGTTTACCTTGTTTGAGCGGCTGCTTATCGTGTGCCATTCCACCATGACGTATCTCTGGAAACTCTTTGTGCCTGTCAAACTGGGAGCCATGTATCCCTATCCGGGCAAGCCGGACGGATGGTTTCCCCTGATCTATTATATCGCTCCTTTTGTTGTATTGCTCTTCATCGCATTGATCGTCTTTTCAAAAAAATTCGGTAGACATTATATTTTCGGGACTTTGTTTTTCTTTGTAACCATAGCGCTTGTCCTACAGATCGTACCTGTCGGAGGAGCTTCTATGGCTGAACGTTACACGTATGTACCCTATATCGGCTTGTTCTTTATTCTGGGGAAACTATATGATAATGGCCTACATGGCAAATCTGAAACGTTGAAACGCCTCAGGCCCTTGCTGCATATCATTGTCGCCCTTTTTGTGGTCTTTTTTTCGGTGCTGACCTGGCAGCGTATCGGCAAATGGAAGAATGGAGAAGTGCTGATGCGTGACCTGACACGTGTATACCCTTATCTGCCCTTTGCTTACAACAATCTCGGATATTTTTATTATCACTGGGAGAAGGACTACGACAAGGCGCTGAAAGAATTCAGTACGGCGATAAAGAATGATTCACTCTATTATCAGGCATGGAGTAACAGGGGGGTGGTCTATAATAACCTGGAGAAACATGAGGAAGCTGTCCGTGATTTTACGGTTTGCCTGGGGCTGAATCCCGAGGACAATGACGGGCTGATAGGCAAGGCTAATTCGTTGAGTGCGCTGCTGCGGTTTAATGAAGCGCTGCCTTTTTACGATCATTATTTACAAAAAAAACCTACAGATGCCAATGCCATCCTGAAAAGAGGAACTGCCTTTGTGCAGTTGGGCAGGTACAAAGAAGCTTTGGCCGACCTTGAAAAAAGCAAAGAACTCAAGCCAGACAATTACGAAGTATACTATTGGCTGGGATTGTATTATTATAAAAACGGACAGTATGCCGCAGCGCTCGAAAACCTTGATAAATCAGTCAGCCTGAATCAGAAAAAATCCGATATCTATTCGTGGCGCGGGCTGGCAAGGTACAAAATGAAACAGCTTGATGCCGCCATTGCCGACTACAATACTGCAATACAGATGAATCCCAATGATGCCGCGGCTTATGTGAACCGGTCGGTGGCTAATTTTGATAAAGGTAATTATTTGCAGGCATGGGAAGACATAAATACCGCAGGCCGCATGAACTATCCCCTGGATAAGCCGTACTTTATGAAACTACAGGCTATCGTAATGAAACAGCCAAAATAGTCAAGTCGAATTGAAGACTTTTTTGTGTGAGATCATGCCATTTTGTAAACCATAGCATTGATGTTCATTCCTGCTCCAACGGATGCGAAAACAATGGTGTCGCCTTGATTTATTTTATGCGGTTCCAATTTGCCTTTCAGGATCAGATCAAATAAAGTAGGTAAGGTTGCGACGGAAGAATTACCCAGCCACGAAATTGACATAGGCATAATGCCTTCAGGCACATCTTTCATATCATACAGGCCATAGAGCCTTTTTAAGATGGCGTCATCCATTTTACCGTTGGCCTGATGTATCAGCACTTTATTGATTTTACTGAGATGCGTGCCGTTTTTTTCAAGACATTCTTTTATTGCCTGTGGCACATTTTCAAGAGCATATTGATAAAGTTTTCTTCCGTTCATCTTCAGGTACAGGTTATTCTGGTCATGATCAGGGTTATAGGACTACCCCATGTACAGCATTTTGGAGTGCAACAAAGTATCTGAGCGTGTTTTATGAGCAAGTATCCCGATCGGGTCGTTACTTTCCCTGGCTTGCAGAATGGCGGCTCCGGCGCCGTCAGCATATAATAAACTGTCTCTGTCGTGCGGATCGCAAATTCTGGACAAGGTCTCTGCCCCGACCACAAGAATTTTTTTTGCATCCCCTGATTTTATATAATAATCGGCCTGTATCATGGCCTGAAGCCAGCCCGGACAGCCAAAAGGAAGGTCGTAGGACACGGTATCAGGGTTTTCTATTCCCAGTTTATGTTTTACACGTGCAGCCAGGCATGGAACAATATCTGTTCTTTTATTGTCATTTCTTATATCGCCAAAATTATGGGCAACAATGATATAATCCAATTCTTCTTTATCAATGCCTGCCGATCTGATCGCTTCATCGGCTGCATAACAGGCAATATCAGAGGTTACAAGGTCATCTGCAACATAACGCCTTTCAGCAATGGTGGTTATTTCCAGAAATTTATTTATTATTTCCAGGCTTGTATTTTTGAGTATTGCCCCTTCTGCATCATAAAATATGTTAGAGAGAAAATCCTCATTTCTGACACTTCTTGAGGGGATATAACTTCCTGTCCCTGTAATTACGCTATAAATAGCATTTTTCATGTTTGAAAAAATGATAGTTTTGTTATATGTAAAATTACAAAAATTTTTTTTATTGGGTTATTTTATTTGTGTTAATAGCAAATTGAAATATCAATTAGTCCAATAGGGCGTATTGATATTTCTTATTTGCCTGCCTGTCTGCGACAGTCTGACAGGGTCATACCGATGATAAAAATATCCGCAGAGGCTGAAGTACAAACGAGTGAAGCGAAGTTTGGACTATATTATTTTTCAAATCGGTTTAAACGGTCATAACGCCTAAGCGGATCGGTACAAACTCATAAGATGATGATTATTCGAATGACTTAACAACAGTTGCGGAGATGGCCCAAGGTGTTTACGAAGTGAAAAATATTGCTGAATCCAATTGGGCGTGATCTGAATTTTTACAATTCGATATATTTTTGAAACAACAACTGTAAAAGAGATTTTCCCTGTTTGAGGGATTTTTCAGGCCTGCAACCCTGAATTTTAATTTTGCTGCTTACTACGGACTTGAAATTTTGGTCGTAAATGAGCTCGATACTGTCGGTAACGAAGCCAAATCCATCGTCGAAAGTATAAAATGCAAAATCCTGAGCGTATTTGTTCATGACATTTTTTCCCCACGAAAATTCCGAGTGATTAATTTTTAGCTGCGACAACAGGGTGGGAGCAATGTCAACGTGTGATGTAGCCTTGCTGAATGTCTTTCCCCGGTAATCATTTTTCAATACCTCACCGTAAAGCAGCAACGGGATATGATGGCGCTCCGGCACGTTGTATTCCCTTTCCAGCGGGTGCTTGTGTGCGTGGTCGGCGGTGATGACGAAAAGCGTATTTGAATACCATGAGGTTTTTTTAGCTTGCTGAATATAATTGTACAGGCATTTGTCTGTATAGTGTGCGGTATTATGGAAAAGGTCATTTTCGGTTTTCCCCGGGAAAACTTTTTCAACATCAGCAACAAAATACTCGTGGTTTGTTAGGCTTAACATAACAGAAAAGAAAGGCTGCTGCATTTCTTTCAGATCATTGAGTTGATAAGCAAAAACATCTTCGTCGTAAGCGCCCCAGTCGGTGCTGCGTGTGTGCGGGATATCGCTTTTGCCCATGAGAATTTCTGTTCCGGCCATCTGCAGGTATGTTTCTGTATTGGCATAACTCAAATCCCCGCCGTAATAAAATGAAGTGAAGTAGCCGTTCTGGCCCATGGTTTTTATCAGGTTGGGCAGTTTGTCAAATTTTTCAAAATTCTTTATGATGGAAGTCCGCGGCTGTGCCGGAAAACCGCTGAGTAAGGCCACCAGCCCCTGGTCGGTGCGAAAACCTGTTGCATACGCATTGGTAAAAAGCAATCCATCTTTTGCCAGAGAATCAAAACAGGGAGCAATGCCTTTTTCTCCGCCAAGGCAGGCGATGGCATCGGCGCTGAAACTTTCAAGAACGATAAGTACGATATTGGGCCTGCTTGTTTTCAGGAGATACTCAGTACTATTCTTTTTATCAGCAAATAGTTCCTCAACTGTTTTTTTTGCTTCCTGCTTATCGAAAAACACATAGGGATTTTCTTTTATCCGGGGTCTGGTGAGCATGGCTGAAAAATTCCAGAAGTCGTTCAGTGCGGCGAAGTTTAAAACATTGTATTTTGAATAAAAACACGAGCTTTTATTGATAGGATATTTCTGCAAGCCACCGCGGGCGCCTATAAACAATAATCCTGCGAATATCAGAAAAAAGATAACGCTGGGGAGCCACCCTGAGTTTGTGGTGGCGGGAGTTTTGAAAATATGCCGGTACACCAGAAAGATCAGCGTCAGTATCACGAGCAGGATCACGAAATACAACAAATTATATATATCGAAAATTATACCTGCCATTTCTCTCGGATAGATCAGGAACGACAGGGCTTTTGAGTTTATTTTGGTGCCCCAGTTGGCATAAAGCCCCAGTCCGGCAAAACTGATGACCAGATAAAAAATTATCAGAAAAGAATTTACCCATTTTGCTGCAGCGAAATATTTCTCACTGTGTTTTGTGGTAATCCCCAAACATAGAATTATCAGCGGCAGCAGCATAAGGTAGCAGGCAGAAGCAACATCCATCCGCAGCGCCTTCCAGAAAGAAAGCATCGTATGCCAGAATGGAATGCCTGCCAGTGCCTTATAATTGAATACTAAAAAAAAACAGTGGTGCACAAAAAAAAGCAGCATCCAGAAAACAAAAAGTTTTAAGAGATAAGCAGAAATAATTTTTAATCCCTTGTTTTTATTAGGTTCCATAAATGGATTTTGCAGGTGCAAATTTAGCATTATATTGTAACCTCCTCACTATTTTATATGTTTCCGAAAAAAATTTCTTATTACAAACCAGCCGAAATGGAATGATAATATCTATCTTTGAATGATGAATCTGAAAGCTGATAAATTCAAATATTATTTGCCGTTTCTGCTGTTAGCGATTTTTGTTTTAAGGCTTGTCTACGGTTTGTGCTCCGAGTTCTGGTTTCCCGATGAACTGCAGATATATCTTATCGGCCTGAAATTTTATACCACAGGAAACTTTCCGTATTACGGGCCGGATGTTGTTTATACCGGCTCGCAGATCCCCGGTGCGCTGCAGGGGCTGCTGGTTGGTTTGCCTTTTTACTTGCTGAAAATACCTGAAGCTCCTTATATTTTCCTTAATATTTTGTCTTTTGGCGTACTTTGCCTTTTTGCTGTGTACCTGCAAAAAAGATTTACCGAAACACCTGAATGGTTTATCTGGGTATGGCTAATGACTTGTCCGTGGACTATGAATTTTTCCACGCATATATTCAATCCATCTTATGTGCTTTTTGGCGCGGTATTGTTTTTTATTGGTTTCTTTGAAGCAATACCAAAGCTACACATAGGTTTTATAAAGCCGTGGCTTTCTTTTTTGCTGATGGGTTTTTCACTGTTCTGGATTTGCCAGTTGCATATGTCATGGGTGTTGTTACTGCCGTTTATTGTAACCGCATTTTGGTTTTCATTCAGGAAAAATAAAATGGTTGTCATCACATTTATTGTGGGATGCCTTATAGCTGCTTCAGTGCTCATCCCGACCTTTGTGAGGTATGGCCTTCAGTCAGGAGGTGGAGGTACTTCGGAAAATATTGCTCTTAATATTTCCAATGTAAAAGAAATATTCACGGTGCTGTTAAGATATGTGTCTTTTGCTACCAATGAGATTCCGCGTTTTATTGATACCGACGGAGGTTCAAAAGTGCAGTTTTTCAAGGATTATTTTCCGGCGGCACCATTTATTTTATTTGCCATTGTGATGGGCTTTCTGCAGGTGGCCTACCTGATTTTTGCCTTCTTTAGAAAAAATCCCAAAAGCGATTTTTTATGGATAAAATGGATTGCATTCATTGCCATGCTGATCACCTATTTCAGCTTTTTCTTCAGTGTGAAAGGGCCGTCATCACATACATTTTATGTGCTTTTTCCGCTGGTGATGTTTTATTCATTCTATTGCTGGGAACCGCTGTTCCGTAAAAAATGGTTCACCATACTTATGGCGGTGATGCTGGTGTCCGGGCTTGTCACAAATATTACTCTTGCCTATCATAACTTTTATCTGAAATCCATGTATAAGAACAGGGAGTTACCGCTGAAAGCCATACAGCAAAAGGATTATCATGTGCTGGGAGAGCGGCGCGCAAGCGACAAAAACCAATGATCTTTAACCGTAGATTTTGATCAGTTGCCGGGGGTTGTCGTATTTGGTATCGCAGATAATCTTGTAGCCTTTGTCCTTAAATGCCGGGTGCTTTTTGCTCAATGCTTCCACAATTTTATTTTCAAAACGGTGGTATTTTTGCGATTTGCCAAAAAAAACCGCGTAGTTATCCATAATGCAGAATCTGCCGCCGCCCGCACAGACAGTTTCTATGCCTTTTTCTTTCCATATTTTCTGTGCCGCGCCGAATATCTCTGAATGCAGATCAGGCAGGCTATCATCAAAGAATATCTCGAGTGGCTCGTGGGTGTGGGAATCCGCCACGACAACAAATTTTTTTTCCGGAACGAGTATGTTCATGTTTTATTTTTCAATGACCTCCATAAAATACCTGAACCCGATATCGGTAGCGGATTTTCCGTAAGTTCCCACAGCATCGATACGCACATCCCAGCCGGAGTCCTTCCATCCTCCGCCGCGCGTTTTTCCCTTTTCGACGATCATTTCAGCCACGTTACCGCAAACATTATATAATCCGAATTTGTTGGGCAGGTATGATTTAACAGGAGCCGTAATATCGGCAGATGCAGAAATCTCGTATCCGTTACCGGAAGGGTTTTTGACGATTTCATAAATACCCAAATCTTTACGGAATGTTATCCGTTCGTCGCCAAAACTTTTGTAATTACATGCATTCTTACAATTATACTGCAATTTTGCACCCCAGGGGTATGCAATGTTTGTTTCCTCGCAACGGGCAGCTTTTGTCCACTCTTTGCTCGTTGGAAGCCGGAAGAGCACTTTTCTGAATTTTCGTTTCGGCGATTCATTATATTTTGTTGTGAGCCAATCACAGAAAAGAACAGCGGCTTCATATGAAATATTTACCACCGGGTAATCATTATATGCAGGATGACTGTAATAATAATCAACATATGGCTCATTGAATGCTAGTTTATCTCTCCAATTCAAGGTATCAACCTTGCTGATTTTAAGCGCATCCGTTTTGCCGTTTTTTTTCAGATCGTTCTCAAAAAAGCGATATAGAGAATTCGATACTTCATATTTCCCGGCATACAGACTGTCGGTGACTCTTGCCAGGGATTTCTCAATAAGTTTTATATCAAAAACGTCTTTTTTTGATTTATCAGGAGGCATTGATGCCCCGGTTATGATAAATGCCAGAAAAACAATGAGGGATAATCTTAAATGTGACATTCGTTTTTAATAAAAGTTATTATAAAAGTGCAAATATACAATCAAATGTCTTGCTGCCGACATTGTATGTGGATAATAAAGACTACCTTTGCAAATTCTTTTGAAAACCTGTTAATTTACTATCTAAGATGCAAGAAATCAGAAATATAGCTATTATAGCACACGTTGACCATGGAAAAACCACACTTGTTGACCGGATTTTATACCAGGTAAAATTGTTTCGCGATAATCAGGAAAAGAGGGAACTGATCCTGGATTCCAACGATCTGGAGCGCGAAAGAGGCATTACCATTCTATCAAAAAATGTTTCCGTAAGATATAAGAATGTAAAAATTAATATTATCGATACCCCCGGCCACTCTGATTTTGGAGGGGAAGTAGAGCGTGTCCTGAATATGGCTGACGGTGTGTTATTATTGGTCGATGCCTTTGAAGGCCCGATGCCGCAGACACGCTTTGTGTTGCAGAAAGCCCTCGATCTCGGCTTAAAACCCATCGTTGTCATAAATAAAGTGGATAAACCCAATTGTTCTCCGGACGAAGTTCAGGAAAAAGTTTTTGATCTGATGTTCAACCTCGATGCCACGGAAGATCAGTTGAATTTTCCGACGGTTTTTGGTTCTTCCAAGCAAGGTTGGATGTCAGCCGATTGGCAAAACCCGACCAAGGATGTCAGTTATCTGCTTGATACGATCATTAAATATATACCTGCACCAAAACATGTCCCGGGCACCCTGCAGCTTCAGATCACCTCGCTTGACTATTCTTCCTATGTGGGACGTATCGCTGTAGGCCGCATTTCGAGAGGAAGCATCAAGGCGGGAATGCAGCTTTCGCTCGTAAAAAATGACGGAACCATTACAAAAACCACGATTAAGGAATTGTACCTGTTTGAAGGACTGGGCAAGGAAAAGGTGAAATATGAAGTAGGAGCAGGAGAGATATGTGCAGTATTAGGGCCGGAGAATTTTGATATCGGCGATACCATTGCCGACCTGGAATGTCCGGAAGGCCTTTCTCCGATCACTGTTGACGAACCGACCATGAGCATGTTGTTCACCGTAAACAATTCCCCGTTTTTTGGGAAAGAAGGAGTTTTTGTTACCTCGAGGCATCTACGTGAGCGGCTTTTTCGTGAAACAGAACGCAACCTGGCCCTCCGTGTTGAAGAGACTGATTCGCCTGACAAGTTGCTGGTTTTCGGCAGGGGTATCCTGCATCTTTCCATCCTGGTGGAAACGATGAGGCGCGAAGGCTATGAATTTCAGCTCGGACAGCCACAGGTAATTATCAAAGAGATCAACGGCGTGAAACATGAACCTGTCGAATCGCTTACCATACATGTTCCTGAGGAGTTTTCAGGCAAAGTCATTGAAATCGTTACAAAACGAAAAGGTGAGATCGTTACTATTGAAACCCGCAACGATCGTGTCGAACTGAAATTTGATATTCCGGCACGGGGGATCATCGGGCTCACCAATGCCGTGCTCAATACCACCGAAGGCGAAGCTGTGATCGCTCATACATTCAAAGCCTTTGAACCCTGGAAAGGCGAGATCGCAAGCCGCAGAAACGGTTCGCTGATATCCGGAGAAACCGGCCATGCCATTACTTATGCGCTGGATAAACTTCAGGACAGGGGAAGTTTTTTTGTTGAACCCAACGACGAAATTTATGTAGGTCAGATCATAGGCGAGAATACACGCTACGACGATATTGTGGTGAATCTGATAAAAACAAAAAAACTTACCAATATCAGGGCATCCGGCTCTGACGACAAGGCAGTAATCATTCCCGCGATAAAATTTTCACTTGAAGAAGCCATGGAATATATTAAGGATGATGAGTACGTGGAAGTAACACCAAAGTCCATACGCTTACGAAAAATAATTCTTGATGAGACCATGCGCAAGCGTAGTAAGAAATCAATACAGGATGGTGGAATGTTTTGATTTTAACATTGTTTAAGAAATCTTAAACTAAAAAATTGCTGAATGATTCGTACCTTTGCACCCTTAATTATATGTTCATGTCAAAACCTCAGCGTTCGTTAACATTTCCCTCTTTATTTTCAAACACAGTTAAAAAGTTTCCGCATCATAACGCGCTTGCTTTTGTGGGTGAAACGCCTGTTACTTATAGGGAAATGGATGAAAAGATTTATGCTCTCATTGCTTATCTTGAAAAATTAAACATCAGGCCGGGCGATAAAGTGGCTATCCTGAGCACGAATATGCCTCATTGGGGGATTGCCTATTTTGCGATTACTTTTATGGGCGCCGTGGTAGTTCCTTTGCTGCCTGATTTTCATTCAGACGAAATAGCAAAGTTTCTGACACATTCGGAAACCAAACTGATATTTGTTTCTGATAACCTGCGGTATAAATTTAAAGGTGTAGAGAAAAGTATTCCTGAAGATATTATTGTTTTAGATGATTTCTCGCTGCTGCATCCCGAAAAGCAAAATTTGCTTTTTGACATATCTGCAAAGCCGTTCCGAAATTATTCCGTGGATGAAGACACGTTTGCTGCCATTATTTACACCTCAGGAACCACAGGCAAGCCAAAAGGCGTGATGCTCTCCCATAAAAACATTTGTTTTGATGCGATAAAATCCAGTATAATACAGCCTATCAACGAAAACGACCGTTTTCTTTCGGTGCTGCCTCTTTCGCATACTTATGAGAACACGCTCGGGTTGATATTGCCGATGATCAGCGGCGCCTGCACCTATTATCTCCGCAAACCCCCGACACCACCGGTGCTGATGCCTGCCCTGAAACTGGTAAAACCTACCATACTTCTTACTGTCCCGTTAATTATTGAGAAGGTTTACCGTAATGTTGTCCTGCCCAAATTCACCCGGGGAAAAGTTTTAAGCAGCCTTTATAAGATGCCGTTCTTCAGAAAAGTATTGCATCTGATTGCCGGTAAAAAGCTGAAGGAGACATTTGGCGGCCATGTGAAATTCTTTGGTATTGGCGGTGCAAAACTGGATGGTACGGTAGAACGTTTTCTTCTTGAAGCCCGTTTCCCTTATGCTATTGGTTACGGATTGACTGAAACCGCACCTTTGCTGGCCGGGGCAAGTCCTTTTCATACAAAATGGCAGTCTACCGGACCCGCTATGGAAGGTGTTGAATTACGGATCATGAATCCGGATCCTGTTACCGGCGAAGGCGAAATCATTGCAAAAGGCCCGAATATTATGCTGGGCTATTATAAGGAGCCCGAACTTACCAGAACCGTTTTGGATGAAAATGGCTGGTTCAGGACCGGCGATCTGGGAATCTTTAATAAGAAAAACTTTTTGTATATCAAGGGCCGGCTGAAAAATATGATCATTATGCAGGGAGGTGAAAACATTTACCCCGAAGAGATAGAAACTGTGATCAATAATTTCAAGTATGTCGGAGATTCTTTGGTCGTAGAAGATAAAGGAAAACTTGTTGCCTTGGTCTATTTTAACAAAGAAGAAATTGAAAAAAAATATCAGCATCTGAAAACAGAGATTTCAGCCTATGTGGACAAGAAAATTGAAGAATTACAGGTTGAGCTTAAAGAATATGTAAATAAGCGTGTAAACAAATTTTCAAAACTTCAGGTTGTTATTGCCCAGCCCGATCCATTCCAAAAGACGGCTACGCAAAAGATCAAACGCTTCTTGTATTCCAATGTAAAAAAGTAGTACCGGGCTGATAAAAAAATAAGAAAAATATAAAGCGCCGTAATGAGATATCTTTACGGCGCTTTGTTTTGTCAGGGGTTAATATTATAATTTTATTTTCTTCTCAAGGTCATCAACATACAGTTTGAACTGCTTGTCGGTTTCAATAAGGTTATTTACGGTACGGCAGGCGTGTAATACAGTCGCATGGTCCTTTTTGCCGCAATGCATGCCGATGGAAGCCAGCGATGCCTTGGTGAGTTTCTTAGCGAAGAACATCGAGAGCTGGCGTGCCTGTACGATCTCGCGTTTGCGGGTCTTTGAGTTCAACAGATCGATGTTGATGCCGAAGTAATCACAAACGATCTTCTGAATGTAATCGATAGATATCTCGCGTGAATTATTACGGATAAATTTATCGATAATCTGTTTGGCAAGATCAATCGTAATAGCTTTTTTGTTCAGCGACGATTGTGCCAGCAACGAAACCAGAGCTCCTTCAAGTTCACGGACATTTGTAGTGATGCTGTAAGCAAGGTATTCAATAACATCACGAGGCATTTCAATACCGTTGTTGTATAGTTTCTTGTCAATGATAGCAATGCGGGTTTCAAGGTCGGGAACCTGCAGATCGGCAGCCAGGCCCCATTTGAATCTGGAAAGCAAGCGCGGCTCAATTCCTTTAAGGTCGATAGGGGCTTTGTCTGAAGTGATCACGATCTGGCTTCCCTGCTGATGCAGATGGTTAAATATATGAAAGAAAGCATTCTGGGTTCCTTCTTTGGCAGATAAAAACTCAATGTCGTCCATTATCAGCACATCTATCATCTGATAGAAATGCATAAAATCATTTTGATTTCCGGTTCTGACAGCGTCAATATATTGTGTGATGAATTGTTCGCATTGAACATACAACACGATTTTGTCCGGGAAATTCTGTTTTATCTGAAGTCCGATAGCATGGCACAGGTGGGTTTTTCCCAGTCCCGAATTACAATAGAGCAGCAATGGGTTGAATGCGGTTTTTCCCGGGTTGTTGGCTACTGCATATCCTGCAGAACGCGCCAGCCTGTTGCAATCGCCTTCAATGAAATTTTCAAATGAATAATTTTCATTTAATTGCGAAGGTATCTGGATTTTCTTTAATCCGGGAATTATAAACGGATTCGGAATGTCTTTGGAGTTCCCTCTGTTGATGTCAATGGGCATTGAAACAGTCGGGTTTTTTGTCGCTTTTCGGCTGACACCGGGCGCTTTAACAGTGATCGGCGATGAATTGCCGTAACTGTTTTCCATCACAATACTATATTCCAACTGTCCCTCAGGCCCCAACTCTTTTGAAATGGTCTTCCTTAACAGGTCAATAAAATGTTCTTCCAGCCACTCATAGAAAAACTGGCTGGGAACCTGTATGGTAAGAACGGAATCAACTAATTTAATGGGTATTATCGGTTCAAACCATGTTTTGAAGCTCTGGTATGGAATATTATCTCTGATAATATCCAGACAGTTGTTCCAAACTTCAATATGGCTTTTTTTCATCCTATGCTCCTTCAATTTCTGAAATTTTTTTTTATTAATTCTTTTCAACTTTTTTTAATATGTTCTTTTTTAAAGAACTACATTAATCAAACAATTTAAAACTTTTTCTCAGAACAACTGTACAAATATTGGAATAAATTTTTCAATAAAAAAGTTTTTTTCAAAATATTTTTAAAAAACTTCGAGGGCGCTCAAACTCTCAACTTTTATACCATTTTTTTTTGAAAAAAGCACATCTACTCTTCCAATTTTTACACCACCTGTTCCTACTTGTCCTATTATAATATTTTTATTATCCGAGTTTTTAAATGTATATGGTTTGTCAATAAAAGTATGTGAATGGCCTCCAATAATGATATCGATGTTCTTGGATTGTTTTGCAAGGACTACGTCACTCACCTGATCGTCTTCATATGAAAAACCAAGGTGTGACAGGCAAATCACCAGGTCGCATTTTTTTTCTTTTTTGAGCAGGTACGCCATTTCTGCTGCTTTTTCGAGGGGATTACTGTATTTAGTGTTACCGTAGTTCATCACGCTTACCAATCCCTTGAGGCCAATACCAAGGCCGAACACGCCAACTTTTACACCTGCGACATTATAAATCTTGTATGGTTTTATCTTGTCTTTTAAAATTGTTTCAGAAAAATCATAATTGGATGAGATAATGTCAAAAGTGGCATTAGGCAACTGTTTCAGCAGACCTTCCAGCCCGCCGTCAAAATCATGGTTTCCCATGTTCATGGCGGTGTATCCCATCAGGCTCATGAGCTTAAATTCCAGTTCCCCGCCAAAAAAATTAAAATAGGGAGTCCCCTGAAAAACATCGCCGGCATCGAAAAGCATTACATTAGGTTCCTGCTGTCGTATATTCTTTATTAATTCAGCCCTTCGCGCATACCCGCCAAGACCAGGGTATTTGCTGTCATTTTTAGGATAAGCTTCTATCCGGCTGTGTGTGTCGTTTGTAAAAAGTATCGTTATCTTGACCGTTTTATTCTGCGCCTGCATTTCGGCAGGAGCGGCCAAAACCGCAAAAAGAAAAGCAAAAAATAAATAAATGTATGTCTTCTTACTTTTCATAATATATCCGTTTGTCTAATTGCGCAGAGATTGTTTTTCCTTTGAGTGTTTCAGCTTTCACATATTCGATGATCACGTCACGGATTTTTAATGACATAGGAAAGAATGAAACGGGTGATCCGAAAAAAGTCATGTCATCGCCTCCAAGAGCAAGGTAGTCAGAAGTTATTATGGTGTAGTTTTTTGTTATGTCGAAAACCGTGTTGCCGACGCTAATGAAATCGGCAGAATCTGACCTGATGCTCATTTTAGCCCCCGACAAAGGCATGCCGCCTTTCATGGCAATGAAATTAAACATTTTTTTTGCGTTCTTTCCATTGATGGTCACTGCGAACATCTCGTTTTCGAAAGGCATCAGTTCAAACACATTTCGCATGGTGATGCTGCCCATAGGCAAGTCGTTGCGTAATCCGCCTGTGTTTAACAAACAGATGTCAGCCGTATCCTTATTAAGTCTTTTCAGATGATTATTCGCCATTTTAAGCACCAGGTCGGCAATAAAATTATTGAGCAAGCCTTCCGGAAGGCTTTTTTTCAGTACCTGATCAGAATAGCCAAGCACTTCATTCATTTGTATGTCCAGTTGCTTTTTATAAGGTTCAATGATCTTCCAGCATACACTATCAATTTCAGGAACATTTACTGTGTCTACCCGAATGGTGGCGCATAGGGTTTTTTCTTCCTGCAATAAATAATAAGTGGAGCAGGAGGATAAAAAAATCCCGGAGAAAATGATAGCGAAAAGTACCCATGCCCTGTTTGTCATTACTTTATTTTTACAGGTATCTTATTTTTTATGCTTTGTCTGAAATCCTTAGTTGATAATACTTGCAGCGAGTTGGTATTTGATCAAAAAGGGTTACAAAGAACATGAAATTATTTCAGTTTTCAAAATATTTTTTTGATTTTTTTTGATTTTTTTTATAAAAAATATAGAACAAGGTGATACTTAGGATTATCAGAATTACAGAAATAATTTCGGCCTGAGTGACCTGCATTCCTAATAGAGAAAATTCATTATTTACACGTATCTTTTCAATAAAAAAACGTTGTATGCCAATCAGGAAAAGAAGTATTGCGAAAAGACCTCCATGCACTTTTATCTTTTTTCTGAATACCCATAATAAAATAAAGAAAAGAAAACACAAAACGGTATCGTAAAAAGATGTCGGGAACACCGGATTTTCAAGTATTGTGCAAAATTTACCCGTACAGTTATCGATGGAAATACCTTCGTTGATGACATTATGCGGAAATCTGAAAGACCACATCCAGTCAGGCAAAAAACTGAGCCATTCCGGTTTCGGCCTTAAATTTTCTATGCCCCAGCAGCCATCGCCTGAAAGCATGCATCCCATACGGCCTATCCCATAGGCAAGTATAATAGCAGGAGCACAAGCGTCAAGAAATACAGGAACTGGAATTTTCTTTTTTCTGACATACCATATTACTGTCAGGCTGCCTACGATCAGGCCCCCGTAAAATGTCAGGCCCATAAAAGAGAAAAACTCTCCGATAGGATCTTCTAAGAAAGCACCGAAATTTTCAAGATGGTGAAAAATTTTAGCGCCTAAAAGTCCTGATATGGCAGAAATAATTAAAATATTCGCCGACAATTCATAAGGATGTACCTGAATTTCTTCCCATACTGGTTTGTCGAGTTTGGTCTTCTTTTTTTTGAGGTATCTTCCTACAACCATTACTATTGCAATAATAAAACCACCAATAAGATTTCCTCTTAGTGAAAAAACATATTCCTGTGAGTTTTCTGCAAAATCCTTGTAATCAATAATAATCCCTAATATCTTGTACCCTGTGATAAAGCCGATGATCCCTAATAAGATGAGTTCAATAATACTTGCAGGTGCGCCTTTTTTTTCTTTTTCTATGATCACGTGAAGTAATCCTTCTTTTTCTTTCCTTTTTAATTCTGTTTTTATAAAAAATATTCCGGTGATAAAGGCTAAAGCAAGCATGAATCCGTAGGTCTGAATGGGAATATGGATATTTGTGCCCAAAAAATAATTTATGATATCGCTAAACTGTGGAAACATTTTTATTGAAATTTAAGATTTTGAAATTGTAAATTTTTTTTAAATCCGATCGTGCAACAACCATCAGTATCTAACCCTGTTATGATAACTTTCTGAATGGAATTGACAAGTTCCGGCTTAACCGGAGATTTTATCCGGATGTAGTTATCTGTGTAACCAAGCAGGTTGGTATGCAGAGTATCTGACTCGAACAGGGCTTCACATTTTCTGCCGATATTCTGAGTGTAAAAAAGATGTTTTTTTCGTTCGGAAAGTTCGTGCAATTCAACACTGCGCTGTTTTCTGATTTTTGAAGGTACCTGGCCCTCCATTTTAATGGCGCGTGTGTCCTCACGTTCTGAAAAAGTAAAAACATGCATGTATGAGAGGGCGGTTTTTTCAATGAAAAGCATCGTTTCCTCATGGTTCCTTTCCGATTCTCCCGGATATCCTGTGATAATATCCGTTGCAATGCAGGCATGAGGCATGAGTTCTTTTATTTTCTGAACTTTTTCAGTAAACAATGCTGTGTCATATTTTCTTCCCATCGCCCTGAGTACTTCGTCAGAGCCTGATTGTAGCGGTATATGGAAATGAGGCATGAAACGGGGATTTTCCGCAAACATTTTAATGATCTCGTCTGTTGTAAGATCAGGTTCTATCGATGAGAGGCGTAAACGCCGGATGTTGCTAATTTTGTTGATCTCAACAAGGAGCTGGTAAAGGGTTTCATGGTTTTTTCTGCCAAAATCACCGATATTGATCCCGGTAAGAACTAGTTCTTTACAACCATGTTGCACGGCTTCTTTTACAGAGGCGATAGTCTCGCTGACAGTGGCGCTTCTGCTGCGTCCACGGGCAAGAGGTATGGTACAATACCCGCAGAAGTAATCACAGCCGTCCTGAATCTTGAAAAAAGTCCGTGTCCTTCCTTCCGACGACCATGAGGGTACAAATATCTCCGGGCTATTTGCTGAATCCGCCGGAGCACTCAAAAGATCGGGCAGGTCAAATTTGTTGTTATTACCCAGGAGCAAAAGATCGGCATCCTCATTCTGTAAGCGCTCTTTGTTGAGTTCGGGCATGCACCCGATGACGGCGATCCTGGCTTGGGGATTCCTTCTTTTTGCCTGACGGAGGGCATAGATACATTTGCGTTCTGCTTCCTGTGTCACCATACAGGAATGTATTACGTACACATCGGCTTTTTCTTTGAATCCGATGATGCGGTATCCTTTTGCGCTGAACCTTCGTATGATGGTGGACGATTCGGCAAAATTGAGCTTACAGCCCAGCGTATGGAAAGCAACAGTTTTCATTAATAAGGGTGCAAAGATACAGTTTTCGCGCAACTCAAAGGCAGCGTATTTTTAAAACAAGGCAAAATAGGAGGAAAACATACAGCAATAGGCTTAAACAGATGAATTAAGGATAAGAAACACCATGTAGCCAATATAAGTCAATAATAATATGGATCCTTCCCATCTGTCAATCTGCCGGCCTTTTCTTGCAAAAATAAAGAGAAACAGTAGTAAAGACGCGCAGATATTGACATTAATGTCAATGAAAGAAGCGGGTGCAACAACAACAGGATTGATGATAGCGGAAATTCCAAGAACAAAAAAGATATTAAAAATATTGGACCCCACAACGTTGCCGATAGCAATATCCGTTTTCTTTTTCCGGACAGCAACTACAGAGGTGGCGAGTTCAGGCAATGAAGTGCCGATGGCAATAATAGTAAGTCCGATAACTCTTTGCGACAGGCCGAAAGATGCGGCGATATTTACAGCGCTCATCACGATCAGTTTTCCGCCAAGAACCAAACCTGCCAATCCCAGCACAATAAATAAAATGCAAAGTGGTACGGAATATTTTTTTTCCTTACTATTTATTTCTTCTTCCGGATCGCTTTTAATCGCCAGGCTGATATTATATACAAGGAAAATAATAAAGAACAGTATCAGCAAAAGCCCGTCAGTCCTGGAAATAATATCGGTACCCGGGTCATCAAAAAATTTGTCATGAACAATAATCAAAACCGCAACAGCTGCAAGCAATGAAAGGGGGACTTCTATCCATGTTGTGTTCTTTTTGACAGATAAGGGGTAAATAATTGCACAGACTCCAAGTATGCCCATAACGTTAAAAATATTGCTGCCCATGATATTGCCGAGAACCAGAGCTGTATCGTTTTCGGCCGCGGCAATAATATTCACAACAAGTTCCGGAGCTGAAGTTCCAAAGGCGACAATCGTCAGCCCGATAACAATATTAGGAATATTAAATTTTTTTGCGAGGCCGGAAGCTCCGTCAACAAGTTTGTTTGCTCCCAGGATTAATGCGATAAAACCCGCGATAAGAATAAGAATGTCCAGCATAAATAAGTTGTTATATCAGGAAATTTGCACCTTGAATACTTTTTCAAAAGTACAAAAAATTTGAAAAAATATGTACTGTGCTTATGATTGTTTGAAAGGGATTGCGACTCCAAAAAATATCAAAATTTATTTTTATGGTATTTTTGATGCCTGATAATGCGTACACCGGTAATAATGATCACCAGCGTAATCACACTGACCAAAAGCCCTGTGAAATCATAGTTGATAATCAGGTCGATAGTTCCCATGACTATCCCAAAACATAACAAGGCTATAATGGAATAAAGCATGACACTATTCAGCCATCTGATATTTCGCGCAAAGTGTTTCGGATAAACCGGCGCTTTATGTTCAGCCCTTTGATAATACCTTGCGTCTGCCGCAGGGCGGTGGCGTGAAGCTTTTTTTTCAGAAAAATATTCGGGGAATTTCAGCTTCAGGTCGTATTGCCTTCGCAGGGCAGGGTCGATCAATGTATGGTATGCGGTATTTATAAGCTGAAAAATTTCTACCGAGTATTCACTGGTGCTTACATCAGGGTGGTATTGAAGGGCTTTTTCTTTGTAGGCTTTTTTTATTTCTTCGGGAAGTGCGTCGCGCGGTACTCCTAAAATCATATAATAATCAGGAAGTGCCATACGCTTTAGTTTTCGGGTTCTTTAATTATTTTTCCGTTGCCTTGATTTACTATTTTTCCGCCCTTATAGATGATTTCGGCTCCCTGTCTAATGATAAGCCGTGCATTATTTTTCAGGATGACCTGTGATTTTTTATTTAAAACCAGCCTGCTTGAAGCCTCCAGTATCAATGTGCTTCCGTTATCAATCACCAGTTTTGATTTTTGCTGTAAAATGATTTCACTGGATTCCTTTGCGGTAAATGTAGTTAATGGAGAGAAGCACCCCGAAATGCTGTCGCGTTCAAGCTGGTTAGGTGTGTAATTCTGGTCCAGCGTTATGGTCTTGCCATTTTGCAGGTCTAATTTTTCTTTTAACACGATGCTTCCTGTCCAGCGTACATTATTTTTTACGGTATAGTCGTCCCATCTTATTTGTACTTTAAAAGTTCCGTCTTTCAGGTCGGTCATGGTGATGTTCAGCCCGCTGAGATAAATATTTCGGGTATTGGTTTTTTTATACGGGGTGAATTTTCTTCCGCCTTGCGTCACATAATAGGTAACAGCATTTACCGGTGAAGGATTTGTCCCCATATCCATCACCGAACCATCAGTGAATGCATCAAAATTGTCGCCGAGATAGGGCAGATTATCATACCTGATCCCTTTTCTGTATAAGATCCATGGAAACTCAGTGTAAGTTTTATCGCTGATGCGGTTCCTTTCTGTTTCAAAAAAATGGCTTTGTTCGTCTACATAGCCTGACAGCGGATTGGGTTTGGAACATGATTCGGAATGAACGACCGAGCGCCATGCCACACAATTCACGGTGTCCGTCATAGTGACAATCTCCCTGTCCCAGTTGCCTTTTGCACTGATAACTCTCAGGTTGTCGGTATCATACATAGGATAAACATCTGCAAACTTATCACTTTCAAGTTGATCCCTTCCAACCTGTATGTATGCATAAATGCCGGGCATCCCTGCATCCCGGCAATCTGAACTCGTGGAAAAACTCAGGTAATCCAGTTGGTTGTTACGCCCGACCTGGTGGTTTTCGAGCCAGATATACTGGTTTGAGGCACCCTTATCAATGTACGGGAGTTTGATGCGGACGGCATCGCCCGTTGTGACAAAATCACGGAGGATGAACGTTTGCGCACCCATATCTTTTGTGATATCGGAGTTCTCGCCGTTTGCCGAAATGGGATAGGAGCGGGGGTTATATTCAGCGCTTAACCATCCTAAACGCCAGCGTTCATATGCGTTACAGCTAATCAGGCTTGCCCCGTAACCGCCCATCAGTCCCCAGCCGCCCTGAAGGCCTATGAAAGGACAGGCGCCATAGGTCCCGTAATGATTTCCTCCTGAAGTGTGAAAATCGTTCCCTCCGAGCAATGAGTGAGCAAACTCATGTATCACGATGGTTTTTGACGCGTTTATCAGTTCATGCATACCGAGGTTCTGGTAAGAGGTCATCTCGTTGTCAACATATTTATTGTTGAACTTCAATCTTTTGTCTTTGCCTAAACCGCCCGGCATGTAAACGCCTTCTCCCTGGTTATTCTGGCCGTAATTGTAATTTTGTTTTTCGTTTTCGTACACCCTGCATGTATTGCGAAAAACGAACTGCACGAAATCAATTTTGCCGTTGGGTTCTGTTTTCTTTGGCAATCCTCCACTTCCCCGCTCAAAAAAATCATAATTGCTGAGCGAATCATGGCCGTAAACGGTTTTAACCCCGCCATGTTCGTTGATGATCGAAACAGCGGCATAAATAAGATCAAATGAAGAGAAATTACTGCCTGGTTTTTCCGGCGTTATCCTTGACTGGGCAACATCAACCACTATGAAATCCCCGAGGCATATAAAATTCCCGAGGCTTGATTCATAGTAATAGCGCGTGAGCATGCCTTGCGGCTCGTTGTTCACAAGCTCGGGGTCCATATATTTTTTGAGAAACGGAGGTATGTTTGTATTGACAGAATTGGGCTTGCCGGCCTGCCAGGGGTGTTCGGTTTTATTCAGTTGCGGATCGCGTTCGGGTGTCTGGTCGTAAATGATATTGATAAATATATTCAGCATCCGCATCTTTATTTTGGGGGGAATGTCAATACCATTCCTGCTCGAATAGATGGTTTGCGACATCGTAACAGATGGTAACAATAATAAAATCAGTATGATCAGACGGAATTTCAAGTTGTAGATATTTTACATTTATTCTTCTTTATGGAAAAGTTAATGGCACCTTTAAAACTAAATTTAGATACTATTGCCTGTTCCAAATGTACGACAATTTTATCAGACAACTATGTTCTGCGGGCAATTTTCCCAAAGGGTGTAAGTCGATCCCATTAATAATCTCATCGGAACTGTGAGAGGCCACCCTGTCAGTGGCTAATCTGTATTTTGAGCCTTATAAGTCTTAATAATACAAGGGCTATATTTGTTCATTTCCTGATGATAAAGGGTAAATTATGTTTTATTATTATTCAATAATGATTTTCTTTGTCGTGCTTTGGTCTCCCAAGTCCGCATTTATGAGATATATCCCTTTCGGTTTACAGCGCAAATCAATGATTGTACTTGTTGTATTTATTTTTGAGTGGTATATCTGTTCCCCCAAAACATTGTAGATTTTTAAATCGTAATTTGTCCTGCCCGGCATGTTATTACAAATCGTGAACAAGCCACCTGAAGGAATTGGGAACACAGATACCGGGGCATTTTCAATATGGTCCTGAATACTATAGTCCGGATCATTGATAAACCTTGCTAAAGCTACATTCTTAGCATCTGTAGAATCCTGGGCGGTCATTCCCGTCAGTAATATTTTCCCGTCGCTTTGTATCTTTATATCATAAGCAGCGTTTGTTTCATTATCAGAAAAATACGTAAGAACCATTCCGGCCATAAATAAATCCGGATCTAATACTCCATTGATGTCGTATCTGATCAATGAAAAATAAGATTCCCATGACGGAAAACCATGACTGGTATAGCCTCCGACCAATATTTTTCCGTCAGCTTGTATGGCTACCGACCAGGCGATATCTCCACCTCCCGCAACTTCCGTTAAAACGATCCCATTGGTGCCAAAACTGCTGTCCGGAGCTCCATTTGCATTGTACCGCACCGTAAGGTTTTTGTTATCGTAAAGCCCGCCGCCTGTATCTTCAATGGTATAACCGACCGCTATAATTTTCCCGTCAGCTTGTATGGCGAGATTGTTAAATACACCATAGCTGGCAGGCCCAACATCAGTAATAACCTTCCCATTATTGCCAAAGCTGATGTCTAAAGCCCCGTCTGCCTCATATCTCGCGATGATACACTTACTCTGATCGTAAGCTGCTGAATATACCCTTCCTGCCATGACAATTTTTCCATCTGCCTGTAGTTTCATCGAAGAGTTCAGTTCCCAGGTATTTGTGAGATCAGAAACTACAGTGCCATTATTGCCAAATGATGTGTCAAATGTGCCGTCGGTGTTATACCTGATGATGCCAAAGTCCTGATTTGTCCCGTTGTATATTGCGGCGGATATCAGTATTTTGCCACCTGGTAAAATCTCAAGCCCGGTAGCATTTTGGTCGGTCATTATATGTGTCCTGACCAATCCGTTATTGCCGAAACTACTGTCCGGGGTACCATTTGCCTCATACCTGAGGATCATGATATCGCTTGAAATTTTGCCGGCTGCAACAATTTTCCCATTTGTCTGAAAGGCAAGTACGGCTATGTTATTCGCTTCAGTAAAATAATTACATTTTACAATCCCATTATTCCCGAAAGTGCTGTCGATGATCCCGTTTGCACTGTATTTTATCAGAAAACCATCTGCCATATTATTCTGCATATAAAAGCCACATGAAATAATGCTTCCATCTGCAGCTATAGCTGAATAGAAGGCATAATCATCTTTGGTTCCTATTTCGGAAATAACCTTTCCTCCGTCTCCAAAGGAAGAGTCTAAATTTCCTGCCTGGCTATATGAAAATTCTGGCCTGACCAGCAAAAACATAATAGTTAAAATACAGATTAATGTTTTCATTTTGATTTTTATTATTTGCTCAAATGCCGTTGTGCTATTTTAATTCCTTACAATTATATTCAATATTTTCTAATTCGAACTCACCGTAACAAAAATCTTCGTCAGGTCGTTTGTAAATTAACTTTGCGCTCGAAGCAAGCCGAAATCCGCTGATTTCTCTATAACCTGCAGCCGGTGTGATCCAGGGAAAATTCTTATAGGACTTGCCATCTATTGTTTCAAACCGGTCTTTACTGATAAAATTGATTAGTTCACCTTTAGCATTAAAAAATAATGTTGCACCAATTGTAATATCTTCATTGGTGAATTTCGCATTAACAGTCAAAGGATCAATAGTTTCCCATGAAATATTTTTATCGATCAATGTGGCGGGCGCTAAAAAACACATATCATTAAACACGGTAACTGTCTCGCCTTGATTCATTTCTTGTCCTTTTGCATCGACAACTTTGATTAAACCCGCAATTTTAATTTGAAAAATTGCCTGTGCATTTCTATACAAATGGATACCTATTGCAGGGATACCCATTTTTTTGGCCACAATATAAAAAAGTCTTGTCGGCTTGTCGGTAAAGTTATATTGCACAGATCTAAGCTTCATGTATTCATCTGTGGATTTTGACCTGATTCCCCCTTTAAATTCTGCGCGAAAGTTTATTATCTTTTCTTTACCAATTGCACCAACATAGCGAAGGTATTTTTGTATGATCTCCGGTAAATGTCGGATATCTTCTTCAAGAAGATTCTCTGTTTTGATGTTCCTTGTCCTGTTTAAGGCTTCTAATACGGCTTTTTGATATTTTTTTTTCATGATTATTAATTTCTTATAGCCTTAGTTTTACACGTAAAGTACACGTTGCCTTTTACAAAGTGCGTGTTAATTTTATCATCGTATTTTTTTTCGTAGTAATAATGTGATGTCATGATCAGATACCCCGATATTTGCTGCCCTGCCTTGAAATTGGGCTTTTCATTTAATATGAGCGACTGATATTTGCTTTTTGCAGAGACAAACGACTCAAATGCCTCATCTGAAAGATTTGACTTGAAAGGTCTGACGTCATCCGTATATTCATAAAAACCAGAGGAAAATTTCTTACCTGAAATTCCGATGTTAAAGCCTAATCCGCCAAAAAATCCGGCGCCCATTTTAATAACAAGCGAGTCCTTACTGACAAAACACCCGCAGCTTGTAGGAAATCCCTTGATAAATGAGCTGTCGGTCTTGTCGGGTGTGTCATTCGTAAACGAGTTTAAAAAGATCCGGCTCCTGTTATTACGGAAATCACTTTTGTCCACAGGAACACCTTTGAAACCCGATGTGTCAGCATTAAATAAACTGTCAGTTAATTTGTTGTAATAGTTATGAATGCTGTCAAGCCGTTTTTCACTTTCCGAGTAAGTCTCAAAGTTGCAAAAGTCAGGGATGGAGCCAACGAAATAAAATTGGTTATAGATTTTTTCATTGTACTGTTGGCCTTTGCAATAAATACAAACGAAGAACCCGGCACAAATAAATATCATTTTATATATATTCATAGTATATGATCTTCGTTGGTTTGTGAGACAGAAGATATAGAAGGCCAAATGTATAATTTTAATATAATTTCCATAACACATACTTCTGTCGGTACCAGTTTTTATATGTTGATCTATAATAACCTGAGCTCGGGATAAATATTCCTGACTATGGTTTATAATCCTTTGTTTTTATTTGGCCATCGGTATATTCAATAACGATAACATTGCTTTTTATGCCATAATCAGCCTTCCAGCTTGCAGGGATGGGTTCAGGTTCACCATTATAGGTTTGTATGCGCATGACTATTTCGGGTAGGCCATCACTGTCAATATCCCGAATATCAAACTGATCAGGCTGGCTGTTGTCAACGCCGGATACATAACCGCCATCCATTTCAAAAGGAAATTTTCGTTTTTTCTTATCGCTGCTTAAGACCATATTTATTTTATAACAACAATGTCCCCCACCGGAGAAAGTAAAGTAGATATGGTCATTAATACTGTCGCCATCAACATCAAATGTATCTAGCCAATTTGAATTGATTGTTTTCGGTGATCGAGTAATGGCGTTTTTTGTTTTTACAGCATCTTTGTTCTGATTGGCTTGACAAGAACAAAAAAAACCTATTATTACGATTATTATCAATATATTATTAAACTGTCTTGTCATAGTGATTTTTTTAAAATTTTGTTATTCTGTTTCTGCCTGCTTATTCAACGGTTGCAAAGAAAAGACGTATATTGGTAAGTCGGCTACCTTATTATTTTTCTCCATGTGGTTCTGGCTGTTGCACAAACCGTATTATTACCCTGGACCTTTATTGTGTGATCAAAAGTATTTGGGTCTACCCCCTCACTGGTCAAAGAGACAATCGTGTCGCCATACTGTGCTTCACCGATAAATCGACCATCTATAGAATGTAAATAATAATGATCAACAATCTCTTTTGGAACAGACTCATACACCCATTGTAAATATCTAATATTATTTACGTGCTTGTTCGAATCGGTATCAAACAGATTGACATCAAATTTCCGTATATGGTTAGCAGCGTCAATTGCTTCAATTTTTTTGGTAATGTCCTGATTTATATATTCTTCTTTACAAAAGGACCATTTCTGTATTATATCCTCAAATATTTTAACGGGCCTCCGTCTTACGATATCAAAGAAAACCCATTTGCTTTTAGCTCCACCGATAATATTATTTTGTTCGTCATAAATAATGTTTTCCCTAAAGCCTTTTACCGTTGAATAATTTCTCAACCATGTTCTGATCCTGATTTTTTCTTTATAATCGGGGTAGCGGTCCATTTGCAAATATCCGGCAAGCAGCACCCATCCGATATTCATTTTTTCGAGATCAAATAAACTATAATTTATTGAATGGCAGTGATCTGCGGAAGTTTCTTCTAATAAAGTTAAGATGGCTGTAGGTGACGCGACTCCGGTTTTATCAATTTCGGAATACCTTAACTCAAATTGTTTTTCAAAATAATTTTCCAAATGCTCTCTTTTTATAATTTAAAATTATTCAATTTTACGCTGTTGCCCGGTCATAAATGGAAGGAGCCTACAAGTTGGTTTTCTTATTCAAATCTTTAATCATTAGCATTATCTATGTCAACAAAAGCGCTTGTCATGCAATTTTCCGAAGTTAGAAGGGAAATCCGACTTATATTATTTCCAGTATAAATTTCAATTTCCGCCATACAGCAAAATTTATTTGTGCCTGTATGCACCCTGTATGAGTAGCGAGCACCTGTTTCAATGTTTTATTAACACTTCAAAAATACAAATAAATATTTCATGCGAAGAAATCTCAATACTCCCTTTCCTTACATCACCATCACCCTGTCACTAAATACCTCACCCGTCACCATATCTGTAACCTTAACAATATACAAGCCCGCTTTCAGAAAATCACGCTCGACTTTTTGTACGTTTTTTTGCATGACAAGCGATCTGACTTTGTTGCCCCGGATGTCATAGATTTCTACATTATACGAATGCCATTCATTTCCCGAAAGGTTGATATAGCAATAGTCGCCGAAAGGATTGGGATAAATGCTGACATACCTGTTTTGACTTACGTCAGCCACATTGGTCGGATTATTATTGATCGGAATATGAAAGTCCTGGCCGTTGTTATTATCCCAGGTATTGTTGGCAAAGTGGATCACAAGGGCAACCTGCGTTACCACCTGTGAGGGATTATTGAACGGGCCGATAGATAGCGTAAGCGTATTGGAAACGGGACCTGCCATAGGTGTCTCAACAGAAGGCCCTGTCCCGTTGAAAAGTACTGTCCCTGTTGGCCAGTAGACATTATTGGGCTGTATCCAGTTGCTGCCGGTATTGTTCACACCCCAGTGGAGTTTGCCTGCCTGCGTGGCATTCGTAACAGTAATGGTGATCGTATCGTTCAATGTGGGATTTGCCGGCAGCCAGTGTACATTTCCATTACCACCGGATCCGCCCGTATTGCTGTTGCCAATATACACATGCTGAATGGCTGTTTTGGCAATTTTATTGTTGTTGTCTGTGACTTCTATATAATAATCAACCAGCGTATCATGAAGTCCTGCTATTTGAGCGTAATATTCACCTGCAATATAAGTGGGCAATATAAAAAAATCAATTTCAGGGTTGCTGGTGATGTTGCCTGTCGGGAAATTGCGTAAGGTCATATTTACGTTGTTCCAGCTACCGACACCGCTGCCGCCTGCGTAGGTGTCGTTGTCGTTGTTGCTCTCGGGATTTTGTCCGTCATAGTCCACCCGGTATTTCAGCACGGCCGACTGTATGCCCGAAACATCATAAGCAAAGGTCCATACATAAAAATCAGAGGTGTTGTTATGCTGCTGATAGCCGTAGTTAGGGCCAAATCCGATGCCACCCGGGTTATAAGGATACCGCTGGGGTACCATTACCGTAGGCGGAGTGTTGTCGGTTCCCGGATTAGCAGAAATTACCTGGTCGGCATAACCGACAGCAAGGTTAGCCGCAAGCGTCTGCTTTACCTCCATATCGAGAGAGGTACCGTAATACATATAATCACTGGCAAACCCCGGAAGCAGAAAATGCCAGGCTTTTTCGGCCAGCGAAGAAGCTGCTGTAGGGCTTGCAATGTTGGCGATGGTAAGGGCCCCTGCAAGGTCTTCGGCCATTTCCACCCTGTTTTCGGCTGCTATCAGCACCGCCCAGTTGCGAGCGTCTTCTGTCCAGCCATTGGGGTCGAAATCATATTGTGCCGTGTACATCGGCCAGAACCAGTTGATGAACTGAGGATGCCCCCAGTCGTTGGCTGCATTCACCCAGGAGCCGTCTTCCACATGTACCACATCATTGACAGGAACAGGATGGTTGTAAAGAAACTGCTCTATGGTGGTGGGCACATAACCTTGTGATGCGGCGGCTCCGGCAAAGCCGGGTACCGAATTGTTGTAATAGTCAAAACCCCCTCCCCAGGCGTTGTCGCCATCGTGGGCAAGCAGGACGATAGATGGCTGGGAGGGACTGTTGAAAGGAGCGATATGAGCATCTATATCGCCTGTACCCATGGTCGAATAACCGTTTTGATAGCTGAGCAGGTCGCACATGGGAACTACAGTGATCTTGTATTCTTTGCCTGTTGCGGGGTCTACGTATTTGGCCTTATGTGCCTGGTAACAATAAGGAGCCGCATAGGTGCCTCCACGGCCGTCTATTTGTCCGTTCCACCAGTTCGTGCCGTTGGCAGCCACTTTATCAGCCTTGTTGGGCGGATCATAATTGCAGCCTGATGTCCCGAATGTCAGTGGGTAATCGTTCAGTGTGCGCGCCAGGTGGCTGTTGGCGATCACCGACCATTCAAAGCCCTCTTCGACCAGCGCTTTGATATTTCTCTCGCTGAACGAACACTCGGCAGGCCAGTATCCTTTCGAATAGAGGGGTGAGGTGCCAAAGGTCTGTCCATAGAGGTATTTGTGGACTTCGATATCTTTCTTCAGTACTCTGTCGCTGGCGAGTGGCGAAAGAATGTGGTGAGAGGTAAATCCCACGATGTCCATGCGCGGCTTGCCATTGGCAGTGGTCCAGCCACGGGCGGTTACATAGTTATTCTGCCATCCGCTGCCATAACCCCACTGGCCTGCAGAGGCCAGGCTGTTTACATTTTCGATCAGTGCGCCGGAGTAACATACCTGGGCGCCGCCTTCTGAATGTCCTGATAACGAAGATACAGCATCCTTAGTCCTGTACTGGTAGGCTGCCACTCTGTCGGCATTGCTGAAAATATCACTCAGGTTGTTCAGCGGATGAGCCGTACCGCTGTAAATGTTTCCACCGTTGTTTTTGAGGTATTCCGATTCCCAGACGGTCTGATAACGGTTATTGTTCCAGGTGCTTTGGCCCGACCAGTAGATGGGCTGATGCAGGTGCCACAGGTAAGTGGTATGTACCTGGGCGTTTGTGCCTATTGATAAAAATAATATTCCGGTAAAAAATAAAAAATGTTTCATAATTAAAGTAGTTTCTAATCTATTCAAAAGTAATAGTTTTTGATAATAAAAAGTCATGAAATAATAAAATAATATTTTATTTGTATGACACGGTTGGGTAATTTAAATAAGTACAAATTCTTCAAAGTTATCCGGAGTAATTATCTGATAAGTATTGTTTTTATATGCATTTGAGAATGACCTTGGACAAAATGTCTTACCATTTTTTTTCCATTTGAATTCATAAGCATGTATCATTCCATCGTAATCTTCAATATAATCTATTTCCTGTTGTTCACGGGTTCTCCAGAAATAACGATTGCCGTAAAAATCTGCATATTCATTTCGTTTCATGCGTTCACTCACCATAAAGTTTTCCCATAATGCCCCAATATCAATCCTTAGGCCAGCCGGGCTAAATTGATTAATGACAGCATTTCGCAAGCCATTATCGTAAAAATATATTTTTCTTGATTTTTTTAATTCGCTTCTGAGGTTACGTCTCAGAGAACTCAGTCTGAAAACAATAAAAGCACGTTCAAGCAACAATATGTATTTTTCAACAGTTTCATTATCCATTCCGCATGTTCTCCCAAGTTCGTTATATGATACTTCATTTCCAATCTGGAAGGCCAGCGCCTGAACCAGTTTTTCCATATTTTGAGGTTTCTGAATACGTTCCCAGGTGAGGATATCTTTGTATAAATAGCTACTGGCAATGGTTCTCAATATGGGTATTTCATCTCCTGCGTTTTTTACAACATCCGGATAATACCCGTAAATTAGCCGGTGCTCTAATTGCCTTCTTTCCTCAGTGATCCCATGTTCATTAACCATTTCGCCAAATGAAAAAGGAAATAACATAAATTCCCACTTACGGCCTGTGAGGGGCTCGTTGATTTTATTGGCAAGTTCAAACGATGACGAACCAGTTGCAATCACTTTAATGTTTTTGACATTGTCTGTGATCAGTTTTATTATCATACCTATATTTTGGATACGTTGGGCTTCATCAATGATAAGTATTTTGCTTTTACCAAGCATAGACCGCAATAAGCCGGATGTTGCATGTTCAAGTTGGGTCCGAAGATCTGGTTCGTCTCCATTCCACCATAGCGCATCTGTTCTGTTGTTAAAAAGTTGATGCAGCAAGGTAGTTTTACCTGTTTGTCTCGGACCAAATACGATAATCGCTTTTGAATCTATTAAGCGTTTTGTAATATTTTTCTCTATGCTTCTTTGTATCATGATTCAATATTTTTCCAAATATACAACAATTTGCGAAAATAACCGCAAAGTATTGCTATAATTTGCGAATATATCCGCAAAAATATGGTATAGTTGCGGCTCGGATGACTCCGGCAGACTGGCCTATAGATAATAAGGTTTAGTACAATCAAGCTTATGATTATTGGACTTCTATTACAATATTCCAACAATGTGAATGTGAAATATTATTTCCTGATAATATTGCTGTATAGTGCTCTTTTACTTAGTCTATTGAGATGTAAACAGATTTTTTGATCCTTGAGGATAAAAAAGTAAAACAACAGCTCCGTAAGCCGGGTTCTGTTTTAGTCTGTCATTTATCTGGTTCCGCGGTCACCCGGGGAATCTTACGACCTACCCTCCGGAATCGGGCGGGCAGCCCTCAAACTCCGGTTTATTTGGTCTTTCAACCCATAAGGTTTACCCGCAGGTTATGTCGCCATAACAAGCCGTGAGCTCTTACCTCACGTTTTCACCCTTTCCCCGACACAACGTGCCTGGGTGGTTATTTTCTGTGGCACTGTCTGTTCCCGGCACCTGCGTACCGGGACCTTCCCGTTAGGAAGTATGGAGCCCTGTGTTGCCCGGACTTTCCTCTCCGCCAAAGGCGGGGCGACAGACCGAACTGTTGTTTTACCGTTGCAAAGGTAAGAAAATTAAGGGAGTTGAATTAAAAGTTCCGGGTAAAAAATGAAGCCAAAAAATACTTATTTTTGCCGGTGAAAAAAAACTTTTGCATGCACGATAAAATATATATTGCAGGTATTGGAATCATTTCTGCCATCGGGCAAAATGTGAATGAAACCCTCGGATCGCTCAAAACATCCACGCACGGTATTGGGCGCCTTGAATTTATTGACACCATCTACAAGGACAAAATGCCTTTTGGCGAGGTTAAAAAGTCCAACGAAGAAATAAAAAAAATTCTCGGCCTTGACCCGGAGAAATTGTTCACCAGAACCAGCCTTTTCGGCATGATAGCTGCAAAAGAAGCGCTGGAAAATTCCGGCATCGATATCGGAAAATACCGTTGCGGCCTTGTATCGGCAACCTCAGTGGGAGGGATGGACCTGAGCGAACGTTTTTATGATGAATTTTATGCAGATAATACCACTGGAAATACTGATGGCATAAAAGGCCACGACTGTGCAGACAGTACGGAACATATCGCTGATCTTCTCGGAATAAAAGACTACCTGGCAACCATCAGCACGGCATGTTCATCATCTGCAAATGCTATAATGTTTGGTTCCAGGCTGATAAAAAATGATGTGGTGGACGTGGTGCTGGCCGGAGGTACCGATTCTCTGACGCGATTCACGCTGAATGGGTTCAACACATTGATGATCCTGGACAAAAATCATTGTAAACCGTTTGATGCTGCCCGCGCAGGCCTGAACCTTGGCGAAGGCTCCGGATTTGTTGTTTTGGTTTCGGAAAAAATTCTGAATAAGCTGAACAAAAAGCCTCTTGCTGAAGTTAAAGGTTACGGAAACGCTAATGATGCCTACCATCAGACTGCTTCTTCCCCCGAAGGGCAGGGCGCTTTTCTGGCGATGAGCAAGGCAATGGAAATGAGTGGCCTGCAGCCCGAAGAAATAGATTATATCAATGTGCATGGCACAGGTACCGGCAATAATGACCTTTCGGAAGGTGTTGCTATGAAAAGAATATTCGGGGAAAAGATACCTTTATTCAGCTCTACCAAACCTTTCACCGGGCACGCGCTGGGCGCTGCGGGCGGGATAGAAGCTGTGCTTTCAGTACTTGCTATTCAAAATAAAATGATATATCCAAGCCTGAACTTTTCAGAACCTATCCCGGAGTTGGGCATTTCGCCTGTTACACAACTTATTGAAAACTGTAAAGTTGATAACGTCCTTTCAAATTCATTCGGATTTGGCGGAAACAACTCAACATTGATTATTTCAGGAGTTAAATAAATCAATCTTATGGCATTTCAGACCCACAATTATGAACTCCAACTCCCAGTCCGCCGTAGCGGACCAGTGTCCAAATTCCAATCCGCCGCGGCGGACCAAATTCCAAGATCCAAATTCCAAGAACCAAACTCAAAACTCCAAACTCGAAACTCGAAACTCCTAACCCTATGAAAACCTACATAAATTCCGCTACTGCCATCAGTCCTCAACCGACATTTTGCAAGCCTTTTGAGATGGTCAAACCAGAAAGATATGAAACAGAATTTCTGAAATGCGTGGAGCCTGATTATAAAGAATATATCAATCCGGCTCTTTTACGCCGTATGGGGCGCGTGGTGAAAATGGGTGTGGCAGCGTCTATTCAATGCCTGAAAGATACCGGGCTGGAAAAACCCGATGCCATTATCACCGGTACGGGCCTTGGCTGTATCGAAGACACCGAAAAGTTCCTGAATGATATCATCATTAATAAAGAACAATTTCTCCCGCCAACATCTTTCATACAGTCGACCCACAACACCATTGCGGGACAAATAGCCTTATTGCTTAAATGCAACAGTTATAACTATGCATACGTTCACCGGTGCTTTTCTTTTGAAAATGCCCTTCAGGATGCAATGATGCTGCTGCACGAACAGCCTGATTTTCAAATTTTACTTGGCGGAGTTGACGAAATTACGCCAGCCTCCTATACCATTTTGAATCGGCTTGGTGTTTATAAAAGTGTTCTCGGATCGGACACCGGAGTATTCACGGATAAAACCGGGGGCAGCATAGCAGGGGAGGGTGCCTCGTTTTTTGTCCTTTCAAATAATCCGGAAAATGCTTTTGCTGCCATAGATGCTGTTAAAATTTTTTACAAACCTGATGATATTGGCCACACAGAGAGCTATATTTCCGGGTTTATCCAAAAACAGGGACTTACATTCAGGGATATGGATGCAGTAATAATGGGTTACAGCGCCGACAAAGATTCAGATACTGTTTACGACACGCTATCACACAGCATTTTTGCAGAAAATAATATTTTGTATTACAAGCATCTTTTCGGTGAATATTTCACTGCTTCCGCTATGGCTGTATGGGCAGGGGCAAATATCCTTAAAAGCAATTCTTGTCCCGATGCGATGAAACTCAGGTTTAACAAGGTGGATCAGTTTAAGCACATCCTTGTTTATAATCAGTTTAAAAACGCTGAACATGCTCTTATTTTGCTTTCCTCATGCTAAAGTTAAAATATATTTTGATCGTCTTTCTGGTATTGATTACGGTGATTGGGGCAATGGTGGCTTTCTACGGCGTTTCTCCCTGGTGGTATGTGCTGCCGGGAGCTATTCTGATCTTTTTTACGGCTCTCGGATCAGCACGTATCGGTATGTCTTTTTATACTGAGGTTGTATGCAGGATAATAAGCAAAGATCTTATCGTACTCACTTTTGATGATGGCCCCGACGAATTTGTTACTCCGAAAGTCCTCGAAGTATTGAAAAAGAATAATGTCAAGGCGGTATTTTTCTTTATCGGGCATAAAGCCGAAAATTTTCCCGGCCTTGTGAAACAGGCTTTTGAGGAAGGACATATCATCGGCAACCATTCTTATTGTCATCATGATCTGTATGGTTTTTATTCTTCGGGAAAAGTTGCTGCTGACATGGAAAGATCGGCAGAAGTGATAAAAAAAATCATAGGTGTCAAACCGATTTTTTTCAGGCCGCCGTTCGGAGTTACCAATCCTAATATAAAAGCCGCTTTGAAAAAACTGAAACTCCTGCCGGTAGGATGGAGCCTGCGTTCGCTGGATACGATGAATAAAGGGCCTGAAAAAATTAAAAAAAGGATTTCGAAGGTGAAAGCCGGAGATATCGTACTGTTTCACGACAGGATTGCCGGGATTGATATTGTAACAGATGAATTTATCAGAACCTGCAAACAACAACAACTCGGGTTTGCACGTTTAGATGAAGCATTAAATATGAATGCGTATGAATAGAATTTCTTTAAAAATAGTTGTGATCCTGTTGTTGTCTTCAGTGGCCGCATTGGCTGCAGTGCCGGATACTTCGTATAAAACGATGAAAGACACTGCCTTTTTCAACAACAGGCTTAAAACATACAACGCAGGACTTCATACTATAGAGTGTGATTTTGTTCAGCAAAAATACATGAGCATTCTGACTGAACCTGTGGTATCGAACGGTAAATTTTGTTATAAAAATGGAGTGATGATACGCTGGGAATATACGGATCCGTTCAAATACGTGATTATTATCAACAACGGCAGGATGTCCATCAAAGATGATGAAAAAACAAGTTCTTATGATCTTACTGCCAGTGAATCTTTTAATAAGTTAAATACAATTCTTGGTAAGATACTACAAGGGAATGTGCTGAATGATAAAAATGATTTTACCTGCAGCTATTACGAAAATGATCTCAATTACAAATTGGTGCTAACGCCGGGATCAAAGGATATTAAAGTATTTTTTAAGAATATTGTTTTGTTTTTTGAGAAAAAAATGTTTTCGGTTGCGCGTGTTCAGATGAACGAAGTTTCAGGCGACAAGACTGATATTTTGTTTAACAACCGGAAGATCAATAATGAAATTCCGGATGATAAATTTCTTTTAAAATAGAAGCTATGCTGTTAGATACTTTTTTTAAAATTTTGAGTACTTCACGGGAAGAAGAAAAAACTGTAGTTCAGGTTGAGCTTGAAAAAGATCATAAAATCTATGAAGGCCATTTTCCCGGAAACCCTGTGGTGCCCGGTGTGTGCCTCATTCAGATGATACGGGAAGTCGTTGAGGAACTTCAAGGCCAAAAGTTGCGGCTTATGGCTGCGGATGAAACAAAATTTCTGAATATTGTTAATCCTCTGACTTCAAATTTTCTGACAATTGAAGTTAAAAATCGTCCTAAATCTGAAAACCCGCTGGCTTTTAGTTTTATTATTACCGACGGCCGGCTTACTTATTTGAAAATGAGAGCAGATTTTAGCAGTTTTTAGTAAGCCTGAGCACGGTAAACAGCAAATTTCAAACAGATACAGAAAATGTCAGAGTTATTAAGTACATCGATACACGCAGCCATTGACGCCGGTTTGAAGATCATGGAGGTATTTAACGACAGAATCCGTGTTCGCATTAAAAGAAATTTCACCCCGGTTACCAATGCCGACAAGGCTGCAAACCAGATCATCATCGAAAGATTGTTACCCTTCAAAATTCCTGTGATCTCTGAAGAATCCGTTATTTCGCCTTATAAAGAGCGTATGGCTTGGGATGTATTCTGGCTGGTAGATCCGCTCGATGGTACCAGGGAATTTATCTCACGCAGCAATGATTTTACCGTGAATATTGCCCTGGTGAGAGATCATATTCCTCTTTTAGGCGTTATCTATGCGCCGGCATATGATATTCTCTACTTTGCCGAAGATAAGCTGGGGTCGTTTAAACTTGAAGCTGCATCGAAGCTTATCAACACAAGCCGTGAAAACGGGATCGATAAAATAGTTTCTGAAAGCAGATGTTTACCCTATACTGAAACAGAAACATACACCTACCTTGTGAGCAAATCCCACATCAACGCTAAAACACGCAAATACCTTAAAAATGATAAAAAGCCCAAACACTTTTTAAGCAAGGGGAGCTCTTTAAAACTTTGTATGCTTGCCGAAGGCAGTGCAGATGAATATCCTCGTTTCGGGCGGACAATGGAATGGGATACCGCTGCTGGTGATGCTATTTTACGTTATGCCGGGGGAAAGATCAGGAATGTTGAAAATTCAAAACCGCTGAAATACAACAAGGAAAATCTGGCAAACCCTGAATTTATCGCATACCATTCATCCAATTTATCCTCGCTTTAAACGATACGTTATTTTGTTGGGAGGATGGAAATTGTTTTTTTAATTCTTGTAATTTGTTGCTTATTTCATCCTATGTATTGCTTATTTTCACATTAGCTTTTTTCGAAAAATCCACTTTTACCCGGTCTGAATGGTAGCCGACAAGCAGCAGACATACAAGCCGCGAAACTGAACGTACTCTGTTAATAATACATTGCCATTCAGATACTTAAAAGTAAAAAAAACAATGGATTTGGATGAACCATCAGCGTGCAAAAAAAATTATTTTTTATTAAATCGTTCTGAATGTTGACAGCGTGACTCATAACTATTTATTTTTTGCGTTATTATACTATAAAAAAATTTTATTTTTGATAACTATATACAACATTTTTAATTTCAGTTTAATAATTTTAATTTCATGTGTTTAATATCTTTTTTTTTTAAATTATGAAAAATGAAAAAAATAGTCGTTTTTGTTGCGTTATTATTTTTTATTATATTCCCCAACAAGGATGTGTTGGGACAGCCGGGATGTGCCAGTGTTACCATAACTACAAATGGCGGCAATAATTTTGCTTTACCCTGCAATCAGTCCTGCACCACATTAACAGCATCAGCCATCCAGACCAGCGGTGAAACAAATACTTATTCTGTTTCCTCCGTACCCTATGCACCTCCTTACGCTTTTAATACCGGGACTCCGATACTTGTTAATATTGACGACACCTGGAGCACTGTTATAGACCTGCCATTTACCTTCTGTTTTTACGGTACAAGTTATACTCAGATTATTGCTGGTTCTAATGGTGTCGTTTCTTTTGATCTTACTAATGCCGGTGGTTATTGTCAGTGGCCGTTTACTGCCACTTGCCCGTCCTCCAGCCTGCCTACCAATGCTATTTTTGGCGTCTATCATGATATAGACCCTGCCGTTGCCGGAACAATGTATTATGCAATACTTGGCTCTTATCCCTGCAGGACATTTGTTGTTAACTGGTATAATGTTGCTATGTTTTCAAGCAGTTGTAACTATATGTTGGCAACTCACCAGATTGTTTTGTATGAAACCTCAAATATTATCGAGGTGTATATTCAAAATAGTCCTATATGCAGCAGTTGGAATTCAGGAAACGCTTTAGTAGGTATACAGGATGCTACAGGAACTAATGGCATCGCGGCACCCGGAAGAAATACCTCTGCATGGAGCGCTAGCAACGAAGCCTGGCGTTTTACTCCGACTGGCTCATCCATTGTCGGGATAACATGGTTTCAGGGGGCAACACAAATTGGTACGGGAAACTCTGTAAATGTATGCCCTTCAGGAACAACGACATATACAGCTCAGGCTACTTATAATACTTGTTTTAATGTTCCAGTCACTGTTTCTGATAATATTACAGTTTCCCTTGCCAGCGGCAATGTCGTTCTGAGTCCGGCAAACCCTGCCATTTGTTCCGGGGGTTCTATTGGCCTGTCGGCTTCCGGCTCTAATACCTATTCATGGGCACCGGCTACCGGATTAAACCAGACAACAGGTTCTTCTGTTACTGCATCCCCGCCTGCAACTACCACCTATACTGTTACTGGCATAAGCCCGGGATGTACTTCGACAAACACAATAACAGTAAACGTTTCTGCTATGCCTGTGATCTCGCCACCTGCCAACATTACGGTATGTTCAGGTACGGCAATTCCGGCAGGCAATATTACCAGCACGCCGGCAGGCGCTACCTATACCTGGACTAACTCGAATACCGCCATCGGGCTGGCAGCAAGCGGAACCGGACAAGTACCCGGGTTCACAGCAAGCAATTCTTCCTCTTCGGCTATTACAGGCACAATTACCGTAACTCCTGCAATCGGAACTTGTGTCGGAACCCCTGTAACATATACGATAACTGTTAATCCTTTGCCGGTTATTACTGCTCCGGCTAATATTGTTATTTGTTCTGGCACAACTGTCCCTTCTGGTAGTATTGTCAGTACACCTGCCGGTGCTACCTATACCTGGACCAACTCGAATACAGCCATCGGGTTAGCAGCAAGCGGAACCGGGCAGGTGCCGGGATTCACGGCGACCAATTCCACTGGTACAGCAATAACAGGTACAATTACGGTAACTCCGGCAATGGGAACTTGTGTTGGAGCGCCTGTAACATATACGATAACTGTTAGTTCAATGCCGGTGATCTCTGCCCCTGCCAACATTACGGTATGTTCAGGTACGACAATTCCGGCAGGCAATATTACCAGCACGCCGGCAGGCGCTACTTATACATGGACTAATTCGAATTCTGCCATCGGGCTGGCAGCAAGCGGAACCGGACAAGTACCCGGGTTCACAGCAAGCAATTCTTCCTCTTCGGCTATTACAGGCACAATTACCGTAACTCCTGCAATCGGAACTTGTGTCGGAACCCCTGTAACATATACGATAACTGTTAATCCTTTGCCGGTTATTACTGCTCCGGCTAATATTGTTATTTGTTCTGGCACAACTGTCCCTTCTGGTAGTATTGTCAGTACACCTGCCGGTGCTACCTATACCTGGACCAACTCGAATACAGCCATCGGGCTGGCAGCAAGCGGAACCGGGCAGGTGCCGGGATTCACAGCAAGCAATTCTTCCTCTTCGGCTATTACAGGCACAATTACCATAACTCCTGCAATCGGAACTTGTGTTGGAACCCCTGTAACATACACAATAACCGTTAACCCGATGCCGGTGATCTCTGCTCCAGCTAATATTACGGTATGTTCAGGCGCAGCAATTCCTGCAGGCAGCATTGCCAGTACACCTTCCGGCGCTACTTATACCTGGACCAACTCGAATACTGCTATTGGGTTGGCAGCAAGCGGAACGGGTCAGGTGCCTGGATTTACTGCAACAAATACCACCAGTGCAGCAATAACCGGCACTATTACGATAACTCCTGCAATCGGAACTTGTGTCGGAACCCCTGTAACATATACGATAACTGTTACTCCTTTGCCGGCTATTACTGCTCCGGCTAATATAGTTATTTGCTCCGGCACAACTGTCCCTGCTGGTAGCATTGTCAGTACACCCGCCGGCGCTACTTATACCTGGACAAATTCGAATACCGCCATCGGTTTGGCTGCAAGCGGAGCCGGACAAGTACCGGGCTTTACATCGACCAATGCAACCAGTACGGCAATATCTGGTTCAATTACTGTAACCCCGACAATTGGAGCTTGTGTCGGAACCCCTGTAACATACACAATAACCGTTAATCCATTACCGGTGATAACTGCTCCAGCTAACATTACGGTATGTTCAGGTACGGCAATTCCGGCAGGCAGTATTACCAGCACGCCGACAGGCGCTACTTATACCTGGACCAACTCGAATACTGCTATTGGGTTGGCAGCAAGCGGAACGGGTCAGGTGCCTGGATTTACTGCAACAAATACCACCAGTGCAGCAATAACCGGTACTATTACGATAACTCCTGCAATCGGAACTTGTGTCGGAACCCCCGTGACATATGCGATAACTATTAATCCATTACCGGTTATTACGGCCCCGGCTAACATTATTGTATGTTCTGGTACAGCAATCCCTGCAGGCAATATTGTCAGTACGCCTGCCGGCGCTACTTATACCTGGACTAATTCAAATATTTCGATTGGTTTGGCAACAAGCGGAACCGGGCAAGTACCGGCATTCACAGCAACCAATGCCACCAGTATGGCAATAACAGGTTCAATTACGGTAACCCCGGCCATTGGAACTTGTGTCGGCACCCCTGTGACATACACGATAACTGTTAATCCATTACCTGTTATTAACCCTCCTGCCAGCATTACGGTATGTTCAGGAGTAGCAATTCCTGCCGGCAGTATTGCCAGCACACCTGCGGGTGCTACTTATACCTGGACTAACTCGAATAATGCCATTGGATTGGCAGCAAGCGGTACCGGTCAGGTGCCGGTATTTACTGCAAACAATACCGTTTCTACTCCTATAACAGGTACAATTACTGTCACGCCGGCTATTGGAACCTGTGTCGGAATTCCGGTAAGTTATACTATTACAGTGAAACCAATTCCTTCAGTTACTGTTCCGGCGAGTATTACCATATGCAACGGAGGTGTCATTGCAGCAACATCCTTTACAAGCCCTGTAGCAGGCGCTACCTATACCTGGACGAACAGTAACACTGCTACCGGTTTAGGTGCAAGTGGTTCGGGGAATATTTCCGGCTTTAATGCAACGAATACCACCACAGATCCTATCACAGCTACTGTTACGGTAACGCCATCAGCCAACGGTTGTACGGGGACATCTTCCACTTATACCATAACAGTAAATCCGACTCCGGGGGTTGTGGTTCCGGCTAATTTTCATGTTTGCCATGGTGAGGCCGTTCAGGGTTCTTTGTACACAAGTCCGACTAACGGCACTACCTATACATGGACAAATTCATCCACCTTGATAGGCCTTGCTTCCAGCGGCACAGGTAATGTCCCATCTTTTACAGCTTCGAATACAGGTACCGCCCCTATTATGGCAACCATAACAGTTACGCCAACAGCAAATACTTGTGCAGGCACTCCGTCTTCATACACAATTACGGTGAATCCTTTGCCTGTAATCACATTCTCACCAATGCCTCCATTATGTCATACTTCTCCCGCATTTACGCTTACCCAGGCTTCTCCATCAGGAGGAACATACTCGGGGCCGGGTATCTCTGGCGCTACTTTCGATCCTGCTATTGCAGGCATTGGAACACATACGGTTACTTATGATTACACCAATCCTGTGACCGGATGCAGCAGTACAAACACTTCTCAGATCGTCATCAGCGGCTTTTTAACGATTACGGTTACCCCCAATAACCCGTTTGTTTGTGTTGGAAACAGTGTCCTGCTCATGGCCGATGGCGCTTATAATTTTACCTGGCAACCCGATACCGGCTTATCTTCAACTTCCGGATCGAATGTGGTAGCAGCGCCCGTAAGCACCACAACATATACCGTTTCGGGTACTAATCCTGATGGCTGCATGGGTTCGACTTCTGTGATTGTCAGTGTATACAATACACCCGTATTGTCAGTCACGTCACTGCCAAGTGAAGGGTGCAGCCCGCTGGATGTGACTTTTGGTTTTGCCCCGCTTGGCCCGATTGATACAAATACCCTGATGTGGAATTTCGGGGATCTTTCATCGGCTGATAATACTTCTGTATTGACAACACCAACGCATACTTTCTTCAATAACGGCAATTACACGATCTATCTCAGTGCACTTACCACTGACGGCTGTCCTGTTTCGGCTACTGATACTGTTAAAGCTTATTTGAAACCGGTCGCGGATTTTTATAATAACCCAATTGTTGGTTTTTCCGATAACCCGAAGATTGACTTCATTGACTTATCGACCAATGCCATAGCCTGGGATTGGAATTTCGGGGATGCCGCATCTTATAATAACAACTATTCGGATTTGCAAAATCCAACGCACATTTTTACAAGCGTCGGCACTTATGTTACTCAACTTATCGTTTACAGTAACCAGAGTTGTTCTGATACCGTTGAAAAACCGGTAACGATTTATCCGGAGATCATCGTTTATATTCCAAATGCATTTACTCCGAACTCTAACGGGCTTAATGAGACTTTTAAGCCGATTATGTCGGGTATAGATGAAACGAAATATGACTTTTATATTTACGATCGCTGGGGGCACATTTTGTTTCATACAAATGATGCTAATGCCTCATGGGATGGGAAATATAACGGGAAGGACTGCGAACTCGGAGTCTATATTTATTTTATCTTATATACCAGTATGACAGGTGAAAAATTTAAACTTAGGGGCTATGTGACAATAGTCAGATAGGCTTCCTCCCGAGGGATCAAAAAAAGAGATTACCCGAAACAGATCATCGTTGTTTCTACCGCGAATTTAGCCCTGGTGAGAGATCATCGTATTCCTTTTTAGGCGTTATCTACGCTCCGGCACATGATATTCTCTACTTTGCCGAAGATAAGCTGGAGTCGTTTGAATTTGAAGCTGCATCGAAGCTTATCAACACAAGCAGTGAAAACAGGATCGATAAAATAGTTTCTGAACGCAGATGTTTACCCTATTCTGAAAGGAAAACCTGCACCTACCTTGTGAGTGAATCGTACATCAATGCTATAGCACGCAAATACCTAAAAATAATAAATAGCCCAAACATTTGTAAGCAAGTAAAGCTCTATATAACTTTGTATGCTTGCCGAAGGCAGTGCCGATGAATATCTACGGTTCGGCCGGACTATGGAATGGGATATCGCTGCTGGTGATGCTATTTTATGCTATGCCGTAGGAAAGATCAGAAATGTTGAAAATTCAAAACCGCTAAAATACAACAAGAAAAATCTGGCAAACCCTGAATTTATCGCTTACCGCGTCAATCACGTAATTGGTTTGTAAAAAAGCACCCGGTATTCATATGGATAAAAACCGCATTTTATTATCCATTGAAAAAAAATGTCAATTATATAAACATTTGATTTTGAATTCTTAATTATTAAATGACCATTTTTTTATAATTTTCCTAATTATTGGCCGGATTTGTACGTTTAAGTTTTAGAAAAATATTTATAAAAAAAATGAAACGTACTGAATGGTGTCCCCGTTGAAAAAAAATATCAAAAATAATATCTAATAAAAAAATTATATATATTTGGCAACTAATATTAATGCTTATTTATTTTTTTTTGAATTAATAAATTAAATATGAAACGAAATATTATTGTTTTCTTAGTGTTGGTTAGCATCTCAGGGCTGGTTTTGGCTCAACAAAATCCAGTCGCCAATGATTATGTTAAAGCTGCGTTGGCGCAAACCGAGATTAATGGCATACAATCGGCAGACCCAAATGGTATCTTATATTACAACTACCTTACTGAAAAAGGTTGGTTTATAATGGAAATTCCGGAAGAGAAACCGTTGGATTTAGAGGTTTATCCTTATCTCTTCAAAATAGATAGAACCACTAAACAGAATACTGGCGAAGTATTAAGCATTAGTGATCTGCCGGCATTTAACCTATTATTGTACCGGTATAAAATCTCTCCTGTCAGAAATTATTACCTGGTGGAGGGAAGCCGTAAGGTTTTAGTTATTCGGAGCCATACTGAAATTACCGATGGATTTAATCATTATAAAAATTAGTTTTATGAGGATTTTTTTATATAAAATTCTATTTACAGTATTGTTTTGCGCTTATGGCTTTTTTTCTACAGCGCAATCTTATAACATGAGTAATTCCACAGTTACTACCTGTTCGGGAACTTTTTATGATAACGGTGGTACAGGAACCTATTCCTCCGGCCAGGACCTTACATTTACCATCTGCCCCTCCACGGCGGGTTCAAAAGTGATGCTAAATTTTACCTCATTTAATGTGGAAGACAACTACGATTATCTGACAATATATGATGGTCCAAATACTGGCTCGCCAACTTTGGGCACATATGATAATGGAACTCCATTGGCCGGTATGGTGCAGGCCACAAATGGCAACACCAGCGGTTGTCTCACGTTTGTTTTTCACTCCGATGGTTCGGTGGAGTATGCAGGGTGGGAGGCCAGTATTTCCTGTGTACAGCCAGGGCAATCTTATAACATGAGTAATTCCACAGTTACTGCTTGTTCGGGAACTTTTTATGATAACGGTGGTACAGGAACCTATTCCTCCAGCCAGGACCTTACATATACCATCTGCCCCTCCACGCCGGGTTCAAAAGTGACTCTTAATTTTATCTCATTTGATGTGGAAGACAACTACGATTATCTGACAGTATATGATGGTCCAAATACCAGCTCGCCAAGTTTGGGCACATATGATAATGGACTTCCATTGATCGGTATTGTGCAGGCTACAGCCAGCAACACCAGCGGTTGTCTCACGTTTGTTTTTCACTCCGATGGTTCAGTGCAGTATGCAGGGTGGGTGGCCACTATTTCCTGCGCACAGCCTTGTCAGGCTGTTCAGGCCGTGCTCGCTGGTTCAACACCGGCTGTTTCAGGTCAGTATATAAACATCTGCCAGGGACAGACCATAACATTTAACGGATCGGCCAATTATCCGCAAAACGGTACAAGCTATACTCAAAGCAATGCCACTTCTACTTTTACATGGACTTTTGGTGATGGGACCACCGCCACAGGACAGAATGTTTCTCATACTTACAATAATGAAGGGGGCTATCAGGTGGGTCTGGTGGTTACCGATATTAACGGGTGCCTAAGTAGTAATGTTATTGATATTCGTGTCCGGGTTTCTACTACACCAGTATTTGCCGGCACCAATGCCAATCCAACCACCATTTGCGTGGGGCAGAGCACCACATTGACGGGTGTAGCCACACCTACGCCCTGGTCGCAGCCGACCGGAGCTGTTTTGGCTGGAACAACTTTTCTACCCGACGGTTCGGGTGTCTCTTATACCACGGGAATAAACTTTACAAATTTTTCTCCAGGCCAGACAGTAAACTCTGTCAGTGATATTGTTAGCGTTTGCCTCAACATGGAACATACTTTTATGGGGGACCTGCAAATTTCCTTGTCATGTCCCAACGGCAACTCCATTGTGTTACTGCCTTATTCCAATTCGGGCGGCGGTACCATACTCGGAGAACCTGTGGGCCAAAACCTTCCTGTTGACGATAACTCATCAAATACCACACCCGGTATTGGCTATGATTACTGTTTTTCACCAACATCTACATCGGGATATATTGATAATACAGCCAACTGGACAACCGTGGCTCCTTATACCGACCCGATAGGGCAGGTAAGTACATCTGTCAGTCAGGCCAATGCCGGAACATATCAGGCATACGGAGCCTGGACATCGCTGGTGGGTTGCCCGCTGAATGGCACCTGGACCATTACCGTAACAGATAATCTTGGAGCGGACAACGGTTATATTTTCTGGTGGGGAGTTAATTTTAGCCCTTCGCTTTATCCTTCTTTATGGGGTTTCACGCCCACCATAGTCTCCCAAACATGGTCAGGGCCTGGTTTGGCGCCTACGGGAACCAACCCGGTTACCACTGCTCCTAATGTTGCAGGGACCAATACCTATACATACAGCGTTACCGATAATTATGGTTGCACCTACGATACAACCGTTACGGTTAATGTGAATCCAGGGCCTACTATAACTGTTACTCCTGCTTCCGCTTCGATATGTTCAGGCACAAGTACTACATTAACAGCTTCGGGCGCATCCACTTATTCCTGGATGCCTGGCTCACTTACCGGAGCATCGGTCAGCGTTTCGCCCACCAACACAACTACCTATACCGTAACCGGGACTTCAGCAGGGTGTATAGGCACTAATACCGTTACCGTTACCGTGAAACCCAATCCTGTGATTACTCCTACAGCAGCACCCTCTTCAATTTGTGGGGGTAGTTCTTCCTCATTATCTGCTACTAGTTCGGTGGCCGGCACAACGTATACATGGATGCCCGGAAGTTTGAGCGGCTCACCGGTTAATGTTACTCCTGCGACAAATACCACATACACTGTTACCGGTACTGCTGCCGGATGTTCAGGTGTCGCGACGGTAAGCGTTTCTATCGGTTCCAATCCCAGTATCTCAGCTCCTGCCAACGTTGTTGTATGTTCAGGTGCAGCAGTTCCTGCAGGCAGCATCACCAGTACACCTGCCGGCGCTACTTATACCTGGACGAACTCGAATCCAGCCATCGGGCTTGCTGCAAGCGGAACCGGACAAGTGCCGGGGTTCACGGCAACCAATTCCAGCGGTATGGCAATAACAGGTTCAATTACCGTAACTCCTGCAATTGGATCCTGTGTCGGAACCCCTGTAACATACACGATAACCGTTAATCCATTACCGGTAATTACCGCTCCGGCCAACATCACCGTATGTTCAGGTACGGCAATTCCTGCAGGCAGTATTGCCAGCACACCTGCAGGAGCAACTTATGCCTGGACAAACTCGAATACAGCCATCGGGCTGGCTGCAAGCGGAACCGGACAAGTACCGGGGTTCGCGGCGACCAATGCCTCCAGCACAGCGATAACAGGCACAATTACCGTAACTCCTGCAATCGGAACTTGTGCCGGCACTCCTGTAACATACACGATAACCGTTAATCCATTACCGGTAATTACCGCTCCGGCTAACATCACCGTATGTTCAGGTACGGCAATTCCTGCAGGCAGTATTGCCAGCACACCTGCAGGAGCAACTTATGCCTGGACAAACTCGAATACAGCCATCGGGCTGGCTGCAAGCGGAACCGGACAAGTACCGGGGTTCGCGGCGACCAATGCCTCCAGCACAGCGATAACAGGCACAATTACCGTAACTCCTGCAATCGGAACTTGTGTCGGCACTCCTGTAACATACACAATAACCGTTAATCCATTGCCGGTTATTACCGCTCCGGCCAACATAACTGTATGTTCAGGTGCGGCCATTCCTGCCGGCAGTATTGCCAGCACACCTGCAGGAGCAACTTATACCTGGACTAACTCGAACACAGCTATCGGCCTGGCTGCAAGCGGCACAGGGCAGGTACCCGGATTCACCGCAAGCAATGTCTCTACTTCTGCAATTACCGGTACAATTACCATAACTCCGGCAATGGGAACTTGTGTGGGAACACCTGTAACATATACGATAACAATTACTCCTTTGCCGGTTATTACTGCTCCTGCTAACATTACTTTATGCTCAGGTACAACAATTCCTGCAGGCAATATTACCAGTACACCTGCAGGAGCAACTTATACCTGGACAAACACGAATACAGCCATCGGTCTGGCTGCCAGCGGAACCGGACAAGTGCCCGGATTCACGGCAACCAATTCCACCAGTACGTCAATAACAGGTTCAATTACCGTAACTCCTGCAATCGGATCCTGTGTCGGAACCCCTGTAACATATACGATAACAGTTAATCCATTACCTGTTATTAACCCTCCTGCCAGCATTACGGTATGTTCAGGAGTAGCAATTCCTGCCGGCAGTATTGCCAGCACACCTGCGGGTGCTACTTATACCTGGACTAACTCGAATAATGCCATTGGATTGGCAGCAAGCGGTACCGGTCAGGTGCCGGTATTTACTGCAAACAATACCGTTTCTACTCCTATAACAGGTACAATTACTGTCACGCCGGCTATTGGAACCTGTGTCGGAATTCCGGTAAGTTATACTATTACAGTGAAACCAATTCCTTCAGTTACTGTTCCGGCGAGTATTACCATATGCAACGGAGGTGTCATTGCAGCAACATCCTTTACAAGCCCTGTAGCAGGCGCTACCTATACCTGGACGAACAGTAACACTGCTACCGGTTTAGGTGCAAGTGGTTCGGGGAATATTTCCGGCTTTAATGCAACGAATACCACCACAGATCCTATCACAGCTACTGTTACGGTAACGCCATCAGCCAACGGTTGTACGGGGATATCTTCTACTTATACCATAACGGTAAATCCGACTCCCGGAGTCGTTGTTCCGGCTAATATCCATGCCTGCCCCGGCGATGTCGTTCCCGGTTCTGTGTTTACAAGCCCGACGAACGGCTCTACCTTTGCCTGGACAAATTCATCCACCACAATAGGCCTGGCTTCCAGCGGCACAGGTAATGTCCCGTCGTTTACAACTTTGAATACAGGCACCACCCCTGTCGTGGCAACCATTACAGTTACACCAACAGCAAATGCTTGTACAGGCACTCCGTCCTCATATACAATTACGGTGAATCCTTTGCCGGTGATCACATTCTCACCCATGCCTCAGGTGTGCCACACTTCTCCCTCATTCACACTGGGCCAGGCTTCTCCGCCCGGCGGCACATATTCGGGTAATGGTATTACAGGCGCTTCTTTTGACCCTGCTGTTGCAGGTATTGGAATACATACCATTACTTATAATTATACCAATCCTGTAACCGGATGCAGCAATTCGGATACTTCACAGATTGTCATCAATGGCTTTTTAACGATTACGGTTACCCCCAATAACCCGTTTGTTTGTAATGGAAACAGTGTTTTGCTCATGGCCAATGGTGCCTATAATTTTACCTGGCTACCCAATACCGGCTTATCTTCAACTACAGGTTCGAATGTAGTAGCTGCACCTGTCAGCACAACGACATATACGGTGTCGGGTACTAATCCTGATGGTTGCATGGGTTCGACTTCAGTGATTGTCAGTGTATACAATACACCCGTGTTGTCAGTATCGTCACTGCCAAGTGAAGGGTGCAGCCCGCTGGATGTGACTTTTGGCTTTGCACCGCTTGGCCCGATTGATACAAATACCCTGATGTGGAATTTCGGGGATCTTTCATCGGCTGATAATACTTCTGTATTGACAACACCAACGCATACTTTCTTCAATAACGGGAATTACACGATCTATCTCAGCGCACTTACAACCGATGGTTGCCCTGTTTCGGCTACAGATACCGTTAAAGTTTATCTGAAACCGATCGCAGATTTTTATAATAACCCGATTGTTGCCTATTCTGATAACCCGAATATTGACTTCATAGACTTGTCGACCAATGCCACAGCATGGGAGTGGAATTTCGGGGATGCCGCATCGTATAATAACAACTATTCGGATTTGCAAAACCCAACGCACATTTTTACAGGCGTAGGCACTTATGTTACTCAACTTATCGTTTACAGTAACCAGAGTTGTTCCGATACCGTTGAAAAACCGGTAACGATTTATCCGGAGATCATCGTTTATATTCCAAATGCATTTACTCCGAACTCTAACGGGCTTAATGAGACTTTTAAACCGATTATGTCGGGTATTGATGAAGCGAAATATGACTTTTATATTTACGATCGCTGGGGACGCATATTGTTTCAAACAAATGATGCCAATGCCGCATGGGATGGAAAATATAACGGAAAGGATTGCGAACTCGGAGTCTATGTTTATTTTATCTTATATACCAGCATGACTGGTGAGAAATTTAAACTGAGGGGCCATGTGACAATAATCAGATAGGTTACCCAACGATGAATTATTAATAATCAAATTAGAGATTGCCTGAAACAGATCTTAGTTGTGTCCATTAATTAAATGAAATATCATGGAAGAAAATAAATCCGAATTCAAGGTAAAGGGAGAGAAACTCCTGGAAAAGATAAAACAACTGATACACGAAGGCAATATCCGCCGTATCATCATCAAAGACGACAAAGAAAGGATTTTCATGGAAATACCTTTGACAGTCGGCCTGGTTGGAACAGCATTACTCCCGGTACTGGCGGCTGTTGGAGCTTTGGCAGCCCTGGTCAATGATTTTACCATTGTTGTTATTAACAAAGAAGAACAAGACAAAAAAGAATAACAGCACATGATTTTTAAGAAAATTCAGGATGCTGGGGAGTTGAAAATAATTTCTGCCAATATCCGGAAAGATATTTTGCTGAGCCTTGCCGAAGCAGGTTCCGGGCACACAGGCGGTTCGCTGGGATTGGCCGACATTTTTACCTGTCTGTATTTTTCTGTGATGAACCATGATCCTCAAAACCCTCAATGGAAAGGGCGTGACCGCCTGATATGTTCTATCGGGCATGTTGCCCCGGTACTTTATGCGGCCCTGGCTCATGCAGGATATTTTCCTGAAGAAGAATTACTGACCTTGCGTAAACTTGGTTCGCGTCTGCAGGGGCATCCTGGCAGGGATCACGGATTGCCCGGCATTGAATTATCTGCCGGCTCGCTGGGCCAGGGCTTGTCCGTAGCGGTGGGCATGGCGCTCGCCGCAAAATATGACCGGGAAGATCACCGGATTTTCTGCATCATGGGCGATGGCGAATTACAGGAAGGATCTGTTTGGGAAGCCGTCATGAGCGCGGCACATCATAAACTGGATCATCTTTGCGTCATCGTTGACCGAAACAATCTTCAGATTGATGGAAGAACATCCGATGTGATGGAATTAGAACCTCTTGCTGATAAATGGAGAAGTTTTGGCTGGGAGGTGATGGAATGTAATGGTAATGACCATAAAGAAATATTATCAACGTTAGGGTCAATGAGTGATGTTCACTCCAAGCCCGTGGTTATGCTTGCACATACTCTGATGGGAAAAGGAGTGAAGGCCATTGAAAACGATTACCGCTGGCATGGAAAAGCGCCATCGAAAGAAGAAGCTGAAAAATTTATTGCCACGCTTGAATAACATAACATGAACATGCAATTGAATAACAGAGGCAGCAAACCAACAAAAACAGGTTTTGGAGAGGGAGTACTGGAAGCAGGGAAACTTCACCCTGAACTCATGGTTCTTGGCGCCGACATTACTGCTTCGGTCGGGCTTGATCTGTTTGCAAAAGAATTTTCCGAACGTTTTATTTCGCTCGGTATTGCCGAACAAAATTGCGCTGCAGTGGCAGCCGGCCTCGCACTTAGCGGCAAGATACCTGTTTTTTCTACTTATGGCGTTTTTGCAGCCCTGCGTTCAGCAGATCAGATAAGGGTTTCTGTCTGTTATAATAATTTGCATGTCATTATCGGCGGGGCACATGCCGGTATTTCTGTAGGCCCTGATGGCGCTACACATCAGGCATTGGAAGATATTGCCATTATGCGCGTGCTACCGAACATGACCGTGCTCTCCCCTTGTGATGCAACTCAGGCTAAGTTGTTGACACAACTGGCAGCCGATAAACTGAAAAGCCCGGTATATATTCGTTTTGGGCGTGAGGCAGTACCTGATTTTATCCCAACAAATATTGAGACTGAAATTGGGAAAGGACAATTACTAAAAGAAGGAAATGATGTCAGCCTTATGGCCACAGGGCACATGGTCTGGGAAGCGCTGCAGGCGGCATATATCCTCGAAAAACAGGGCGTAGATGCACGGGTAATAAATATTCATACCATAAAACCCATTGATAAAAATATCATCATTGAGGCAGCCCGCGAAACAAAAAAGATAGTTACTGTGGAGGAACATCAGGTTTATGGCGGTTTTGGAAGCGCCGTGGCCGAAGTAGTGGCGCAGAATTTTCCGGTAAAAATGAAAATTATCGGGATAAACGATACCTTTGGTGAGTCGGGAAAACCTGCTGAACTTATGAAAAAATTCAAATTAGATGCCGAAGATATTTCTACTACAGTGATACAGTTTTTAAATGATAACAATTGATACAGATATGAAGATCTTTAAGGGGACGGGGATATTTATCATAATCGCTCTTGTATTGCTGTGCGTATATTATACCGTTATTCATAAAAATAAAAAGGATTTCAATACAGCAAACAGTGTGGTAGCCGCTCAGGCCGATACTGTAGGAGAAAAGTCAGAAACAGCCGAATTAAATGAAGATACCATTGTGAGTATTGAATTTCTTACCGGTAAATTCAATCCGGCCAAAGACAATTCGTTCACAGAATGCGACCTTGAATATGCCAATCGTACCGGGATTTTCATTCAGGAAGAAACTTACAAAGCGTTTATTAAAATGTTTTATGCCGCGAAAAACGATGGTGTGAACCTGAAAATCATTTCAGGGGCGCGGAATTTTAACTATCAGAAATCCATTTGGGAACAGAAATGGAACGGCGGCAGGATGGTGGATGGTAAAAACCTTGCCACCACGGTGAAAGATCCTACAGAACGTGCAAAAATAATTCTTAAGTACAGTTCCATGCCGGGCACGTCGCGCCACCACTGGGGCACCGATATGGATCTGAACAGCATGGAAAACAAATATTTCGAAACCACCCTGGGGAAAAAGGTCTATGAATGGCTATGTGCTAATGCTTCAAAATACGGATTCTGCCAGCCTTTCAGCGCTTTGGGAGAAAAAAGAAAAACCGGTTATCAGGAAGAAAAATGGCACTGGTCGTATATGCCAATGGCAAAGATATATTTAAAGCAATATCAGGAAAAAGTTACTTATGAAAATATCACAGGCTTTGCCGGCAGCCAAACGGCCAGCCAACTGAATGTGATCAACGATTATGTGTTAAGCATAAACAGGGACTGTGAATAAATAAAAACGCTTGCTGTTGTTTTACACAGTACTGATTTTTAAAATATTTGTTTTCCCGTGTTCGTTTAATGGCGAGCTGCCTACATGAATAACCCGGTCGCCCGGTTGCAGGAATTTCTTTTCCCTGAGTATAGCTATAGACTCTTCAATAGACACTTCCATTTTTTCGTATGACTTCAGATAAAAAACTTTCACACCCCACATCAGTGACAAATAAGGCATCAGCCTGTCCACATTGGTGAACACAAAAATATCGGTTACCGGCCTGTTGGCTGATATCTGCTTTGCTGTGTAACCTGAGTGGGTAAACGTAATAACAGCTTTTGCATTTATTTGTCTCGCCAACGCTGCGGCATTGTAACACACAGCATCGGCAAGGTAATCGGGCGATGCCTCATCAGGAACATTTATTTTGTTGTAGGGAGTCCCATGGCTTTCGGTATAATCAATTATTTTTTGCATGTTCATGATCGTCTCGACCGGATATTTGCCGATGGATGTCTCGCCGCTGAGCATTAGGGCATCAGCGCCATCGAGCACGGCGTTAGCCACATCGGTGGCTTCGGCCCGGGTAGGAGAGAAGTTCGTGATCATGCTTTCCATCATCTGGGTGGCAACGATCACCGGCTTCGACCGGCTGATGCATTTTTCGATGATGTGTTTTTGAATCAGTGGGACTTCGTCAAAAGGCATTTCCACACCCAAATCACCCCTGGCTACCATCAGGCCGTCAGCGTGTTGAATGATCTGATCAATTTCCTGAAGAGCTTCGGGCTTTTCAATTTTGGCAATCACACCTGCATGACTGTCATGTTTCTTTATTAATTTTTTTAATTCAAGAACATCACCGGCTTTTCGTACAAACGACAATGCGATCCAGTCCACATCGTGCGCGATGGCAAAAAGGGCATTAGAAATATCTTCTTTCGTAAGGCACGGCAATGAAACCCTGGTGTTCGGCAGGTTCACTCCTTTGTGCGATGAAAGCAGTCCTCCGGAAATGACTTTTGCTTTGACAGTATCTTTTTTATTTGTTGAAAGTACCTCCAGCTTTATTTTTCCATCATCAATCAGTATTATTTCTCCACTATTGACATCCTTAGGAAAATTAAGATAACTCATATACACCCGGCTGCTGGTCCCGACACATTTTTCTGATACAAAGCTGATGATGCCGCCTTCGGCCAATGCTGCGGAATTATTTTCTATCTCGCCAACTCTTAATTTAGGCCCTTGCAAATCGGCCAGTACAGCTACATGGGAATCCAATTCGATATTCAAATTTTTTATAAGTGTTACCAATTTCAAAAATTCTGCCTGTGAGGAATGTGAGAAATTTATCCTGAAAACATCTACACCTTCCCGGATCATTCTTTTTATTATGTCCTTAGAAGAACAAGCCGGGCCTAATGTGGCAACTATTTTAGTTTTTGAAAGAGTTTGTTTCATAATTTTTTTTTGATAAAATAGATAAGCCAAATTGATTTCTAATTATTATTTGTCACAAAATATATCTTCAGGGTATTCCACCTTCGTCAAAAACAAACCTTTTGCAGGAACCGACATGCCTGCTTCGGAGCGTGACCCTTTTTCAAGGATGTTTTTAAATCCGATCAGGTCGATGTTATGCAAACCCACATCCAGCATGGTTCCTACGATGGCGCGGACCATATTTCTTAAAAAACGGTTGGCGGTGATAGTGAAAATTTGTCTGCTGTGGTGGGTTTCCCAATGTGCATCATAAATCGTGCATAAGAAATTATTAACCTGTGTGTGGGTTTTTGAAAAACACGAAAAATTATTGTGCTGCATAAGCAGCGCACATGCTTCGTTCATCAGGGAAACATCTATTGGAGAGTGGAAATAATACTCGTAATTTTTATCGAAAGGACTGCGTTTGGAGTTGATAAAATACTGATATGTTCTTTTTAACGCCGAAAAACGGGCGTGAGCATCGGGAGTTACTTTCATGATGCGGGTTATCACAATGTCGTCAGGCAGCAAACTGGTAAGGTTATAACCAGTTTGATCTGTGCTAGGCAATGGTTCTTCCACATCGAAATGAGCAAAGAACTCCCGGGCATGAACACCGGCATCAGTGCGTCCGCAGCCTGTAAGTTTTACATCCCGGCGTAAGATAGTGTTCAGTGCATCATTGATCTTTTGCTCGATGCTCAGCGCATTTTCCTGCCTTTGCCAGCCATGGTATTGGCTGCCATCGAAAGAGATTTTTATGAAATAACGTTGAGGCATGGTAACTATGTTTTCGGTGTTTTTATTTTACTACAAGGCACGCAAGTGCCCGCCGCGACGGAGGCAAATAACATACGCCAAAGACCCCGCAATCAGGTTTTATCCTCAAAGTGCCCTTTGCGAAAAAATACTTTGTATCCATTGTAGTTAACAAAACTCAAAAAATTATTAAATTAATATGTTTAATTATCCAAAAGTAATAAAAAACAAAATTTATTTCTACATTTGCTTTCAATAAAGAAAAAATCCCATGATAGTTGACTTGTTCATTCCGTGTTTTATTGACCAGGTTTATCCCCAGGTTGGTACGAACATGGTAAAAATATTTGAGAAACTTGATGTTGATGTTGATTATAATACCGAACAAACCTGCTGCGGCCAAATGGCTTTCAACAGTGGGTTCTGGGATGATGCCAGGCAGTTGGGTGAAAAGTTTATCAATGATTTTTCTAACAACCGTAAAATTGTTGCTCCTTCGGCATCCTGTGTTGGTATGGTGCGGAATTATTATTCAGAACTTTTCAATAATTCATCCCTGCATAACCAATGCAAGCAGATACAAAGCAATATTTATGAGTTCACTGATTTTCTTGTCAATGTATTGCATGTCGAAGATATTGGCGCTGAATTCAATCATGTAATTACGTATCATGATGCTTGTGCTGCATTGCGCGAGTATGGCCTTAAGGACCAGCCCCGTAAACTTTTAAGCCGTGTGAAAGGCTTGCAGCTGAATGAAATGAAGGATAATGACGTTTGCTGCGGCTTCGGCGGGACTTTTTCAGTGAAATTCGAGCCAATTTCCACAGCTATGGGCGAACAAAAAGTACAGAATGCCATCGACAGCGGGGCAGATTACATCGTTTCCACCGAAGCGTCGTGCCTGATGCACCTCCAGGGTTATATCTCAAAACACAAATTGCCCATACAGACCATTCATATCGCGGATATACTTGCCAGTGGCTGGTAAATTGGGGCCTGCATCTTTTTTTTATAAAGATGAATCGAACAAGGAATGGTGATTTATAATGTTGTTCAGGCTTGTTGTTCTTAAATCGTCAATCGTTAATCAGTGTTCTTAAATCGTTAATCGTTGTTCTTAAATCAAATGAAAAAATATCGAACAAGGAATGATGTTTTATAATTGATTTTATGGCAAACTGGGATATTTATTTAAAAGGCTTCTGTTCGTTTTTGTTGCTCGAGAAATCGTTATCGGGAAATTCTATAGATGCCTACGAACATGATGTGGAAAAGCTACTTCAGTATTTTGAATATTCCCGGCAAACGGTAAAACCTGAAGATGTTGAGTTAAAACATTTGCAGGGATTTCTGAAATGGATCAACGAACTCGGGATGAGCCCGTATACCCAGGCTCGCGTGATCTCCGGCATCAGGGCATTTTATAAATATCTGATCATGGAGAACATCGTGAAAAATGATCCGGCAGAAATGCTTGAATCACCTAAAATAAGCCGCAAACTCCCTGATATTCTCAGCATTCAGGAGATCGATGCCCTGATAGCTGCCATTGACCTGAGCCTTCCGCAAGGCGAAAGGAACAAGGCGATACTTGAAACACTTTACGGCTGCGGATTACGTGTTTCGGAACTGGTGGGGCTGAAGATCTCGGATATCTACTTTAACGAAGGATTTGTCCGTATCATCGGCAAGGGCAACAAAGAACGGCTGGCGCCTATCGGCAAGGTGGCTATGAAGCAGATACGCATATATATGGAAAATGTGCGTGTGCATATCGACATAAAAAAAGGCAGTACGGACATATTATTTTTGAACAGGCGGGGGGCGAAGCTGACACGACAGATGATATTTCTGATCATAAAAGACCTGGCAGAAAAGATCGGGTTGAAGAAGAAGATCGGCCCGCATACCTTCCGGCATTCTTTTGCCACACACCTGATCGAAGGAGGCGCCGATCTCAGGGCTGTTCAGGATATGCTGGGCCATGAATCCATTACCACTACAGAAATTTATACGCATCTCGACAGGGAATTTTTAAGGGATGCTATTATTCAGTATCACCCGCGCTCATAAATATTTATTTCCATAATTTTTTTATTACCTTAGCCTAAAAAAATATGAAACCCAAAGACCTGTACATGATTTTGTTCCTGGCAGCCCTGTTTCTGCCTTTCGTGATTTTTCCAGCCTTGTATAAATTCTATATTGATACGAACACCGCTCATCCGGTACTGCTTGCCATGTTCAAATTCGGCATCCTGGCCACCACGGGCGAACTTATCGGGCTACGCATCAAGACCGGCCGGTATTTTGAGAAAGGTTTTGGAATTATTCCCCGTGCGGTGGTATGGGCTTTGCTGGGCGCTACTATTGCCATAGCGTTTAAAATATTCTCGACAGGAACGCCGGTTTGTCTTGAAAAATATTTTGGTGTTGAAGGCGCTGTTGATGCCATGAAAGGCTCCTTCACCGGATTGAAATTATTATCGGCCTTCTGCATCAGTGTCTGTCTAAATATGGCTTATGCACCTGTAATGATGACCTTTCACAAGATCACAGATACGCATATTGCCATGAACCACGGGAGTTTAAAGTCGCTTATTACTCCCATTCCTTTTGCGAAAATATTTTCGGGTATCAACTGGGATGTTCAGTGGAACTTCGTTTACAAAAAAACCATACCCTTGTTCTGGTTCCCGGCACACACTATTACCTTCCTGTTGCCGCCCCAATTCCAGGTGCTTTTTGCAGCCATCCTGGGCATTGTATTAGGGATAATACTTGCGATTGCTGCTGTGATGAACAAGAAAAAATAAAATTATTTAGTGTCTATAAGAAAACTCGTGTTTGTAAAAAGAAAACGTCAAGTTTGAGGCCTGCCCGACTGCATCAGTCAGGCGGGCTTGCGAAGCGACAAAAAGCGGAGTTTACTAGTGTAAATGAGCATTTTTGTTGCAAGCGTAACGAAAAAATTGGCGTTTTCTTACAAACACTATTTAAAGAATCGTGATTTTTTCTGTATACACATCTTTATCCGACTTGATCTTTATGATATACATTCCTTTTGGAATACCAGAAACATCAATGGATTGAAGACCCGGATCAAGAAATTCTTCTCTGATGACTTTTCCCGTCAGGTCGAACAAAAATAATTTTCCTGTGCTTTCAGATTCGAAACTAACATTCAAATAGTTATTAGCGGGATTCGGATAAAGTTCAATCAGTTTTGTTGCATTTAAGTTTTCCACGGCTGTAACGGTTTTCACTGTAGGGTATCCTGCAGAGATCCAAGTACTGATTCCATTGTTCATGTGGTAAACCTCCCTGAAGTGTACAGCTATCATATGGTTGAAAGTAGGTAAGCTTCTGCTGCCGGCCCAGCAATGTAAGAGATACATTTTGTTATGATCAAGTGCATCAATTTGGGTATAAAAATTTGCACTGTAATAATTGATATTGATTGCGTTGGCAATATGCCCAGAATCAAATTCCAAAGGTTGTCGCACATCGAGAATAACAAAATCTGAGTTTCCAACATTAGTGTCGACCATAGTTTTCGCTTGTACTACCGTGACATTTATCCGGATGGTGTCTGTTCCAAGCTGCTTTTGCTGGGCGCTTGCATAAAAAAAATGATGCCGGCCAGAAGGGTGAAAATTTGTTTCATAGTTTTAATTATTTGAAATCAAATTTACGATTATTTATTTCATTATACCAAACTGTCATAAGATAATAAGAAATGAATATTTTTAGCTGGATTGTTTATGCCTGCCCGCCTGATCCGCTAGCTGGATGATGCTCGGGTTAGTGGCTATTATTAATGGTTATAATTCCCGACCCTTGATTGGAATTATTAAGAAATAAAAATTCTTTCAATTATCAGAAAATAAAATATAGACGCTTATTCCTTCAGGCATAATAATTGTCCTGTGTTTTTACTGAAAAAAAAATTAAAATTTGCAGTTTTAACAATTTATATTATATTTGCTAACACATACTGTTAGGGCACTATCCAGTATTTTGTTTTTATTGAAGTGATTATATGCAATAATTGTCAATGCATTAGCAAAAACTCAAATAATAAAATATGAAAACGAAACAAAGAATTAAAGAAACCTTACTATGTTTACATATCCTTTCGATATTGCTTTTCTGCAATTTAAAGGCAATCGGGCAAACTCAATTAGATCAATCTAATACAGGTTCGGTAACTAACTATATCTGTATAATGGATGGATATATTATAGGGCAATCGTTTACGGCAGGATTATCCGGTACATTAAAACAAATCAAAATTGATTTTGCGTTAGCCTCTTGTAATTTACCCATCAGTGCTTTTTCGATGACGGTTGAAATAATTGATGGCGATGGTTTTGGAGGAGCCGTGCTTGCTACAGAAAATGTTGTCGTTCCGATTCCATACACCAGAACTATGCTTCCTGTTACGTTCTCAGCACCTGCAAATATTACGGCCGGGCTCGTATATACTATTAAAATTACTGCAGGGGCTAATCAGATCTGTGATAATATTATGGGGCCGGTTCCGGTATGCGGAAGGTGGTACATGAGTAATGCAAATACATATAGCAATGGTTTTCCCTATAACAATGGTTCAATAGATGGCGTTTTTGACCGTTATTTTGAAACCTATGTATCTCAATGTATCACTTCTCAAACGGACCAATCACATACAGGGTCGTTAACTGACTATACCTGCTTAACGGATGGACAGATTATAGGTCAATCGTTTACGGCAGGATTATCAGGAAGATTACAACAAATAAAAATTGATTTTGAATTAACTTCTTGTAATGAACCGATCAATAGTTATTCGATGATGGCTCAAATAATTGAGGGAGATGGTTATGGGGGAGCCGTTCTTGCTACAGAAAATGTGGTGGTTCCGTTGCCATATTCCAGAACTATGCTTCCCATATCTTTCTCATCACCTGTAAATATTTCGGGCGGACAAGTATACACTATTAAAATTACAGCAGGGGCTAATCAGATTTGTTCTAACATGATGGGACCGGTTCCGGTATGTGGAAGGTGGTACACAAGTAATGCGAATACATATGCTAATGGCTTCCCCTATTACAATGGTTCATTCGATGGAGTTGCTGACCGGTATTTTGAAACTCAAATTGTAAATGATTATAATTCATATAGTACTGATGTTATTACAGCTTGTAACTCATATTTATGGCTGGATGGGAATACTTATACCTCAGACAACAATACGGCAACATACAGCATCACCGGAGGTGCGGCAAATGGCTGTGACAGCCTGATAACACTCAATCTGACAATAAACAATGTTACTGACGTAACAACAACGTTAAGTGATATTACTATTACAGCTAATGATACGGCAGCAGCTTATGCCTGGTTGGATTGCGATGATAATTATTCCGTTATATCCGGGGAAACAGGCATGTCATATACTCCATCGGCAAATGGGAACTACGCCGTTCAATTAACTGAAAATGGCTGTGTAGATACTTCTGCCTGTGTTTCTGTGAACTCAATAGGTATTATGGAAAATGGTTTTGGAAACGGATTTGCGGTTTATCCAAATGCCACGGCAGGAGATTTCTCTGTTAATCTGGGCTCATTTTTCGAATCAACGACAGTTACTATTATAGATATTCGTGGTACGATAATAGACAAAAAGAATTTTGCGCGATCAAAGAACCTTGATCTAAAATTGGAAAAATCATCAGGAGTATATTTTGTTATTATTGAATCCGGGACTAACAAGGCAGTTATAAGAATGATAAAGAATTAACGTAGTTTTAATATCCGTTTATAGCTGCCATAAGAACGGAAAGCAATGTGTTATCCGATGTACATTAATAATCAATCTGAAATATTTATGAAGATTAAATCCGTAATGTTACCGAGCAATGCATCATGGTTTTTTATAGCTGCCTTGATCCTACTATGTATGTTTTTTTAAAAACCGCTAATGCGCAGCAGGGCGTATCGGTCAATTTAACAGGTGCGTCAGCCGACAGTTCTGCTATGCTCGATGTCAGCAGTGACTCCAGAGGAATTCTAATACCGAGGGTATTGCTGACTTCGGTAAGTGATGTTACAACGGTACCCAATCCCGCCACTTCGTTGCTGGTATATAATGCCAATCCTTCAATGGTGGGCGGGGCAGTGGGTTTCTGGTATTTTAACGACAGTGTCTGGGTTCAGGCATTGGGGCCGCAAGGTCCGCAGGGCTTGCAAGGTCCCCAGGGAGATCCCGGGCCGGCCGGTCCTCCCGGTAACGAAAGTACGACCACATACAGTCAACTGTATGTACCGCAATCAGGCCTCGGAACTTTATCAGCCAACACATGGACTCAACTATGCACGGTTGGCAACTTCACGAAAAACAACGCCACATCAGTCATTGAAATGGTTTTTAATGGACATGCTATGGCTACATTTCCAGCAGGAACTAACTGTGTGGCTTATGAACTGCGTGTGGACGGACAACCGGGCCCTACAGTAATTAACAGTTTTACAACCGTTGCTGTTGGAACCGGTCAGATATGGTGGACACATACGGGTGTTTATCAGTCTATATCCATGAACGGCTATTTTACCGGATTGTCTGCAGGCACTCATGCCGTTCAGATTTGGGTATATGCCCAGGGTAATTATGCAACGAATGTGTGGGTTAACGTAGGCTCTTTTTTCGATTATGTTATAATTCGTGAACATTAAAAAGGATTTATTTACACCTCTCAGGCGGTAAAATATATTTCATCGTTCTCTCAATAATCGCAGCGCTCTTAATAAAATCTTTATATCCGATCCGGAAATCCTTATAAAATCCTTATAATTCCCACCATACTTTTGTGCCGGCAAATCGGGATGAAATGAAGGCTGTATTGATAATAGCCTTTTTTTGCCTTTGATAAAAAACATCTTTGAAGCATATCTTAACCCTTAACTCCGCTAACGATTTACGTAATATGTAGATTTAATTTTTCAAGAAGGGC
>DAOQAF010000002.1:0-115028 GCA_035353775.1 Bacteroidales bacterium | reverse complement strand
AATGGCCTATGGTCTATGGCACCGGAACCACCGATGGCGAACCCAGAATGGGCACCCATACCTGGCCTGAAATGAATTCAGCTGTCCTGACCATTGTCAATGATGACCTGGTAGATACAGTGCTGGAAAAAGTAAAAAAACTGGATACCATTAATAAAGAGGTTGGTATCCGGGCTTTTGTCTGGAATGTGGAAAAATTTGTGTAGCCACTTTTAGGCGGTTTTTGTTCAGTTTGAGTTTTGCATAATACCGGGTGACTTTTATTGATAACTTTGCGGCCTGGTATACTAAATCAGGGGGTTATGAATGAGCGGATATGGAATAAGGATTTTATTTTCCTTATTTTGTCGAACTTTTCGATGTACATTACCTATTATGCAATACTTTCGGCTCTGCCTCTGTATCTGGTCAATGATCTTCATGCCTCGGCGGTGCAGGTGGGTTTTGTGGTAGGCGCTTATACCATTGCTTCTGTATTGGTGCGGCCTTTCTCCGGATTTATGCTCGACCGGTTTGGCCGCCGGACGATTTTTTTACTGGCACTAATAGTTTATTCGTTGTTATTTGCAGGATACCTGGTCGCTATAACTATCACTGCTATTATACTCCTGCGGTTTGCACAAGGCCTGGCCTGGGGATTTACCACGGTCTCCGGATCGACGATAGCCGTCGATATTATTCCAACATCAAAAAGGGGTGAAGGTATCGGCTATTTTGCACTGTCAACAACACTGGGGATGTCGGTGGGTCCTGTGATAGGGTTATTTGTTTGCCACAAGTGGGGATATGTGGCCATGTTCGTAGCGGGATGTATCATTGGTGTGGCAAGCCTCGCGTGTGCTTATGCTATTCATATGCGCAAACGGTTTGTTGTCGGGAAACGAATAAAATTAGAACGGAACAGTTTGTTCGATAAAAACTCCATCCGCCCCTCGATGAATGTATTTATAACCATGATCGCTTATGGCGGCTTGTTGTCATTTATAGCACTTTACGGGCAGGAATTAGGAATTCAGGATTCCTCACTGTATTTTTTGATTTTTTCTGTTGGTATTGCTGCGGCCAGGCTCACCTCCGGAAAAGAGTTTGATAAAAATGGCCCGCGAAGAATTATTACGCTATGTATTATTTTGCTTATTATAGGATTCCCTTTGCTCGCACTGGCAGAAGATGCCGTGCTGTTTTATATCTCTGCCATAATTATCGGGTTTGGCAATGGCGTTATATTTCCTACTTTTCAGTCGATGGTGAATAATATTGCAGATCCGGCGCATCGCGGAGCAGCAAATTCAACGCTTTATACGGCTGTTGATCTCGGGATGGGCCTCGGGATGATCATGGCCGGATTCATTGCCCAGCAAATATCCTTATCAGCGATTTTTTGGACAAGTGCTCTGGTATGCGCGGCAGGTTTGTTGTTTTTTCGTTTTTTTGTTCTTGGGTTTTATGAGAGGAATATCAAATAAAACAATTTTGTCTGCTTCAGAAAACGATATACCTTATTAAAAAACACCTAGAGCAGACTCTTCACTACCATAGTAAAGACAAGCACTCCGGTATTGTTGAAAAAAAAAGTCCCGGATTGCTTCGGGACTTTTTTTAAACTTGATGCAATGTTATTTGACCGTCTTTACTAATTCAGAACCAGCTTTAAATTTCACGACTTTTTTAGCTTTAATGCTGATTGGTTTTCCTGTCTGAGGATTACGGCCTTTTCTGGCATTTCTTTTCGCAACTGAAAAAGATCCGAAACCTACCAAGGCAACTCTTTCACCTTTTTTCATTGCAACGCCAACAGATTTTGTTAAAGCTTCCAAAGCTTTTTTTGAAGCGGCTTTGCTTAATTTGCTTTCTTTAGCAATTGCATCAATTAATTCTTGTTTGTTCATGTTTGCAAAATTTTAATTAAACGTTAATATATTTATTAATGATGTAAAAATACATCTTAAATTTAATAAAAAAGCTAAATTATCAGAATTTTATCATCAGGCAATTGTTAATAAATAAGTTAATATTACCATGCGTTTCAGTCGCTGTTTTGAACCTTTTTTCATTAAGTTCAAAATCAAGAAAGTTGCTCAATATTAATAATTTGCGATTCGCCTATTTACAAAATTGCTTAAGGTTTGTTTCGGCAATTTTGCTTCCCAGTTCAGTAGCTTTTTTCCAGTCGGCGCAGGCTTCATCAAATTTCTTCAGGTTGTGATTTGCATAAGCCCTGTTGGCATAGGCTTTTGAATAGGCCGGATTTATTTCTATCGATTTATTGTAATCTTCAATAGCTCCCGCAGAGTTGCCTTTTTTTTCCATACATAAGCCCCGGTTGAGGTAACATTCGTAATCTTTCGGCTTTTTGTTTATAACAACATCATAATCGCTGATAGCCTCTTCGTATTTTTTTAGCTCAAAGCGCGTAAGACCCCGGTTATAATAAGCATCGTAATAGTCTTCCTTCACTTTGATGGCATTCGTATAATCCTTTTCTGCATTTTCAAAATCTTTCATTTCGAATTCAGTATACCCCTTGTTGTAATAAGCATTGGCGTGATCGGGCTTGATCGCAATGGCACTGTTATAATCACTGATCGCTTCCGTATAGTTTTTCAGCTTACCGTTGACCATACCCCTGCTTACAAAGGCCCTGTAATCTTTGGGTGAAAGCTCGATCACTTTGCTGAAATCCTCCCTGGCGGCTTTGTAACTTGCCACAATGCTGTAGGCCATACCACGGTTGTATATCGCATCGGTGTATGTCGGATGAAGTATTATCGTTTGAGTATAATCAGCGATGGCGCCCTTATAATCTTTTAACAGGTATCTGGAAAATCCGCGTACAAAATAGGCACGATAATATGCGGAATCAACAGCAATGGCCAGATTGCAGTCTTCAATGGCGTCTTTGTCATTTCCAAGATTGCTTTTCAGGATAGCGCGATTGGCATAGGCTTCCACATTGCGGGGGGCGATTTTAATTGCAGCAGTATAATCATCGAGGGCTTCAGCATAATTACCAATGGCATTGTACGACATCGCCCTGTAAATAAAAGCATCTGCATATTCGGGTTTATTTTTAAGTGCCTGGTTGAACTCAAGGATCGCATCAACAAAAAATCCATTTTTATATTTATCAACCCCCGAATTGTAATAGTTTTCTGCAGTTTGCGAAAATAGGGAGCCAACTATTAAGAAGGTCAGGAAATACAGTAAGAGCGGTTTTTTCATTGAAATTTTTCACAAAGATAGTAAAAGCAAATCAGGTTTAAAGATGTAATAAAACGGGCAAAATCACGTTTTTGTTGTAATTTTGTAAAAAATATAAAATGATATTTCTCACCCGCAGAGAAACTTTTAATACCGCCCACAGATTGTTCAGGGAAGATTATTCTGCTGAAAAAAATCTGGAAGTTTTCGGAAAATGCTCAAATGCTAACTGGCACGGACATAATTACGAACTCTTTGTAACGGTGAGCGGTATGGCCGATCCACATACGGGCATGGTCATCAACTTAAAAACCCTGAGTGAGATTGTTAGGACAAATGTTATTGAAAAGCTTGATCATAAAAACATGAATATTGAAGTGGATTTTATGAAAGGCAGGCTGGCTTCGACCGAAAACCTGGCTATAGCCATCTGGGAGCAGCTATCGGACCTTATTGAAAAGAACAATGCAAAACTTCATTGTGTGAAGCTTTGCGAAACTGAAAATAATTTTGTGGAATATTTTGGCGAATGATATACAAAATCATCTTATGAATGCTATAGACAAATCAATGCTTAAAGAAAACGAAATGGACGAAGTGCCTGCTGTTATTTTGCCCGAAAATACTGAAATTTCAAAAGATTTAGCTTTTCATTATAAGAACATTTTGCGGCTTATTGGTGAAGATCCCGAACGGGAAGGCTTGTTAAAAACACCCGAACGCGTAGCAAAATCCATGCAGTTTCTGACACATGGTTACGACCTGGATCCTAAAGAAATCCTACGTTCTGCCATGTTTAAAGAAGATTACAAGCAGATGGTCATCGTGAAAGATATTGAAATTTATTCGATGTGCGAACACCATATGCTGCCTTTTCTCGGGAAAGCGCATGTGGCTTATATCCCCAACGGATACATTGTCGGGTTGAGCAAGATCCCGCGCATTGTTGACGCTTTTGCCCGTCGTTTGCAGGTTCAGGAACGCCTTACTTCACAGATCAAGAATTGTATTCAGGAAACATTGAACCCTTTAGGTGTGGCAGTAGTTATTGAAGCCCACCACCTTTGCATGATGATGCGTGGTATACAAAAACAAAATTCAGTAACGACCACATCGGATTTTACCGGGGCTTTTCTGATTGAAAAAACCCGCACAGAGTTTTTAACATTGATCAGCGCTCAATTGCATTGATTTTTCTTAATTTTGCAAAAATTTTTATTTATGAATATGTTTAACGAACAAAATGTATCCGTCGGATACAGAGATCCTGCCGAAACGGCAACAATGACACGTACCTTTATGTCAAAGGTTTTTTCATGGATGTTCCTCGCACTTGCCATCACTGCCGTCACCGCATTTGTTTTTGCGGCAACACCTTCATTAATGCAAATGCTGATAAAACCGGAAGGCGGTTTGTCTATACTCGGATGGGTGGTTATGCTGGCCCCACTGGGTTTTGTTTTGCTGATGTCTTTCGGGTATCAGAAACTATCGGCACCCCTGATGACATTGTTGTTTATGGTTTATTCCGTATTGATGGGCATGAGTTTCAGTTTTATATTTCTTGCGTATAGCCTCGGTACCATAGGAATTACATTTGCTATTACTGCCGGAATGTTTGGCGTGATGGCGTTGGCCGGATATTTTACCAAAACAGACCTGACAAAATTTGGTTCTATTTTAATGATGGGTGTAATCGGAATCGTAATTGCCATGATCGTGAATTTCTTTTTAAAAAGCGATATGATGGGCTATATCATCAGTATCATTGGGGTGTTGATCTTTACCGGGCTTACCGCCTACGATGTTCAGAAATTAAAAAGAATCGGTTCGGGTATGAGCATCGACAGCGAAAATACCGCTGTCCGGAAAATGGCAATTATGGGTGCACTTACATTGTACCTTGATTTTATAAATCTGTTTTTGTTTTTGCTGCGCTTATTGGGCGACAGAAGGTAAAGCTAATAAAAAGCGCAGGCAGATTAATAAGCGACAGATTTCCGGGAGCTGATGATTTTTGGATTTTAATTCAAGGTGATTTATGCAATCCTGGCGCTTTTGTCACGAATAAAATAAAAACAATAAAAAACGATCACTATGAAGGCTTATGTATTTCCCGGGCAGGGAGCCCAATTTGTCGGAATGGGCAAAGATTTGTTCGAAAAATTTCCCGAAGCCAAACAATTGTTTGAGCAAGCCAATGATATTTTAGGTTTTCGGATCACGGACCTGATGTTTGGCGGAACGGACGAAGACCTTCGCCAGACCAAAGTTACACAGCCGGCTATATTTCTTCATTCAGTGATACTTGCAAAGATGCTTGGCGACAATTTCATGCCGGGTATGGTGGCGGGTCATTCCCTGGGTGAGTTTTCGGCATTGGTGGCTGCCAAGGCGCTTACTTTTGAAGACGGATTGCTGTTGGTGTCAAAACGTGCCCATGCCATGCAGAAAGCCTGTGAACTGACACCATCAACCATGGCGGCAATTCTTGGAATCGCTGATGAAAAAGTGGAAGAAATTCTTAAAGGTATAGATGATATTGTGGTTGCCGCTAATTATAACAGTCCGGGGCAGCTTGTCATTTCGGGGAGCATCAACGGGATAAATACTGCCTGTGAACGGATCAAAGCGGTAGGTGCCCGCCGTGCGCTTCCGCTGAATGTTGGCGGGGCTTTTCATTCGCCGCTGATGGAGCTGGCACGCGCCGATCTTGCCACTGCGATAGAACAAACAATTTTTCACACTCCCGTTTGTCCCGTATATCAGAATGTAACAGCCATGCCGGCTACAGATCCCGCAATAATTAAGGAAAACCTTAACAAGCAACTGACATCGCCAGTTTTGTGGTCAAAAAGCGTAACAAACATGGTCAATGATGGGGCAACTATATTTGTTGAGTTAGGACCGGGAACTGTGTTGCAGGGCTTGGTACGGAAGATCGCGCCAGCAGTGGAAATCGAAGAAGCCTTGTTTTAAAATTAAGGGCATCTCTAATAACCCTAAATTAACTACAAATTGTTAATAACTATTTAAAATTATATTGCGCAAATACATGATAATGATTATTTTTGTGTTTGAAAAATAGTTATTAAAACATGGTACTATGTCATACATTATAGAACAAAAGATTAAGGGCAATATCTATCTCTATAGAGTTGAAGCATACTGGGATAAGGACAAACAGCAACCCCGTCAGCACAGAACCTATATTGGCCCTAAAGATAAGAAAACGAAATTACCTGTCAGAAAGATGAAGGGTGCGCAAATAGTAAGCAAATCCTATGGAAATATTTTCTTTTTGCGTTATTTAGCAAAAGAGCTTGGCTTATATCAAATATTAGAAACAGTTTTCCCGGATACGTTTGAACAAATATTAGCACTTGCTTTTTATGAAATTACAGAAGCATCACCTATGTATCTTTTTGAGTATTGGCAGCAAGACTCATTTTTACCCGAAATAAAGCCAATGGATTCTTATGCGTGTTCATCACTATGTGAAGACATTGGGAAACTTGAATCTTTACGCTTAGAGTTTTTAAAACAATGGATAACAAATGTCAAGCCCATAGATGCTGTGTATTATGATATTACATCAATTTCAAGCTATTCTACTAACATCAATTTTGTAGAATGGGGTTATAACAGGGATAATGAAAATCTACCTCAAATAAATATGGGCGTAATATGTAATCAACAAAACGGAATGCCTCTTTATTATAATGTTTTTCCTGGCAGTATTGTAGATGTAACCACCTTACGTAACAATCTGCATTTTCTCCAGGCATTCGGACTTAATAATATCCTTATAATTATGGATAGAGGTTTTTTTAGTACATCGAACGTAACACAAATGAATCATCCAGATAATAAAATAAGTTTTATCCAACCATTGCCATTAAGCCTTAAGAAAGTAAGAGAGTTAGTAAGTCAATCAAAAAAAACAATCTCTAACCCTGAAAACGCTTTTCAATATAATGAGGAGATTTTATACAGCAAACCTGTTAAAATTGCCATAGGTGAAAGTTCATTTGATGGACATTTGTACTTTAATGAAAAAGCAGAATTGGATCAAAAACAAAATTTTTTATCTGCATTGCTTAAAATAGAAACAGGAATAAAAGAACAAAAATTTGTGTCTCAAAAGGAGGCGGACAAATATATCGAATCATCTGTTTTAATGAAGTATCAAGCTTATTACAAATGGAACTCCAAAACAAAAATAATTGAAAAAAATATAAATGCGATTAATCAATATTTTTCTCATCTTGGTTGTTATTTGATGATTACAAATAGGGATACAGAAATTGATAGGATAGAAATGTTAAACTACTATAGAAATAAAGATCGTGTTGAAAAATTATTTGATCTTGTGAAAAATGAAATGGATGGAAGCAGGCTCAGGGCCCATAATGATTTTACAAATCATGGAAGATTATTTATTCGCTTTATAGCTCTTATCCTTGCTTCGCATGTTAACCAAATTATGAGTGACAAAAAATTATTCAAAACTTTTTCAATGAAAGAAATGTTGATTGATTTAAAAAAAATAAAACACATCCAACTTTTCAATGCTACTCCCTTCGTTTCAGAGTTGTCAAAAAAACATAAAAAGATTTTCGAGGCGTTCAATATCCCTGTTGAAAAATTACATAGTTATTAACTTTAAAAATCATTTTAGGAATAACCTGGATCGGACGCCTCTAAAAACAAAAAAGTTCGAGGCAGTCGAAGTTCTGAAAACCGCAGTGTACTGAGCGTACATACCTGTGCTGAGCCTGTCGAACGCAAGGATTTGAAGAACGAAGACGAACAAAGAAATTTGAAGTTTTTAGAGGTGCCCTTAAACTAAAAGCTGGTTGTTTTTAATCTGGCCTGTATCAGCTAATTTCTGAAAAAATTTATTTGTCAGCGTATCTTTTATTTTAGGAATGTATTCCAGGCTGTGAATATCCGAACCGATAAAATCAATCATACCATGTTTAATCAGTTTTACAGCCATATTATGTATTTCCGGAGAATAGATCTTTGTAAGAGAAAGAATATTGAGCTGAAAAAATAATTCGCGATCCTTTAATTTTCCATAATTTTCAAATTCATTTTCCCAGTAAAGATAGCGTTCAGGATGGGCGAGAATGATATTATACCCGTTTGTCTGCATTTCGAATATCAGATCGGATAATCCCGGGAATGGGCTGTAGGTGCTCAACTCAAGAAGTACGTAATTCTTACCGAAAGTCATCAGGTTGCCGCTTTCAAATATGTTTCTGAACCCGTCATCTACCATATATTCGGCGGCTACATCCATTTCAATGTCAATATTGTTTTCGGCAACTTTGTTTTTTAGTTGTTCAAAAGCGGCGCGTATTTTTTCAGGACTGTTCGGGTAAAACACAGAAACATGAGGGGTGACAATGATTTTTTTTAATCCCATGCTTTTTAAAGAAGAAATTATCTCAAGTGATTCTCGGGTGCTTGTTGATCCGTCATCCACACCGGGAATAAGATGAGAATGCAGGTCGATATTGTAAAAATCGGTATAGTCAGAAGTAATAGCTTCGTTTTTATGCCGGAAATTAAATATCCCCATATAACCTTTTGAAATTAAGTTTAAACCACTCAAATGTTATTTCCAGCCCGTCGCTGATCATGACAACAGGCGAATAACCGAGCGTCTGATGTGCTTTTGTGATATCTGCCAGTGAGTCGCGTATATCGCCGGGGCGCTCATCGAGATAAGACGGCATTACGACAGATCCGGAGATTTTTTTTAGCGTATAAAAGAGCTCATTGATGGTTGTCCTGTCTCCGCAAGCAATATTGAAAATATTCCCGCAGGCTTCGATATTATCGGTAAATGCAGCTTTGATATTTGCCTGAACGGCATTTTCTACAAAGGTAAAATCCCGTGTTTGTTCTCCATCACCGAAAATATTGGGGCTGTGACCGGTAAGCAGGGCATGAATAAACAAAGGGATGGCTGCGGCGTAAGCGCCTGCAGGGCTTTGGTTAGGCCCGAAAACATTGAAATAACGCAAACCAACGATTTCCATGCCGTAACATTTTGAAAAAACCTGCGCGTACAATTCGTCTACATATTTTGAAACAGCATAGGGTGACAAAGGTTTCCCGATATTGTTTTCCGTTTTGGGAAGTTGCGGGCTATCGCCATAAACAGAAGAGGAACTGGCATAGACAAACCGTTTTACCTGGTTGTTTTTAGCAGCCACCAGCATATTCAGAAAACCGTCCACATTTGAGTGATTGGTTGCCTGCGGATCTTTTATAGAACGCGGGACAGAGCCTAAGGCTGCCTGATGCAAAACAAAATCAACATTTTTACATGCCCGGTCGCACGTGTCGTTATCGCAAATATCACCCTGAATAAATTCCACGTTTGGCAAAGAAATGAACGGCTCGATATTATGTAAAAATCCGTTGGATAAATTATCGAGAATACTTATTTTTCCGGCATTATATTTAACAAGGTATTCAACGATGTTTGACCCGATAAAGCCGGCGCCGCCAGTTACGAGAAAATTTAATTTACCAATATCTCCGGGATGATATTTATTATTGTACATGGGCTATCTGTTGTGATATTGTTGTTCGTAATATTTTAAGTAATCACCGCTGGTGATGCTCTTCATCCATTTCTCGTTAGCAAGATACCAGTCAACAGTTTTGTTCAGGCCTTCTTCAAATTGGAGCGATGGTTTCCAGCCCAGGTCGTTAGTGAGTCTTGAAGAGTCGATGGCATAGCGCAGATCATGTCCTGCGCGGTCTTTCACGTATGTAATCAGCTTTGCTGAGGTGCCTTTTTCGCGTCCAAGTTTAGTATCCATAATTTCGCACATGAGAAGAACAAGATCAATGTTTTTCCATTCGTTATGGCCGCCGATATTGTAGGTTTCACCTTTTTTGCCTTTATGAAATATCAGGTCGATAGCCTGTGCATGATCTACCACATAGAGCCAGTCCCTCACATTTTCTCCCTTGCCATAAACAGGCAGGGGCTTGTTATTGACGATGTTGTTTATCATCAGCGGGATCAGTTTTTCCGGGAATTGGTTGGGGCCGTAATTGTTCGAGCAGTTTGAAATGATAACCGAAAGCCCGAAAGTATGATGATAGGCACGTACAAGGTGGTCGGAGCTTGCCTTTGATGCTGAATAAGGGCTGCGGGGGTCATAGGCAGTGCTTTCTGTAAAGAAACCTTCTTTGCCGAGTGATCCATAGACTTCATCAGTGGAAATATGATAAAATAATTTTTCTGAAAGATTTTCTTTCCATGAACTTCGTGCGGCATTCAGCAGTGTGGCTGTTCCAATGATATTTGTCACGACAAATTCCAGCGGATTTGAAATAGACCTGTCTACATGCGATTCAGCGGCAAGGTGTATCACGCCGTCAAAAGCGTATTGCTGAAAAAGGTTTTGGACTACTTCTGCATCTGTAATATCGCCTTTGACAAATAAATAATTTGGAGCGTGATCAACGTCATTGAGGTTTTCCAGGTTGCCGGCATAGGTCAGTTTGTCGAGGTTGACAATAAGGTATTCGGGATATTTTTTCACAAACAGCCGAACCACATGCGACCCGATGAATCCGGCGCCACCAGTTATCAGAATATTTTTTTTAAACATAATCAAATATTTTATTTAAAATTTTCAGCAAGATGTTTTTCCCAGTTCCAGGCCGAAAGCATCATCCCGTCAAGATCCTTTTCTGCTTTCCATCCGAGAACATTGTTTGCCAGGGTACAGTCTGACCATATCTTGACAATATCGCCCTCCCGGCGCGGCGCAAAGCGATAATTCAGTTTTACACCTGAAACACGTTCAAAAGAATTTATCACTTCCAAAACAGAAAAACCATTTCCTGTTCCCAGGTTAAATACTTCGCAACTATTTTCATTTTTCTTTTCGAGGATGCGTTTCAATGCTTTAACATGGGCTTTTGCAAGATCCCCGACATAAATGTAATCGCGGATGCATGTTCCGTCGGGTGTTGCATAATCATTTCCAAAAACATTCAGGCATTCCCGTTTCCCGATAGCCGTTTGTGTGATAAAAGGCACCAGATTATTTGGAATTCCGATCGGTAGTTCTCCGATCAGCGCTGATTCATGAGCACCGATGGGATTAAAATATCTTAGCAGAATTGTTTTTAAATCAGTGACCTTTACTTGTTCTGATATAATTTTTTCAGATATCTGTTTGGTGTCACCATACGGAGATGAAGACGGCAGAATCGGAGATAATTCATCAACAGGAAGATGATCAGGTTGTCCGTAAACGGTACAGGAAGAAGAAAATATAAATGCATTGATCTTATTGTCCTGCATGCCTTTCAGCAGGTTGATCAAAGAGAAAAGATTGTTGTGATAATATTTTAAGGGCAAAATAGCCGATTCACCCACCGCTTTGAAGGCAGCAAAATGTATCACTCCGTCAATGCCCGTGTTACGGCGAAAAAAATCATCTACCTGAACAGGGTCGCAAAGTTCGATCTTTTCGAAAACAGGCTGGATGCCGGTGATTTTTTGTATCGACAGAAGCACTTCGGGATACGAATTCGACAAGTTGTCTATGATAACAACTTCATGGCCGTTTTGCTGTAGCTCAACAACGGTGTGGGCTCCAATATAACCGGTTCCTCCTGTTACGAGAATTTTCATGAATTACAGGCTCCAGTACGTCAATTCTTTTATTTTTCCGCGATACATACCTTTAATATCAATAAGGATACATTTGTCTGCAGCCATAGGTTTAAAATAATTTTCGTCAAGCATGGCATATTCTAAATGGGAGACAGCAACAATAATGGCATCATATTTACCTCTGGCTTTTTCGGTCAATTCGAAACCATATTCATGTTTGACTTCTGCCGCGTTGGCAAAAGGATCAACCACGTCCACAATAACACCATACGTTTTTAATTCGCTGACCACATCGGCCACGCGTGAATTTCTGATGTCGCTGACATTTTCTTTAAATGTAACGCCCATGACCAACGCTCTTGAGTTAAGCACATTTTTTCCGGTGGCGATAATTTTCTTTACTGTTTGTTTGGCAATATAAAATCCCATCGAATCATTTACATAACGTCCCGAATTGATTACCTGGGCATGATAACGGTATTCTTTGGCTTTAAATGTGAGATAATAAGGGTCAACACCGATGCAATGGCCGCCCACAAGGCCGGGATAGAATTTCAGGAAGTTCCATTTTGTACCTGCGGCTTCGAGAACTTCATAGGTATTGATGCCCATGCGGTTGAAAATTATTGAAAGCTCATTCATCAAGGCAATGTTGACATCGCGCTGCGTGTTTTCAATGATCTTTGCAGATTCGGCAACTTTGATGCATGAAGCTTTGTGGACACCTGCTTTCACAACGATCTCATAAACTTTCGCAACAATATCAAGCGATTCATCATCGCAACCAGACACGATCTTCTTTATAGAAGTTATGGTATGTTCCTTATCACCCGGGTTGATGCGTTCGGGTGAAAAGCCGACTTTAAAATCTGTAACAAATTTTAATCCCGATAATTGTTCAAGGATCGGAATACAGTCTTCTTCGGTACAGCCCGGATAAACCGTAGATTCATAAACAACGTAATCTCCTTTTTTCAGGATCTTTCCAACGGTGCGTGTTGCGGCAAGCAAAGGCGTCAGATCGGGCAACTGATGATTATCAATGGGAGTAGGGACAGCAACGATATGAAACGAAGCATCTTTCAGCTCTTCGGGTATTGCAGTGAAATGTATATCGCAGCCTTCGAAAGCTGAAGATGGAAGTTCTTCGCTGGGGTCTATCTTGTTTTTCATCATTTCGACACGGTCTTCCTTGATATCGAAACCAATGACTTGTATTTTTTTTGCAAACTCTAATGCAATTGGCAGTCCGACATAGCCAAGACCAATTACTGACAGTTTGGTTTGTTTTGCTAATAGTTGTTCGTAAGTGTTCATTTGATATAGATTTGATTTGTATTTTATTTTATAAAATTTTTATTTCTAACTGAATATATGCGTTCGATAATTTCGACAATTTTCATTCCTTCGAGGGCGTTGGTAGTGATGGTGGTGCGTCCTTTCAGTGTGTCCACAACATTTTCGATGACGTAGTGGTGGTTCGCAGCGGAGCCTTTGTATGCTCCGTAATCATTGGCAGGATTTACCGGATCAAGTTCCGGCATGGTATAATCTTTAATATGGCAATATTCAACTTCGTTCATGTATTGTCCGCCGATCTTGATGCTTCCCTTGCTTCCGATGATTGTAAGGCTGCTTTCAAGGTTGGCATCCCATACCGAAGTGGAATAATTAATGCAGCCGATGCCGCCCTGTATGAATTTAAAACTGACAATACCACTGTCTTCAAAATCTGTAAGGGTTTTATGATTGTTATCTGCAAAAATGCCCTGGATATCGGTAATATCGCCGAAAAGCCAGTACATGATATCAATAAAATGTGAAAACTGTGTGAAAAGAGTGCCTCCGTCAAGATCACTGCTTCCTTTCCAGTTCCCTTTTTTATAATAGCGTTCATCCCTGTTCCAGTAACAGTTTAGCTGCACATGGTAAATGTTGCCTAATATTTTTTTGTCCACCACTTCCTTAATCCAGACTGATGGCGGCGAATAACGGTTCTGCATCACCAGGAAAAGATGCCGGGAAACCTGGAGTGATTTGTAGATAACCTGTTCAACAGATGCCTTGGTCAACCCCATTGGTTTTTCGCATACCACATGTTTCATCGCGCACAGGGCTTTAAACGAATGATCGACATGGCAGCCATTGGGTGTGCAAACGTTGACAACGTCAAAATCAATACCCGAATTCAACATTTCTTCTATGTTACTGAAAAAAGGAACATCGAAAGACTCGATACCCAACGATGTTTTCGGTTTGATATCACACAGCGCGGCCAGTTCGGCCTCGGGGTTTCGCTGGATCATCTCAGCATGACGCTTGCCGATATGCCCGCAACCAACCACTGCAAATTTTATTTTATCTTTCATCATGATAATTTTTTATTTGCATTCTTCAGGACAAACAAGTATTCCCTGGGTGCAACTGTCGGTAACGGCAGATATCCAACTGTTTGCCTCATCCTGTCCGCAAGCTTGTATTAAATAGTCAATATTTGTTGTCAGGGCTGCACTGTTACACCCGGCTTCGAACATCATCAGACAAAATTCGCGTTTTTGAATAGTACAGTTATCACAATTGGAATCATCACATCCCGAGACAAAAGCCCCAAAACAAATAAATGCAATAATTAAAATTAATTTTTTCATTTCAGGAGATTTTTGATACGGCCCCGTTCTGAAATTTATATTTTTCATTGCTTTCGGGACAAATTGCAATTCCTTCTTCATTAAAATCGAGCCGGTGTCCGTATTCGCTGATCCATCCGATTTGTTTGGCAGGGTTGCCGACAACGAGTGCGTAGGCGGGAATTTCCTTGGTGACTACAGCGCCGGCGCCGATAAGCGCGTATTCGCCGATACTGTGTCCGCAAACAATAGTGGCATTGGCACCGATAGAAGCGCCTTTTTTCACGAGGGTCTCCACATACTGATCTTTCCGGATGATGGCACTGCGGGGATTTACAATGTTGGTAAATACCATTGACGGGCCGAGAAAAACATCATCTTCGCAGATCACCCCGGTATATAATGAAACGTTGTTTTGAATTTTTACGTTTTTGCCTAGTTTCACTCCGGGTGAAACCACAACATTTTGTCCGATGTTACAATTTTCGCCAATCGTACATCCGGGCATGACATGCGTAAAATGCCATATTTTTGTTCCTTTTCCGATTTGGCAGCCTTCATCAATTACTGCGGTTTCGTGTGCGAAAAATTCTTTTTCCATATAATTACTGTTTGAAAAATGCAAGAACAGAAGACGTGATATGTTCAAGTTGTTCTTCATCGAGATGGGTATGCATGGGCAGCGAAATTACAGATTTGCTGAGCATTTCCGTTACCGGAAAATCACCTTCTTTATATCTGGGGTCCAGATAGGCTTTCTGCAGATGCAAAGGAACAGGATAATAGATCATGGCCGGAACATTTTTGGTGGTCAGAAATTCCTGAAGTTTATTCCTGTCGATACCATTCGTGACCAAAGTATACTGATGAAAAACATGCGTTGATCTTTTAAAACGGACAGGTGTTTTCAGGTGCGGTTCATTAGCAAATGCTTTATCGTAATAATCAGCAGCATGATTTCGCCTTTGTGCATATTCATCAAGATGTTTTAGTTTTATATCGAGGATGGCTGCCTGAATGCTGTCGAGGCGGGAATTGACACCGATCATATCGTGATAATAACGAACGGTCATCCCATGATTTACAATTTGTCTCAGCCTGGTGGCCAGGTCATCATCGTTTGTGAAGACAGCGCCGCCGTCGCCGTAACAGCCGAGATTTTTTGACGGAAAAAATGATGTACAGCCTACAATGCTTATGGTACCTGTTTTTTTCTTTGTTCCATCAGCAAAAAAATATTCCGCTCCTATTGCCTGACAGTTGTCTTCAATAATGTGCAGCTTATGTTTTTCGGCAATTTCCATAATGGCTTCCATATCCGCCGACTGACCGAAAAGATGCACAGGAACGATGGCTTTTGTCTTTGATGTTATTGCGCGTTCTATGGCTTTGGGATCAATATTGAACGTATCGGGGTCAACATCAACCAGGACAGGCGTCAGTCCAAGCAGGGCAATAACTTCAGCGGTGGCAATAAATGTAAAAGATGTTGTAATAACTTCATCTCCCGGTTTTAAATCCAGCGCCATCATTGAAACCTGCAGCGCATCGGTGCCGTTCGCACAAGGTATTACATGTTTGACGCCAAGGTATGTTTCCAGGTTTTTCTGGAACCTGTTGACTGCAGGGCCATTGATAAATGCTGTATTATCAATGACTTCATGAATAGCAGCGTCTACTTCATTTTTAATATCTTCGTATTGACTTTTAAGGTCAACCATGGTGATTTTATGCATAATATTGGGCTTTTAAGGTTGTTTTAATTTTTTTAAGGTGCAAAGATAGGAATTTTAGAGATATACAGTAAATCAAAAAAGCTAAATATCAAGAAAAAAAGTTTGTTCCCGGGGCAATATTATTATTTCACTTCTGTTAATCTAATCAGTATTTATTTTGGTTATTTTTGTGCGCACTATTTGAAATGAAAAAAATCATTCTGTTACTGGCTTTTATATTCCTTAGCTATCAGGCAAAAACGCAGGTTAGTGTGAAGGATTCCTGCATATTCTCCACGATGTTATATGCTACTTATGCCTATCAGTTGCCCGGCGGAGATTTGGCGAAAAGGTTTGGCGGCAATTCTTCTGTGGGCGGAGGTGTTCAGATAAAAACGAAAAAAAACTGGTTATTTGGAGCGGAAGGTAATTATCTTTTCGGCATCAAGGTAAAAGATGAGTTCTCCATTTTGTCGAATATTTCTACTTCTGACAGCTTTCTCATCACTACCGACGGGCAGTATGCCGATGTGTTTTTAAGCGAATCGGGCTTTGCCGTTGGCCTGAAAGCCGGAAAAATTTTCCCCGTATTTGGTTCAAATCCCAATAGCGGCATCATGGTTTCGTTACAGCCCGGATTTCTGCAGCATAAAATAAAGATCGTCAACCCCAACAATACCGTTCCGCCACTCAGGGGTGATTATAAAAAAGGCTATGACGAACTGGCCAACGGCATCTCCCTTACTGAGTTTCTGGGCTATATGTATATGGGAAATAAGCGACTTGTTACTTTTTATGCGGGATTTGAATTTACCCAGGCATTCACAAAATGCCGTCGGGAATATAATTTTAATACGATGACCCGCGACACGGAACAGAAATATGATTTCTTGTATTCATTTCGTTTCGGATGGATCATTCCGCTTTATAAAAGGGCGCCAAAAGGTTATTATTATTAGGTGATGTTACTCAGGAAGGCCTGGAGTAAGAACCAATCCGCTGCGGCGGGCCAAAATCCAAAACCCAAAATCCAAAAATCCAAGTATAAAAATCCAAGTTTCGAATTCAAAGGATAAAAAACAACCCTGAAAATGGAAAAGAAAAATGATCTTTGTGACAGATTGCTTAAGTTTGCTGTTGATGTTATTTTATATATGCGTACAGTTAAAAACACAATAGAAACGATGGACATGAAACGACAGATGGTTAAATCATCAACATCAAGTGGTGCGAATTATGAAGAATCACAAGGTTCACCAACAAGACCCGATGTCAGGACTAAAATCGGTATCTCCTTAAAAGAAATGCGTGAATCAAATTATTTTCTGCGAATATTTAATAATTTAAATATTGGAGATGTTGAAAAAAACACCTATTTGGTAAAAGAATCATCAGAATTAAAAAAAATACTCGCTTCTATTTTGAATAAATTATCAATTCTCTTTTTCTTTCTGTCCTCAGGATTCCATAAGGAGGGGCTTGAATTATGATCCGCTTTAGCGGATTGGGGCTTGGGTCTTTAGGCTTGGAACTTGGATTTTTTTTCCAAATGATTTGAATTATAAAATAAAACCAACCCGATGTTTTTCTTGTATAACATATCAATTTTTCTTTATTCCGGGGCTGTAAAAATCGCCTCCCTCTTTAATGATAAAGCACGCAAATGGGTTGACGGGCGTAAGAATTGGCAGGTGTTATTGCAACAAGCAATAAATAAGGAAGCACGCTATGTGTGGTTTCATGCCTCTTCCCTGGGTGAGTTTGAACAGGGCCGCCCGGTCATTGAAGAATTCCGGTCAAAATATCCTCAGTATAAAATATTGCTTACATTTTTTTCGCCCTCGGGATATGAGGTGCGTAAAAATTATACGGGGGCAGACTATGTATGTTATCTGCCCGCCGACACCCGTCGCAATGCCCGTAAATTCATTGACACAGTTGATCCGGCGATGGTTTTTTTTATTAAATACGAGTTTTGGTTCAATTATATAGAGGCAATTCATAAAAAAAATATTCCTTTATTTTTCTTTTCCGTGAAATTCCGTCCCGGGCAGCATTTTTTTAAATGGTATGGGGGATGGTTCCGTAGTATGCTTAAGAAGATTAATTGGATTTTTGTTCAGGATGAATCTTCGGAAAAACTACTAAAAAATGCCGGGATATTAAACGCTTCTGTTTCGGGCGACACCCGCTTCGACAGGGTACTGAGCGTTTCATTGCAGAAAAAATCATTTCCGTTGTTTGCTCAATTTGCAGAGAATGCTGAAATTATGGTCGCCGGAAGTACCTGGCCTCCTGACGAAGAAATGCTGGTGGAACTCATCAATAAGTTTTCCGGTAAATTAAAGTTTATTATTGCCCCGCATGAGATACATCCCGAACGTATCAGGTCTTTTCAACAAAGGATACAGGTGGCTTCTGTGAAGTTTTCTGAAGCCAACGAACAAAATATTAAATCCGCAGGTGTCCTTATTATCGACAGCATCGGCATTTTGCTGCATATTTACCAGTATGCCCGTTTTGCATACATAGGCGGCGGCTTTGGTAAAAATATCCACAACATCCTTGAAGCGGCTACTTTTGGCGTTCCCGTAATCTTTGGCCCCAATTATCATAAGTTTCAGGAGGCCATCGATCTGATACAACTTGGCGGGGCCTTTCCTGTCAGTGATTATAAAGAATTTGAATGTATTATTGATAAACTTATTATTGATAATCCTTATCAGGAAAAATGTTCCGCAATTTGCCGCGATTTTGTTTTGAATAGCGCCGGAGCTACCCCTATGATCATGGAAAAAGTTGCAGGGGTTATAGGAAATAACCTTACTAACAACTTGTTTGAAACCCTTGATGATTTTTAAGATTATCTGTGCAAACCCGCTATCTCAGTGAGGGCTAAAGAAATTATTAACCCGAATTTGATGACTTCAAAAAAGCAGGACAAAATATCGAAATGTGGGATTCACTCTGGAGGAGTGATATATTTGTAAAAGGTTATATCAAAAAATACAATACGACTCCATAGGAGTCGCACTTTTGATCTATTCGACTCGTCGGGAGTCGCAAGGGTTGTTCTCTACTTTTTTTACAGATATATCTCTTCCAGAGTCATCAGGAAAAAATTCGATAATAAGTTAGATTGAATTAAGGATAAGTATGTGCGATCCTGTCTGCATAGCGCCCGCTTGATCTGCCAGCCGGCGGACAGGCCGGTCACACATCACTAAGTGACCGATATGAAAAATTCCGGGACAGGAACTCAACTATTTGCAATTTCACAGAATACAATGCAGAAGGGCAAATAATAGAACCAAAAAATTAATTTCACCTTTTGAAAGTTTATAATATGAAAAACATTAACTTTGAGTATTAAAAAACCGGAATAACCATAGGCCACCCCAATAATGCGGACTGGTTTGGGGAATCCGCCGGGATAATATGTTGGCAAACATAAATAAAGTGAGATGAAGAAAACTATATTTTCAGCTTTGATCATTTTTATGGGATTCACATCATTCAGTCAAAACATAACCTGCGACTATAATAAAGATTTCTTTACGATAAATGCCGATGGATATATCCGGCAATGGAGTTTAAGTAATGGAATCGTCATTGGCGGAGACACTGTATTATCCGGAGGAGGCACAAGCTTAAGTTATTGTGGGGATAGCAATGCCCCCACATTTTACTCTAACAATTATAATGCTCCATTTACTGGATTTACTTATTACCAACCGGGGTCCGGTTGGATTAATATTTCGGGAGATGCAGTCAATAATAATGGCGGGTACCTGAATAATCAATATTATATGGTTGAAGGAGGCGTCATTCAAATCGTTAAATATTGGGACGGGGTAAATTTTCTGACGGTAGATTCTTTACACGTTCACGGTCAATTTTTTGCTGGTACGCAAGATATTGCAGTTGATACTTTAGGGCAAGCCTGGATTTTCACCGGGCCAGATCCAAGTACGGTGGATAGTTTGAAGGTTTACAACCAATTTGGACAAATCAATTCCTACTCCATTCAATTTAATATAATAGCGTATGGGTCATTCTTTCTTGACGATACACTTTATTTAGGAACTTATCAAGACTCAATTTTTCCGGTTATTATCAGTGGCGCTACAGCTCAACTGGGAAATCCGATACCATTCCCCGATTATAGCTTCACAGATATGGCAAGTTGTCAGAAATCGGATTCAACAATCTCAATTTCTGAATATCCACCCCCAAAAATTATTTTATTCCCAAATCCCACTAGTGGATACATAATGTTACCTCATGATATTGAACGATCAAGTATTTCTGTTTACAATTCGCAAGGGCAATTAATCAGACTAAAACTTAATGGAAAAATTTTAGATATAACTGAACAACCATCGGGAGTGTATTTTATCAGGATTAACGGCACAGAAGGATATAGTTTGAATAAAGTGATAAAATTGTAAATAACGATTTGCAAACAAAACTTAAACTGCATTAAAACGCAGTTTAGTCAAAACGTTTGCATACACTGTCATTATGACTAGGAATTTATATATTATTATTCTGTTATTGACTTTTCCCCCTTGGACTGCTTTTGCTCAGACAGTAAATTATGAAATTTATAAAGTGGATTCTTCAAGCCAAAGAGTATTCCTTGTTACGGATAGAATGACTTGCAAAGACACAAGTTTGATGACCAAAATCATAAGAAATATTGAACTTCAATTCAATAACTTTTCCGACTTGAACATTTCATTTTTTGACGACAAAGAAAATACAGGGTATCAAATAGAAACTATTGAAATCACTAAGGACAGCCTTGTTGACATAAAAGTCAATGATGTGAAAAACCATTGGATGGCAGAATATTCAAGACTTGAAAAAAAATATATTATTTTTAAACCTGATGGAAGTCTGACTCCTTTGAGAATATTTTTAATTGAAGACAATGAATGATGAACAACCTATGTGTTTCAGACACGTTCTGTCATTGGCGGGATAGTGGCTCTGTGTGGCCCTTATACCGATTTGAAAAATAATATAGTCCAAACTTCATTTCAATTGTTTGCACTATTTATTTTTCTATCGGCATAACCAAAGTAAGAATTTGTAGTACGTCTTTGGACTATCTACAAATTCACTTTGGTATTACTATTTATTTCCCGAATGCTTTTTGTAAGCCTTCCGACATTTCTTTGGGAGAGTATGGATGCGAAATGATGTTTTTTTGCGGATCGAGCAGGAAAAATGTCGGGGTGCTGTAAGCATTATAAGCAACAATGACCGGACTTTTGAATCCATTAAGGTCGGACACGTTTATCCATTTTAATTCATGTTTATTCACCGCATCGGTCCAGGCTTTTTTATCGGTGTCGGCTGAAACCGCGAAAATTTCAAGGCCTGATGGATGATATACAGAATAAATATTTTGAATTTGCGGCATTACTTTTTCGCAGTGTTCGCATTGTGATGACCAGAACATGAGCAGCGTAACTTTTGCCTGTAAGGCATATAGGTCTTTGGGTTTCCCATCGATGTCGTTTAAAACAATTCCGGGGGCCTTCTTCCCCGGTTTCAGCGTTTTCAATACGGCTGCCCGTTCTGCCATATTCCTATCATACTCACTTGGAGTGCAGGTGTTCTTCGAAAGGTAGTTGTCAACAAGATGTATAAAAGTTTCTTCCCATTCGGTATCGTCGAAAGTACTTACAAATAAATTGAGGATGTAATTGTATACCGGAGAATTCTGCTGGGTCTTATTCAGAATAAAATCAATGGCAGCGATATAAGTGGAATCGGTTTCCGGCTCTGCAAACCTTGACAGGTAATCATTGCACAAAACATAAAAAACCTCGGAATTAAGCAAGGTGGAGTCTGAAAAATCGATATGATCGAAATAATGTTCTTTTAAAAAAAGGTGTTTGCTTTTGTAGCTTTTTGCACCGGCAGTTTTTTTATATGCTGACCAGTCGGGGCTTACATAAGCTTTTAACAATTTGCTTACATACAGTCCGGGGTTTCTGGTGATAAGCTGGTTCGTGAAATTGTCAAGTTTTGCGGACAGATCACGTGTTTTGCGGGCCATGCTGTCCAGGTCGGGGGTGAGCACATGGCCGTTTTCTTCATAGATTTTATTTCCTAAATCTGAGATCATGTCAATCGTGTCATTAATGTAGGTTGACATGCGCCAGTAGTCGTAATAAATTTTATTTTCTTCCGAACTCAGCACTTTCAGGCTGTCAAGCAGGTTGTCCATATTGTTTGACATGGTCACCGCTTCATTATTCATAATGATATCTGTAAAAAGGCTGTCTTCAAAGGAGATGCGGTAAACCCCGGCAGGCAAAGCAGCCGTGTTCTTAAATTCGATCAGGCCATTAAGGGTGTGGCAGGAATCAACGGGGTCGTGCCTGCCGCCATGAACAGCCGAAAGATATGCTTTGCCGTCTTTCAGCCCGGTGATTGTGTAAGAAACAGCTTGCTGGGCAACGCAAGATACAATGGATGCCAAAATTACCGCAAGCGTTATAAATGATTTTTTCAAAATATTTTTATTGCAAAGTTACGAATTCAAAAAATAGCAAAGTTTTGTAAAATGTAAAATTTATTTTAATGCCGGGTATTGATATGTTTTTTAAAAACATAGTTTTGCTGTTACCTAAATGTGTTATAACAATAAGCATCGTGGACTTTTTTTAGGTTGCTGATACTTTTGAATTTACAATGTTTAAATCTACTTACATAATTATAAAAAAGAATAAAGATAAAGGGCTCGAGGCCCTTTATAACCGTTACGGGAAAAAACTTTATAATTATGCAATAAAGAACTGGAAGACCGATGAAGATACTGCATGGGACCTGATTTATTCCACGTTTGATAAAATAATTAGCAAAATTGATTCATGCGACTTTGAAAATGAAAAAAAATTCGGATCCTTTGTGCTGCTTTCATTCCTGAACCACCTGAGGAATTACTACAGAGACAATAAAAACAAAGTTCAAATAGTTTCAGGCGACGACTTGCAGCTGCTTCCAAATTATGAAGATACAACGGATGCAGAAGAAACAGAATCCTGTCAAATGAAATCGTTAAAAGAAGAGCTGGCAAAATTAAAAGACTGGGAACGAATGTTACTGCTGTTAAAGGCCCAACAAATGCCGTATGCTGAAATTGCAAAATACATAGATAAACCGGAAGAACAACTAAAGGTTTATTATGCGCGGCTCAAGAAAAAAATTACCGGAAACATTACCATAAAAGAGGAGGTCGACCATGCTTAAAACTCATACAAATATGGTGATTGATGATTTTGATGATCTCATGTTAAAGACGATAATAAAAGAATATAACACCAACAAGGAAATCCAAAAAAGTATAGATATGACTGCAAGTTTTGTTTATTCAGTACCGATTGAAATTTCAATTTCAAAAAAAATGGAAGAAAGAATGTCTAAGTCTTCCCAGGTAATAAAATTCTCAAATAAATTTTTGAATAAATTCTTTCTTATTTCATTGATCGTTGCCATGTTGGGATTTTTATCATACAAAATATTTAACAAACAATCATTTAATAAAGAACCCCCCAGGCTGAGCCTTCCGGCAGTTTTAGCCGATACGGGTTCAAATTCAAACTTTGAAGAAAAAGAAAATGATGGAAAGGCCGCAACGTTGCCGGAAAATTTAGATGGCCACAAATCACATCAATTTAAAACGGACACGAAGGATTCAAATAATAATAGCAGTGGCAAGCCGAATGTGAACATGCCAAAATACAGGTATTCCATGGGAGGTTATGTGCCCTGGTATGATGATGAAAACGCGGATGATTTTTTCCCCGATAATGTTAATACGGTAAAAATTTACCCGGAAAAATATGAAATGGGAGGTTTTTTATGCCGGGTGTATGCAACAAATTTCCCCGGTAAAAACTATAGGAAAAAGGATTCTGCCTATGTGTTTCTGCCTTTATATTCCGGGAAACCCTTTAAAAAAGGCTTTGAAAACATGACCTATATTTCATTGTCCGAAAAAATTACCACCCGGCCCAAAGATGTAAATAAAATAGCCGGCATACAACTGCCTGATGCGTTGAAATACTATTATAATTACAATGATACAACCATTGATATTAATACGTTTATTAAATCCGGCAACAACGTTGATTACCTGAAGCCCTTTTATGTGAGTAACACTGAAATAAGCAACCTTGAATATCAGGAATTTTTAAACTGGGTAAAAAATTACAACGGATACAAAGAAGTGGACCCGCTTAAAAAAGACAGCAATAATGTTTTCATGAATGCATTTATGTATTCGTTTCACAAACCGAACAAAGAGGTCATAAAAAGGTTTGGGAAAAACGCCGTGAATGTTTACCCCAAACTGGATGTTTGGACCACAGATTTTACGAATTCGTATAACCAGCCAATGACGGACTTTTATTTTGTACATCCCGCCTACAATAGTTATCCGGTTGTGGGCGTGAGCTACTGGCAGGCCCTGGCGTACGTGGATTGGCTTACATGGCTCTGGCAATCGAGGATGGATGCGCAAAACATTCCTTATGAGGTGGAATTTGATTTACCCTGCGATTATGAATGGGAACAAGCCTCGAAATACGTGCTTGACGAGATGGCAATCAGCGAGGTGCATGATAATCATTTGTGCAACCTTGCCGTTAAGCATGTTGACGACCTTGATTTCAGAGAGGAAATCGGAATTTATAACAGCACATCAACCCGTGAATATTTTCAGACACTTCCTGTTGGCCATGTGATGCCAACTTTTCCGGCAAATGCTACCATGCTGAAAAACCTGGACGCCAATGTTTCAGAATGGTTAAAAGAAGATTATCAGGCAAATTGGGAACCTTATATTTCTCGGGTTTGGAATAAAATGAAGGAAAAACCAACGCCACAAAACGACCTGCTGCTTGCTGCTGAAAAATATTTTGACCAGACGTGTAATGATAAAAACGGGAAGTTGGTCAGAGGCGCCAATTGGTTTGATAGCCGCCAAACCGACCGGACACACTGGCTTTCGCAGTCCATGTTGGCCAAGGCTTATATAAATCCCGATGAAGCCCATTCCACCGTTGGATTCAGGTACGTGATGCGGGTTACATCGAAAAATGAAGATCAGGTTCTTAAAAAAATTAAAGTTTTGGGCAGGGACCTTCCCCATATTGATTACTCCAAAATTAAACCCGAAGAGAATAGCAATTCGCCATATGTTTCAATTCCTGCGGGTTTTATGTTTATGCTGCCAACGGCTGAACCTTTAAAAGATACGGTATTAAACCTAACCCCTTTTTACGCTCAAACAACAGAGGTTACGAATTTCACATGGATGTTGTTTTTGAATTATCTGATCGAAAACAACCTTAATGAAGATCTGCAAAAATGTATCCCCGATGACAAAGACTGGCCCATAAAAATGACATATGAGACACTTCCTGAAAAACTGAAAATCGACATAGATGATTATTACCTGACGCTTCCTTTTCAGCGAAAGTTCATCACGGAAAACAATTTAAAGGAGATAGCGTTAACTAAATTTGCTTTAGAACCCATTGTTGGGATCAGTCACGAAGCTGCCAACATATTTGCCCGATGGATGACAAAAATGAATTATAGCAAGGCTGAATTCAGGCTGCCTTCAGAAGCAGAATGGGAATGGATGGCAAGTGGAGGAAATACCGACACCACCAATCATTTTGCCTGGGAAGGAAAATATTTGAGAAACAGCAACGGGTGCTTTATGGCAAAATATTGGTCTTCGCGAAATGTCAAAAATTCAACACCGGATACACTGTCAAAAACCGACAGATGGCTGGAAATCGTTAATAATCAGAACAGCGAATTTACCCATCCAATCCCTGATTCTAATTGGCTGGTCACAGATGGCCCTTATCCTGTGGCTTACTTTAAACCGAATAAAACCGGGTTGTTGTACGATATGTGCGGGAATGCAGCAGAAATGATTGATGTGCCCACCAAAACCAAAGGCGGCAGCTGGGCCAGTCCCGGATATTTTATACAGATCAGAAACAGTGAAAAGTGGAAAGGCAAACCTTCGGATTGTGTGGGGTTCAGATTGGTTCAGTCTTATCAGGCCAAACGCGGCGAAGGAAAATAGTACCGGTAAAAAAATTACAAATTTTTCACCGAAAACTTTTCCTGCATATAATTCAGAAGATTTTCAACCGGAATGCGTTCCTGCAGCATGGTATCGCGGTAACGAACCGTAACGGTATCCTGTTGCAGCGTTTCGTGGTCAATAGTGATGCCGAACGGTGTGCCAATAGCATCCTGGCGGCGGTATCTTCTGCCGATGGCGTCTTTTTCGTCGTACTGGCACATAAAATTTTGTTTGAGAACATCAAATAGCTGGCGGGCTTTTTCGGGCAATCCGTCTTTTTTAACTAACGGAAGCACAGCAACTTTGATGGGTGCAAGGATGGGCGGGATATTCAGCACCTCCCTTACAGAGCCGTCTTCCAGCGTTTCTTCTTTGTATGAATTACTGAGAATAGCCAGAAACATGCGGTCAAGCCCGATGGATGTTTCCACCACATACGGCGTATAGCTTTCATTGGTTTCCGGGTCGAAATACTGCAGTTTTTTTCCGGAGAATTTCTGATGGGCATTCAGGTCAAAATCGGTACGGGAATGTATTCCTTCCAGTTCTTTAAACCCGATAGGAAATTCAAACTCTATATCGCACGCGGCATTGGCATAATGCGCTAATTTTTCGTGCGGATGCAGCCGGTATTTCGAAGCCGGAATGCCAAGAGAAAGATGCCATTTCATACGTTCTTCCTTCCAGTGTTCAAACCATTTAAGCTCTTCGCCCGGGCGGACAAAAAACTGCATTTCCATCTGTTCAAATTCGCGCATGCGGAAGATGAACTGGCGGGCGACGATCTCATTACGGAACGCCTTGCCGGTTTGTGCAATGCCAAAGGGGACTTTCATGCGCCCGCTTTTCATCACATTCAGAAAATTTACGAATATCCCCTGGGCTGTTTCAGGACGCAGGTACAACGTGCCGCTGTCTTCGCTCACCGAGCCCATCTGTGTGGAAAACATCAGGTTGAACTGCCGTACCTCAGTCCAGTTCTTTGAACCGGAAATAGGGCAAACGATGCCCAGCTCTTCAATCAAAGATTTCACTCCGGCTAAATCATTTTGATCAAGCAGAGAATAAAACCTCGTTTTGGTATCGTCAATTTTTTTCTGATATTCCACCACGCGGGGGTTGGTTTCCCTGTAAAGCTTTTCATCGAAGCTCTCACCAAAGCGTTGTTTGGCTTTCGTAACTTCTTTTTCAATTTTATCTTCAGTTTTAGCGATGTGATCTTCCACCAGCACGTCGGCACGATAGCGTTTTTTTGAATCTTTATTGTCTATCATCGGATCGTTGAATGCATCAACATGCCCGGAGGCTTTCCATATGGTCGGATGCATGAATATTGCCGAATCAATGCCTACAATGTTTTCGTTGTATTGCACCATCCATTTCCACCAGTAGGAACGGATATTGTTTTTTAACTCGGCGCCATATTGCCCGTAATCATAGACAGCACTAAGGCCGTCATAAATTTCGCTGGAAGGAAAAACAAAACCGTATTCCTTTGCGTGCGAAATAATTTTCTTAAATAATTCTTCGTTGTTTGCCATGCTGCAAAAGTAACACAAATTTCAAAATTTTTTGATGGCAGATGTTTTTTGAGCTTATGTCAAACTTAAATGTTAATTTTGATGTACAAAGAAAGACTGATGTAACTATGGCCCTATTAAATTCTGTTATGTCCTGGATCATGAAGCAACGCATCCATCAGATCGAGTTGTTTATCAAATATCCGCACGAAGTACAAAATGATTGCCTGCAATGGCTGATTTCTTCAGCAAAGAACACGGAATGGGGTATAAAATATGATTATAAAGCCATTGAATCACCGGAACAATTTAAAGAACGGGTTCCGATAAATGTCTATGACGAACTCAGGCCCTATATTAACCGCTTGCGAAAAGGTGAGCAAAATTTATTATGGCCGCAGGAAATCAAATGGTTTGCCAAGTCTTCAGGCACCACGGCCGATAAAAGCAAGTTTATCCCGATGAGCGAGGATGCCATAGAAGATTGTCATTTCAAAGGGGGAAAGGATGTGCTGACTTTTTATTGTAACAACAATCCCGATACGGCGCTGTTTTCGGGCAAGGGCCTTGCGCTGGGCGGCAGCCATGTGGCGAGTGAATTTGACAATGATGCCGTGTATGGCGACCTTTCGGCGATATTGATTCAGAACCTGCCTTTCTGGGCGCAATTCATCCGAACCCCCGATCTTTCAACAGCCTTGATGAATGAGTGGGAAGAGAAGCTTGATAAAATTGCAAGACTATCTTCTGCTGAAAATGTCACAAGTATTTCGGGCGTTCCTTCATGGGTAATGCTTTTGTTAAAACGCATCCTGGATATCACGGGCAAAAACAACATCAATGACGTGTGGGAAAACCTTGAGCTTTTTGTGCATGGAGGCATCAGTTTTGTGCCTTATGCCGATCAATACAAAAAAATTATTCCTTCCTCCAAAATGAATTATTTAGAAACGTATAATGCCTCGGAGGGCTTTTTTGGGATTCAGGACCGAAGCCGCGCCGACGATATGCTTCTGATGCTCGACTATGGAATTTATTATGAGTTTCTGCCCATGGAAAATTTTGGAAAGGAAAACCCTCAAACAAAGACGCTGGCAGAGGTTGAGACAGGTAAAAATTATGCCTTGATAATTTCTACCAATGCAGGCTTATGGCGTTACGTAATTGGAGATACTATTATGTTCACCTCCGTTGACCCCTACCGTTTCAGGATTACAGGCCGGACAAAAAATTTTATCAATGCTTTTGGCGAAGAACTGATGGTAGATAACGCGGATAAGGCCCTGGACATCGCCTGCAAAAAATCAGGAGCCATCATTACTGACTATACGGCTGCCCCGGTATATTTTGATGAAAAAAACAACGGCGCCCACGAATGGATCATAGAATTTGAATCCGCTCCGGGCAACATTGAATATTTTGGTGAAGTTTTTGATAATGCCCTGAAGTCAGCAAATTCGGACTATGAAGCCAAAAGATATCACGATATGGTTTTAAATAAGCCCATCATACATGTTGTCCCGGCAGGAACATTTTACAACTGGCTGAAAAGCAAGGATAAATTAGGAGGGCAGCACAAGGTTCCGAGGCTGGCAAATGAACGTACATACATTAACGAGATTTTGGATTTGATTAATAAATGAAAAAAGTTTTTTTAATACTTTCCCTGGTTACAATATTGATTTCACGGGCAACTGTTGCCCAGGAATTTGTTCCGGAAAAAATATCAGGGAGCGAAGTGAGCGGAAGCTATATGGCCGCCGATAATCTCGGGTATATTTATCTTATCAATGAAAGTACCCTGACAAAATTTGACAAGGACGGCCTTTTGCTTTTTACATATACCGAACTGAGCGACGGAAAGATTTCGGCTGTTGATGTTGGCGACCCGCTAAAGATAATGATCTTTAATGCTGACTTTGGAAAGATCAAATACCTTGATAATAAACTAAGCTTGAAAAAAGATTTTATTCTTCTTTCCGATCTTGGATATCCCAATGCTACCCTGATATCCGGTTCCTACGATAACGGATTCTGGCTTTTCGACCCATTGACAAATCAGGTCGTTCGTTTTGATAAAAATTTAAAAGCCACGCATAACAGCGGAAATATTTCCGACATAGCTGGCCTTGAAACAAACCCTGTCTTTATGACAGAAACCGATAACATCCTCTATTTAAACGATCCGGCAAACGGCATATTAGTGTTCGACCGCTATGCCACCTTCATGCGTCTTTTGCCAATAAAGAATCTTAGATCATTTCAAATTTTTTCAAATCAGATTGTATTTTTGGAAGGCAATAAATTGAAAATGTTCGATCTGAAAACTTTTGAAGAGTCCGGGTTTTCCATCCCTGAGAATGAAGAAATAACAGAAGCTTTATGGAATAACGAACGGATATTTGTGCTGACCAAAAAACATCTGAATATTTATAGGATCAAGTAAGAAGCCGTTTTCAGAAAAAATAGAAATAATGAATCCTTCAATATAAAAACAACCTTTGGAAAATCTGAAAGATCAATTCAGATCAGAACAGTTCTACCAAAAGCTCGCTTTTAGTAACCATCTGTCCCGGAATTACATTAACTTCTTTTATTTTTCCGGAAATAGTTGTTAGTATTTCATTATCCATTTTCATGGCTTCGAGAGTCAGTAATTTATCTCCGGCCTGAACATCCTGTCCCTTAACAACGAAAACATTTTTAATCGTCCCCGGGATAAATGAAAAAATTTTTTTATGATCAACAGGAGTATAGGGCTTGCGGTTATTATATTTTCTGGTAAATGTAGTAGCATACTCTTCACCTAATACGGTCAGCTTGTGTATTTCGGGTTTTTCTTTCTTTACTGGTTTCATTTTAATGGATTAGAAAGGTGGAATGCCGTGTTTTTTTATGGGGCGGTCTTCTTTTTTCTGCGCGGAGATCTCGATAGCGTGCAAAATAAATTCGCGTGTCTTTAAAGGTTCAATGACGGCGTCTACATAGCCGTATGCGGCTGCTACGTAGGGATTGGCAAATTTTTCCTTGTATTCTTCAATTTTTTTCTGTCGGGCTTCTTCGGGATTGGGCGAGTTCATGATTTCGTTGCGGAAAATAATATTTGCAGCGCCTTCCGGCCCCATGACAGCTATTTCGGCGGTCGGCCATGCCAGTACAAAATCGGCCCTCAGGTGTGCGGAGCACATGGCAATGTAGCCTCCGCCATAAGCTTTTCTAAGTATAACGGTGATTTTGGGGACCGTCGCCTCTGAATAAGCATAAAGTACTTTCGCCCCGTGGCGTATCACACCGGCATGTTCCTGGTCGATTCCGGGAAGATAACCGGGCAGGTCGACAAGAGTTATCAGGGGGATGTTAAAGGCATCGCAAAAACGTATAAAACGCCCGGCTTTATCAGAAGAGTCAACATCAAGCACGCCGGCAAGTACCATCGGCTGGTTGGCGACAAAGCCTACAGATTGCCCGTTCATCCTGGCAAAGCCTACGACAATATTGGCGGCAAAATGTTCATGTACTTCGAAAAAATCGGAATTGTCGCAAATAGCTTTGATAATAAGGCGGACATCGTAAGGTTTTTTTGAATCTGTCGGGAAAATCTCAGATAATTTATAGACCTTGTTTTTAGGTTGTTTAATAGGAAAAGCTTCGGCCTTTTTAGTGTTGTTCCAGGGAATGAAGGACATCAGGGTTTTTATCTGGTCAAAACATTCGTTTTCACTTTCAGCAAAGAAATGGGCATTTCCGGTTATCTCAGAATGTACCTGTGCACCCCCTAAGTCTTCCATAGAGATATCTTCGCCCAACACGGTTTTAATAACTTCCGGGCCTGTGATAAACATTTTTGAAATTTTATCAACCACAAAAACAAAATCGGTGAGTGCAGGAGAATATACCGCTCCGCCGGCACAAGGCCCAAGGATAACAGATATTTGAGGAATCACACCGGAAGCAAGGGTATTACGATAAAAAATTTCTCCATAACCGGCAAGAGAGTTTACCCCCTCCTGAATACGGGCGCCACCGCTATCATTAATACCTATTAATGGAACTTTCAGTTTCATGGCATGATCCATGATTTTTGTGATTTTTTTAGCGTGCATGAACCCTAAAGATCCTCCTGCAACAGTAAAATCCTGTGCATAGATACATATCGGATAACCATTGATGGTTCCTGTTCCTGTTACAACACCGTCGCCCGGGAGGTATTTTTTATCCATGTCGAAATCTTTTCCGGCATGTTCCACAAAGAGGTCGTATTCATGAAAAGAACCCGAGTCAAGCACTGCAAGAATTCGCTCACGGGCAGTCATTTTTCCGGTGGCTTTTTGCTTTTCAATGGCCTTTTCACCACCACCTTGTGTGGCGCCTTTCATCCTTTGTCTTAATTCATCAGTTCTTTGCCGCAATGTCTTCATATCGTGAGATTGGATATCGTTCATTATTATACTATATAACTATAAAAACTCACAAAGGTATTCTTTTTTAATTCCACAATTTTTACTTTTTTGTTAAGCAATGTTAAATGGAATATGTCTTTTTTATAAAAACGATCAATATAAATGACTTTTATTCTGAAAAGCAATTTATATCTGTTTTTTTAGCTTTGAAATCCATTATAAAAAGCTTATATTTGTATCAAATAAATGCAACAAACCCCGAAAAATGAATATTGAAGAACTCAGGGAATACTGTTTGTCGAAAAAAGGCGTTACTGAATGTTTCCCTTTTGATGAAACCACATTGGTTTTTAAAGTGCTTGGGAAAATATTTTTGCTGACAGATATTGAGGCGGATTTTAGTATGAATGTCAAATGTGATCCGGAACTTGCCGTTGAACTTCGTGAAAGATATCCCTGCGTTGAACCCGGTTATCACATGAATAAAACCTGCTGGAACACCGTATATATCGACGGCAGCATTTCCGACAGGCAACTATTTGAATGGGTGGACCATTCTTATGATGAAGTAGTAAAGAAGATGACAAGAAAACAAAAAGAATCTTTTGATCAGATGTAACGCATGAAAAAAATATTTTTGATCGGAATATGCTTGTTTTGCGTAACCCATGTTTTTGCTCAAAAAGTACTGATACTTGAAAATTTAAGCATTGGAAAGTCATATAAATTTTTTACCGGGGATGTCATCGGTGTCAGAATAAATGACACTACACCCAAAGTGTCGGGAAAGATCACGGAAATTCTCGATTCTTCAATAATTATTTCTAATAATCATACTTTCGATGTGAGAGAGATTACTGTTGTTTATAAAGAAAGGCGCGGAATTCAAATTGTTTCTTCTTCCTTATTGGCTTTCGCAGGGGTTTTTTTTGTTCTGGATGTGTTCAATAATGCGATCAACGCAGACCGCCCAGTCGTAAGGGCGGATGTAACGCTGATCTCGTCGGCTGTGGCTGCCGCCGGTGGTGTATTGCAAATATTTGTAACCCGGAAATGCGAAGTGGGCAAAGATAAGTGGCGCTTAAAAATAATCGATCAGATACATGTAAAAGAATAATAATGAGCCCCTTCCGTGAGGAGTCCTAAGGCAAGTCCAAAACTCCGGGGTAAGAAAGCCCCAAGCCCCAGGGGAAGAGCTTTAAAATTGGAATTTGATTCTTGGAATTTTTCATCCCAGGAATTTATTTGCTAACAAAAAATATTAAGAGTATCTCTAAGTCCTGAAAATCAGCCTTACCCATATCCCTAAAGGAATGCTAATTTTCAGATGTTTCACCCTTCAGGGCCGGGGTAAAAAACATCTGAAAATTAGTTTTTAGTGGTTCCCTTAAATCACCGTGAGCACCTAATGGTGTATTCGCGCGTGAACAATGGGTTTTAAAACGGTATCCTTAGAATATAGTGTCGGGGTGACTGCAAGCCGCGCGGGGCCTGTGCGCAGTCACCCCGACACTTGCACACCGTTTCGGTATTATATCACTGTGATCAACTCTTTGATGATGGTCGTCATCTTAGGCTCGGCGTTGTTAGCGGCTTGTATCACTTCTTCGTGCGACACTTCCACCACTTTGCCTTCTATACCAAGGTCTGTAATAATAGATACTGCAAACACCGGAAGCCCCATGTGATGGGCTACGATAACTTCCGGAACCGTTGACATTCCTATACAGTCGGCGCCAACGATGCGGGCATATTTATATTCAGCCGGGGTTTCGAAGCATGGTCCCGTAACTGCGGCATAGACTCCCTGCTGGCAGTGAATATTATTTTTTTCAGCGATCTGCAGGGCTTTATTTATCAGTTCCTTATCGTAGGCAGCATGCATATCGGGAAAACGCGGCCCTATCTCATCATCATTTTTCCCGATCAGCGGGTTGGTTCCCATCAGGTTGATATGGTCGGTAATGATCATAATGTCGCCTACGGAAAAAGCAGGATTCATACCCCCGCTTGCATTGGAGAGCACCAGCGTTTTTATTCCCAGGTAATTCAATACGCGAACAGGAAACGAAATTTCCTGCATGGTATAACCTTCATAGAAATGAAATCGTCCCTGCATGGCAACAACATTTATATTGTTCAGGGTGCCGAACACAAGTTGCCCTTTATGTCCGACTACGGTCGAGACAGGAAAATTTGGTATTTCAGAATAGGGTATTGCTGCTTGAACCTTAATTTCATTCGCCAGATTTCCGAGCCCTGTTCCAAGGATAATGCCTATCTGCGGCTCAAAAGAGGTTTTGCTTCTTATGTAAGCAACGGTTTCATTGATTTTTTTCAACATAGTTTAAAATTTTTAGTTCAAAAGTTTTTTTATCAGTTTCGGAAAAATCCATCTCTACAGGCAGGTAATAAACCGGAAAATCCGACAATTCATTACAAATGTTTTGATGGATTAATCTTGAAAAATCTTTTTCTGTCGTTAAGATAATTTTATTTTCAGAGACAATATTACGAAATTTTTCAGAAATGGTTATGATGTCTTTACGGGAATATGAATGATGGTCGCTGAAACGCAGGGTGTGGAGTTTTTTGCAAACAGGCTTCAGGTGCGCTATAAGCGGCTCCGGATCAGCAATGCCGGAAAACAACACGATTTCATGATCCTTCAGGGAAGGCAATTTTTCCTGAAAAGAATTTTCGTAAAAAGGCTGAGGCCCTTGATACCGTATAAAAGAAAATAAAACACATTGCGTTGGTTGCGGCTTCAGGCTGTGAATGATCTTCGTTTTTTCAGCATCGGAAATATTTTCAGGCGATTTTGTAACGATGATGATATCTGCACGCTTAGCCCCGCATCTGAATTCGCGTAAACGTCCTGCCGGCAATACCCAATCCCTGGAGTATAAATGATTGTAATCAGTAAGTAAAATGTTAAGCCCGGGTTTTACACTCCGGTGTTGGAATGCATCATCCAGTAAAATAACTTCAGGCACCGGTTGTTTTTCAAGAAGCAGATGAATTCCCTCCACCCTGTCTTCACAAACAGCAACCCTGATATTTTGAAATTTTCGAAAAAACTGAAACGGTTCATCGCCTATTGACGCTGCCGTAGCGCTGTTCCCGGCTAAGATAAAACCTTTGGTTTCGCGGCCATATCCGCGGCTGAGTGTCGAAATATATTTATTTTGTTTTTGCAACAGGCGGATCAGATACTCAACTGCCGGTGATTTGCCGGTACCCCCCGTATTAATGTTTCCTACACAGATGACAGGTATGTCAAAGGTTTCGGATTCGAACAAGCCCCAATCGTAAAATTTATTCCGTAAAAACGTTATAAGCCCGTACAAAACAGAAAAAGGCAGAAGTAATATTTTTAACAACAGTTTCATTTTTTTATTTGCCTGTTTCAGGTTCCTTTATTGAATTTGCTTCTGCGAATGCATCATTAGAGCAGCTTATCCGGTTGAACATGAAAAATCATATAGCTGCAAAAATACAAAAACATACTGATTTATAATCATGTCGCTGAAAATGCATAGGTGACGATGAATAATTGTCTGATTTTATTTTCATGTTTTACCGGTTTTCCAAAAAAAAAATTAAAGAGCAAAAATGGAGAAAAAAGTAATTAACAAAACAAAAAAATTGTTGAAAACTTTTAATAAAAGTCTCCAAAGTGCAAAAAACAGACTTTGGTGCAAAAAATTTTTTATAATATAATAAACATTAAAACAGACAGTTAAGATAATTTATTTCATTTTAATAAATTTTTTTTGTGCAGTATGGTGCACTGTTGTGCAAAATGTTTATATCTTTACACAAAAATTCATTTTTCTAAAAAATCATGAATAAGCTATTAGGGGAATATGAATGTAAAATTGACGGAAAAGGCAGGCTGATGTTTCCTGTCGCTCTGAAAAGAAAGCTTCCCGAGGCTTCAGGTTACCGCTTCGTGCTGAATCGTGGTTTTGAAGAATGCCTGATGCTTTATCCTATAGATACCTGGGAAAAAATAGTAAAAGATATCAGCAAATTGAATTTGTATATAAAGAAGAACAGGGACTTTTTAAGATATTTTTATCGCGGGGCGTCGGAAGTGGAGCTGGATGGGACAAACAGATTGCTTATACCCAAAAGATTGCTGAAGTATGCGGAAATAGAAAAGGATGTGATGGTTTTTGCATTTGTCGATCGTATCGAAGTTTGGAACAGGGAGAAGTATGAATCACTGCTTACGGATGAGCCGGCCGACTATGCAGAACTTGCCGAACTGACCATGGGTAGTAACTCATCCAATCCGCCGGAAGATGTACCATAGCCCAGCATTGTTGAAAGAATCCGTGGATGGGTTGAATATAAAGCCCGGCGGGGTTTATGTAGATGTAACTTACGGAGGAGGGGGACATGCGCAGGAAATACTTAAAAGATTGAAGGGTGGGCGGTTGATCGCTTTTGATCAGGATGAAGATGCGTGGGAAAACAAAATTGACGATGACCGCCTGACCTTAGTAAACAGTAATTTTCGTTATTTGAAAAATTTTTTAAAATTTCATCGGGCAATACCCGTCGATGGCATCATTGCTGACCTTGGGGTTTCTTCACACCAGTTTGATGTGGCCGAAAGGGGGTTTTCTACCCGCTTCGACGCTCCTCTCGATATGAGGATGAACAGGAATCAGAAGCAGACTGCGGCCGGCATCTTAAATGAATATACCGTGCAACAGCTTTCAGTCATGTTCAGGCAATACGGAGAACTGTCAAACAGCAACCTGCTGGCCAACAAGATTGCCGCTTACCGCAAGGGTAAACAGATTATTACCAGTTCCGATTTGAAAGAATCCATTTCCGGCCTGATCGATAAAAGAAATGAAGATAAATATCTGGCAAAAGTTTTCCAGGCGCTTCGCATCGAAACGAACAATGAACTCGACGCATTAAAAGAATTTTTGATGCAAAGCCTGGCAGTGCTGAAAAAATCAGGACGCCTGGTTGTTATTTCATACCATTCGCTCGAAGACCGGCTGGTGAAAAATTTTATGCGTGCAGGAAATTTTGAAGGAATAGTTGAAAAAGATTTTTACGGGAACACCAACGCACCTTTTGAGCTTATATGCCGCAAACCTATAATTCCTGAGGAAAGTGAAATTTTAAAAAATAAAAGAGCACGAAGTGCAAAACTCAGAATTGCTCAAAAAATATAGTGATGGAAAAAAATGAATTTAAACCGGTAGAGCCGCAGGAACAAAAACCTGTTGAGGAAAAAAAGACACCCAAAAAGGCGAAAAAGCCAAGCCTTATAGCTGTGTTACGAAGTATTCTCAACGGAGAGATATTGACGCGCGATGCGGTGCTCAGGCTGCTGCCCTTTGGGCTTTTCCTGTGTCTTCTCGCTGTTTTGTACATTGCTAATTCCTACAATTATGAGAAAAATATCAGAAAAACACAACAGATCAGCGACGAGCTTATTGAACTGAAGGACGAATATATTACCACGCAGTCCGAACTGTTGCATATCAGCCAGCAATCGGAAATTGCCCGCCGTCTTGACAGCCTGGGAACAGGGATAAAAGAATCCGTTGTGCCTCCGATGAAGATACTTGATCAGAACAATAAAAATAATAAAGAATGAACGATAAGAGAAAATCCATATTGATGAGGGCTTACCTGATTTATTTTCTGGTATGGATATTTGCTATTATGATCATAGTGAAAATTTTCACCCTTCAGTTTATTAATGATGACCAATGGAAAAAGCAGGCAAGTACCGAATCGATAAAAAAGGAAATAATAGACCCTGCCCGTGGAAATATTTATGCCGAGAACGGCGAACTCCTGGCAACTTCAATACCCATGTTTCAGGTTAACCTGGACCTTGATTCTTCAGCAATTCACGATACCATCTTTAAAAAGAATGTTGACTCTCTGGGGATTTGCCTGAGCCTGTTTTTTGATAAAACCCCCAATAATAAATATAAGTACATCCGGGAGCTGAAAGAAGCACGCCGAAAATACAACAGGAATTATTTATTGGTAAAAAAAGCCACCTATGCGGAACTCCAGAAAATCAAGAAATTTCCGATCTTGAGAAAAGGAAAATTCGGAGGACTGGTTGTAACCAAAAAAGAGAAAAGAATCAGGCCGATAAAAAATTGTGCAGCTATGACCATCGGCTATGAAAGGCTCGCGGAATACAGGGTGGTGATCAACCTCAAAGCCGGCAAGGTGACAGAACAACGCTTTGAACAGTATATTGATACCCTGAGCGACTGTTTTTACAGTACATTTAATGATCTCAGCAAAGGATATTATAAAAAGATATTGGAAGATGCTTATAAAAAACCGGCACCCCAAGCAGGGATCACCAAGCTTGTGAATGTTTTGCAACTGGCCGAGCTGAAAAAGTTTCCTTTAATAGAAGAAGATAATAACCGTATCCTGAAGATCCAAAAACTTACCAGTTCTTATTTTGTTGGCCTTGAAGGGCATTACAAGGAAGATCTGCGTGGAATCAAAGGGGTGGAATATCGTAAAAGAGTGGGAAGCAACAGTTGGACAAAGATCAGCGAGGAAGCCGTTGTGAAACCCAAGAACGGCTGCGATATTTATACGGCCATCGATGTGAACCTTCAGGATGTGGCTCAGAGTGCATTAAGGAAAAGCCTTGACACCACCCATGCCGACTGGGGCTGTGTCATCCTGATGGAGGTTCAGACCGGCTATATTAAGGCGATAGCCAATCTTACCAGAGATAAGAACGGCGGTTATTACGAAATGCGCAATTATGCCGTAGAGGAACGTTACGAACCCGGCTCAACGATGAAGCTGGCTTCGGTTATCGCGGTGCTGGAAGACGGGAAATATGATACCAACCAGATCGTACGTTCTGGCAGAATCCGTTATTCTGATTACAAAAAGGAGGTTGTCGACAGCCACGAGGAGGGTTATGGAAATATTTCGGTAGCAAAAGCTTTTGAAAAATCATCCAATGTCGGAATAACACAAATAACCAGGATGGCCTTTCTCGACAAGGTAAAGATCAAACAATTTGAGCAATACCTGGTAAAAATGGGGTTGAAACAGCGTTCAGGCATCGATCTGGATAACGAGCCGGATCCTTATTTGCCCATCAAATATGAAGACCTGACTGCTGCGGCATTCGGATATTCAATAAAACTGACACCCCTGCAGGTACTTGGATTATATAATGCCGTGGCCAATAACGGAAAATATATGAAGCCTAAACTGGTAAAAGAGATCCGAAGAAACGGCGTATTGATAAGAGAGAATAGCCCGGAAGTCTTGATAGCCCGGATTTGCTCCGAAGCGACACTCAAAAAAGTCAGAAGCCTGCTTGAAGGGGTCGTAACCAGAGGGACGGCAAGGAATATCAGCAAGGCGCCTTATAAAGTTGCCGGAAAAACCGGTACGGCAAGGATATGGGACGAGGCAACCAGAGGGTATATTGACAGATATATTGCATCGTTTTGCGGCTATTTCCCTGCTGATGACCCGAAATACTCCTGTATTGTGGTAGAATATAAGATGCAGGGCAGCGAAGTTTACGGAAGCCAGGTCGCCGCCCCGGTTTTCAAGGAAATTGCCGATAAAGTATATGCGACGAGGGTGGATATAAAATCCAAAGTACTAAAAATGCCGGATACCTTGTCGGCCCCTGTAGTGGATTTCGGATACCGCGAAGATATTGAAAATATTTATTCGGGACTGAATATTAATTTGATACTTAAAGGAGGCGCTACCGAATGGGTGAACACTTCCAGATCTGATGATCTGAAAAGGGTCTATGTAAAGGATAATCTGGTAAAAAATAATAATAAAGTCCCCGATGTAAAAGGAATGAAAGCCAGGGATGCCGTTTATTTGCTGGAAAAAGCAGGATGGACTGTCCTTTTGAAAGGTGCAGGAAGGGTAATAGAACAAAAAACGGTTTTGGGAAGCAAAACTATAGAATTAATTTTATCTGTCTGAAAAAAACCATGACTCAACTTTTAACAAAAATATTAAATAATACAGGGTATACCGATGTGATCGGGAATACAGACAAAGAAATCACATTTGTCAGTTTTAGTTCAAAGGCTTGTGAGAAGAATACTTTGTTTGTTGCTGTAAAAGGTGTTCATGCCGATGGACACAAATATATTGATGATGCCATCAAACAAGGAGCGACAGCCGTGGTGTGTGAAGAGCTGCCGGAAAAAAGAAAGGCAGATGTTGCTTATATTAAAGTCCCGGACAGCGGTTTTGCCCTGGGTATTATTTGTGATAATTTTTTCGAACATCCTTCTTCAAAATTAAAATTGGTAGGGGTTACAGGCACCAACGGAAAAACAACAATTGCCACCCTGCTTTATCAGGCATTTAGAGAATCAGGTTATAAAGCCGGGTTATTATCAACCATCTGTTACAAAGTGAACGAAAGTATCATACCAGCCACACATACCACACCTGACCCGTTTGTGATTAACAAACTATTAGCCGAAATGGTAGACACAGGTTGTGATTATTGTTTTATGGAAGTCAGCTCACATGCGGTAGTACAAAACCGGATCGCCGGTTTGTCTTTTGCCGGTGGTGTTTTTACAAATATTACCCACGACCATCTCGATTACCATAAGACCTTCGAAAATTATATCGAAGCTAAAAAGGGCTTTTTCGACAAGTTGCCTGCAAGCGCCTTCGCACTTACCAACATTGATGACCGCAACGGCGGCGTCATGATTCAGAATACGAAAGCAAAGAAGTACACCTACGGTCTCAAACAGATGGCTGATTTTAAATGCCGCCTTTTGGAAAACCGCATTGACGGGATGCAGATAAATATTGACGGTACCGAGTTGTGGTGCAATCTGGTGGGGATGTTCAATGCCTATAATATTACCGCAATTTATGCCGTGGCCATTTTGCTGGAACAGGATAAAGAACGGGTGCTGACCTTGCTGAGCGGGCTGGAAGCTGCCGAAGGCCGCTTTGAAAGTATAAAAGATAACAATAATGTGGTGGCCATTGTTGATTATGCGCATACTCCCGATGCATTAAAAAATGTGCTAAGCACGATCAATCAGATTCAGCAGGGCGGGGGCAGGATCATAACGGTTGTGGGTACAGGTGGCGACCGCGACAAAACCAAGCGCCCCGAAATGGGAAAGATAGCCGCCGCCTTGAGTCAGCAGGTGATACTCACATCCGACAATCCCCGTTCGGAAGACCCTGAAACAATTATTGAGGAGATGATGGCAGGTATTGACATTACCGACAGGAAAAAAGTGCTGATGATCGTTAACAGAAAAGAGGCAATTAAGGCTGCCTATACGTATGCGCAACCTGGCGACATCATTCTCGTGGCAGGCAAAGGCCATGAAAAATACCAGGAAATTAAGGGTGTTAAGCATCCTTTTGATGATAAACAGATTATTAAAGATTTAATGAATAAGTGATATGTTGTACTATTTATTTGATTACTTAGACAAACAGTTTGATTTTCCGGGAGCAGGGGTATTCCAGTACATATCTTTCCGCGCTGCCATGTCGATCATAACTTCCCTTTTTATTTCGCTCATCATCGGGAAAAGGGTTATCAGGTATTTACAAAAAAAGCAGGTGGGCGAAACCGTCAGGGATCTTGGCCTGCAGGGACAGATCGAAAAACAGGGAACCCCTACCATGGGCGGTATCATTATTCTTTGCGCCATTCTTATCCCGACGCTCTTGTTCGCCAAATTGAATAATGTTTACATTATTTTAATGATCATTACCACCATATGGCTTGGAACCATTGGGTTTCTTGATGATTACATTAAGGTATTTAAAAAGAACAAAAAAGGGCTTGCCGGAAAATTTAAGATCCTTGGACAAATAGGCCTGGGACTGATCGTAGGCTTAACTATGTATTTCAACGACTCGGTAGTTATCAGGGAAAAGGCCGGCAGGCAAGCACCAAAAGTAGTAACTACTGAAAATATTTTTAAAGTGGATAATTTTACCGATGCCACCCAGGTTTATTCTAAACAACCCGTCAAATCTACAAAGACTACCATTCCATTTGTAAAAAACAATGAATTTGAGTATTCTTCTTTGCTTTCATGGCTGGGTGACGGGTATCAAAAATGGGCCTTCCTGATTTTTATTCCAATCATCATTTTTATCATCGTTGCCGTGTCAAACGGAGCGAATCTTACTGACGGCCTCGACGGGCTGGCGACAGGCACCTCGGCAATAATCGGGGTTACGCTCGCGATTCTGGCCTATGTGTCCGGCAGTGTGGTATTTGCTAATTATTTAAACATTATGTATATTCCCAATACCGGCGAGTTAGTAATTTATATCAGTGCTTTTGTGGGGGCATGTATCGCCTTTTTGTGGTACAACTCGTATCCGGCGCAAATATTTATGGGAGATACCGGAAGTCTTGCCTTAGGCGGTATCATTGCTGTTTTTGCGATAATAATCCGTAAAGAACTTCTGATTCCGTTGTTGTGCGGCATATTCCTTATCCAAAGCATTTCAGTGATTATGCAGGTCGGGTATTTTAAGTACACGAAAAAGAGATTCGGAGAAGGCCGCAGGATTTTTAAGATGTCGCCCCTGCACCATCATTATCAAAAATCCGGATATCATGAGGCGAAGATAGTGATGCGGTTTTTTATTGTGGGCATTATGCTGGCTGTACTTACCGTAGTAACATTGAAAATACGATAGAAATGAATTAAATATGAAAACCCGGATCGTAATACTCGGCGGGGCCGAAAGCGGAATAGGGGCGGCCATACTGGCGAAAAAGAAAGGTTTTGATGTCTTTGTGTCCGATTCGGGTGAAATTAAAAAAAATTATAAAGACGTTCTTTTACATAATGCAATAAGTTTTGAAGAAAGAAAACACAGCGAAGCTATTATTCTTAAAGCGGGGGAGGTAATCAAAAGCCCTGGAATTCCTGACCATGCACCGATCATAAAAAAACTGAAAGAGCATGATATTCCCGTAGTTTCAGAGATTGAGTTTGCTGCAAGATATACAGGGGCTAAAAAAATCTGTATCACGGGCAGCAACGGCAAGACCACCACCACGATGCTCACCTTTCATATCCTGAAAAAAGCAGGATTCAATGTCGGTTTGGCCGGAAATGTTGGTAAAAGTTTTGCCTGGCAGGTCGCTGAAAACGATTTTGACTATTACGTACTTGAGATCAGCAGCTTTCAGCTTGACTATATGTTTCGTTTTAAAGCCGATGTGGCGGTGATAACAAACATTACACCTGATCACCTGGACCGCTATCAGAACAAGTTTCAGAACTATGTCGATTCCAAATTCAGGATACTGCAAAATCAAACGGCTGGCGATTTTTTTATTTACTGTGCCGACGATCCGGTTACCATGGCAGAACTTCAGAAACGCGACATTCTTTCTTCAAAAATCCCGTTCTCTTTGTCGGATATGGCCGACAGAGAAGGGGCTTATGTAAAAAACAACAAAATGACAATTAATATATCATCAAATAAAATAAAAATGGGACTAGAAAATTTTGCATTACCGGGGAGGCACAACCTCTACAACTCAATGGCCGCAGGAGTTATTTCCCGTCTTTTTGATATCCGTAAAGATATTATCAAAGAAAGCATGTCCGAATTTCAGGGGGTAGAACACCGCCTCGAATTTGTAACCAAAGTTCACGGAATAGAATTCATCAACGATTCCAAGGCAACCAACGTAAACTCCACATGGTTTGCGCTGGAGAGCATGGTGCGGCCTGTAATATGGATCGTGGGCGGAGTTGATAAGGGCAACGATTATTCCTGCCTGAAGCCGCTGGTGAAGGACAAGGTTAAAGCTATTGTTTGTCTTGGTAATGATAATCAGAAGATCTTTGAAGAATTTGCCACACTGATACCTGTGATAAAAGAAGCGCCAACGGCAGAAGAAGCCGTACAGACATCCTATAACCTTGGTATGCCCGGCGACGTTGTTTTACTTTCCCCGGCTTGCGCAAGTTTTGATCTGTTCAATAATTATGAAGACAGGGGAATGCAATTTAAAAGAGCAGTTTACGACTTATAAAAAATAATTCAATGAAAAAGTTTTTTCAGAATTTCAAAGGGGATAAAGTGATCTGGGCCGTAGTCCTGATTTTATTGATATTTTCAATACTGGCTGTATACAGTTCTACCGGAACTCTCGCCTACCGAAGCAAAAGAGCTGCAGGCAACACGGAGTTTTTTATCATGAAACACTTTTTCATTTTGTTGATGGGTTTAGGGCTCATGTATGGTTCACACCTGATCAAATATACTCATTATTCAAAAATATCTCAGATCGCTGTGTTTTTTGCTATCATATTGCTGCCGATAACATTGTTTACAGGCAGTTCCGTTAATGATGCTTCCCGCTGGCTGACACTTCCCATCATTGACCTCAGGTTTCAGACCTCCGATTTTGCAAAACTTGCCCTCATCATGTTTCTTGCCAGAGAAATCTCCAGAAGACAGGAAAAAATGGATGACATAAAAACAGGCTTTCTCCCGATAATAATTCCTATTGTTGCGGTCTGCGTGTTCATCCTGCCTGCAAATTTTTCTACAGCGGCCATTTTGTTTATGACATGCCTGATTTTAATGTTTGTCGGCAGGGTAAAGGCAAAGTATATAGCGTATCTTTTTGGTATTATGATTATCGCAGGAGGGCTTTTGGTACTTATTCTCAAAAATTCTCCGAAAGAGAGCCGTCTGGCCACCTGGCAAAACCGGTTTGAAACTTTTTTCGGAGATGACTCACAGCAAAATCCGGATGATGTATATCAGGTAACCCAATCTAAGATTGCTGTAGCTCAGGGCGGATTATTCGGAAAATTTCCCGGAAACAGTACTCAACGAAATATGCTGCCACAGGCCTATTCGGATTTTATTTTTGCAATTATTCTTGAAGAATATGGTTTTGTAGGTGGGCTGTTGGTGTTATTGCTTTATATGGTCTTATTGTACAGAGGGATACGTATTGCCACGAGGTGTGATACGGTTTTTGGTGTCCTGCTCGGGCTGGGGATCAGTTTTGCGATCGTATTCCAGGCTGTGATCAATATGGCTATCGTGGTCGACTTGCTTCCAAACACCGGGCAGCCGCTGCCCCTGATCAGCATGGGGGGAACCTCTATATGGTTTACAAGCATTGGGATAGGGATTTTGTTAAGTATTAGCAGGGCTAATGATTTGGCGGCAAAGCAGAAAGAAATGAACGAAGAAAATAAAGAATTAAAAGCAGAAACAATTGATGCAGTCAACTAATAAAAAATTTATTATAAGCGGCGGGGGTACCGGTGGGCACGTGTTCCCTGCAATTGCTATCGCAAATGCCCTGATAAAAAAATGTCCTTCGGCCGAAATCCTTTTTGTAGGGGCTTTAGGCCGTATGGAAATGGAAAAAGTGCCGGAAGCCGGATACAAGATCATCGGGCTGAATATTAGCGGGATTCGCCGTAGCCTGTCATTGGAAAATATTGCAACATTTTTCAAGCTGATTTCAAGTTTGCAAAAAGCAAAGAAAATCATCAGGGAGTTTAATCCGGATGTTGTTATCGGCGTAGGCGGCTATGCCAGCGGCCCGGTGTTGAAAATTGCAGCATCCAAAAAAATCCCTACCTTAATACAGGAACAGAATTCATATCCCGGAATAACAAATAAAATTTTGTCAAAAAAAGTCGATAAGATATGTGTGGCCTATGAAGGAATGGAAAAGTTTTTCCCGAAAGAAAAAATATTTATTACGGGCAATCCTGTAAGGCAGGATATCGGGGTGTCGCAGGGAAAAAGAGATCGTGGTCTGGAAATGTTTGAGCTCGACAGATCAAAAAAAACAGTGCTGGTCGTTGGCGGCAGCCTGGGCGCAAGGACAATAAATAATGCCATTCTGGACAAACTGGAGCTTTTTAAACAAAACAATATCCAATTGATATGGCAAACAGGAAAAGCTTTTTTTGAAACAGCGCAGAAAGCGTGTGAAAGCTATAAAGGTTCAGGAATAAGCAGCTATGCCTTCATTTCAAAAATGGATTATGCCTATGCGGCTGCCGATGTAATAGTTTCAAGAGCCGGGGCCATCGCCATTTCCGAAATTTGCCTGATTGGGAAACCTGCGATACTTGTACCATCGCCCAATGTAACCGAAGATCACCAGACGAAAAATGCCCTGGCTTTATCGAATTACGCGGCAGCAATACTGGTCAAAGATGCCGATGCACAGGAAACACTTGCACAGGAAACAGTAACTCTCATCCATGACGAAATCATGTGTGATAAACTCAGCGGCAATATAGCCCGGTTTGCACATAAAGACGTAGCGGATCATATAGCAGATATCATTTTGGGAATGGTGAAATAAGTATTTCAATGACACACGGAGCAAAAAAAACATATTATTTCTTAGGGATCGGTGGAATCGGCATGAGCGCTCTCGCACGTTTTTTCAAAAGGCAGGGGAATGATGTTTCCGGTTATGATAAAACCCCTACCAAACTGACGCGGGAGCTTGTTGCGGAAGGAATTGATGTGCATTATCAGGAAGATATCGCAGCGATACCCGCCCAAGTCGACCTGGTGGTTTATACGCCTGCTGTTCCGAAAGAACATGCGGAATACCGGTATTTCGTTGAAAATAATTTCCCAATGAAGAAAAGGGCCGAGGTGCTCGGAGAGGTGGTAAAAAATAATTTTCTGATCGCCGTGGCCGGCACGCATGGAAAAACCACCATCACGGGTATGATCGCCCACATATTCCAATCGGCGGGTATTCCTGTGAATGCCTTTATCGGCGGGATCGTAAAGAATTTTCAGTCAAACATACTTTATACTGAAAATGCTGTTGTTGCCGTGACCGAAGCCGATGAGTACGACCGTTCGTTTTTATCGCTGAACCCGGATATCGCTATTATTTCTGCCATTGATGCTGATCATCTCGATATTTATTCCGACAAAAAAAACCTGGTGGATTCTTATCACGCATTTGCCGGCAACATCAATCCGGCAGGGTCGCTGATCATTAAAAAAGGCCTGCCCGGGCCGGCAGAACATGTTTACAGTATGTATCATTATGATAAAAGTGCTGTCTCGGATTTTTATGCCAAAGATGTTTTTATTAAAAATGCCGGATATAATGCGACTATTTGTCTGCAGGGAGAAGAAATTCAGCTTGCCATCAATATTCCGGGGCGGCACAACATAGAAAATGCGGTAGCTGCTGCTGCGGCCTGCTATCTGTTTGGCATAGATGCCTCGGAGATAAAATGCGGAATAGAGGCCTACGAAGGCGTTGTCAGACGATTTGATGTCCGGTACCAGCAAGGAAATACAATCTATATTGATGACTATGCCCATCACCCTGAAGAACTCAGGGCCTTTATCAGTACGATCAGGGAGTTATATCCGGATAAAAAGATCACAGGCATATTCCAACCGCATCTTTACTCAAGGACAAGGGATTTTGCGCCTGAATTTGCTGAAGTACTTGATCAACTCGATGAAGCCATTTTGCTGGATATTTACCCGGCACGGGAATTACCCCTTGAGGGAATTACATCCCACACTATTCTTGACCGGATGAAAATTGCCGACAAAAAAATACTTTCAAAAGAATTACTGTTAGATGAACTTCGCCATAAAGAAACCCAGGTTGTTCTTACGATGGGTGCGGGAGATATCGATCAGCTTATTGAACCTATAATAGCCGTGTTAAAAGAAAAAAAGTAATATGAAAAAAAGAGCCTTAAAAATAATTTTGTGGGTTGTTTCGATAATCATTCTTGCAGTATTGATAGGGGTTGTTGTGAAAATATACGGAAAAAACAAATGCAAGGATTTGCAGGTAACAATACACGCACCCGCGGATTGTGTCTTTCTGACGGAAGAAGATGTGGCCTCGTATCTTAGTGAGTCGGGCGATCAGATCATAGGTAATGAATTGTCACGGGTAGATATTGAAAAGTTGGAATCTCTCATTAATAATAAACCTTACGTGCTCAGTTCGAAAGTATATATGTCGCTCACCGGAATTCTGAAGGTTGATGTCATACAACGCACACCCATAGCCCGTGTCCAGCCGGATGTGCGCTTACAGCATATCCGCAGCCTTGATTATGCTCCCTATTATATCAGCAGTGATGGCGGGCTTATTCCCCTGACACCGGGCAAAACAGCGAGGGTGATCTTTGTGAACGGAAATATCCGCACTTTATATAACAATCTTATTAAACTCGATGTGGATTCTTCGTATGTTGCACAGGACACGCTGGGCTGTTTTACCACGCTTTATAATATCTATGATGTGGTAACGTATATTAATAAGGATGAGTTTTTAAAGGCCCAGATTCAGCAAATATATGTAGATGATAAGGGAGAATTAATATTAATTCCCGAAGTGGGAAAACATATTGTTATTTTTGGCGACGGAAATAATATCGCGAAAAAATTCAGAAGGCTGGAAATTTTTTACGAGAAAGCCGCGTTTTTCAAGGGTTGGGAAAAATATGATACCATAAACGTTAAATATAATAATCAAATTATTTGCTCATAAATAAATTCATAAACATGCAACCATCAGAAATCATTGTAGGACTTGATATTGGCACTACCAAAATTGCCGCTATAGTCGGGCGTAAAAGCCAGTTCGGAAAAATTGAAATTCTTGGCCACGGTTCCTGCGAATCTATAGGTGTCAAACGTGGCGTGGTTATCAATATCGATAATACTGTTGACTCGATAAGGGCAGCCGTCAAAGAAGCGGAAGCCACATCGGGCGTCCTCATCAAGAGTGTGAACGTAGGAATTGCCGGGCAGCATATAAAAAGCATTCAGCACCGGGGCAGTATCATCCGGAACTCGCCGGATTCAGTGATCACCCAGGATGATATAAACCGCCTGATCGATGATATGTACCGCCTGGTGATGCAGCCCGGAGAGGAAATTGTACATGTGATACCCCAGGAGTATATTGTAGATAAAGAAACGGGTATTAAGAAACCTATCGGAATGGCCGGTGTGAGCCTGGAGGCCAATTTTCATATTATCACGGGGCTGGTTACCGCGGTCAGGAACATTTACCGTTGTGTAGACAAGGCCGGCCTTGAGATCGTGGACCAGATACTGGAACCTCTCGCATCTGCCGATGCCGTGCTTATCGATGACGAGAAAGAAGCCGGAGTCGTATTGGTGGATATCGGGGGCGGCACCACCGACATCGCGATTTTCCACGACGACATCATCAGGCATACCGCCGTAGTGCCTTTGGGCGGTGATATCGTTACGGAGGATATCAGGGAAGGGTGTACCATTATTAAGAAACATGCCGAAAAGCTTAAGGTAAATTACGGATCAGCCCTGGCCAGCGAAAGCAGGGCGGATGAATTTGTATCCATACCCGGATTACACGGACGGCCCCCCAGGGAGATCAGCCTACGAAACCTGGCAGGCATCATACAGGCACGTATGGAAGAGATACTGGAATATGTGTACAACGAGATCAGGACATCCGGCTTTGAACGGAAGTTGATCGGCGGCATTGTCCTCACAGGCGGCGGGGCACAACTGAAAAACATTATTCAGCTTACCGAATTTATTACCGGGATGGATGCCCGTATCGGCTACCCTAATCAGTATCTTTCTGATAATGTTTCCGAAGCAATGGCTTTGCCAATGTACGCAACGGGTGTCGGCCTGGTGATCAAGGGACTTGAAAAACAAAAGAAATTTACCGAGGAGGTCCCGATAATAAAAAAAGAAGAACCTGTACAGACACATTCCGACAAAACAAAGGGCCGTTTTTTTGACTCGTTATTTAAGAAGGGAAAACAATTTTTTGATGATGAGGTAAATTAGAATTGGCAGGTATTTATAATCAACACAAACGTGATTTGTTCGTAAAACCTGCTCTGTTTTGATGTAAAACTCATAAAGTCCCTGATTTTAAAGAGAAAACGAGCTTTTTAAAATTAACAATATTTAGTTAATAATTATTTGCTTTTGTGTTAATGATCTTTTAATAATAGATTTATTTTAGTAAGCCCAATAATAACAACGTTATGACAATAAAATTTGACAGCCGAAAAGACTCATCCTCAATAATTAAGGTAATTGGTGTAGGCGGCGGTGGAAGCAATGCGGTGAATCATATGTTTAGACAAGGTATCATAGGAGTAGATTTTGTGGTATCAAATACGGATTGCCAGGCACTTGATGCAAGCCCTATCCCTAATAAAATACAACTTGGATCCTCGCTTACCGAAGGCCTCGGTGCCGGTGCAATACCTGATACGGGACGAAAAGCGGCCCTGGAGACCATTGATGAGATAAAAGAGTTTTTACAGCAAAATACCAAAATGGTTTTTATTACCGCTGGTATGGGTGGTGGTACCGGAACAGGTGCAGCCCCTGTCATTGCACAGGTGGCAAAAGAAATGGGAATTCTTACCGTGGGTATTGTTACCCTGCCGTTTTCTTTTGAAGGAAAAAAACGTAAAAAACAAGCAGAAGAAGGGCTTGATGAATTAAGAAAATATGTCGACACCCTTCTGGTGATATGCAACGATAAAATACGCGAACTTCACCGCGACCTGAAACTGTCCGAGGCATTCAGCAGGGCCGATGATGTGCTGACTATTGCAGCCAAGGGTATCGCTGAAATTATCACTGTGAACGGGTATATCAACGTTGATTTCAATGATGTTAATACCGTCATGCGCGACAGCGGGGTGGCAATCATGGGAACAGGGCGTGCCGAAGGCGAAAACAGGGCTGTCAAAGCTGTGGAAGATGCCTTGTCATCACCGTTGCTGAATGAAAATGACATTACCGGCGCACAGAACATCCTTCTGTACATCTCTTCCGGCGCCGATGAGATCACGATGGACGAAGTTTCTGAGATCACCGATTATATCCAGCAATCAGCAGGTTCTACCGCTGAGATCATCTGGGGAAACGGAACAGACGATTCCCTCGGAAGCAAAATCAGTGTTACCCTCATTGCTACCGGTTTCAATGGAGGCCACAAAGACGAATATATGCCCACCACTGAAAAACAACCTCAGAAAATAGTGGTGGATCTTGAAAAAGAAATTGTAAAGCCTGCTGAAAAAACTGTTGTTGCGGAAGATGAGATGGTTTTATTTACAAAAGTTCCTGAAAAAGAAGAGGTCAAGCCGGTTTTTACTGCAAGTACTGTTTCTGAACAACCAAAGGATGAAAATAAAAAGCCGGAGGTTACCGGGAATTCCGAAAAGGAGGTAAAAATAGAATTTGATGTCAGGCAGAGCAATTCTGAATTTTTTGTTTATACAAAAAAAGAATCCAATGAATCCGCTTTTGTGAATGAGCCCCTGAGCGCTCATGATACTTTCAATCCCGAGATCACGAAAAAAGAAAACTTTTCAGAAGAAGAAGCAGAGAAGGTAAATAAAAAACAGCCGGACAGGATTGCCAACCTCAGGGAGATGAGCCAGAAAATAAAAAGCCAGGATGGTTTGAATGAGATCGAAAAAACTCCTGCCTATATCCGCCGGCAGGTCGCTCTTGAAAACAATAAACCCTCTTCAGATTCTGAAATATCCGATTTGTCGGTCGGGCCCGATGAGGATAATAAAACCGGAATCAAAAAAAATCCTTATTTGCATGATAATGTTGACTGATTTGTTATGAGCCTCGAACTAAAAATCAATGAAGATATTAAGCAGGCGATGCTTGCTAAAAACAAGGACCTGCTGGAAGCCCTGCGGGCTGTAAAATCGGCCTTGCTGTTGGCGAAAACTGAAAAAGCCGACGCGACAGTTACCGAAGAGGCAGAAATAAAGATACTGCAAAAACTGGTAAAACAACGCCGCGAGACTGCAGAGATTTATGCTTCGCAAAATCGTAAAGATCTTGCCGATGTGGAAATATTTCAGGCCGACGTAATACAAAAGTATTTGCCCGCGCAGATGGGCGATGAAGAACTGACGGGTATCATTCAGGGTATTATTACTGAAGTAGGCGCCACCTCTGTAAAAGATATGGGCAAAGTAATGGGCGCCGCGGCAAAAAAACTTGCCGGCAAAGCCGACAACAAGACGATTTCTGAAAAAGTAAAGCAGATATTGGGTATCTGAAACTTCGGTTTATGGACCCGGCTGTTGCGCTTTGGCCACTGAGACTGTGGCCGAAACCTACCGGAGTGTTCGATCACCACCCTCCCGATTTGTATGCTTTGTAATTGTTTAGTCACGCCTTTCGCGGGGCTATTAAATTTTGTGTATCGGTATAAGATTTTTTAATTTGTGTCTGTCAGTATCGTCAGAGTTTGAACCAGAATGTTCGGATTCGAGGCCTGCCCGACTGTCCGCCGGCTGACGTATCAGGCGGGGATGAAATCGGATATTATGGACAAACTCAAATTAGCTCCAAATATTTCGAAGGTGTTTTGGTTAAATCACTTTATACTGTTGTAATTTGCAAATAAAAAAGTAACAATTTTTCGCAATTAAAAAGTATTATTTAAAACCCTTCTATATGGCACTTAATGCACACATGCGGCTTTGGGGCGCAACCCAGGGCCAGATCAAAGGGTCTGTTACCAGGGCGGGCCGGGTAGATTCGATCATGGTTATCGGATTTTCACACGAAGTTATCTCACCCCGTCATGCGGCAAGCGGCCTGCCGACAGGCAAACGCTGATCAGCTGTGCGTGGCATTCAACGGCGATGGGGTAAGCCCGGAAACATTGATGAAAAAGTAGTTTGGCTGATTATCGTCGCTGATGTTGCCGCCACTGCCATTGTATGTTTGTGCTTTAAGTCGTGATGTAGTTAAGATACAAAGAAGCAGGAGCGTTTTTTTTATATAGAAAATGAAAAAAAATAATTTGCAATTAATACCCACTGGAATTTTAAAGCAGCCTATGATTTTTTTGTGCAAGGCCTGCCTGAATGACCAGTCAGACAGACCTGACTAGATGACTTCTGCTTTCCGGCACCATGAAGTAAACCGGATATATTATTCTTTAATTATTTTTTCCTGTACTGTCAGGCCGGCACCGGTAACTTTTATTATATACATTCCTGCCGCCAAATTACTAATGTTTATTTCCTCTTTTGTATTGTTCAATTCTCTTTGCAGAACACACGCACCGACAACATTATAAAGTTGCATTTTCAGACCTTGTCTTTCGGCAACATCTATATAAAATTTATCTGAAACGGGGTTGGGATAAATATCTATTTGATTAAGGTTGTTATCGTTAACATCTGTAACAAGGACGTTGCAAACACACCGGATGGAAAAACCGGAAACAGGACTAAATTCATCAATATGAAGATTTACATCGCTATAAGTAAGGTAACGAATTATTACAGAGTTAAGGGTACCTGTTGTAGAAGTCCAGAAATAGCCATAATTAGTCATATTATTAAACATCCCGTTATAATCACGTTGGCCGCCCGGTAAAGCAGTAAACCCGCTGCTATTGGTTGCGCCTGTATTAGGAGTAATCCAATGTGCAAAACCGGTTTCTTTCATACTGCCGCCAATTGAAATTGTTTCTGATCCGAGAGCCACTTCCATGGTATTCCAGTCAGCATCGCTGGGAACGTGCCATCCGTTTGGGCAAACATTGCGACTGTCATTAACGACATGCCAGTTGTACAATCCGCCATAAACAGCTTTGTTTGATGCGGAATCAAGGTTGTAATAACATCGGCCGTGTGTTGTTGCACTCATCCATAAATTTGTTGCCGAAATAATTGGAATTGCATCCCCATTCTGATAATGAGTTACTTTCAGATTCTCTCTCATCCAAAGCTGGTTGCCGATTTGAACAGTATTATACACATTGCCGTCATAATCATTTATAGTCGGTTGGGCGTTCGAGATAAATGTCATTAATGTAAGTACTGTAAAAAGTAAAATTGTTTTTTTCATGTCGTTTAATTAATATTTCTTTTCTTGGTTTATTAATACTGTCGTTAGTTTTTATTTGGGCTAACGTTTTCAGGTTGACAAAGGTAGTGTTTAATTTTGACTCGGTTTATGATAAGCCTCGCTTCGTGAGCTTTATTATCTTACCAAAGTATTTAACTCAATCTAACGTTATACTTTTGTCAAATAAAATAATCCACCTTATAAATATCATTTTAAAGAAAACTCTTATGAAAAAATTTTACTTCCTTTTCACTTTGTTGATTGCAATGTCAATTGCCGGAACAAATGCCCAGGTATATACTGACGGCGATGTAGTGGTAACGCTTCAGCCTTCAGGTTCGCATGATACCAATACTTGTTCAAGTACGGGCCAGATGCTCTATATGATTACTGTCAATAATTCATTTTCAGGCGACTCAATTATAATCAAGGATATGATATACGGAACGGTGATCAATACCGCTGCCAATACAACCGGTCAAAACCCCTGGAACGTGATGTTGCCGGTTTATAACGGGTTCGGTCTGGTCAACGACGATCAGGTGTCGGGCGGGGTAGCCACTATTGGAGGCTCCATAAACAAGGTTATTGTTGGGCCGGATACGGTTTACAATATTGCTAATGTTTATCAGATACCGGTTCCAAATCCCTGCCAGTATGCATATTTAAATGGTAAGGTTTATGTGGATTATAACAGCGATTGTATTTTTAATGGAACAGACGTCCCGCTTTCAGGCGTGGGAGTAACTGTTTCTGAAACATTAAACAGCCCTTTATTAACAAGTACGTTTTACAATTGCGGAACTGATGGTAGCGGCGTTTATGGTGTAAATGCCTTACATAGCTGGATGACCAGCATTACTGCAAGTATCCCCCCGAATTATCAGTTTATTTTTCCGTCCTCGGCATGTTCGCCGGCATCAATCACTTTTACAACCTTACCGCAGGCGAATGTTGATTTTGCCCTTCAATGCACCAGCCTGCTCGATGTTATGTGCTATGCCGGTTCCCAGGGGGTGGTCCGACCGAATATTCCGTTTATGTTGTATCCTTACGTTTCTAATACGGGTTGCAATACGGCAACGGGTTTGTTAAAACTGGTGTTAGACAGCAATGTGGTATATAATCCAGGTTTAAGCCCTCATCCGGCCGATATGGTGATTGGCGATACTCTGATATGGAATTATACCAACCTGACCAACATTAGCAATGGCGGCTATTGGAACAGTTTTTCGTCGGGCATTCACCTGACACCCAATGCATCGGTGCTTGCAGGCTCTACCCTTTGTTTTCATGTTTTTGCCAATGTGCCTGTTGGCGATGTAGATGCTACAAATAACGATTACACCATCTGTTTGCCGGTAGTGAATTCCTTCGATCCTAATTTTAAGGAAGTTTCACCGAAAGGGGTGGGCGTAACAGGAAATATTCCGATGTCCACCAACGAACTGACCTATACCATTCACTTTCAGAATACAGGAACAGCGCCGGCTATAAATATTTCAATCATCGACACCTTAGATGCCGGTCTGCTGCCTGAAAGTTTGAGAATATTAGGAACAAGCCATACTGCTTCACCCGAGTGGCTGGCCCCTGGTGTTGTGAAATTTAATTTTTACAATATCTGGTTGCCCGACAGCAATACCAACCTGGCTGCATCAAATGGATTTATCCGTTTTAGTGTGAAGCTGGACATTCCACATCCTGCCGGAACGGTGATTGAGAATAATGCTGACATATACTTCGATAACAACCCTGCAGTGCTTACCAATACTGTTACCAATACCCTTGTGAATCCTGAGGGAGTCAATGAAATTGATAAAGACAATTTAGTTCTTACTATTTATCCCAATCCGGTGACCGAACAATTGACTTTAGAAATTCCTTCTTTGACCGGAGATTGTATGTTAACGATAATGAACCTGAACGGAAAAGAACTGATGCACCAACAGATCAAAGAGAGGAAAACACAGATAAATCTAAGTGAGCTTGCAGGCGGAGTGTATTTTTTGAAATTGGTTAGCGGCAATGCGGTTGAGGTGAGAAAAGTAATAAAGAATTAAATTCTAAAATTTTTATAAACCCCTGGAACTTGTTTGGTTTCGGGGGTTTTTTATTTATGATCAACGCCTTATTATTACAGAATTATTACAGAGGTAAGCGGTTGTGTTTTATCCTGCCCGACAGCCACCTGACAGATTGCTCAGACGGACCTTCCACCCAAAAGCACGCCATAGGCGTTCTCCGAAGGAGCCCTCCGGACCTTTGGAACAATCACCCGGGCACTTTATTTGATAGCATTGTGCACGGCAGAAAGCCGGGCCCCGACATGATTTTGCTGATTATTTTTTTGCTTTCCTTTCAATAAAATCATAAAACAGCCTTACCCCGACGCCGCTGCCGCCGGTGCAGCGATAACTGTCTTTTTTATCGTTAAAAGCAGGCCCGGCAATATCCAGATGAATGAAAGGATATTTGGTAAAATATGCCAGGAATTTTCCTGCTGTGATGGCTCCGGCCACATTGCCGCCAACATTTTTAATATCAGCAATATCCGATTTTGTCAGTTCGTCATAATCATCCCAGAAAGGGAACTCCACAATTCGTTCAAAAACTGAGTTTCCTGACGCCTGAATGTCTTTAAATTCTTTTTGAGCTTTTTGCTGCATGGCGACAATGCCGTATTTTCCAATCGCTGCCTGAGCCGCTCCGGTAAGCGTGGCAATGGTAACAACAAGTTGTGGCTTGTATTTTTTTGCATAGATCAGCCCGTCGGCAAGTATCAGCCTGCCTTCTGCATCGCTGTTCAGCACTTCTGCTTTTGTCCCGTCGGAATAATCAATGATATCACCCGGTACCAGCGAGTTCCCCGATGGGCGGTTGTCTGTAACGGGGATAAGTCCTATAACATGAACAGGGAATTTTGCCCTCGAAATGGCATACAGCGCCGCAGCCACCGCCGCGCCCCCGGCCATGTCGCTTTTCATGGTGTCCATGCCTGCCGTGGTTTTTATATTGATGCCTCCGGTGTCGTACATAAGCCCCTTCCCAACAAAAACATAAGGCTTTTTGTTTTTATGCTGACGGGGCTTCCATTCAATGATGATAAATGCCGGCGGATCAACACTGCCCTTATTTACGGCAAGCAAGCCATTCATTTTAAGCGCTTCTATTTTGGATTTGTTCAGTATCTCAACTCTTGCCTCCGTATTTTTAAACATTTCAGCGACTTGTTTTGAAAATATCAGCGAATTCATATTACATACTGGTTCGTTTACAAGATCGCGGCAAATATGAACTGCTTCTGTCAATAAGAGTAAATGTTGCAATTGCTTTTCACCAATTGATTTGGAACAAATATGAAGTTCTTTCAGGCTGTGTGCTGCTTCCGAAGCTTTTGACCTGTACTTTAAAAACTGGTATGCCGAAAGTACTACTCCTTCTGCAAATGCCATGATGCTTTTCTGTCCGGCATCCTCCGAATATAATGTTATGGATTCAAGCTTAAGTTCATCAGCATGCATCAACGCCCGGTGGCCGGCTTTACGCATTTCTTCAAGTACAAGGTGTTCCGTATTTTTGCCGGGTTTCATTACAAAAAAGAACAGGTGCTGATCAAGCCGGCTGACCGTAAAAAGCCCTTTTTTTGTGTCTTCCAGCTTTTTCTTCAGATAGGCATGTTCGTCTTTACTAAGCAATTTTTTAGCTGTTTTCAGCGCTTGTTCTGCCGTTTGGCTTAGAATGATCAGCGAATCATTTTTTGAAAATTCTTTGACAATTTGTATCCGGAGTTTCATTTCTGATAAATATTATTTCTACAAATTTAGGAAGTGTTTTGAAAATTCCTGTAATAAATAGTTGGGAGCGATGATAAAAAACATAATTTTACGCTACATTGTTTTAGGCGCTATTATTAATTTAGGTGTGCAAACTACAAAAGCAGCTATGGGAATGTTTGTGGTGATGGCAGAAAGACCACAGAAACATGGAAAACCTAATAAAAAATCCGGATAATTTGAGTAACTTTGCATAAATTGAAGTTGGGATGAAAACGCATCATAAAATAATAAATGGGGACAGTAGACAAATGACTGAATTACCTGACAATTCGGTGCATTTGGCAATTACTTCGCCTCCGTACTGGCAACTTAAGGACTACGGAACCGACAATCAAATTGGCTTCCACGACAGTTATGAAAATTACATCAACAATCTTAATTTAGTTTGGAAAGAATGCTACCGGACTCTTCACAATGGGTGCAGGTTGTGTATAAATATTGGCGACCAATTTGCAAGAGCAGTTTATTACGGTCGTTATAAAGTCATTCCAATTCGTGAAGAAATCATTAAGTTCTGCGAAAATGTGGGGTTTGACTATATGGGCGCTATAATCTGGCAAAAGGTTACCACTTCAAACACAACTGGTGGTGGCGTTCAAATGGGCTCATATCCTTATCCCAGAAACGGCATTTTAAAACTTGACTACGAATTTATTCTCGTTTTAAAAAAACTTGGAGATGCACCAAAACCAACAAAAGAACAGAAAGAACTTTCGAAGATGACTGCCGAAGAATGGAACACAAATTTTGCCGGACATTGGAATTTTGCAGGAGCAAGACAAAACGGACATATTGCAATGTTTCCGGAAGAATTGCCAAACCGGCTGATTAAAATGTTTTCTTTTGTTGGAGAAACAGTTCTTGACCCATTTTTAGGTAGTGGTACGACAGCATTAGCAGCAAAAAACTTAGACAGGAATTCTGTTGGTTTTGAAATCAACCCTGAATTTATCCCTTTCATAAAAGAAAAATTAAATGTTCAACAAAAGGACTTGGATGGAACAACTCATGAATTTGTAACTCAAAATAAATCTACTCTTGATTTTGAAAATGAAATCAAAAAATTGCCATACATCTTCACAGACCCTCACACATTAGACAAAAAAATTGATGTAAAGAAGTTGCAGTTCGGCTCTAAAATAGATAAAGACAGTTCGTCGCAACGTGAAGAACTTTTTACGGTTAAAGAAGTCATTAGCCCGGAACTAATTAAACTCAACAATGACTTAACAATAAAACTCATTGGTATCAAGGAAGACCCCGAAGCAAACGGTAAAGCATCTTCATTTCTGATAGAGAAAACCAAGGGAAAAAGAGTGTTTCTAAAATATGATAATGTTAAATATGACAAAGAAAACCATTTGCTTTGCTATTTATACCTGGAAAACAAAACTTTTATCAATGCTCATTTAATAAAAAATGGGTTAGTGCAAGTGGACAGCAATGTTGATTTCAAATACAAAGACAAATTTTTAAACCTTTTTCAACAATACAATGGCTAAAGAATGGATTTTAAATAGTGCAATGAACCGCTTCCAACTGAACTTTAAAAGAAATGTTGGGCCAACATCAGAATCAATAAGAAAATGTTCTCCAAAAACTCTTGATGAGTGGCGAGAATATTATTTCAATAATGTAAAATCAAAAGAACACATCACAGAACTCGGTAAGAAGCTCTACACAAAAATAACTGAAGTAATTCAAGCAGAAGTTGTAGAAGTAAATGAGCAGGACTGCATTGATTATATGATGCAATTAGTGATTGACAGGACTTATGATGGGTATGTAACCGAAATACAAACCATCTATGGACAAATACAAGGTATATTGAAGGTAAAGATAGAGCCTGCACCAGATGAATGGGATAGATTGTTCAATGTTGATTTTTTCATCAAGGTAAGCGACAAATTTATTGGACTTCAAATCAAGCCAGTTTCATTCGGAAGTGGAGCACAAATTCCAGAAATTTTTAAGGAGAAAAATATTCAAGAGGAAACACACAAACAGTTCACAGAAGGGTTTGGAGGCAAAATATTTTATATTTATTCCGTAAAAAATGGTGAACGAAAAGAAATATACAACAAAGAAGTAATTGATGAAATTGCTACTGAAATTAAGCGACTTTCATAGTAGAAATAAAAGCCACATACCGCCCAAAAAGGCTAAAATAAAGCGGGCAGATAGTGCTAATTTGAAGGGCACAGCAACTATTAAACTTTTCTCAGGTGACAGTAACGCACTCCGAAATGCCCGCCAACCTTTTTGAAAATTATAAATCAGAAGAACTTCGCAGGTTATAAAAAAAACTTGAAATAGCAATGCATAATGGAACTTTTCCCGACAGAACATATAAAGCTATCTGAACTTCTTGAACAAATAGAAGACACTATTAAAAATCGTTTCGACAGTGAATTTTATTGGGTTTCGGCAAGGACGGTAAATGTTAAAAAATACGAATCAAACAGGCGCTGCTATTTGTCACTTGAAGAAGTTAATAATGGAACAAAAACTGCAGAAATCAGAGCCGTGTTCTGGGCAAACTATTACCACGAAATTGAACAGTTTGAAAATCTGACAAAGCAAGCTTTCAAAGACGGAACAGAAATTATTTGCAAAGTAAAAGTAAGGTACCACAAAGTATACGGCCTTAACCTTGATATAATTCAACTTGACGTTGCACATACATTGGGACTTTTTGAACTCGAAAGACAAAAAACCCTGGACCGGCTACTGAAAGAAAATCCCAATACAATTCAGCTTTATGACGGTGTTTATAAAACCTTCAATAATCGTTTACCTATTCCGCGTATTATCACAAAAATTGCATTAATTACCGCACCAAATTCTGACGGACAAAGAGACTTCCAACAAGAATTAAAACAAAACAAACACGGTTACACGTTTTCTGTTAGCGAGTATTTGACAACTATACAAGGCGATACCGCAAGTACGCTAATCATAGAGCAACTTGAACATATTGAAAAAAACAAGGATCATTTTGATGTTGTTGCAATAGTCAGAGGAGGCGGTTCGCTGACAGATTTCAAGCCTTTTGATGATTACGAGCTTGCAAAATATGTAGCAGGTTTCCCGGTTCCAATATTTACAGGCATTGGACACGACAGAAATCAAAGTATTGTTGATTTAATGGCAAGAGAACAAAAAACGCCAACAAAAGTTGCTTCAACTTTTGTTGAGCAAAATTTTACTTTTGAAAACAATCTTATTGAACTCAAAAGAAATCTTTTTGAATTAGTTCAAGAGCAGCTTGTTAATGCAAAAGAAAATTTAGACCATGCAAAACGCATTGTCAGACTTTCAAGTCCACAAACAATTCTTAACAGAGGTTTTGCAATCATAACATGCGGGAATAAAATCATCGTTGATCCAGGGACAATAAATGAGAAAGACGAGTTGAAGACTTTGTTACGTGATGAAACCATACACAGCATTGTAACTAAAAAGACTAAAAATGAAAAAGGATTTGACATATAATGAGGCATTTGACAAGCTTCAGGAAATTCTTGAACAACTTGAACAAGGCGACATTCCGCTTGACAAACTTTCAACAAAAGTGAAGCAGGCAAACGAGTTCATTGCAATTTGTGAAAACAAACTGCGTAACATTCAGGCAGAAATAAAAGAATCAATTAATACAGCAGTGACACGGCAAACGAAAAAAAAATGAGGGTGTCTCAAAATATTCTTTAAATGATTTTCAGCAAAGGCTATTTTTGAGAAAGCCTCATTTCTAAACCGGCCTTATTCCTTTCAAATGAGTAATTTTGCTTTGTATGAACATCGAAAATATATTCGATAAAGCACTGAAACAGGAGGCTGTTTCAAAGGATGAGGCTCTTTATTTATACCAAAAGGCTGCTTTATCCGACATGATCTTTATTGCAAATGAAATCAGGAAGGCCCTGCATCCGGAAAATGCGGTCGGCTGGATCATCGACCGCAATATGAATATTACCAATGTCTGTATGTCGCAATGCCTGTTCTGTAACTTTTGCCGGAAGAAAAATGACGGGGATGCCTACATTACTTCCAAAGAGGAGTATCAACAAAAGATTGATGAACTTTTTTTGCTTGGCGGCAGCCAGCTTTTGTTACAGGGCGGGATGCACCCCGGTCTGGGGCTTGATTTTTATGTGGATCTGTTCAAAACACTTAAAACCCGTTATCCTTCTTTAAAATTGCATGCCTTAGGCCCTCCCGAAATAGTTTTTATTGCGAAAATGGAAAAAAAATCCGTGAGGGAAATTTTGGAAAAACTTATCGAGGCGGGACTCGATAGTCTGCCGGGTGCCGGAGCGGAAATTTTATCCGACAGGGTGAAAAAAATTATTTCACCGGCAAAATGCAGATCGCAGGAATGGCTTGATGTGATGCGTGAGGCACATAAGCTGAACCTTCCCACTTCAGCCACCATGATGTTCGGGCATATCGAAACACCGGAAGAACGTGTCGGGCATCTGATACAAATCCGCGAGGTCCAGGATGAAAAACCAAGGGGTACTTATGGTTTTCTTTCATTTATTCCGTGGCCGTTTCAACATGCCGGAACGCTTTTGAATAAAAAACTTCATGTTGTCAACACGGTGACAGATAATGACTATCTGCGATTTATCGCACTCAGCAGAATCGTTTTGAATAATATTGCTAACATTCAGCCATCGTGGCTTACGGTTGGGGTTCCCCTGGCACAGGTCTGCCTTCATGCTGGCGGTAACGATTTTGGTTCCGTGATGATCGAAGAACATGTGGTTTCTCAAGCCGGCGCCAGTCATTGGCTCGAAAAAAATCAAATGGTGAAAGCCATAATACAAGCTGGTTTTGTTCCCAAACTCAGAAATCAGAAATTTGAGTATTTTTGACAATTAAATTTATCATACCATGAAAAAATTTGCAGTAATATTAGCCGGATGTGGCTCGCTGGACGGAGCTGAAATACACGAGTCGGTGATGACCTTGCTTGCCATTGACAAGCTGGGGGCATCGTATAAAATTTTCGCACCGGATATTAATCAGTATCATGTGATGAACCATTACAAAAAACGCCCGACGGACGAAACCCGCAACATACTTGTGGAGGCGGCTCGTATAGCCCGTTGCGATATTCAACCCTTGTCGGAGTTTCGCGCTTCGGATTTTGATGCGTTGGTATTGCCCGGTGGCTTTGGCGTGGCCAAAAACCTTTGCACCTATGCGTTTGATGGTGCCGGCATGAAGGTAATCCCCGAAGTGGAAGCCGCGTTAAGGGCTGTGAAAGATCAGGGAAAACCTATCGGCGCATTATGCATTGCACCTGTGATCCTGGCAAAGGTGTTCGGAAGCGTCACACTGACTATAGGTAAAGATGAAACAACCGAAAAACATATTGAATCAATGGGAGCCAAAAATATCAGGACCGGCCATGGAGATGTGGTCGTCGATGAAAAGAACAAGCTGTTCACCACCCCTTGTTATATGCTTGATGCCCGCATCTCTCATATTGCCGAAGGTGCTGAAAACCTTATCAAAGAGATGCTGAAAAAAATATAATAGATTTAACAATAATACAAGGCGATTTTAGTTTTTGATGCGTAGTGTTTGCAAGACTCAAAGATTTATTTTTTGCTTTGTGCAAATTTTACTAACTTTATAGTCTGATTATGTAATTATGAAAAAGCGGTACCTTGTCTTTCTTTTTGTGTTCGCCATAAGCTTTTCCGCTTTTGCGACACACCAGCGTGCCGGCGAAATTACATACAGATGGCTGTATGGGCTCACTTACGAAGCAACCATAATTACCTATACGTACTCTTCAAGTCCTGCCGACCGGCCTGAACTGGAGTTGTTCTGGGGCGATGGCACTTCGGATATCATTCAGCGTGTTCAAAAAACAGCCATAACCAGCGAGATCAACTATAACAAGTATACGTATAACGGGCAGGGGACCGGCGGTATTCATACCTATCCTGCGCCCGGTACCTATACGATGTGGATGGAAGATCCCAACAGAAATAGCGGTATCATTAATATTCCCAATTCCGTAAACATCCCTTTCTATATCGAGACAACGCTTGTCATCAACCCGTTTCTCGGAAATAATAATTCGCCTGTGCTCCTGAACCCACCAATAGACAATGCCTGTATTTACCAGCCATTTATCCATAATCCCTGGGCTTACGATGCTGACGGCGACAGCCTTTCATACCGTCTCGACAGTTGCAAGGGGCAGGGCGGTGTTTATATTCCCGGCTTTTTCTATCCTCCGGCCAATAATATTTTAACTATTGACGCAAGTACCGGCGAGCTGCTCTGGGACAGCCCTCAGCTCAACGGAGAGTACAATATTTGTATTATCGTCGATGAATGGCGTAATGGCATCCGGATAGGTTCTGTACGCCGGGATATGCAGATAACTGTGGTCTCCTGTACCGACCAGCCGCCTCAGATATTGCCTTTGCACGATACCTGTGTACTGGCAGGGACTTTCCTGTCATTTACGGTAAAAGCTTTCGATCCTGATTCGGGAGTTATTACCCTTACAGGTAACGGCTCTCCGCTTCTTGTCCCATTCAGTCCCGCTACTTTTCCGCAGCCTGTCCAGGGGACAGGCCATGTAAGTTCGCTGTTTAGTTGGCAGACCGAATGTTCGCATGTAAAGAAAAGCCCTTATCAGATGAATTTCAAAGTGAAGGATAATGGTTACCCCGTGCAGCTGGTGGACTTTGCTTCCGTTAATATTACGGTGGTGGCCCCTGCGCCCGAAAATCTTACGGCTACACCAAACGGGAATACGATAGCCCTGAAATGGGAGTCCAGTATTTGCGAAAATGCAGTCGGATACAGGATCTACCGGCGAAACGGATATTACGGATTTTTCCCGGATCATTGCGAAACAGGGGTTCCTGCATACACAGGCTATTCTATGATAGCCCAGACCGACACGATAACCGATACCACGTATATCGATGATAATAACGGTGCGGGCCTGATCCGAGGTATCGATTACTGTTATATGGTGATCGCCTATTTTGCTGATGATGCCGAAAGTTATGCTTCGCTGGAAGCCTGCACAGAACTGTCTAAGGACGTTCCTGTAATTACCAACGTCAGTGTTAAAAATACAGATCCTGTGAACGGTTCAATGTGGATAGGCTGGTCGAAACCTACCGAGTTCGACTCCATCCAGATTCCGGGACCTTATAAATATCTTATTTACAGAGGAACCGGCTATAACGGTGCGAATTTTTCGCTCATCGACTCGCTGGCAGATATTAATGATACGATCTATAATGATACCTTGCTGAATACCCAGAATCAGCCTTATCATTACCGTATTGATTTTTATAATGATGAACCCGGAAACAGGTTTTTTGTCGGCTCCACTACAAATGCCTCCTCGATCTTTCTCACCCTGACACCCTCTGATAATAAGCTGACCCTTAGCTGGCAGCCCGATGTGCCATGGCAGAATGATTATTATGTCATTTACAAACAGAATTCTGTCTCCTCGCTTTATGATTCAATAGCCGTTGTTACCTTGCAGACTTTTACAGATACAGGTCTGATAAACGGACATACCTATTGTTATTATGTGAAATCTGTAGGCAGATACACCGCTTCCGGATTTGCCTTCCCTCTGGTGAACCTTTCTCAAAAGGCCTGTGGAGTCCCCACGGATAATGAGCGGCCATGCCCCCCGGTATTAACCGGAGATGTCGACTGCAAGAACATCAGGAACATCTTACAGTGGTTGATTCCAGACGGTGGTTGTGCCGAAGATGTCGTCGGATATAACCTTTATTATTCTCAGGGTACGGAAACAGATTATTCGCTGATATTTTCCACAACAAACCTTCAGGATACCGGTTTTATCCATTCGGGTATGGGCTCAATTGTAGGTTGTTACTATGTTACAGCAATTGACTCGTTTAATAATGAAAGTCTGCCCAGCAATGTTGTTTGTTTTGATATTGACCAATGCTATTTATATAAGCTTCCCAACGTCTTTACCCCTAATGGTGATGGCTCGAACGATGAGTTCAGGCCTTTTCCTTATGATTTTGTTGATAAGATTGACATCGTTATATTCAACCGTTGGGGAACGGTAGTTTTTAAAACAGAAAACCCCGACATCAACTGGGACGGTAAAGATAAGAACTCGAAAAAAGATTGCAGCGTTGGTGTTTATTATTACGTCTGCGATGTGTTCGAAAACCGCCTCGGAGGAATTCAAAAAAGGACACTTCAGGGAATAATTCACCTGATCAGATGATTCAATTTCCTGCACTATAAAGATTTATATCTATCGATTATTACATGGCTCCGGCTTTTCTGTTCCGACCAACATTTTCAATGGTTCATAATAATGAGAATTTTTGAATATTGGGCTTTATCCCTGAATGCGGATTATTCCAATTAATTATTTTTTTTATTTGTTGTTTTCAGATATTTTGTATTTTTAGCGGAAAATTCCAAAAAAAACATTTATTAACTAAACTACGAATATCTATGTCTGAAGAGAAAAAATTTGTGCCGTTTGTGTCGTCTGAGACCAATATGGCGGAGTTCACATTGAAGGCGCTTCTCATTGGCCTTGTAATGGCTGTGTTGTTGGGCGCGGCAAATGCATATCTTGGCCTGAAGGCCGGTATGACCATTGCGGCAACCTATCCTGCAGCCGTGATTGGGATGGCCATCCTGAAAATGATGAAAGGTTCCATACTTGAAGAAAACTTTGCGCGTACCGTTGGTTCTATTGGCGAATCAGTAGCGGCAGGTGCCATTTTCACCCTGCCTGCATTTTTTATTGCAGGTGTGTGGGATCCGTTTTTTACACCCGGAAATTATATAACATCAACATTGATCCTGATTGCCGGCGGTGTGCTGGGTATTATGTTTGTAGCCTTATTGCGCCGTGTTATGGTGGAAGATGTGGAAATGAAATTTCCCGAATCTATTGCTGCTGCAGAAATACACAAAGCCGGCCGTCGTGGCGGCGGTGGCTCAAAATTTTTGTTTGGTGCCATGATCGGTGGTGCCCTGATAAAAGCTTTGGGCGAGTTCAAATTTTTTGCACTTACATGGGAAAAGTTTGTAGCGTTTGGTAAATCAACGATTACCGGTACTGCTTTTAAAGGACAGGGTGGCATGCTGCTCAGTTCACCGGGTATCAGCCCTGCATACATGGGCGTTGGTTATATCATTGGCCCAAAGCTGGGCGCATTGAACTTCAGCGGCGGGTTGATCGCATGGGGACTGCTTGCACCGATCATTTATTATTTTATTGCCCCGTCTATCGATATGGACTTTTTGAACAGTTGGGCGGCAATTCTTCAGGCAAAGGATCCAACGTTATCAACGGAAAACGCTCTTGCCAAAGTGGGCGACTCCTCATTTCAGATAGGTCAGATATGGCGGTTCATTGTTAGGCCGATCGCGATCGGAGGCATGCTGATGGGAGCCTGTTTCACACTGTTCAAAATGCGTAAAAGTCTCGGAGCCGGAATAAAAAGAGCTATCGGCGATGTCAGAAAAGCTGCCGGCGGGACAAGTGTTACCGACCGCGTAGACAAAGATATTCCTATAACATGGGTTATCGTCGGAATTTTATTTGTTGCCATTCTGACTTTTTGCATCACATTCTTTATATTTAATGCAGGGGTGCTTGTCTCCGTTGTAGCTGCTACCCTGATGATCATTCTTGCCTTCTTATTTGCTGCCGTATCCGGATATCTTGTCGGCATCATGGGTTCAAGTAATAATCCTATCAGTGGATTAACGCTGACAGCCCTGGTGGTAACCGCTTTGATCCTTTTTGCACTGGGTGTATCGGGCAGAGAAGGCGTTGCTACTGTATTAGGCGTTGCTGCTATTGTGTGCGTTTCGGCTGCTGTGGCAGGAGAAATGCTGCAGGACCTTAAAGCAGGGCATATTCTTGGTGGTACTCCCTGGCGTATGCAGATCGGTGATATTATCGGCGTGGTACTTGCCGGCGTGGTAATGTTTGGCGTGCTGGTAATTTTGAACGAAGGTGATATCGCACAAGGAAAGATCCAGGGTTATGAAGGCGGGTTTGGCAGTAAAAACCTTTCTGCTCCTCAGGCCAGCCTGATGGCCATGCTTTCGCAGGGTATTGTCGGCGGACAAATGGCATGGCCCCTTATCATTGTGGGTATGCTGATGGGACTCGCATTTATTCTGATGCAGGTAAAAAGCCCGATGCTGGTGAGCGTTGGCATGTACCTGCCTCTCGAAACGACCTTTGCTATTTTCCTCGGTGGCGTTGTAAAAGGTATCGTTGAAATAATCCAGAAACGGAAAAACTTTACGCTGGGACAGGCCGTACGAACCGAAAACACCGGCGTACTGCTGGCTTCAGGCTTCATAGCGGGAGAAGCGCTCATGGGCCTTGTTTTTGCATTGCTTTATTTCCTGAACGTTCCGGCATTCGCGATATTTGAGCATCCGTCTTTTGGGGTGAGCATCATCGTTCTTGTGCTGATCGGCGTAGCTTTGGTATGGCTTCCTATCCGTAGTAAGGGGGATGCCGATGCACCACCGCCACCAAGCGGAAACTTCTAAAAAATCAAATGGGATTTTGTTTTACAGAATCCCATTTTTTTTAGAAACTGTTTTGATTTTATGTTACATAAGATTTATGATGGATTTTTTAGCGAAACGAGGCAGATTTTGCAGACATAATTTACCCTATGTCGAAAAATCTAACGAAGTTGCAGCAAAAAAGACGCATAAAGATATTAAAAGATAAAATCAAAACAATTTCTTAATTTTACATAATGAATAAAAAAGTGGCACTGGTTTTGTCAAGTGGCGGTTCACGCGGCCTTGCACATATTGGCGTGATCGAGGAACTGCTGAATGATGGATATGAGATCGGCTCCATATCCGGGACATCGATAGGTTCGCTGATCGGCGGAATTTATGCTTCAGGGAATCTGAAAGCGTTTACAGAATGGGTTTGCGCTCTGGATGAAGTGGATATATACGATCTGATGGATTTTACGCTTACCGGACAAGGATTCATTAAAGCAGAAAAACTTTTTAAAACAATAGAAAATTTTCTCACTTGTAAAACATTCGAAGAATTACCAATCCCATTGTCTGTTGTTGCAACAGACATTAATAACAGGCAGGAGATCGTTTTCGACAAAGGCAATCTGCTACTTGCAATCCGGGCATCTGTTGCAATACCTTCGGTGATTACTCCCGTCTTGTATAAGGACATGGTACTGGTCGATGGGGGTGTTATTAACCCGATCCCTGCAAATTGCATTAAGCGGTCAGAGGATGATCTGCTGGTTGTTGTCAATGTAAATGCAAACACCCCTTATCAGAAACCGGATTTTGCAGCAAAGATAAGGCCGCCAAGAGAGTTTTCGTTTAAACGGAAAGCCTGGAACTACGCAAAAAAACATTTTAATATTTTTGCGGAGGATAAAAAAGTACCCGAAGGCATGCCCGGCTATCTGACGGTTATGGACAAATCTATTGATATCATGCAGGACAGGATATGCCTGCTGACTATAATACAGCAACGTCCGGATATTGACGTAAAAATATCGCGGGATGCCGCCTCAACTTTCGATTTTTACAGGGCACAGGAAATAATACAGGCGGGAAGGGATGCCTATAAAAAGGCGAAACGAGATTTTATAACAAGGTGATAATAATAAATAAAAAATAAGATCGTGGCATTAAATTTTTTAAAAAGGCGCAGCATCCTGAAAAAGCTGAATTATCTGGAAGCAACGCCGATCAGACAATGTGAATATGAAACCGCAGAAAACGGCGCTGTAACGCTGGTCATCCCGAAATTTAGAAATGAGAAATTCAACAATTTTATGCTGGGTCCCCGGAAACGTTTTTTCAGGATCGCCCTGGATGAGCTTGGCTCCCATGTTTGGCTTCAAATTGACGGACACACCAAAGTAGCCGGGATTTGCAGTAAAGTCTACGAAATTTGCGGGGATAAAATTATGCCCGTAGAGCAAAGGGTTACAAAATTCCTTACCATGCTTTATGAAGCAAGATATATCACCTTTGCAGAAATTGAGAATGAAATCGCAAAAAGCTGAAAAGCATAAGATCACCTTATAATGGATAGCGTTCCCTTGATCACGCCCTGATTTTGCTTATTGTCTTTATAGGAAAGAACATAATAATAGGTTCCTGCGTCAATGTTTGGGGCATCCCAGTTATTTTGATAATTAACAACTTCAAAAACAACTTTCCCGCTTCGGTCGGCGATCGTCAACGAATTATATGAATATTTGTCGAGGTTTTTGATCTTGAAATAATCGTTAAAACCGTCGCTGTTAGGCGTAATAACATTAGGTATTTCTAAATTGTAAGCGTAAGGTTCGTTTTCATCAGCCGGTACAACATTGTTGTTGTTTTCTTCAATAGTGATGTCAATGGTTTCGGGAAAATCCTGCGTAGCCGGTTCGTCGACAGTGCCACCCGGGTCTTTCGAATTCACTCTGTCGATATAATTCAGTAAGGCAGTGTGGTCGTTGGTGCTATTATTCTGCTGGGGCTTTGTCTGAACGCTTTCGCCGACAACAGTATTTGTAACAGCTTGGTTGTCCTTTGTGATGTTATTGGATACAGGAATTGTCGCCTCTTGATTGGGTTGTTGTGCCTTATTATCTGAACCCGCGGTATTTGTCAGGGGAGGCAGGGTTGCAATCTCGGTGTCTTCTTCGGTAATAGCTGATTCGGGTTTTACAGGTGCCGTGATGATTTTTTCTTTTGCGGGGACTTTTTCAGGATTATCCGAAAATATATTCTTATAAACACGGCTGGCGCCAAAAACCACTCCTACCGCCAGGCAGGCTGCAGCGGCATAAGTTGCCAGTACTTTTATCTGTGCAGCGCCTATTTTGGATTGTGAACTGAACGACCGGCCGAGTTTTTTAAAGGTGACAAAATCATAAACGTCTTTTTTCAATAATTTCGGCGATAGCGAACTCCATAAGTCAGAAGAAACATCAGGCTGATAATTATCAAAAGCATTTTTAAGATAATCATCAAAATTCCGTGGCCCGTTGTTTAAAAGATCATTCATTTTATTTTTCTCTTATCGTTTAGATAATTTGTCCTGTATTATTTTTCGAGCTTTCGATAATTGTGATTTTGATGTTCCGACCGAAATATTCAGCATTTCAGCAATTTCTTTATGTTTATATCCTTCCACAACATACATGTTCAGCACTATTTTATATCCCTGAGGCAGCTCCTGCATGGCTTTTATAATATCTTCCACGGAATGATTATCGGAAATTTCAAAATTAGTATCCTCTTCAATATCTGTTTCCGTAATATTATCGATGTCGGCATGAAAATAATGTTTCAGATTTTTCCGGTAATTATTGATGGCTGTATTTACGGTAATCCTCCGTATCCATTGATCTATCGGGCCTTCGCCCCTGAAAGAATGGATCTGCGAGAGCACCATCATAAATGCCTCCATCAGCACATCTTCAGCCTCATCCCTGCTCTTGCAATACCTCAAACAAACGCCTAACATAGATGACTTGTATTTCTCAAAGAGAAACTTTTGCGCCTTTCTGTTACCTGCAATGCATCCCTCTATGATATTTTTATCAAGGCTCATCTACGATTGTTTTAGACAATAAAAATATTAAAAAGGTTGCACGTGCCCTGTATTATTTTTATAAAAATACTTCTAAAAACATGAGGCTCCGAAAAAGATTTTTCCTTTAAAACAAAAGTTCTTTAATATTTCCTATATTTGTTGTTCTGCAATTTTGAATATTAACTTTTAAATTTAAATGAATATGGGAAATGTATTAAGTAATTTAGAACCAACTGCTCTATGGAAAAATTTTGAGGATATATGCGGTATTCCTCATCCTTCGAAACATGAAGAAAAACTCAGGGAACATGTTTTGGCCTGGGCCAAAGCACACAACATCGAAAGTTCTGTCGATGAAGTAGGAAATGTGATCATGCGCAAACCGGCAACTCCGGGCATGGAAGATCGTAAAGGAATTATTCTTCAGGCACATCTTGACATGGTGCCTCAAAAAAATTCGGATACCAACCATGATTTTTTGACGGATCCGATAAAGCCCCGTATTGATGGGGAATGGGTCACGGCAACAGGCACAACGCTTGGCGCAGACAATGGCATAGGAATGGCTGCTGCTTTGGCTGTATTTGAAGCAACCGACCTTGTTCACGGACCACTGGAAATGCTTCTTACCATTGATGAAGAAACCGGAATGACCGGCGCTTTTGGCCTGAAAGCTGGTCTGTTGAATGGAGATATACTCATGAACCTTGATACCGAAGAAGAAGGCGATCTTTGTGTAGGTTGTGCAGGCGGTACCAATGCTAATATTAAATTTTATTATGATGAAAAACCGGTTGCCGGCGATGTTCAGGCGCTGAAAATTTCGGTAAAAGGATTGAAAGGCGGACATTCGGGAGTGGATATCCACCTGGAAAGAGCCAATTCCAACAAACTGCTTAACCGTATCTTATGGTATGCCTATAACAACCTTGGAATGCGTTTGTCGAGCATTGACGGCGGCAGCCTGCGCAATGCCATACCACGCGAATCATTTGCGGTGGTAACCCTACCGAAAGAAAATGTGGAAGATTTTCAGAAATTTGTAAAAGAGTTTGCTGTTATAGTTACCAACGAATACAAAAATGTGGAAGATGGAATAACGATTTTAGCAGAGCCGGTAGAATTACCAAAAACGATCATTGATAATATAACGACCAATAACCTGCTGGATGCCATCTATGGAACACCGAACGGTGTAATTCGCATGAGTCAGGATATGAAAGGGCTGGTTGAGACATCTACCAACCTGGCCATCGTCAAGTCGAATGATGGTGTTATTGATGTGATGTGCCTCCTGCGAAGCTCGGTTGACAGCGCAAAAGACGACCTTGAAAATATGTTTGCCGGAGTTTATTCTCTTGCTTGTGCCGAATATGTTTTTGACGGAAAATATCCTGGCTGGAAACCCAATCTGGACTCCCCAATCCTGGCTGAAATGCTGGCGGCTTATGAAAAACAGTTTGGCACAAAACCACATATCGGAGCCATCCACGCGGGACTTGAATGCGGCTTGCTGGGCGGAGTTTATAAAAACTGGGATATGATCTCCTTCGGGCCGACTATTAATTTCCCACACTCTCCGGCAGAAAAAGTAAATATTCCTTCGGTGAAAAAATTCTGGGATTTTCTGACCGAAACACTCAAAAATGCTCCGAAAAAACAGCTTGCATGAATACGCTGATTGATAAAACAAAAAAAGACTGCTTTCCGGCAGTCTTTTTTTGTTTATAGCGGCTCGTGACCAAAGGCCCTGAGAAATTATAAATCACAATTCATAAAACAGTATGAACGAACCTGGAATTTACGGATAACATGATGAAGCCACATAAAATGATACTTCAAAAAAACCGGTAATCGAAATCCGGTACCGGCTGATGTTGTTATTTGGCTGTACGAACCGGTTTCTTATTAATGCGCAAGGCCGCGTTTCACATCATTATTGTGGTACTTCATTCCACCACAATTTCTGCTTGAATTACACGAAGATGCTAGCAGTGCTACTACCAGCAATAATAAAAAAATTTTAATGATCTTTAGTTTCATAGATGGCGCTTTATTTAAAAAAAACGCAAAAATAGTTTTTTTATTTAATAAGCACGGATTAATCCTGATTTTCTAAAGCTATTTTATTACACACATTTTCTTTTTCAGGCAAATCCCTTCGCAGGATAAGGTATATACATATATTCCCGGCTTCAGCGTTTTATTTAAAACAAATGAATGTGTCCCTTTTTCAAGCGAACCGGCAAAAACAACATCTGTGACATTGCCTGGGATGTCACAATATGATAATTCAACTGCTGATTTTTTATTTAAATAAAACGAGATCTTTGTTTTATCATTAAAGGGGTTCGGCTGATTTTGAAATAATACTACATTCTCCGTTTCGACCTCAGCAGGTGAAATACCCGTATGATAATAAACCTGTCTTGCTGCAGCAGCGCTGTTTTGTATGTCTCCTAAATGATCGCCGGCAATCAGGGCAAAGGCAATGACAACAGAATCGCCGGCAGCAATGGTATGGGGGCCTGAGCTGAGCATTTCTGAAACATCATTTCCGTAACCCGACAAGCCTGAATCATGCCTGTTGGTTTTTAATGCAACAAATTTTTCGTTGGTGGTAAAGCCATCAGTGATCTTTATGCTGCCGTTTTCGCCGTTATTATCAAAAGCATAATGAAAAGGTGTCCCTTGTGATATCAGCGAGATGCCTGCATAATCGCTGCCACCGGTAGAAAAGCAATACCCGGTTTTGGAAGCAACATCATATTCAATCCGGTTCATAGAAGCATCATTAATATCCCAGTCGGCATATAAGCCTGCATAAATTCCGGAGAGAGCATAAGCATTTATGTTTTTTATTGTGTATTCAATAATAATGAACTTATCATTTGGCGGGGCATTCCAGGCAAAAGCGCGTTGGGTAACCTGAACATTGATCTTCGATGACCCTGCGTGTGAGTCGTTGAAAATCCCCTTGACATCGAAATCTGAAACAACGGAAGGGATAACCTTGTTCAGTGAGGATATAACTGTAAAATCATGATCAAAAGCCAGAGAATCATTTATTAAAACATCACAAACCTGTGTGCCTGATTTTCCGATAAGAAAACCGCCGTAATACATCATGGGTTCACCATTGTCATATCTGAAGCCTAAGCCCTGCAGGCTGTTTCCGTTTATATAGCCCCAACTTCCTTCACCGGCCAGTGTGGTAGCTATCTTATTGGTGTCGATATCGATATAATCTTTATTTGCATAAACATAAAAATGCTGGACAGCATGATAATCATTATCTGAGAAGGTAAGTTTGAAAATTAAATTTTCGTTCAGCGGGATGGTCGGCTTAATAATCACACTGAATGGAGATGCCGCATTGTTTATGCTGCCGAGTGTCGGGATAACTCCGGCATTAAAAACCGAATCTATAAAAGTTACATGAGGAGATGCACACGAAATAGTTACCTTAAGATTATTTGAAGAGGGGGAAAGATAATTAATGAAGTCACCGCTGACAAATACAGTGTCAGTGGGATTTGCGTCAACTTCATTATTATTATTTTTATAGACGATATGCTGCATCTGAACTGAAGGATGAGTGGAATCGTTGAGTGCGCTTAAAATATTGAGTCTGCCGGAGCCAAGCAGGTCGTAGTATGGCAGATTATACGGTATGGTATCAATGATGTCGGCAGCCACCTTCAGTTTTTCCCCGATCTGTAATCCCGAAAGTGAGGGGAACCGGCATTTTAGTAAGGCGGCACAGCCTGCGGTAATAGGCGCTGAAAAGGATGTTCCCCCGGAGCTGCCGTATATTCCGCCCATACCGGTCGACCAGACATTATCGCCGGGAGCAACTATATCGACGAAATGGCCATAACTTGAAAAATTCGCCTTGTAATCGTTGATGTCGCTGGCAGCCACACTCAGAACATAATTATAGGATGCGGGAAAAAACGGCACGGCATTGTTGTCGTTGCCGCAGGCCGCAATCACAAGCGCTCCCCTGTTGATGGTGGCATAATCAACCACGTCCTGCCCGTACTGTCCGCTGTAAAAAGTGCTGCCCCACGAACAGTTCACGATGCTGCATCCGTGTTCTACAGCATAGACAATACTTTCGTAAGTCATAGTTCCCTGGCCGGCCGCATTGCACACCTTAACAGGTAAGAATTTACATTTAAACCCTGTGCCGGAAATCCCCACATTGTTATCTGTGGTTGCTGAGGACAGGCCTGCCGTAAAAGTACCGTGCGAGATGTACCCCGAGGGGTTGTTATCGTTTTCACCCATATCCCAGCCCCTGAAATTGTCCATGTACCCGTCGTTGTCATTATCGATACCATCGATGGGATCCAGGTAGTTGTATTTGATATTATCTATGAGGTCGGGATGAGTAACGTCAACCCCCCAGTCGCTGATGCCGATAACGATATTTGTATCGCCTTTGACAATATCCCATGCGCTGAAAATTTTTATGGTATTCAAATGATACTGGTTGGTGATGAGCGGATCGCCGGGGACATAATCCAGCATCTTTGAAATGTAATGAGGCTGGGCGTATTCAACCATTCCTGTCGCAATGATATCGTTGATGGCTGTCTCTAATTGTTCTGATGAAAGGTATTTTATTTCGTAAATTAACGACAGGTCGGCAAATTTTTGTCCGCAGGAATTGCTTTTTTGTTTGGGAGGACTGATACCCGGGAATTTTTTTTGAAGCAGATCAACATCCAATTGCTGAAATACGGCAGTGAGCAGAGGCAGGTCGATTTGGTCGTTTTTGCATGAAGAAGCAAATTCAGGTTTTATTTTCAGAATAATGGTATTCTTCACAAAATCATCCGTTGTAACCCCATGGGGCATTCTGAAACGTTGAGCGCCCTGCCCGAAACTTATAGAAACAGAGGATGTGAGAATCATCAATAGAAAGATAACAGTGATTTTTATTTTCATAAAGTTTTGAATTAGTTGTATAAAATTACAGTAAAATTTCATAGACGGCAAATTTATAATGCGGAATATTCGGGAATATCATCAAGAAAAAGGTAAGAACTGCTTTTTGGATTAATAAGGCAGCAAAAATGTTTCAACCCGTTCGAAACAATAAGATAGTTAACATGGAGGGTAATATTGTAACGTGCGATCTGGTCAAACACTTTTTGGGTCAATGCCACGTCTGGTGATTTGAACTCGATGATCATCTGAGGAGCACCTTTTTTATCATAAACCACAGCATCACAACGTTTTTGCATTTTATAAACTTTCAGGGTTTGTTCCAGAAATATCAGTGATGAGGGATATTTTTTTTCTTCAACCAGAAACTTCAGGAAATTCTGACGGACCCATTCTTCGGGCGTCAGCGTAACATATTTTTTACGGATAAAATCAAAAATTTTAGGCGGAGTGCTTTGTTGTACAGAAAATTCGTAATGCGGAAGATTCAGCGGAAGCATCATATATTTTCGTATTTTTGCCTTAAAATTACTTATAATTGCGATACGATGAAAACAAAGCGCGAAATAGTAGAAAACTGGCTTCCCAGGTACACCGGAACAGAACTTACCGATTTTGGAGAATATATTTTGCTCACTAATTTCAGCCATTATCTGGAAATGTTTGCCACAATGAATAATGTGGAAATTCAGGGCGAAAACAGAGCCATGCCGAGCGCAACTGCCAACAATATTACCATTGTGAACTTTGGCATGGGTAGTGCTAATGCCGCTACGATCATGGACCTTTTAAGTGCTGTTAAACCGAAAGCGGCTTTGTTTCTGGGTAAATGCGGCGGGCTGAAAAAGAAAAACAAGCTGGGCGACCTGATCCTTCCTATTGCTGCTATCAGGGGCGAAGGGACTTCCAACGACTATTTCCCGCCTGAAGTGCCTGCCCTGCCGGCCTTTAACCTGCAAAAAGCCATATCTACCACTATTCGCGACAATCACAGTGATTACTGGACCGGAACCGTTTACACCACCAACCGCCGTGTGTGGGAGTACGACGAGAAATTCAAAGAGTATCTGCGAAAGGTGCGTGCCATGGCCATTGATATGGAAACGGCGACACTGTTTTCGGTTGGCTTTGCTAATGGAATCCCAATGGGGGCTTTACTGCTCGTTTCGGACCAGCCAATGATATCCTCCGGGGTGAAAACCAGAAAAAGCGATAAAACGGTTACTGAAAAATTTGCAGAACTTCACCTGAAAATCGGCGTGGATTCTCTGAATCAGCTCATCAACAACGGACAAACGGTTAAACATCTTTATTTCGACTATAAATAAACCTTCATGAAAAGTTACGACGAAATAATAAAAGATTTTCAGCGTAAAATTTATTATCCGGTATATTTTCTTTCGGGCGAAGAATCTTACTATATTGATCTTATCAGCGATTATATTGAGGAAAACCTTCTGCTGCCCGAAGAAAAAGAATTTAACCTGACGGTGATGTACGGCAGGGAAACCAATACTCAGAATATCATCGACTGCTGCAAGCGTTTCCCCATGATGTCGAATTACCAGATGGTTATTGTTAAAGAAGCCCAGGATGTAAAAGACATTGAGTCTCTTGAAAAATATATTGAAAATCCGCTGTCTTCCACTATACTTGTCGTCTGCTACAAGTATCATAAAGTAGACAAGCGTAAAACTTTTGCGAAAGTTCTCGAAAAGAAAGCGGTACTATTTGAGTCGGCGAAAATTTACGATAACCAGGTACCATCATGGATCTCGGCTTATGTAAAAGAAAAAGGATATTCGATACAGCAGAAAGCGGCCATGATGATGTCCGAATTTCTTGGTACGGACCTGAGCAAGATTGTGAATGAGGTCAGCAAGATCATTATAAATTTTCCGAAAGGTTCCGAGATCACGCCCGAGCAGGTAGAGCAGAACATCGGCATCAGCAAGGATTTTAACGTTTTTGAATTGCAGAAGGCACTGGGCACAAAAAATATTTTTAAAGCCAACCAGATCATAAAATATTTTGCCGAAAACGAAAAAGAAAATCCTATCGTTAAAGTTATTCCAATATTGTATGCTTACTTTTTAAAAGTCTTTTTGTACCATAATTTAAAAGACAAATCACCCAATAACGTGGCTTCGGTATTATCGGTGAGCCGTATGTTCATCGACGACTATGCCACTGCTGCCCGCAACTACCCGCGGCAGAAACTCCGCCTGATATTCGGCTATCTGCGCGAGTACGACCTGCGTTCCAAAGGCGTTGGCAGCGCTTCCACCGACAGCGGAGAGCTGATGAAGGAGATGATCTATAAAATGCTGCATTAGCTCTTTATTGGAAAATAGCGAAAATAAAGGGTGAGATCAAATAATTAAGAAAGGCTTTCCCTCTTTTCCAAATTCGATATCAATCAATTCAATATCTTCTGTGTCTTCCTCTAAAATAAATTGTGTAAGGCTGAATTCCCTGCACGCCTTATATCCGTAGTCTTCGGCAAAAGCCATAGCGCCATATATGATATTGTGCACCAGCACATAGTCTGCTTTTTCAATTGTATCGCTTTCCATTTCACTATGCCCATTTATTAGGGTTTGGAGTATTTCGTCATATTCGGAAGGTGAAATGTTGAATTTGTAAAAAGAATCTTTTACCCCAAGGGCAAATGTGTCGACCAGGTAAAACCCTATAGTAAAATTTCCGTTGTTATGTTTACGGGCAACCAAAATATGCGCCATGCCTATTTCATTCCATTTTTTGTTTAAATAACATTCGGCGATAGAAAGTTGCCTGGCTTTTGTACGAATATATGCTTCGGGGGACATGAGTTTCTGTTTGTTTTGTTTCATAAAAATTGGATTATTATTTTCAAGATATGAATTATTCCAGTTTCTATTTTAATTAGTGTCTATAAGAAAACTCGTGTTTGTACAAAGAAAACGTCAAGTTTGAGGCTTGCGAAGCGACAAAAAGCGGAGTTTACTAGTGTAAATGAGCATTTTTGTTGCAAGCGTAACGAAAAAATTGGCGTTTTCTTACAAACACTAATTATTAAAAGTATATCCTATCCCAATAGCAACCATATGCACGAAAGGATGTCCGCAGACAGGCTTTAATTCTTCAAATCCCATCACTGTATAATGTGGATTATATCCGGCCCTTAAAAAAAAACCGTTGACGCGTTCGTATCGTATACCAATCATGCCGGTGGCTGCCAGATATGAAAAGTTCGTGTTGACCAATCCTTCGAATTTCGGGTAACTCTTATAAAAATACAGGTAATCAACGCCAAGTCCTGCCTCAAAAAGCCAGGCACCACGGCCTACCATGAAATTAAATTCGAGGGGCGCGCCGGCCGCATGAACTTTTGGAAATGATAAATAATTGATACCCGCACGGATACTCGCCATATAATTGCGGTTGCAGAAAACAATAATATCCGCATTGACGGAGTTGATTCCAAGTCCGCCAAAGTTATAGGATGTCTGGTGAAACAGGGCTATTTTGGGACAGTAATCGCTTTTGGTGTCGCATTTGCCTGCCCGGTATGAGAAGTTTTGACCAAATAACGTCATGCTAAAAGATAGTATCAGAAGTGTGATTAATAAGTGTTTCATAATGTTAAATTGTTCTCAATGCAATACAAACGCAAAATAACAGTTCTTTATTCAGTAAATTCAGAAAATATCTCTAATTTTGGCAAAATTATAAGTTTTTGATATTCATTTTATGATAGCTGCAAGATTCCGCTGTTTTTTTATTTGTTTATTATTGTTCTTTATTGCGTTCTCAGCAACTGCACAAAAAGGCTCCGTGAAAGGCTTTGTTTATGATAAAGAAACGGGCGAACCTGCCATATTCACCAGTGTTTATTTGTACAAGACCACTATGGGAGCCACTACGGATATCAATGGTTTTTTTGCCATCACGCAGATCCCTCCGGGCGATTATATACTTATGGCGACATTTATTGGTTATGACACGGTTAGAATGTCGATTTCTGTTGGTAAAGGCGAAAACCTCAATAAAAAACTCTATTTACAAAAACTGGCTATAGAAATGGATGTCATTAATATCGTCGGCGAGGCTGTGGATAGAAAAACAGAAACCAACGTGTCGAAAGATGTGGTGAATATTGAAAAAATAGAGCGCATACCTGCCGTGGGCGGCACCCCCGACCTGGCGCAATACCTTCAGGTTTTGCCCGGTGTTGTTTTTACAGGAGATCAGGGCGGGCAATTGTATATTCGCGGCGGTTCGCCTGTCCAGAATAAGGTTTTGCTCGACGGTATGATTGTTTATAACCCCTTCCATTCTATCGGACTCTTTTCTGTTTTCGATACCGACATTCTGAAAAATGCCGATGTATATACCGGAGGTTTTGGCGCCGAATATGGCGGGAGGATATCTTCAGTGATGGACATCACCACACGTGATGGAAATAAAAAACGCATGAGTGGAAAAATCGACCTGAGTACTTTTGGAGGGAAATTGCTTTTCGAAGGGCCTATCGTTAAACAAAAAGAAGATGATAAAGCCAGTGCTTCTTTCATTTTTTCCGCAAAAAATTCTTATCTTAAACAATCTTCAAAAGTATTATACAAATATATTGATGAGTCAGGTCTTCCGTTTAATTATACCGACCTGTACGGGAAAATTTCCGTCAATGCACCCAACGGCAGTAAGGTCAATTTTTTCGGGTATGATTTTAATGACAAAGCAGATTACAGGCAGATCGCCACATTTAAATGGAATTCATACGGGGCCGGGGCTAATTTTGTGGTTATCCCTGCCAGGGCATCCATGCTTATCGACGGCGCTTTTGCCTACTCCTCTTACAAGATATCGCTGACCGACCAGACCAATGACCCGAAAACCAGTGCAATCAACGGGTTCAACCTGGGGTTGAATTTTACTTCTTTCATTGGTAAAAGCGAATTGCGCTATGGCATAGAAGTATTAGGGTTTGGTACAAAATTCAATTTTTTTAATGCGGCAGGAAGGCAGATAGAACAGAATGAGTCTACCACTGAGTTTGCCTTATTTGTGAAATACAAATGGGTCATAGGAAAATTCCTGATCGAGCCCAGTCTCCGTGGCCATGAGTATGCCTCCCTTTCTACTTTTTCGCCAGAGCCTCGCCTCGCTGTTAAATATAATATCACTGATTACTTACGGTTGAAACTCGCCGGGGGAATGTATTCTCAAAACCTCATCAGTTCAAGTTCCGACCGCGATGTTGTCAACCTGTTTTATGGTTTTATTTCCGGCCCCGACAACCTGCAGGACGAATTCGACGGAAAAGAAGTAACACATGCCCTGCAAAAGGCCACCCACGTGATCTTTGGGGTGGAGATCGATGTCTTGAAAAACCTGACATTGAATCTTGAAGGGTATTATAAATGGTTCAATCAGCTCACCAATATCAACCGGAATAAAGTTTATAACGATTCCCCGGAATATGCCGCGAAGCCCGACGTGCTGAAAAAAGATTTCATCATTGAAAAAGGGGATGCGGAAGGTGTGGATTTTACCCTTAAATACGAGTACCGTTCTTTGTATTTATGGGCGGTATATTCTTTCGGTTTTATTCACCGGTATGATGGTTATGATACTTATTTTCCTCATTACGACCGCAGGCACAATGTAAACCTGGTAGGCTCGTATAATTTCGGCAAATCGCTCACCTGGGGAGTGAATGTCAGATGGAACCTGGGTTCCGGCTTCCCGTTTGCACAGACACAGGGATTTTATGAGCTGCTGGATTTCGCTGATGGGATAAATACCGATTATACAACAGATAACGGATCAATGGGTATTATTTATGCCGAATACGACAGTGGACGTTTACCGTATTATCACCGGCTCGACGTGTCATTCAACAAAGTGTTTAATTTTGGAAAAAACATGATGCTCGATATTAATCTTGGTGTGACCAATGTTTACAACCGGAAGAATATTTTCTATTTCGACAGGATCACTTATCAGCGTATCGACCAGTTGCCCATCATGCCCAGCCTTGGGGTCAGTTTTAAGTTTTAGTTTTTCCGGACACCATCCAATAATCTGATCCATTACGTTTTCTTTATGGCAGGAATTTATATTCACATACCGTTTTGTAAAAAAAAATGTCATTATTGTAATTTCTTTTCGACACCTTCGACAAAACGAAAGGATGAGCTGATCAAAGCTTTGCATAAAGAGCTTTGTATTCAAAAACATTATACGGACGAAACTATCGGAACAGTATATTTCGGGGGCGGGACGCCTTCGCTGCTGGCCTCTGATGAAATAAACAGCCTTACGGATGTGGTTTCAGAAAATTACATACTGGATAAAGATGCAGAAATAACCCTTGAGGTCAACCCCGATGATATCAGCGCACAAAAGGTCCGGGAGCTGAAAACAACAGCTGTAAACCGAATCAGTATCGGCGTTCAGTCTTTTTTTGATCAGGATCTGAATTACCTGAACCGTATTCATACTTCGGCTCAGGCCGAATATGCGGTAAAAGCATTGCAGGATGCCGGTTTTGCCAATATGAGCATCGACCTGATTTATGGGATACCTTCTCTTGGAATGGAGCACTGGAAAAAAAACCTTTTGCAGGCCATCGGAATGCAGGTTCCGCATATATCAGCGTATGCCCTTACCATCGAGCCGGACACAAATATGGATGTCCTGATACGGCAGGGAAAACGCGAGGATGTGTCCGATGAAGAAACGGTGAAACAGTTCCGGTTTGTGATGAATTTATTAAGGGAAAATAATTACCTGCATTATGAAATTTCTAATTTTTGCCTGCCGGGTTACGAGTCGAAGCATAATAAAGCATATTGGGAAAACATTCCATACCTCGGCATTGGCCCGTCGGCACATTCATATAATAAAATTTCGAGGCAGTGGAATAGTTCAAATCTCAATGACTACTTGTTCGCCATTGCTGACAATAAAATTCCCTGCGAAACAGAAACCCTTACGGCAGATCAGCGATACAATGAATATGTGATGACTTCTCTACGGACCAATAGGGGCGTATCCTTACAAAAACTGAAAAGCCTTTTCGGGGAAGTTTATCCGGACAGGTTTCAGGAAGCTATGAAACAATATGAAGGCAAAGCAATGTTGGCCTTTTCAGGTGATACGGTATGCCTGACAGATGAAGGCAAACTTTTTGCCGACCGCATTATTGCTGATTTTTTTGCAGTGGATTGAATCAGAAATCAGGATCTGCCGTTTTTTGACTCCGGAGGAGTCATATATTTATAAATCAAACTTTTCATATATAACCGCGACCCCATCGGGGTCGAATAAAAGCAACAAATCATCAGTTCCTTTCTGATAACAAATCATCCAGCTTTTATTGTCCCAATTTGACCTTGTATTTTTTCGGGTCAATTTGTTCATTGAGCTTTTGAATGGAATCCTGCATCGTATTTATGATGTTCTTCACCTCATCGCTGGCTCCCGCTAAACTGCCCGGATTCAGCCATACCCGCATATATACCGGCTGATGATCCGCGAATTCAAACCCACGATCGATAACGTTTATCTTATCCACAATTACGTTGGGGGAAACAACAAAAAAATCGTAAATGGTCGTAGGGGTTGACCCGTGATGGTAGGCCGTATTGTTGTCGCGGTTCGTCGGTAAAACCGAATCATAAACAAATTTCCATGAATCAGGTATAAAATCTGCCGTGATCTTAGGTACTCCTGTTTTTTTGTTATAACCCGAAATAAAAGAAAGTTTATCATAAGCGGCAGGGTTTTGATTCCAGTCGCCGCCGGCTATCACATAATTTCCTTTCTCATATTCATTCAGCAGAAAACTACGTAACATCCAGGTTTCATATTGCCTGAGGACATCCGCATCACCGAAAGCTGAATTGTGGAGGTTGATGACCACCAGTTCTTTGTCGCCCGATGATAGTTTATACCGTTGCATCATGAAGCAGCGGTCCAGCATAAAGATCTTCATAGGCCAGGTATAGTTTACAGGGTAAGAATAGCGCTCACAGGCCGACGGCATATATTTCGAACAGGTCATAATGCCTGACAATACCTTTCCCATCGGGCTTAGCACCGGCAAAGGAACAAACTGAACGTTATAGTTCGTTGCAAAACCCCAGGAGTGGTTTCTTAAAGCTTCTGAAAATAATGATACCTGGTTGGTAAAGTAACTTCGCTTGGAAGATGAGTCGACTTCCTGTAGAAAAAAGAAGTCAATACTGTCATTTTTGCTTAGAAAATCAAAAACTCCGTTCAGGTTTTCCTGAAGGGCGGTTTCATCCGGACGCACCTTTTTGCCCCCGTCATAAAAGAAATCCATGTCCTTGTCGAGCCCACAATAACCGATATTCCAACTGATGAATGTCAGTGGGACACTGTCGATGGTTTGTATAGGTTTACTGTTATTAAAAGTGATTTTTTCAACAGGTGCCGGCTGATAATCATTTCTGGTAAAATAAAATAAGAAAATCCCAAAACCTACAATAAAAATCAGTACCAACACCAATAGGACAAGCAAAATTCTTTTTAGTGTTTTCATAGACAAAATTTTAATAAAAGTACAAAAAAGATTAATTAATTAACATAAAATAAAAAAAGCTTTTTTTTACAGAAATTAGTTATTTTTGCTAAAAAAAATTTAATTTTGATTAATTTCAAAATATTTTAATAGTAAAATGAAATTGACCGGTATACTAAAAATTTTGTTTCTGTCCATGCAGATTTTAAGCCTGATTGCGTTATTTTTTTTTAAAAATGAAATTATTTGCTGGGTGAATATGGCCACTTTTATTATTTTAAGTATTCTTTCTTTAATCCAGATTGTGATATTCAATAATAATTATAATAGTGAATTTAATTTTTGGTTGTTAAGGTATTTTGTTGCAATAACCCTGCTGATTCAGGGTGTTTGTTTTATGGCATTACTACTGGGCTTTCAGCAAATAGGCGAATGGAAGTATGGCCTCATCGTTTCAGGGTCGTTTTTTATTATTGATTTTATTTTCATCTTTGTTTTTATTAAACAATTTTTAGTCCCGGAATTTAAAAAGTTGTTTTTGATAAATATTCTTGCTCCGGCACTGGCCATAATTTTTCTTGGAATAATTCCTTTGGCAATGGGGGAACGCGATTTGTATAATAATTTTAACAGGGAAAGCTATCATCAGACTTATGACCAGTATATCCACGAAGAATCCCCCTATAATTCCGATCAGATTCCTTCTTTTTGAAAAAAAATATTTTTTTATTGGAATTGGAAAAATGATGAATTAATATTTAATTTTACATAGATTACCTTATTTATAAATTTAATAAATTGCCTTATGGACAAGAAAAAAATTCTTCTGTTTGCAGTGATTGGAATATTTGTGATTCTCGTTATTTTGCTGATAGCAAAAACAAATTCGCAAACGATCGTAAAAGTCAATCCTGCTTTTAAGGAATATGTGGCAGCCTTTACTTCAGGCGTTATTTCTACGGAATCGACCATCAAGGTCCGGTTAAATATGGATATTGCCGATTCCTCCATGTTTGAACAACCGGTAAAAGAAGAACTGTTTGATTTTTCGCCGGGTATCAGCGGAAAAACATACTGGATCGATACACGCACCGTAGAATTTCGCCCGGATAAAAAGTTGCCTCCCGACAAACTATATACGGCGAATTTTTTCCTGTCTAAGCTGATAAGCGTGCCCGACAGTATGAAAACCTTCGTTTTTCAGTTTCATACGGTAAAACAGGTGTTTGAGGTAAATGTTGATAATCATAAAGCATATGACCATAACAACCTGGCCTGGGAAAAAGTTACCGGATCGTTGATTATGGCTGACGCCGCTGAAACGGAGGATATTCAGTCTTTGCTGGAGGCAAGCCAGGGAGGCAAAAAACTGAGTGTCAAAATTACTCCGGGCAGCGATAAAAAATCCTTTACATTCACCATTGACAGCGTAAAACGTGGCGATAAAGAATCTGCCGTTGACATCAAATGGAACGGAAAGCCCATTGATTCAAAATCTAACGGCACCTTGACCGTGAGTATCCCGTCAATAAACGATTTCAAACTCCTGTCGATACAATCTGTTCAAGAGCCTGAACAATATGTCAGACTTCAGTTTTCAGATCCGCTGCTGGAGGATCAGGACCTGAGCGGCCTTATTACCATGGACAAATCAAAGGATCTGAAATTTGTCATCGAAGATAATATCATCAGGATATATCCGCCTCTCGAGATCGGTGGCAGCGAGGTGTTAACCGTTGAAAAAGCCGTGAAAAACATAAAAAGCAAAGAACTTAAGGCAAAAACGGTTGAAACGGTCACTTTTGACGATATAAAGCCCGGTATCCGCCTGGTGGGAGAAGGAACCATCCTGCCCAGCACCAACGGCCTGATCTTTCCTTTTGAAGCCGTAAATGTAAATGCCGTAGATGTGAAGATCTTTAAAATCTATGAAAATAATGTTACTCAATTTCTACAGGTAAACGACCTGGAAGGCGAAAGAGAACTCAGCAGGGTAGGGAAGCTGGTGCTGAAAAAATCAATACCATTGCAGTCTGTAAATAATTCCGTACTGAATTACAGCAACTGGAACCGTTATTTCCTCGACCTTGCCGATTTGATCAAGGCCGAACAGGGCGCTATATATCAGGTTACCCTTAGCATCAAAAAAGCCTATTCAACCTATACAGGATGTACGGATGAGGCTGCCGATGATGATGGCCTGAGGTCGTCATGGGATGAAAGTGAGGAGCCGGAACCCGAAGAATGGTACTATTATGATTATTACGGATATTATTATGATGATTATGACTACTATTATTACGACTGGAGCGAGCGCGAAAACCCTTGCGAGGAATCATATTTCAGCGGCAAAACGATAAGCCGTAATGTTCTTGCAACAGATATCGGCATTATCGCGAAAGTCGGCACTACGGGCGAACTGAATATTTATACCGTGGACCTGGTGTCGGCCAAACCCATGCCGGAAGTTTCCATAAGAATCATGGATTACCAGAACCAGGAACTCGAAAAAGTACAGACCAACAGCGATGGAAATGTGATGATACAATTAAAAAAAGTTCCTTACCTGATTATTGCAAGCAAAGGAAACCAGCGGGCTTACCTCAAGCTCACCGGCGGATCGGCATTGTCATTAAGCATGTTTGATGTAGGCGGCGAATCCGTTCGCAAGGGAATAAAAGGTTTTTTGTACGGAGAGCGCGGCGTTTGGCGTCCAGGGGATTCCATTTTCCTGACCTTTATTCTTGAAGATAAACTTCATAAATTGTCGCCTGAAGTCCCCGTTGTTTTCGACCTGACCAATCCCCGCGGACAAAAAGTTCAGCATATCGTAAAAACAAAGTCGGTAAACGGATTTTATGATTTCCGCACTGCTTCGGACCCCGGTGCATTGACGGGATACTGGACGGCAACGGTAGCCGTGGGTGGTTCTACATTTTCAAAATCATTAAAAATTGAAACGATAAAGCCCAACAGGCTGAAAATAAAACTCGATTTTGGCTCGGATAAGATCACCGCGGAGTCGAAGGGTGTGCTGGAAGCAAAATGGCTGCACGGCGCTATTGCCCGCAATCTCAAAGCCGATGTCAACGTGGTGTTGAACAAGTCAACTACCGCGTTCAAAAAGTACTCAAATTTCATCTTCGATGATCCCTCGAAATATTTTTATGCGGAATCGTTTAAAGTTTTCAGCGGAGTGCTTAACGAGGAAGGCAAAGCCGATGTGATACCCGACATCGCCATTTCCGGTTCCGCGCCAGGCGTGTTAAAAGCGAACTTTGAAACAAGGGTCTTTGAACAGGGCGGAGAATTCAGCATCGATCAGTTTTCTTTGTTCTATTATCCTTATAAAACGTATGTGGGTATCAGTGTTCCTGACGGAAGCCAGTATTCTGAAATGTTACAGACACATAAAGATTATACCATCAACCTGGTAAATCTTGACGACAACGGCTCTTTGGTGCCATCGGCCAAACTGAAAGTCGATATTTATAAAGTAAACTGGCGCTGGTGGTGGGACAACAGCGGCAGCGACCTGGCGGATTTTGTCCGCAGCTCGTATAACGAGCCTTACAAAACCATTGAAGTCACCACGACTAACGGCAGGGGTAGCTTTGTGATGAATATTCCCGATACCGACTGGGGAAGGTATTTTGTCCGCGTCGAAGATGTGGAAAGTGGCCACAGCACCGGCCAAACGGTGTATTTCGACTGGCCTGACTGGGCAAGCCGCTCCCGCGAGGGCAAGGAAGGCGCTGCCATGCTGATATTCTCAGCCGACAAAGAAAAATACCAGGTAGGCGACGAGGTGAAACTGACGATACCTTCGAGCGCGGGAGCAAGGGCGCTGGTAACGCTGGAGACAGGAAGCAAAGTGTTGAAATCATTCTGGATAGACACCGAAAAAGATCAGACCTTTTTCAAATTTGATATTACCGAAGAAATGGCTCCGAATATTTATGTCAGTGTTACTTTGGTGCAGCCGCACAGCCAGACCGCTAACGACCTGCCCATCCGGCTTTATGGTGTAATACCGATTATGGTGGAAGACCCCGGCACCCATCTGAGACCGGTCATTAAGATGGCCGATGTGCTCCGTCCTGAAGAAAATGCGAGCATCACCATCAAAGAAGAGAACGGCAAGGCGATGACCTATACCGTGGCTGTGGTGGACGAAGGCTTGCTCGACCTCACCAAATTTAAAACTCCCGACCCCTGGAATTATTTTTATGCAAGAGAAGCTCTGGGCGTTAAATCATGGGATCTCTATGATTATGTGATGGGCGCTTACGGAGGCCAGCTCGAGCGTATCCTCAGCATCGGCGGCGGTGACGATGGTGGCGACGGCAAGGGCGCCAACCGTGCCAACCGTTTCAAACCGATGGTGAAATTTTTCGGGCCTTTTGCCCTTAAAAAAGGCGCCTCGAATACGTATAATTTTAAAATGCCGCAATACATTGGCTCTGTGAGGGTGATGGTAGTCGCCGGACAGGATGGCGCATACGGCAACGCGGAAAAAACTGTCGCTGTACGCAAACCGCTCATGCTCCTGGCTACCCTGCCGAGAGTGGTCGGCCCGGGAGAAACGGTTACATTGCCGGTCAGCGTGTTTGCCATGGAAAAATATATTAGAAATGTATCGGTAAAAGTTACCACCAACGAGATGTTCACCATAAGTGACAACAGCACGAAAAGTGTGACTTTCCGCGAGATCGGCGACGATCTCGTAAACTTCCAGTTGAAGGTGAAAGATGCCATCGGCATTGGAAAAGTGAAAGTGTATGCCTCCAGCGGAAAAGAAACGGCGGTTTACGAAATAGAGATCGATGTACGCAATCCTAATCCGGAAGTCACCGAAGTAATCTCGGACGTGATGAAATCAGGACGGTCGTGGAATACAGCCTATACCCCCGTGGGCGTGGCCGGAACAAACAAAGGTACCATCGAAGTCTCGTCTATACCTCCCATCAACCTCGAACGCCGTCTGAAGTACCTGATACAATACCCTTACGGATGTATTGAACAGACCACCTCGTCGGTATTTCCGCAGTTGTATTTGTCCGATCTGATGGATCTGGACGACAATATGAAGAAAACCGTCGAACGCAATATTAAAGCAGGTATCAACAGGATAGGGTCATTCCAGTCTGCCCTGGGAGGTTTCTCTTACTGGCCGGGTTCTTACGAGGCCGACCAATGGGCCAGTTGCTATGCGGGGCATTTTTTGCTGGAAGCGAAAGATAAGGGGTACACCGTTTCTGCTTCTGTGTTGAAAAAGTGGATAAAATATCAGAAACGCATGTCTTTGAGCTGGACCACAGAATATAACAAATATTATTACAACTCTGACCTTGTCCAGGCATACCGACTGTATACCCTGGCACTGGCCAAAGCGCCCGAACTGGGGGCGATGAACCTGCTGAAAGAACAGAAAGAACTTTCGATACAGGCCAAATGGAGGCTGGCGGCAGCATACCAGCTCGCGGGACAGCCCATCGTGGCAAAACACCTTGCGGCAAATGCATCAACCACCATAAAACCCTATAAGGAAATGTGGTTCACCTACGGCTCCGACGACCGCGATCGTGCCATGATCGTTGAAGCCCTTGCCCTGATGGAGATGCGTAATAAGGCAGCTCCCATGGTGAAAATGATCTCGGAGCGTCTCAGCAAAGATGACTGGATGAGCACCCAAAGCACGGCATTCTGCCTGCTGGCCATCTCAAAATATGTGGGAACCAGCACCGGAACCGGGATGGATTTTACTTATACTATCAACAACGAGTCGCCCGTGACAAAAAAATCTAAAAAATCTGTGGCGACCATCGATATGAACCTGAAAAATTCGGTTCAAAAAGGCAAGCTGAAGATCAAAAACAATGGTACAGGTATCTTGTATGCCCGTGTGATCTTATCGGGTATTCCTGCGGCAGGAGAAGAAAAAGCCGGTGAAAACAACCTGAAGATAGAGGTGTTGTACAAAACGCTGGCCGGAGAAAAAATAGATCCCTCGAAACTGGAACAGGGAAAGGATTTTATGGCGGAGGTAACCATTACGAATCCCGGACTGATGGGATATTATTACAACATGGCCTTGTCGCACATTTTCCCTTCGGGGTGGGAGATACACAACACCCGCATGGACGACTCTTATGGCCGTGTACAGATGTCAGGCTATGACTATCAGGATTTCCGCGACGACCGGGTGTATACCTTTTTCAGTGTCGGAACCAACGAGAAGAAGACTTACAAAGTATTGCTGAATGCCAGTTATCTGGGTCGTTTTTACCTGCCTACGGTAAGCTGCTCCGCCATGTACGACGATGCCATTTATGCCCGCACCAAAGGACAGTGGGTAGAGGTGGTGCCGTATAATGTTGATGCTACGGTGGCAAAGTAGGGATTAATGGAAGCTGACCGAAAAACCGGGGAAATAGCCGGTGTAAGGGATTCATACAGAGTGATAAGTATGGTAAAAGATATTTTGTGATTGTATTGCACACAAGGGAATGGGGTAGATTAAAAGTGTCGTTGAATGGCCGTTTTTTTTCCTGATAATTAATCCCCCAATTCATTCTAACAAACAAATTCCCCTCAAAGTTATTTGCAAATTTATTTTTCTGTCTGTCTTTTTATCTCTTGTCATTTGGCATACCTTTGCATCAGAATAATCCTATGCTCAAAATTCCTTCCATCAATATTTCCGAATACGATTATCCGCTGCCCGACGAAAAGATAGCCAAATATCCCTTGCCGGAACGCGACAGGTCGAAACTGCTGGTATGCAGGAACGGCCATATTTCCGACAGCCACTTTTATAATCTGCCCGGCTTGCTGAATCCGGGATCATTACTTGTTTTGAACAATACCCGTGTGATACACGCCCGCCTGAACTTCCGACGTGAAACAGGCGCTGCGATTGAAATATTTTGTCTGGAACCGGACTCACCTGTTAAGGATATTCAGTTGGCCATGCAGCAAGCCGGAACTTGTGTATGGAAATGCCTCGTCGGAAATGCAAAAAAATGGAAGGGTGAAAAACTTTTCTTAAAAGCAAAATCCGGCCAATCAGAATATGTATTGTCGGCAGAAATAACAGAACGCCACAATGAAAGTTTTTTTATCCGGTTTGAGTGGAACCCCGGGCAGTTGATTTTTTCTCAGATCATTGATACCGCAGGAAATGTGCCGCTCCCGCCTTACATTCACCGCCCCGCAGAACAAAGTGACAACGAACGTTATCAAACCGTTTATGCAAGCGATGACGGCTCCGTGGCTGCTCCTACTGCCGGTCTGCATTTTACCCCGGAGGTCTTTGAAAAAATATTACAAAAAGAAATTTCCACTTCACATACCACACTGCATGTGGGCGCCGGAACATTCAAACCCGTACAATCCGAAAATATCGAACAACACGTCATGCATTCCGAGCAGGTGGTGATTCACAAGCAATTGCTCGAAGATCTGCTTGCCGCTAAAGGAGACATCATCGCGGTGGGAACCACGTCGGTGCGTTCGCTTGAAAGCCTTTACTATGTTGCCGTCAAACTTCATTCAAGCGGTGTCATTCCGGATAAAATATTGCAATGGGAACCTTATGAAACAGAATTACATGCATTGAACAGAAATTCGCTCCTGCATGGCCTGACACGTTACATGGAAGATCACCATCGCGAAGAAATAGCTTTTTCGACAAACATTATCATAGTCCCGGGGTACCAGTTTAAAATGATTGACGGCATGGTAACAAATTTCCACCAGCCCCGGAGCACACTGTTGCTTTTGGTATCGGCATTTTTTGGCGACAAATGGAAGCTGGCCTATGAGCATGCCCTCAGCGGTAAATACAGGTTTTTGAGCTATGGCGACGCCTGTCTTTTTATGAAATAATTTTTTCGGGGTCCTTTACATTTTTTGGCAATGCCATCGCAAATAGTATGATAAAAAATAAGGCAAAAATCAGAGATATCACTGAGATCATCATCAGGTAATATACCCCAAGGCTTAATAAAAAAAACCAGGGAACGGCAAGCAGAAACATTTGCCCCAGCACATAATACAACAAACCTTTTCTAAGTTTTTTTGCCATCAGGATAAGGGCAAAAATGCAAAACAAATGAATGCCGATCTTGATAAAATAATAGAAAACACTGCCATGCTTTAATTCTCCGGCAATCACATCTGCCACGGGAATGGTTTCTAAAAATGAACCGGCCTTGCCGCCAATCAGGAAAAGGGCTGTTACGATAATTGAAAAAACATTGGAGATCGCCGACAAAGTGCACAATAAATACAAAAAAACATTTTTGCCCGGGGTTTTTACTTCTATTGCGTCTTCCATGTTTTTATTTTTTCAGATGTTTGAGCTGCCGGGCATACAACATGATGAACAGGATGCTTCCAAAAATATATACAGCATTAAAAAAGGTCATCACCACAAAAAAAGAAAGAAAAAGCATGACAACATTGGCCATCAGGTAGATCCAGAATCCGGAACGTTTCATCCGGAACATCAGTAATGCCCCGGTAAAAGAACTGCCAAACAAAATGAACATCCCCAGAAAAAACAGTATGAAATAACTCTTTCCGAAACCATAAAACCCTTCTGAAAAGGTTTGAATATAGTCACTAAGCCAGCCGGAAAAAAACAAGCCGCCAAATGAGAACAACGTCATGCTGCCGCTGAAAAACAGTGACATCAGGCACAATTTGTATAACATACCAGGTCTGTTGGATGGTACGGAAATACGGGCATATTGTTCTTCAAATTCCATGCAGTCTGTTAAGATAATTATTTTTTTTTCGTGAACAGTTACGTTTTTCTGATCAGTATAAATTCTTTTTGCACTTACCCTACAAATAATATCGCTAAATTAATACACTATGGTATAATTTTCAAAACTTATTTATAAATTAAGTAAAATCGCTGATTTTCAGATAAAAAACAATAGGATGATATTCGCAAGGATGATCACCAAAAAGCCCAGCAGCAAGGGCATACGGATGTGCCTGCCCGAAAAGATCATGGAGTAGATCAGCTTCAGTACATTATTACTGATAATAGCCTGAAAAGACACACGTGATATCAGGTCAATATCCACGCTGAATTTACTCTGAAAAACCGATATTAAAAAGGGATCAATATCGGTGATGCCCACTACGATTGAAATGGCGTTCAGACCCATATCACCGAAATATATCACGGCATAATAGGTCAGAAAAGAAAATGCCACAAACAGCACCATGAATAATAATGCCACCTTAAACTCCAGGGGATTTTTATCCACTATCGAAGCGATTGCCGAGCTTTCTTCATCCTTTCTTTTATAAAAATACAATGCTACCCCGACAGCCGTGGTCAGCAGAAACATGATCACAAAAAAAATAAAATTATTTCTGAAAAGAGCCGGGTTAAATATCAGCATCAATACGGCAATACGCAGGTACATCATGGCTGTGGCAAAAATAACTGCTGATGCGTAATTGTTTTTCATCAGGCCTTCCCTGCTTTTTTTTGTCAGTATCAGTGTGGTGGCCGTGCTGCTGTATAGCCCGCCCAGTATACCGGAAATCAGAATGCCGGATCTTTTGAAGACATATTTTTTTAATATATAGCTCAGGTAAGAAATCGTTGAAATAACCACCACTGCAAACCATATCTTATAGGGTGTGATGGTCAGAAAAGGCACTATCGGTTTGTTAGGAAAAATCGGGAGTACGATACCGGCAATGATCAGAAATTTTGCCAGGGTGATAAATTCTTCTTTTTCTATCTGGTTCGAAAAAGTAGTGAAGGTTTCTTTGAGTTCGGTAAATATCAACACCGTAACAACGACAAGGATATAGAGCCATGCCGGTTGTGTGATCACCAGCGGGGCCAGGCAGTATGTGATAAAAGCAATGACGATCGTTGTCAGCCCAAAATCTTTGAAAAGTGTGATCTTATGATAATAATTAATTGACAGCAGTACCAGGATTACAAGGCCTCCGCCCATATAAACGTACAAAAATTCCGGATCGATGATGTACAATATGTAACCGAGCAGACCTATAAATGTAAAAGTACGGTCGGTACCAAAAAGGCGCAGGTCTTCTCTTGCCGGATGCAACTTTCGCTGCGACAATCCTATCAACAGGGAAAATACCGTAACGAGCAAAAAATCCGTTAGTTGCTTAGGAACTATGTCAAAAATTTGTTCCATGAAAATTTTTTCTGTTATACGGCAAAAGAAGCACGAAGTTCGGGGTAAAACAGATTATTCTTAAAGAAACAACTTTAACACGAAATAGATAATGGACGAAAAAAGCATGGAAGCAGGTATAGTTACTATCCATGCCACCACAATATTTGCCGCCAGTTTCCATTTCACGCTGCTGGCTCTTTTAGTAACACCAACGCCCATAATAGCTCCGGTAATGGTATGTGTGGTGCTGACCGGAATGCCGGCCAGCGTGACCCCAAATAATGTAAGTGCTCCGGCTGTTTCTGCACAAAAGCCGCCGATAGGTTTAAGATGGCAAAGCCCCCTGCCGAGTGTTTTCACAATTTTTCCGGAGCCGAGCAAGGTGCCCATGGCGATAGCCGTATAACACATAAGAGCCACCCAAAGAGGTACTACATTTGTATCTTGTACTTTCCCCGTCCCGATAAGCAACATAAAAATAATTCCCATCGTTTTCTGCGCATCATTACCTCCGTGACCAATACTAAAAGCAGCCGAAGAAAGCAACTGAAGCACCCTGAAATACCTGTCTGTCCTTAGCGGAGGCTTTTTCCCCCATATCAGCAGGGTAAGATTCATAAAAAAATATCCGATAATAAATCCAAACAACGGCGCCAATGCAATAAAAACAACGATGATAAGAACATTTTCAACATTAACACCCGCCGGCCCGAATTTTATCAGAGCAGGCCCGATAAGCCCGCCGATAAGCGCATGTGAAACGCTGTTAGGAATGCCGCTTCTGGCACATATCAAAACCCATATTCCGGCTCCAAGCAAGGCACTAAGAATAAAAACAGTATCTGATTCTATGGTGCCGGGCATTATGATTCCGGTTCCTATTTTTTTGGCCACCGGCGAACCATAAAAAATTCCGAATGCCACGAAATTAAAAAAGGCAGCCCATAAGACAGCAATTTTAGGCGGCAGTACATTTGTTCCAACAATGGTCGCAATGGAATTACCGGCATCATTCATCCCATTGAGAAAGTCGTATAATACAGCAACAATGATCGTAATTACAACAATAGTCATCATAAATCCGGCGGTGGTTAAGCTACTTTTACAATAATTGCCTTCAATACATCGGCCACATCCTCTGCCTTATCGGTAGCTTTTTCAAGAGTACTGAGTATAGCGTCCTGTTTGATCAGGGCAATAGGGTCTTTTTCATTTTCAAAGAGGTATGAGATCGCCATATAATACAGGTCGTCCACCTGATTTTCGATCTCATTCAGGCGGATACAGGTTTTTTTGATCACCTCGGGATGTTTCAGGTTGGATAATTCCCCGATGGCAATTTTAAGCTCGCGGCTCGCTTGAACCAGCTGTTCTGAAATTTCGAGTGTATTCTTTGGCAAGGTATTTACTTTATACAACTCCAACTTTTTTGCACTGGAATTTATATAATCCAGCACATCATCCAAAGAAGAGGTCAACTCTTGTATGTCTTCCCTGTCAAAAGGGGTAATAAACGTTTTATTCAGCTCGTCAAATATTTGATGGGTAAAATCATCACCTGCACTTTCACATTGCTTTATCTGTGCAATCAACGACAGTTTTTCCTCTTCATTTTCTACTAATAAAAGAAGTTTGTTAAGTAATATGGCTCCTTTTTCAAGGTTTTCGGCCACGCCTTCAAATAACGGATAGAATTTTTTCTCCTTAGGAACAAAAAATTGAAAGACTTTATTTATACCACCCATAATCTTAAATATTAATCCGGCAAAATTATGAATATAATGGTTGAAAAAATAAATTTTCAAAAAAAATAATCATCAGTTTGATGGCCACATTTATTGGGGATACATGCAAAAAACATGGGGCTACCATGTAATATTCATTCCTATTGAATTATCAGAAAGATAACATCCCGGTACGTTGATTTACCGCTTTACCAATGGCCTTTTTTAAAAAATCAGGCGACTTTTACAATGATTGATTTCAGCACGTCAGCCACGTCTTCGGCCTTATCTGTAGCCGTTTCAAGTGCCTTTATTATTGCCTGCTTTTTAATCAGCTCGATAGCATCTTTTTCATTTTCAAAAAGGTAAGAAATTGACATATAATAAAGATCATCAACTTTGTTTTCAATTTCATTTAACCGGATACATGTCTTCTTTATCAATTCAGGATGTTTCAGGTTAGATAATTCTCCGATAGCAATTTTGATTTCGCCGCTGGCCTGAATAAGAAATTCTGAAATTTCAAGAGCGTTCTTCGGCGCATCCTTTATTTTATACAACTCAATCCTTTTCGCACTGGAATGAATATAATCCAGCACATCATCCAGTGAAGATGTCAAGGTTTGTATGTCTTCCCGGTCGAAAGGCGTAATAAATGTTTTATTCAACTCATCAAATATCTGATGGGTAAAATCATCACCGGCGCTTTCACACTGTTTTATTTGTGCAATTAATGACAACTTTTCCTCTTCATTTTTAATTGATAAAAACAATTTATTGAGTAATACCGCACCTTTTTCAAGATTATCCGCGACACCTTCGAACAGTGGAAAAAATTTTTTCTCTTTTGGAACAAAAAACTGAAACACGTTATTTATACGCATAAATTTAAATTTTGACCCTGCAAATTTAGACATTATTACCTACTGGCTGTCAAAATGTTTCATTTTACTCATCTTATTGGCGTTTGGCGTAATGTTCCTATAAATAAAAAAACAACCCCGGGATTCGGGGCTGTTTTTTTATTGGACTTTATTTTAGAAATTGGGCTTACAATTGGACCTGAATTTATAACAAATTCAAGATATGGCATTATACGAATCTGAAACCGCTTATGTTACGTTATGCAAGAAATAATTTGAAAATTTTTTTACAAAAAATTTGCTTTTAGCGCTAAAATCCTTTTTCTTTGTGCATATTAATTTAAAAATTAAATTTATGGAAGAACAGAACATCAACACACAACCACAGACAACACCTCCTGCGCAAACCCAGACTGCGGTTCCTGGAGCAATTGTTGCATTTGTGTTTGGCATTATTTCAATATGTACCTTTTACTTAGGAGCCGTTTTTGTCGCACCCGGACTAATACCTTTAATTTTTGGTATTATCGGTTGGTCAAAAGGGAAAAAAGCTGAAAAAATCTATGCTGAAAATCCTGCAAGTTATGTAAAAGCACATGGCGTTTTTGCAAAAATAGGTAAAATATTGGGGCTTATCGGCTGGATTTTAGCTATTGTATTTATGGTGATTTTCCTTATAATTTTACTCGGAGAAACAACACATATCTTTGATTAATAATTTATCACGAACTATACTTTTTTTTGTAAGCTGAGTGGTAATTTTATTACTTTTACCCTCCAGTATTACTAACCTGATTTATTTATTAAAATTCACTAATCACACATGTATTAATTAAAAAATTAAAATTATGGAAGAACAAAACGTTAACACAGAAACCCCATCAACACCTTCTCCTCAACCACAGGCTGCTGGATTACCTCCAATTCCCGGGTCAATTATTTCCCTGATTTTTGGTATTATTTCATTGGTCTTGTGCTGGTATTTTTGGGCACCGGTAGCCGGAATAATTCTTTGTATTGCTTGTCTCATCTTCGGGATATTAGCAATGTCTAAAGGCAAAAAAGCTATAGCTCTTTTTAACGAGTCACCCGGCAAATACAAACAGGGTTCATTAAGCCTTGCAAAAACAGGTAAAATACTTGGACTCATCGGACTTATTGTCAATGCTCTTTTTACCATTATTGCTATTGTTTTTACGATTATGTGGATTCAGTATCTCTAAGACTGTTTTAAAATTGATATAGAACAATAACTGCTTAATAAGAGGCTGTTTCATAACAAAAATATTTTTGTATTTGAAGCAGCCTCTTGTTTATTAATATAAGTAAGATGGAAGAAATTACACAAAACAAGATACCCGAAAAAGAATTTTTACCGGATGCTTCAACCGCATTGACATACAGTATCTGGGGAAATGCCCTTAGCCTGCTTTTCTTTATTCCCTTTTTGGGAATAGCTTGTTGCGCTCCCGCCCTAATCCTTTCGATCATCGGATTAAATAAAGGGAAAAGCGGCATGTACCTTTTTAAGGCAAATAAACAAAAATACCACGGCGGTTCTTTTGCAAAAACGCTGGTGGCCTTTATCCTGGGAATTGTAGGTATAGTTCAGGCCGCCATTATGACAATCTACGCGATCATATTCACCGCATTGACGGTATCCGGCGAATTATTCCGCTAAAAATTTCCCGGCTAAAAGGGGAGATCATTATTGAGTTCGCTATCCCACTGATTATCTGCATTTTCAGCACCTGGTTTTTCTTCAATAACCTGATTATTATTTTGTCCTGCAATTTCTATTTTCCAGGGTTTGACATCGGTGTACCACCGGCCATTGTATTCGCGGCTTTCAAGGTCAAAAGATATTTTTACAAGAAGGTCTTTATAATCTTTTCTCAGATCGATTTTATCATTCCAGTTTGCCATAAATACCTTTTTGGGATATTGTGCCTGAGTTTGTAATAAAAACTCTTGTTTTTTCCATTCGCCTTTTGCTGATGTACCCTTTTGTTCCGGGAAAATCTCAATTATTTTGCCTGTAATTTCCATTTTTTTTCTGATTTATTTCTCTTGTAAAATTACTAATTTTCTTTTTTAATATATCAATTCATAAATATATTTTTCAAGGCGAAAGGTTGATAGCCGCCTGTTGTTCATTTTACCCCGCCTTCCTGTTTTACGAAGCCAAACAAGCCGGGTTTATAGCGTACAGGTGTTTTTGAATTTTTTTTTTAAAAATTTCCGGCAAATTGAATTTCAAAAAAAATGGCGGCAAAATCTTAATGCCGCCATTTTTAGTATTCAGTTCAATTTTTAGTTTACAAATTGCTTTGCATAATATTTTGCAGTAAGTTTTTCGCCGGTAGCTTTTTCAATCATCACGTTCCATTCATATTTCATACCCGGTTTGAAAACTTTTTCAATCATATATTTGCCTACTTCCGGGTTGTTGCCAAAACTCAGGTTTTTAAAGTCTTCGGTCTTATAATAATTCTTGGCAATATAATAGCTAAACTGCGAAGCCAATAATTCGCCCATCAGGTAATTATGATAATAGCAAGGGTATAACGCAATATGTATCTTTGATGCCCAGTCCGGTTCGTTCCTGCCTTCGGGGCGTTTCAGCATCTGGTATTTTTCCACCAGGTCCCACCAGAGTTTGTTCAGGTCCTGATCCGGATTTTCGTACATGCCTTTTTCAAAACGATACATCACCTGAGCCCAGCGGCTGAAAGTCAATTGTTCAAGGCGTAAGGTTTTATGGCAGTCCTCTGCAATTTTCTTTGCTTCTTCGGGGGTAATGCCAAGGTTTTCGACCATCCACTGCGGATTTGACGACAGCCTCCCGAAAAACATGGCAACGGCTTCTGTCGTGAACGTATTAGCGGCGTCGCGCAGGAAAAAGGGCAGTTCGCGGTCGGTATATTTTGAATACACAGCATGTCCGAATTCATGAAGCAGGGTATTCATCCAGTACGAATTATTTTGGGTGTTGCACAAAACACGTACGTCGCCTTCTTTATCGATATCCGTACAGAACGCGTGCTGGTTCTTGCCTTTGCGTTCAAACATATCGCTTTTTTTAAGCATATCTTCAATATCGAGCCCGATACCCTTATAATATGATTTCGTAACTTCAACAATATCCTTATCTTTATAATAGACATCCAGATCAACAGGGTAGATCTTCGGGGCTTCCTGGAAAAAGCGGTTCTGATAGTGCCAGGGCATCAGTTCTTCTTTTTTTACCTTATATCTCTGGGCAAAATACTCATCCATCTCATTCTTAAGTTGTGCAAACGCGTCGCGGGTGAGGCTGTCCAGTTCATCAAAAAGTTTTTCAATCTCAGCCGGGTCCTCCTCGCTTAGCTTAAGGCTCATTTCATGATAATTTTTGAAGCCAAGTTCTTTGGCAGCTTCATTTCTCATTTTTACCAGTTCAATTACCTGAGCAGAAATCAGTGCGCCTGATTTTTTGGTGGCATTCCACGATTCTTCCAGTACTTTACTGTCAGTGCTGGTGCGAAGCGTGGCTTCAATCTGGTTGTCTGTCAAAGTGTCTTTGCCGACGACGGGACGAAATTTATTAAATGCCTGCGAAATTTTCGACTGAAGATCAATCATGGCTTTGGTTTTAGCCGTATCAATCTGTTCGCCCATATAGGCATTATAAATGATGTCCAGCTCGCGTTTCAGCATTTCATCCTTTATATTCCCTGATTCCTTGAATTTTTTAACTTTTTCAAAATCGTTTTTATCTGAAAAAATTTGTGACATTTTAAATTCGAGCGCTGCTGATTTTTCATATTCTTTTTCATCGCCCGTCGTTTCAGCATTCCATGAAGCAATACAGACATCCTTATACAGTGGTATGTATTTTGCCTCAAGATTTTTAATAAACTCTTTTAATTCCATTTCTGATTTTTTTTGTGCATTGTCACAGCCTGTAAAAAGCCATGAGCAAATAATTACGCTTGTTGCGAGCAACAAAACTTTCACTGTGTTTTTTTTCATATTTTAATTTTTTGTGGGGTTTATAGATATCAGTTCAACTTTGAAAATTAGTGTGGAGCCGCCCGGTATCGGCCCGGTAGTTTTATCGCCGTAACCGAGGCTGGGTGGTATATATAATTCATAAACGGATCCGGTGCTCATCAGTTGCAAACCTTCTGTCCAGCCTTTGATAACGGCATTCAGCGGAAATTTCACCGGCTCGTTTCTTTCATAGGATGAATCAAAGATCTTTCCGTCGATGAGTTTCCCCTCATAATTAACGGTTACTTCATCATCGGGGCCAGGTTTAGCGCCGGTACCGGGACTAATTACTTTATATTGAAGGCCGCTCGGCAGTTCCACAACGCCATCCTTTTTTTTATTTTCCTGCAGAAAAGCCTCACCTTTCAATTTATTTTTTTTCGATTCCGAAAGGTCAATAGCTTGTTGTTTTACCATAAGTTCTTTCTGGTACTTCTTCATTATTTCCTGGCTAAGCTCCTTAGAAAACATCGTATCGTCTTCCTTAATATTTTTATTAAACGCGTAATTAAAAACATCGGGGTTAATTTCAAAATTATTTTTCCGCAGGTTTCCGGCCACATCTGATCCGATAATATAGCTGATTGTATCCTTCATTGTTTTTAACTGGCATGTTGAAGTGCCGTTTTGTTGAATGGTATTACACGAAACCATAATCAACACGGGCATACAGAGTACTAAAGCGAGGCCTGAACTATTTTTCATCAAAATTATTTTTTTTGTAAAATTTAACTTGAGTTTGCCATTAATATTATAATGTAAAAAAAAGCTGTTGTAAAAGTACAACAGCTTTTTTAAATTTTAATAAAACACTTGTTTTATTATTTTTACAGCTTATTTTTTGGCCGGTGCTGATTCAACTTTTATAAGATCCACTTTAAAAATAAGTGTTGAGCCTCCGGGAATGCTCTGGTTTCCCTGATCGCCATAGGCCAACTCTGAAGGGACATACAGTTCATATGAACCGCCTTCTTTCATCAGTTGCAATCCTTCTGTCCATCCGGGAATGACACCGGTTACCGGAAAAGTTGCCGGTTCTTTCCTTTCAAAAGAAGAATCAAAAATTTTCCCGTCTATAAGCTTACCTTCATAATTAACAGTAACCTGATCGCTAGCTGTCGGGGTTTTGCCGTTGCCTTCCTTAATCACCTTATACTGAAGTCCGCTTTGTGTCTGTATTACACCGGGCTGTTTTTTGTTTTCTTCAAGGTATTGGGCGCCGGCCTGTTTGTTGGGGCCTGCTGCTGCTGCCATTTTTTCCATTTGTTTCTGCTGCATATCTTTCTGAAACTGCATCATGATAGCTTGTTTATCCTCTTTGGAGAAATTTAAACTGTCGAGGCCTTCGAGAGCATCCTTAAACCCTTGTACCAAGGCACTTGTAGTTAATTCCAGCGAATCTGCAGCGATGTTTTGTTTCAGATTTTCACCAATATTTGCTCCGATCACATAAGATACCGAATCGTTTTTTGTTTTAAGATCAGCCTTGTTGTTATTTCCGCAGGAAACAAAGAGAAATGTAAACAGCGCTAATAAAGAAATTGATAAACCAATGTTTTTCATAATACGTTTTTTAGATTTGACAAATTTTTTTGCAAATTTATAAATAAATAAATTAGCGGGTTAAATAAAAAATTTAAAAAAAAGCTGTTTTTAAAACAAGAAGATTTTTTAATTACATATTAGTCCAGATAAGGCGTATCGCTTGCATCAGAAAATATTAACACAAAAATGTTGGTAAATTTGCTAATTGAAAAAAAATTAGTACATTTGCACCCCAATTTCGAGATAAAAAAGGTTTAGATATTGTAATTCAAATAAATGATGGATACTATAAGTTATAAAACACGTTCAGCCAATAACGAAATCATAGTTAAAGACTGGTTATTGATCGATGCTGAAAACGCAGTTGTTGGCAGATTGTCAAGTAAAGTAGCAATTTTGCTCAAAGGTAAGCACAAACCTTACTACACACCCAACCTCAACTGCGGAGATAATGTAATAATTATCAATGCTGAAAAAGTTGTGTTTACCGGTAAAAAAACTACAGATAAGGAATATGTAAGGCATACCGGTTACCCCGGCGGACAGCGTCTTACCACGCCTCTTCAATATCTGGGAAAAAAGCCGGAAAAAATTCTTGAACTCGCTATAAGAGGGATGTTACCCAAAACCAAATTGGGCGACGATATGTACAAGCACCTTTTTGTTTATGCCGGCGCCGAACACCCGCACGAAGCTCAGAAACCCAGTAAATTAAATATTAACACCATTAAATAATCATGGAAGTAATTCACACTATCGGAAGAAGAAAAACAGCCGTTGCCCGTATTTATTTAAAAGAAGGAAAAGGCGAAATAGTTGTAAACAGCAAGGATTTTAAAGAATACTTTCCAACCCCCACCTTACAATATTTGGTCAAACAACCTTTGGAACTGACAAGTTGTTCTGAAAAATATGATATAAAAGCAACTATTGACGGCGGCGGATCTAATGGACAGGCAGAAGCCTTATCACATGCAATTTCGCGTGCTTTATGTGAAGTCGATGCAGAACATCGCCTGATATTAAAACCCAAGATGCTTTTGAGAAGAGACCCAAGAATGGTCGAACGTAAAAAACCGGGACAGAAAAAAGCAAGAAAAAGATTCCAGTTCAGCAAGCGTTAACATTTACGCGTGTTTAGTATCTAAATTGCCAAGACTATCGCTTTCCGATACTACTTGGCAATTGGCTTAAAAAAAGTAACAAAGAAAGTAAACATAACCAAAATTAAAATTCATGAACCAATTAAAATTTGATGATCTCTTAGATGCCGGAGTACATTTCGGACATCTGAAAAGGAAATGGAATCCCGCGATGGCTCCTTATATCTTTATGGAACGCAACGGTATCCATATTATTGACCTTTACAAAACTTCCGCCAAAGCTGATGAGGCTGCTTTAGCTCTTAAACAGATCGCAAAATCAGGCAAAAAAATATTGTTTGTTGCAACAAAAAAACAAGCAAAAGAAATCGTTGGCGAACTCGTCAGAAGCGTAAATATGCCTTACGTTACAGAACGCTGGCCGGGCGGGATGCTCACCAACTTTGCCACCATCCGTAAAGCTGTCAGAAAGATGGCTTCTATCGATAAAATGCAAAACGACGATACGTTTACAAAGATATCAAAACGCGAACGCTTACAGATCCTTCGTGAACGAGCCAAACTTGAAAAAAACCTCGGCAGTATCGCAGACCTTACACGCCTTCCGTCGGCATTATTTATTGTGGACATCCTGAAAGAAAAAATTGCCGTCAACGAAGCGAAAAAACTCAACATCCCTACTTTTGCCATCGTGGATACCAATTCAAATCCCAACGAAGTAGATTATGCTATTCCCGCCAATGATGACGCATCAAAATCCATATCCATCATCCTGGGGCACATGATCCATGCCATTGAAGAAGGACTTGCTGAACGAAAGATCGCTAAAGATATTCAGGACAGGGAAGATGAAGAAGAAAGAGACGAGATTGTTATTGAAAAGGCCAGCCTGAAATCAATCGAAGAACAGGAAGAAGAAGAAGAAGCCAAGTCTCTGAAAAAAGCTGCTGCAAAAAAAGATCTGGCGGCCAAAATTAAAGAAACTGAAATTACTGTTGAAACTGAAGAAGAAGATAATAAAGCACGCAAACCCTTACCTTCAAAAAAACCTGTCTTAGGCAAGAAAACGATAACTAAAAAATAAACATTAACCTATTATTCTATTAATAAAATGGCAAATATAACAGCAGCCGAAGTAAACAAATTAAGGCAAATGACCGGCGCAGGAATGATGGATTGCAAACACGCACTCGTTGAATGTGATGGAGATTATGAAAAAGCAATTGATTATTTACGTAAAAAAGGACAGAAAGTAGCCAACAAACGCGCCGACCGTGAATCATCTGAAGGACTTGTGATCGCTCTGGCATCTGAAGATAAACGTTTTGGCATTATTACCATGTTGAACTGTGAAACAGACTTTGTTTCTAAAAATCAGGAATTTATTGACCTCGCAAATTCAATAGCCGGCCTTGCACTGAAACATAAGCCCAAAACTATCGAAGAACTGAAAAATATCAAACTGAATGAACGCACGATTGCGGAACATATCAGTGATTATATGGGAAAAACAGGAGAAAAAACCGAACTGAACGAATATCAGTTCATTGAAGCTCCCAGGGTTTTTGTTTATAATCATATGGGCAACAAATTGGCGTCCATGCTGGGTTTCAATAAATCTGAAGGAAAAGATATCGACAACTGCGGGAAAGATGTTGCCATGCAAATCGCCGCTATGAGCCCCGTGGCACTGGATAAAGATAGTGTCAGCGCTTCAATTATTGAAAGAGAGATCGAAATCGGCAAAGAACAGGCACGCGCTGAAGGCAAACCGGAAGATATGCTCGAAAAAATCGCCCTCGGAAAACTCAATAAATTCTTTAAAGAGAGCACTCTTTTGAATCAGGAATTTATAAAGGACAGCAAAAAGAATGTCGGCCAGTACATTTCCGAATGCGACAAAGATCTTAAAGTAACAGAATTTAAAAGAATTTCTGTGAAAAATTAATCTGATAACGTACAAATAAAAAAAGAGAGGCCTGCGGTTCTCTCTTTTTTTTTATTTTTGTTCCACGAAAACCGACCTACATGAAATATAAAAGAATTTTACTGAAATTAAGCGGCGAAGCATTGATGGGCGACAAAGAATATGGTTTTGATGCCGGCCGTATTGATTTATATGCAAGGGAAATAAAAAAGATCCACGATTTAAATATCCAGATCGCCATTGTTATTGGCGGAGGAAATATTTTCAGAGGGTTGCAAGACAAGAACGCCGGAATAGACAGGCTGCACGGCGATTATATGGGAATGCTTGCTACCATTATCAACGGACTGGCACTTCAATCTGCTTTTGAAAACAAAGGAATGAAAAGCAAAGTGTTGTCGGGCGTTCAGGTTAACCCTGTTTGTGAACTTAATAGCGGGATGAGAGCCAAACAGCATCTGGAAAAAGGCGAGATTGTGATCATTTCGGGAGGAACCGGCAACCCGTTTTTTACGACCGACACCGCTGCCGTTCTACGCGCGCTGGAGATCAATGCAGACATTATTCTGAAAGGCACACGCGTAGATGGTATTTATACGGCTGACCCTGAAAAATATCCCGACGCAAAAAAATTCGACACCCTTACCTTTGAAGAAGCTTACGAAAAAAATCTCAAAATCATGGATATGACGGCATTTACTTTGTGTAAAGACAATAATATGCCGGTGATCGTTTTCGATATGAATACAGAAGGTAACCTGAAAAAAATCATCCTGGGTGAAACAATTGGAACCATAGTAACCAATTAAAAAAATTTTACCAATAACACGGTAACGTAATAAACCAGTCAAAAATTAAAATCTTATATATGTCAGAAGAATTAGATTTCCTAATAGAAGAAACCAACGAAAGCATGCAGAATGCACTGGTTCACCTTGAACGTGAATTTCAGAAGATACGCACCGGAAAAGCCAGCACGCAGATGCTCGACGGGATCAAGATCGATTATTACGGAGCCATGACCCCTCTGGAACAACTTTCTAATATCAATACGCCCGATCCAAAGCAAATAATTATTCAGCCTTGGGATAAAAATGCCCTGCCACTCATTGAAAAAGCGATCATGGCTGCCAACCTGGGTTTTAATCCGAAAAACGACGGAGAAGTTTTGCGTATCATCGTACCGCCTCTTACCGAAGAACGGCGAAAAGACCTGGCTAAAAAGGCGAGGATTGAAGGAGAAAATGCAAAGGTATCTATCAGAAATATCCGCCGCACATCGAATGATGCCGCAAAAAAACTTGAAAAAGATGGCGTCCCCGAAGACCTCGTAAAAAAAGCACAGGAAACTATTCAGGAAATGACCAATAATTATATTGCCAAAGCAGACAAAATGCTTGTTCAGAAAGAAAAAGACATCATGACGGTGTAATACCAAATGGAATAATAAAATAGTTTATGATTTATCTGGTATAATGCCGATGGATAGTAATGTATAGTGCAATCGAGTTTACGATGATTGGACTATAACATTACTCGGTATAAAAAACCATTTTACCGATCGGACTATTGCAAATTTAGAAAAGGTATTATTTCAGGAAAACCGGATTTGCTATCAATTTTTTTATTCCCTCATCAATAGAAAGCATCGGCCGCCCAAGCAGTTTTCTCATCTTGGTCGTGTCGGGAAGGCGCCTGTGCATATCGCCTTCTTCCAACGGGGGCTTATGAACGATCTTTGAAGAAGAATTCGTCAGGCTGATGATTTTTTTTGCAAGGTCAAGAATAGTTATTTCATTATCGTTACCTATGTTGATAATGTCATTTGTCATGTCATTATTCACCACCGTATTTATAAAACTGTTGTAACAAGCATCCACATTGTCGTCAACATAACAAAATGTTCGCGACTGCATTCCATCACCATAAATGGAGATATTCTGATTTTTCATCGCAAAAGCCAGAAAGCGCGACATCACAAAATCCCTGCTTTGCTTTGGCCCGTAAGTATTAAAAAAACGAAAAATCGTATAATCCAATCCGTATTCTTTATGGTATGACTTCAGGTATGCTTCTCCGATATTTTTCACTACGGCGTAAGGCACCCTTGAATTAAGGGGGGTGGTTAGTTCGTTCTGCGGCAACTCAACCGGCTCGCCGTAAACCTCGGAAGACGAAGAAAAATACACCCTTTTGACGTGAGAGTTTTTGCTAAGATTTAATATATTGGAAATGCCTTTTATATCGTTCAAAACTTTGACAGGATACAACTGTGTACGAAGCACCCCGACAACAGCAGCATAATGAAATACATAGTCGAACGGAAAAGCAAGCATCACGGCTGAAATGTCACGATAATCATTCACATTACACTTAATAAACCGCCAGTTTTTATTTTTCGTCTGAGGTAGTTTTGAGATATCGCCTGTAGACAGATCATCAACAATCACTACATAATTTTCGGGGTCGCTGATCAATTTTTCAGCCAGACAGCTTCCTATAAAGCCCGAACCGCCGGTAATCAATATTGTTCTCATAGTCTTTATTATTCTAAAATTTTTAAAAGATACTCTCCATAGCCTGATTTTATATACTTTTCACCCAGAATTCTTAACTGTGCGGCGTCAATAAATCCCATACGGTATGCTACTTCTTCGATGCAGCCGATTTTAAGGTCCTGCCTGTCTTCGATAACCTGAACAAACTGTGAAGCCTGCAGCAGCGAAGAAAAAGTGCCTGTATCCAGCCATGCGGTTCCCCGTGTAAGAATGCCCACTTTTAACTTTTTCTTTTCAAGGTAATATCTGTTAACATCAGTGATCTCATATTCCCCGCGCTTGCTTGGTTTAATATTTTTCGCCACTTCAACCACCGAATTATCATAAAAATATAAACCCGGAACAGCATAATTTGATTTGGGATGCTCCGGTTTTTCTTCGATGGAAACAGCCTGAAGGTTTTCATCAAACTCAACAACACCATAACGTTGCGGATCAGAAACATGATAGGCAAACACCACACCACCCTCGGGGTCATTGTTTTCCTTTAAAAGTTTTTGTAAGCCGGTACCGTAAAAAATATTATCACCAAGCACGAGGGCTACTTTATCGTTTCCAATGAATTTTTCGCCGATGACAAAAGCTTGTGCAAGCCCATTAGGAACTTCCTGAGGGGCATAGCTGAATTTACAGCCGAGTTCGCTTCCGTCGCCCAGCAGACGTTCGAAATTCGGCAGGTCATAAGGTGTAGAAATGATAAGTATTTCGGAGATTCCTGCCATCATCAGCACGGATAGCGGGTAATAAATCATCGGCTTATCGTACACAGGCATCATTTGTTTGCTTACCGCTATGGTCAAAGGATACAAACGTGTTCCGGAGCCGCCTGCCAATATTATTCCTTTCATTTTATGTCTTTTTTTTACTGTTTACACTTCAAATTTACAATAAAAAGCCGGTAAAAATACAATAAAATACATTGTTAATGGTATAAATTATTATAATAAAATATCACATATTATTGAATATCCGTGATTTCAGAATAAAATAAATATCATATCTTTGAAAAAATGTATTTGGCTTAAATTTTGATTTTTCTCAAAAAACACCGTTATGAAAACCAAAGTTGTTTTGTTCTTTATGGCCCTCCTGATACTTGGCGGATGCAGCTCTTCAAAAAAATACCTTGAAAAAGGCAATTTTGATATGGCTACAAAAAAAGCGATAGCCAAACTTCGCAAAAAACCTGATAATGCCAAAGAACTGTTTGTACTTACTCAGGCATACAAACAAGCCAACCGGCAAAACCTCGACAGGATAGATTTTCTGCGTAAGACCGGCCAGCCCGATATCTGGGAAGAAATCTTCCAGAACTATAATACACTGAAAAACCGCCAGGCCCTCGCAAAAACGCTGCCACAGCAGATACTTAGCGCTATTGGCTATGAATACCATGACTATGATAAGGACCTGATCGACGCTGAAAAAAAAGCCTGTGAGTATTATTACGCCCTTGGCACCAAACTACTGGCAAATAATGATAAGATGTCGGCACGCCAGGCTTACGATGAGTTTATGAAAATCAAAAAGCACTATTCCGACTTCAGGGATGTGAATGAACAGATCAACAAAGCCGCAGAGTTGGGAACCACCCATGTGGTGCTATATATGCAAAACAACAGCAACGCATACCTGCCTAATGATTTTGAATATGAGTTTTTAAAAATTACCGTGTCGGACATAAACTCAAAATGGGTAATTTATGACGCTAAGGAAATTGAAGGTGTTGTTTACGATTATGCCATCGTACTGAATCTTAAAAAAATTGATGTTTCGCCGGAACACCTCAAAGAAAAATTCTGGACTGAAACAAAAACCATACAGGATGGTTGGACCTACAAACTCGACAACCACGGAAATGTGATGAAAGACAGTTCAGGCAACGATATCAAAGAACCGAAATATGTCAGGATTGGATGTGATGTTAAGGAAGTTGCACAAAACAAAGAAGCGGTGCTTTCCGGGAAACTTGATTTTTATGATAATATTACAAAGCAACAGATAACTTCCGAAAATATCATAGCCAATTCGGTGTTCAGCAACGGCTACCTGATAGCCAACGGAGATATGCGGGCATTAACTCACGAAACGGAAAAAAGATTAGGCAATGGGCCGCTGCCCTTCCCTTCCGACTTTGACATGATACTGATGGCAAACGAATTTCTGCAAAAAGCGGTGATGGAGGTGATCAGAAACAAATCACACCTGATAAAATGAAATGACATTCAACATTCATCCGATGACTTCAAGTAATCGGATGAATTATTTGGATTGTACCTTATATTTAAGTGTAAAAGCCAACATCATGATCGCGGAGATCACCGCCATGGCAGCGCCAAAATAAAAAGGCACCGACGAATTTACTTTATCATAAAGCGCTCCTGCAATCAAACTGGCCGGCAGTAAAGTAATACCAAGCAATGCGTTGTATATACCAAGGCCTGTGCCTTTTTTGTTGCTATCTACAAGATCCGAAATAAAAGCCTTTTGAATACCGTCGGTACAGGCAGAATAAAATCCATAAAATGCAAACAATGTTACGATGGTGCCTATAGTTCCCGATATTCCGAATCCAAAATATACGATGGCATAAATAATAAAACCGGTGATCAACACCTTTTCTTTCCCGATTCTGTCGGACAATTTTCCAATTGGGATCGCAAACAGGACAGAAACTAAATTTGTAATGAGATAGACCAGCGGTATAAAAGCAACTTTTATCCCAACATCGTTGGCTTTCACCATCAGCAGGGCATCGGTAGAATTGCCCAGGGTAAAAACAAAAATGATTGCCAGGAAAAAATAAAATTTCGGGGAAAAATCCCTGAAATGAAACTTTTTGAAAAGCCCGGCCTTGCACTTTTTGGCTTCTTTAATGCCAAACAGGATCACAAAAATTGCCAATACCGCCGGAATACCCGCCAGAAGAAAAATAATCTTGAAGTCTATGAGATCGGGCTTATCGTTGACAGAAAAAAGAGACAATAATCCAAATGCGATCAGCGGGCCAAGAATAGCCCCGCTGTTGTCCATGGCTTTTTGCAAACCAAAACTTTTTCCGGTTTCGCCATTTATAACGGACCCGGCAATAAGACTGTCGCGGGGAGCAGTCCTGATGCCTTTGCCAAACCTTTCGATGAAGCGAAGAATAAGTACATGAACAGGGGCATAAACAAAAAAATAAAGAGGAATCATCAGTGCCGATAGGCCATAGCCTACGATCATGAAGGGTTTGTTCTTCCCGATCTTATCACTCCAGAAACCTGATATTGCTTTGATAAGCGAAGCGGTACTTTCAGCAATTCCTTCGATCAACGCCAGGCTTGTTTTAGATGCCCCTATTGCCATCAGAAACATGGGCATTACAGAGTACACCATCTTTACGGAGGTATCGGTCAAAAAGCTGGTGATGCCCGTAAAAAAAATATTCCGGCTGAAGCCAAAGATTCGGCCTTTCCTGTTCTTTGTGGCCATCTTATCATCCGATTTTACTAACGCATCCATTGCGGTGCAAAATTAACAATTTTGCTCATTAATAGGAACGCAGGCCAAAGTATAATTATTCAAGCGCTTTTGCACTTGTCAGAGACGAAGCTACGCAATAAAAATCACAGTTTAATGTGATTTCTCCGTCAAAAGTTGCCGAATGTAAAACGTGAGGGTGTAATGGACTTCCTTCTGCCTTTTTATTTTTCGGATGTTCAAAAGGTTTTTTTGTTTTTTTGTAAAAAAATTCAGCCTGATTAAGAATTATTATTATATTTTTACCCCACAAACCTATTGCAGAAGATATGAAAAAAGCTTTGTTATTATTGATAGCCACCTTGTTATTTGGCATAGGATCATCCGCCGGGCAAACCGCCAAAAAAATTAAATTCAGTTTTTCAACTGCCATGATCATGCGGATAGTAGACCAAAGCATTAACGACGGCGAGAAAACAGATAATTCTATTCCCGAAAAAGATAAAACCATCACCATAGCCGGCGAATTTAACCCCATCATCGTGAACGGAAATTTGTTTTCAGGTATTGCATACAGCTATCCCTATTTCGACTATAAGGAGATAATAAAATTAAACGGAGAATTTTCGCCTGATAAAAAGACCATAAAATGGCTGAAAATAAAGTACAGAAAAACTCATTTTGCCGGCGATCCTGAAATACCCATGTATTCGACCGATGAGACCTATTTCGACTTTGAGGTAAAGGATATTCCTTTATCATTTGGAAATCAGTACAGCATGAGTGGCGACGGCTCTAAGGTAACCATAACTAAATATGAAAAATTATATTTTGACCAGAGCAGTCACAACCGGGTGGAGGTTTATGAAGAGTATTTTGTAAGGCCGGTGGTAAGGCCATCTTCGGTGGTCGGCGCCATTTTCCTTAACGACGTTACGATAGCCCCTGATAAAGAATTTTCCGTTCGTATTTCGCCAATGGATAAAAAAGGTACCGAGAATGAAAAAATACAGGAAAAAGGCCTGGCAGCATTTTTGATCGCTGAATTGAGCTCTATCCCGGGTGTAGTGGTTTATGAAGGCATGTACAATGATGAACTACAGGCCGAAGCCACACTTTCCGCATCGGGACTGGTAAGCAAGGAAACGGCTATTGATGCGGAAGTGCAGAAATATATGCTGGAAATGAAAGTGGATATGGCGGTTTTTGTTTCGGTGAAAACCCCAGTTGATCAGCCCGGGACTTATCTCTGTACCATATCTTATACGGCAGCGGAAAAATTGCTTACATTTAGTCACACCCTGAAATCCGGCAGTGATTATACCATTTTCATTGACAGGGTTTTTACCAGTATGGCACATACCATAAAAAACATGAGAGAAATCAAGTAAATCACTATGGCAAAACTTAGCGGATTCGTTCAAACAAATCCTCACAGCCAAGTTCCAGACCGGTTTTGAATATAATAATTCCCCATCAATTTATACACGTAAATTCCCGGTTCGTTCGAGAACATCCAGTCACTCACCCAGAGGTTCTGAAAGGCTTAAGCGGTATAATAATATGGACATTAGCTGCCTGTCCTAAAATGGGTACTTGGTTGCCTGCTACATTTCGCAAAACCATTCCCGCTGCAGGGTTTAGCATGGTCAGGCACTCATTGTCCACAGGCTTTGTAAAATATTGCTGCATAAGCTGAATTCCACCTGGCCTCGTGGTGTCCAGATCGCCGCAAAACATCGCCGTGTCGAGATGAGAGGAATCACAATCAAACCAGTCGTAGTATGCCTGCTCCCATTTGGTATATTCCATTATTGCTGTATCCAGATCCATATTTTTGACTTTATCAAGCCGTATCATCACATCCCATGTCGAAGGATGAAAGTGATAACCGAGACTCTGGTTGCTGTGATTAAACCAATAGAAAATGCTGTCAGCGCCCGGATCGCTTGTGCTATCCATATAGAGTATTACGGAAACCATAAAATCGCTGAAGCACTGATCTGATACAACGCCATAGTGGTCTAACAGATTAAGTTCCGACTTTAAATTTTCCTTGAAATGCTGGAATTTGGGAAATCCAAACATATATCGGCCAACTTCTTCCTGATGATGGCTGATATGGAAATAAACCGGCTGCTGCCCGGGCACAGTGTCATATTGAGCGTATGTTTTCTGAATTACAAAAATTAAAACACAGCTTGACATAACACAAAATGAATAAATTTTTTTTCTTTTTAGTAAAACTGTCTTATTCATGGTTTTTATGTTTTGTTGTCACTGATGCTTGTTTTCCAAACTACCCATAAATTTATTAAAAAAAATCCAATAATACAAGTGTTTGACCCAATATATTTAAAACCTATGAGTATCATAGCTTCCAAAAATCTCATTTATCAAAATAAGAAAGGCTCGCAACACTGCGAGCCTTTCTTTTAGTACGTCGGGCATAGTTCTTTGAATCTTGCAGAGTGAAAGTCTCTGTACA
>DAOQAF010000001.1:0-204271 GCA_035353775.1 Bacteroidales bacterium | reverse complement strand
GAATCGAACCTTGAACCTACTGATTAAGAGTCAGTTGCTCTGCCAGTTGAGCTATAAATCCTTTAGTTCCTATTATTCTTATACCAATAAGCGGAGAGAACAGGGATTGAACCTGTGTATCCTTTCGGATAGTCTCGGTTTAGCAAACCGGCCCCTTACCACTTGGGTATCCCTCCAAAATTTTATGATAAAAAAAGCGTAGCCCTGTAGCAGGGCTACAGCTTCTGGACCATAAATCGATCATAGACTGGAAAGTCGGTTATAGTTCTCGATTCAGACCAACGCACCAATGTACTAGTACGATACGCCGCTAAATCCACTATAAAGGTCTCCCTGCTCCTTGCAGGCCTACCCATCGAGGTTTCCCCAACTCTTCGTATCACTCGAACTTCCAGAAGATTTCGTTCTGGTTGAATTCGAACTACTTCAAGTTCAAGTGCTACTCGGCAACCAGTTATGCTGTCGTGTACTGTTCTTGGTCCAGGGGCGATTATTTGTCCAACTTCAAATCTCATTCAGTAGTCTCCTATAATGGGACAACCACCAACCGATCATAAATTACAAAATCTGAAAAACTAAATCCACCCACTTCAAGGTGTGCATCCTCAAAGTACTCTGAACTAACCCGATGACTTGAATCGACCATACTATTACCAGATAGTATTTTAACTTGAAACATGGGGGAATCACCAATATCCACCACCTCTAACTTTGCGTTATTTTTTAAAGAGGTGTAATTGTAGTGGTTTGAAAGGGGGCCTGGTATAATTATGTCCCCTACTTTAAAACGTCTTTCCATGTGTAGTTCTCCAATGATAAAGAGGGAGGACTGGCCTCCCTCTCATAACAACCAGCGGACCTGTGACTTAGGCCTTAAGGGCGTTCATGATAACGTCCACCTTAATGCCGAAGGTCTCCTCGAATTCCTTTGCCATCAGTTCCTGCGTCCAGGTCAAGCTGTGCAGCTTGGCCAACAGGGCGGTAATGGCATTGAGATCGTAACTCGGGGTACCGAGCTTCTTGCGCTGTTCGGTCAATTCGGCTTCGATGGTTGCACGCTCACGATCGCCACGGAGATACTTCTCCGCAACGGAAACACGCGCTTGCTGCAGGTCGGCAGTCTTTTGTGCCTCAGATTTGTCTTTCGGGTCTTTTCCGTAGAATTGCTCCCAAAGAGTTATGGACTTTTCCATAGTTAATTCCTTCTTTTTTTATGTTAATGCATTAACACCCTCCCGGCTGGAGGCGTGTTGTGGACGCTACTGGATTTGAACCAATGATCTCCTGCTTGTAAGGCAGGCGCTTTGAACCAGCTGAGCTAAGCATCCCAGTATTTCTTTAAACAGATCTCACACTCTGGATCCCCACATCCAAGATATGATGCACTGTTTAATTCTTCCATTTTTAAAAACTCTGCGTCTAAGTACTCATCCACTTCCTCATGATACTTGAAGTGTCTTTCCCGACGACTGGTGCTTTTTTTTAGAAGTTGTTTGTTTTTGCCTTTATAATATTTTATACTAGGAAGGCAGTATATACAAAAAAATAATTTCGGTCTTTTTCTTTTCATAGTGCGGTACGTACGAGATTTGAACTCGTGTTACTGGCGTGACAAGCCAGCATCCTGGGCCCCTAGATGAACATACCGTTTAACGATGGATATCGTAGGCCAAGGTCATAGCCGCCAAGAGTTTTGCATCATGAAAATGTTCTGCCTTTAGTGTTTTCCTGGGCACCCACCGATTTACCAAGTGCTCGTGTCCTTCGACACTATCAACCTTTAGTTTGGCTTCAGAGCTATCGACCAAGTAATAATAATACAGAAATGTTCTTTCAGTAAAGCATCCCGGGGAAGAATACACAAAACCCAGATTCACCATCGGTGTAAGTGGAATAATGCCGGTTTCTTCAAACAGTTCCCGTTCAGCAGCTTCCTCGGGAGACTCTCCAGGGTCAATATTACCTGCTGGTAATTCCAAAAACTGTACCAGCCCTTGATTTATAAATGGGCCGATGCGAAATTGCTGAGTAAGTAACAAATTATGTTCTTTTGCAATTTCAGTTTCTACCAGGATGGCAACTACGTCTGTTTTTTTGACGTAAGAATAGTCAATCTTGCCCTTGGGATATCTTTCAATTGTAATATAGGCCATAATATTCCTTTTAAGTGGTAGCGAATGGAATTGAACCACCGACACGAGGCTCTTCAGGCCACTGCTCTACCAACTGAGCTACGCTACCAATATTTAATATGTTAGTGGAAATGGATCTCTTTCTGATAAATCCGAAATTAGAGTTCCGTTCAAATGATCAACTTCATGTTGAATTATAATTGCAGACGTCCCGCGGACTCCCTCAGTTGCAATTCTTCCTGTTCTATCCATCGATCTTACTTTAATACTTTTAGATCGTAAAACAGGAACGAGCATGCCCGGACAACTTAAACATGCTTCCCCTTTAAGTGTTGTTTGCGAAGAACGTTTAACAATCTCAGGATTTATAAGAACCGAAATATTATCATTGGGCTCTTTTACAAGAATAACGGCCTTATTAATACCCAACTGTGGGGCAGCAAGACCGATGCCCTTAGTTTTTATTAATACCTCCACCATTTGTGCAACGATGGAATTAGGGGCAAAAAGATTTTCTAATTCTTCAGGTAAAATACTTTCGGCCTTAACCCGAAGTCTAGGATCACCTAGTTGTAATATTTCTTTCATTATTCTTATACCCTTTTTTTAAATTCTGTAAGTTTTATTTCTTTTGCACAAAAGATCCCATCTCGCTCAATTCCATCTAATTTAAGATAAATTCCTTTATTCCAAAATTTATCCCAATCTCCAAGATCCGAGGGAAGATGATGTTTTATTAAAATTGGCTCTTTAATTTCAATCTTCCATATTTCAATGTCGATGTCATCTACTACAACAAATGTTCTGTAATGCCGCGCAAGAAGATCTACTTCTTCATAATCACTGCAAAAAAACAACATACCTCGTTTGGCAGCTGTCCAAACGTAAGGGGTATAAACTGTTTCATACTTACCTGTTGCCCATGGGGAAACCAAATTCCCAAACTGTCTTACTAAAAATTTATACATAGTTTCCTTTATAAAATTAAGTTGTGATGTGTTCCCATGGTCCTACATAATAAATATTGGCACACACATGGCATCGTAACTTATACTTAGGTTCTTCTTTATTAGGAAATTGGGTGATAATATATTTCCCCAAAGTTTTGCACTTAGGGCACTCAAATTTCTTTTCTACTTTGTTAAGCACTTCGCTGGAATTCATAATTAATGTTTCTCCTTATAATAAATAAGGGTTACATTCTCCCCAAACATGCCAAGAAACATTTTATGTACTTGTTATATCGCAGTTACTTCATATCCAATAGCTTGTAATTCAGTAACTGCTTCTTCCACGTCTTGACTATGATAAGCACCGATACCACGTATAATTTGTATCATAATATTTCCTTTCTTAAATAGTAGTGGCGGGAGGAGTTGAACCTCCGACCCTCGCCTTATCAGAGCGATGCCCTAACCAACTGGGCTACGCCACTATATCTCGATTCTTGGTGTCACTGATACATATACCCAGGATTTCTTTGACGTATCCCAGGTTCTGCTTATATCAAGACTCCGTACAATTGTTCCAGTAATTTCTTCGAAAACTTTGATGGCTGCTTCCACAGCAAGCTCAAGATTTTCTTTTTCTTTCTTAATTGCCTCAGCGTATGTAGCAGGAGCAACTGTTATCGCGGTATCTTCTGCCATTTATTTTCCTTTATAATATAAGTAATTTTTTTAAAGTTTCCAAATAAAATATTGAGGCCACGATGGGATTCGAACCCATGATCACAGTTTTGCAGACTGTTGCCTTAACCTCTCGGCCACACGGCCTTATTTTTGTGACATAATGTTATAACAGTTGATACACAGTGACCTTACTAGTAAATGAGATGGACACTGTTCACCACATCTTCTGCATGCTAGTATTTTTATAGTATATTGCTTCTTGTTAATGGAAACAATTCCTGCAATTGCTATAAATGCTATAAACAGAACAATACTCAATATTATGTACAATTTCTTCTCCTTATTATTATTGCCAGGATTATGAGTATAATTATCCAAATAATAATGGATAATATCGTTGAAAAACCAAAAATAAATACTGCTATTAAAAAGGCATAAAGTATCATTTCATGGTTAGTCATAATCTAAACCTCGGACAAGTTGGATCCAATTTGGCCATTCTATCACAAAGTTTATTGAACCTTATCTTTATAGAATAAAGATCTTTGCTGATATTTTCTGCCAGGGCTGCCCCACATGAGTATCCATCTAATATTCTATAATAAGCTCGATATGCGGCCTTAGCCTGTTTTTGAAGAGCAAGTATTTTAGGATCTGTAGTCTTATTTTGTTTCATATTCACATCCATCTCCAAAAGTATCCGCTACTGCCCAGTCCCAAGATAAATTAACTTTTTTACTTTGATTTGCATAAAAATCCTTTAAATAATAGTAGTACCAAGTTGCACTTACTTGTATACTACCATTGTATACGGTGAATTTGGATTAATTTCCGGAGGAATTGGCTTAGGATTCGCACAACATAATAAACACGCTAGAGCAAATATTACTATGTACTTCGTAACGCATTCCCCTTTATAAATTTAACTGCGCCCTCCCCGGGACTCGGACCCGGAACCTACGGATTCAAGATTATGTTAGTTTCCTAACGTCTTGGACTTTCTCTTTACCGTATCATATCTCTATGACTTAGGTAGTAGCCGTCAAGTCTCTACACTTCCCATCAATATTTATATTGACGGTTTAGCTCGGGATTGCCATAAAGTAATGCTACTTTTTAGGTTTCCCCGAATTTGACTACTTACACTTATAAAATTTCTTTTATAAGGCCCAAATTTTTTAGAAGTCCGTTGCTCTGTCCAATTGAGCTAAGAGGGCAAAACTGGCGCAGTCGATGGAATGCACTCTCATTATGTGCATCCCATCTATGCACTATGTTTACTTATATTTCAAATGCCTTTGCTTTAACCCATTTTCTATTTGTTAATAGCCATTCTTTTCGAACAACTACTGACGCATAAACGGGATTATTATTCAAAAGCATACATTGTCCTATAAGCTGTTCATTACGAAGACTTACTACCTGAACGGAATCTACAGTCTCATCAGTTTCAGTAATAAGCGGATCATCAATCAATTCACTGACGATCTTTCTTGCCAAAAGCATCTCTTCAGCTTTTGCTTTATCATAATTTGCAAGAACTTCATCGATGGTTGACACATTTGCATCGATATGTACGTAGGTTTTATAGTCAACAGTTTTTTTGACATCGATGTCTTTTGACAATCGAATTGCTGCCGTACCATAACAGGTGCGGATCAACGCGTCAAATACTTCCCGAAAGAATTCTTCATTAGGGCATCTTTCGATGCCAAATACCACACCATTGATTAAAATGATAGCGCCAACCTGACCCTTTACAGGTTCAAATTGAACTACGAATTCATCCAATTCTTTCTGAAATTTCTCGTAGAAGTATATCAAATGCCCCTCACTACGTGAAATTCCTGATTCATTATTAAATCTGGTGATATAAGGCCATAGCTTAGAGTAAGACTCTTTTCCTTTTAATGCAGTAGCATCTGCACGAAGTGCCCATGGTAAAATTGCTAATGACTTTTTACCACGCGACAAATGACCGCCCTGTGTTTGTTGAATACAGGCGCAATCATTATACTGCTTTGTTTTACCCTTTGTAACATATCCCATGCGCATCATCGCATGATCCTGGGCACTTTCTTTGGTCATATAAGATGCATGTGCCGGTATAATGATGCTTTTATCAGTTACATTGATAAACGTAAGATTACCATATGCTGAGTTTGTTACCTCGGCATTAGTAGATGATACAAAGTCTTCACATTGAAGTCCTTTGTCTAATAACAATGGAATCATCGTGAAAACTCCTACGTGCTGCATATTTCCAACTACGCATCCTCGTAGTATATCTCTCGTATTAGTAAGCATATCAGTTTCCTCCCACTAATTTAAGTGTAGAGTTTTCTAACATGCCGATGCCCATTACAGGATCTGTGATAAATATACTTCGTAACATCGCTACTCCAACCTTAGTGATATCCATTACAGGAACTACGAGTACTGAGTCATTCTCTGTAAATTTTCTGACTCCTGATGCTTCAGCGGCCATTACAGACGGAAGATAAATGATAGGAACTGTCCATCCCACTTTCCTTAATAAGGATAATAATTCATCAAATCTTCCCGCAATGACATTTTCGTATCCGTCAGACACCACGAATATACAGTTTACATCTTTTTTTGCTAAATTCCGTAAACCCTCTGCCAGATTAGTACCATCTTGCGGAAAAGGAAGAGTTTTAATAGTTTTTCCACCAATTCGTTCGACATGGACTTCTTCAGCATGCATTAATGTTTTCATTGTTGCGTAGGCGATTGCCATCGGTCGCATCGGTTGAGTTACATGACCACTCATGCTCTGAGAAGCATCAAAGATGATACCGATGTTCTTATACTTAAAAGGAAACTGTTCGTAAGCTTTTTTAGCCTTCTCATCAATCACTTGATTAATCTCTACAGTGGTTCCTTTTTCATAAATATAGATCGCAAGATCATTTAGACTCATAGCTCTCGGATTAAATTCGATGACCTTTGTAACTCCTACTTTTTTCTGAGTAGTCTGAGTTATCATTTTTTCCTTATCAGTCATTGCTTCTTCTGATAATTCAAAAATCCTGGCTACGGGAATTTCGCGATGATACTTACTTCGAATGCCTTCTAAGGTTGTTCTTGGCAATCCTTTTCCCTTGGAAAAATCAACTTTGCAATCTTCATACTGCTGAAGAAGCGTAGTCTTAAATGGGCCACTATTTCCTAATATAAATGAAACACATTCTAACTGAGTTTCACTTATATCTGGCCCTAGAAAGTTTGCAATCATCTGACGTTCTCGTAATATCCGTATTTCAGTAGGAGCAGAACTCTTTGCTAATATCGCTTTTGTGATAGAAGCTCTACGTTCTCCGAGCACGTGTTTCAATGCCGTTCGAAGTTTATTACGGTATTTCACTGCTTCAAATGGCAAGTGCTCATTTGATAGAATTGACGTTAATATCAGCTTTCTAGTGCGAGTGTTGTTAACGCGTGCTTTAGCCAATTTTACAAATAATTTAAAACGTCTAGTAGCGGGCAAATGACTTACGATGTGCTGTAGGCCGATGTATTCTTGTTCAGCGGTTAATATTCCACTACTAAAGGAAGTACCCAATAGTTTTTCGACGACTGTCTGTCGACCATTGTCTTGTACAGATGGTAATAGTGATGCTAAAAGATATAGTCCACGATCTATTGCTAATATTTGATCATGGGCAGACTTCTTTACAGCATCCTGCTCCCCTTCTGTATTTACTGCAGTTGCTTTTCCAGTTGATGTAACCAACGAATCCAAGTATGTCGGCATCGCAGTTTTCAGCAACATAAGCGAAGCCTGTGAAAGTTGTTTTTCCACATAGCCTCCTAATTAAAATTAATGAAAAGTTTAGGTACAATTATAAAAAAGGGGTAGGGCACACTAATGCACCCTACCCTATGAATTTGAAGAAAATTCGTAAATGATTTTTTCTTATTACTCCCCAAAACTAACAATATACTTGCGGGGAGTGCCGGAGTCGAACCAGCTTGACTATTATTGAGATAGTATTATCCATTCTGAAATCATTTTCAGTTCTTCAAAAAATAAACATTAGGAGTAGGACTGAGGTTGTCTTGTTTATTTTTCATTCGAAATATCTGAAACAGCGTCAAGTCTCCTAATACAATAAAATGGTGGTAAGTTTATAGTTATGTTTTTCGAGCGGGATTTGAACCCGCCACCGATTGATTATAAGTCAATTGCTCTACCAAATGAGCTATTCTGAAATAACTGTAAGTCCACCGATGGTTACGACAAAAGGATTTGAACCTCTAAATTACGGTACCCGGGAGGATTACCGTCGCGTCTGCCAATTCCGCCATATCGTAATAAATAGGCAATAATTAATAAGTAAATTTTGTTTAGAAACAGGACTTGAACCTGCAATTCATTGATCCGCAATCAATTGTCTATACCAAATTAGACGATTCTGAAATTACTTAGTAGTTTGCCTTTTGTAGCGGGGGAGGGATTCGAACCCTCGCATAGCCTGGTTATGAGCCAAGTGACTTGCCACTTGTCGACCCCGCAATCAAATTACTTTTCGATCTCATAGATAGCAGCTATTGCTGCATCAACGATTTTATTTATGGCCATTATCTTGGCCATTTTTACATCTGTCTCAGTGTCTCTTGTTCTTGTTGCCCTCGAACTAAATCTTGCCTCTTCAACCTGATCAGGAATCTTTACGAGCATTGTTCTTGCCCGAAGATATGACCGAAATAATGCAAATTTAAGATTTTGCACTTCGATCTCCCTTATCGCCGATTTTAATGAATCCTGAACAACTTCTACTACGGGAGTCATCCCTTTAGAGTTTACAAGATCTTCAAATGCTGCCTGTGCGGTATTTAATTCTTGCGTAGGGGCCTGTGCACATGCCAATAAAAGACATATGACAAAAAGAATTGATAACTTACGCATATCATCCTTTCAATTTTGATGACGAAGGCAATAAAAACAAAGCTAAACAAGTAGGGTTTGTTAGAATCATAATATGAATTATAAAAATGCCTTCGTCATAAATCTTATACCAATTAATATATGCAATGCTTTTTTAAAAAGCAAGTAAAAAATAATAGATAGTTGTCCCTTGCGTTAGTGGGATCCCCGTAGCTGCAAACTCGGAGCAAATACCTTGGAAAGATCCGGAGGGTTTTGTTTGCAGATATCCCTCCTCATTTTTTCCATGAACATGGCGAAATACGCGAGGCCTTAAGTCCTCATTGATTTAAGTGTGAAGCTTAGCTTCTTCCTCTTAAACCTTCTCTGCTGCAACTATCTATTAATAAAAAATTAGACTACCGGCCAGGCGAACTGACTCCTTACGCCTATACTAACATAAGTAAGATGTATTGATTGATAAATAAGCAATAGGCATAGGTCTACTTATCCTTACAATATCATTCCCAGCAATATTCGCAATATTAAAACCTAACTAGTTAGATACTAATAATTAATTATGCTTCTAGTAATCTAATATAACTTTGGGCCGCCGAACATATCCTTGATCGCACGGCCAAATCAGATAATATGATCAAATTCATAGTCTGGAAGTATGTATTACAAATGTCACTCGCCGCCCTGATTAATGCTAAATTTGCTGCTCTACCACTGAGCTACTCCGCCATAATAAACAATAACATTAGAGGCGGAGGGTGGGATTGGACCACCGACACACAAAGAAAGAAAGAACTCGATGACATGTGATACTGTTACTAAAACTGTTTGGGCAAGATGCTTTATATAAGACTGAGCTTAATATATGTAAGGTTGTAAAGCCTTACTTTGTAATGCTGATACTTTCCCAAAAGTTTAGTTACAATTTATTGATTGTAAAAAAGAAACTTTAATAGCTCGAAGCCAAATTTAACATTGGTGGCTTCGTTACTATTTGCACGACTACGTGCGTCCGCGATGGCAGAGAGCATTTTATCTACTCTGGACATCATATCGGCCTTTACTGCTGGAGAAATCTTTCCTGATACAATACGTCTTGAAAATTCTCCAACCTGTGTTTTCTTTACAGCCTCTCGCACTTGTGCGGGATGCTTATCCGTCGCCGGAGCTAATACTACCGGAACAGTCTCTTCAACATATCGGTACGTAGGAGCCTCTTGAGTTACTGAGGTGCCATCACGTTCATCGTCATTCTCTTTCCAAGCCTTAGCCATGTCCAGAGTTGGAAGATTATTTACGATATGCTCTCTGAGTTCTCTTACGGACTTCTCCAATTGGAGCAGTTCCTGCGAAGAAAATTCTCCGAAGTCACGATCTCCAATTAAGAGATTTGCCTTTAACCCGCCAGAAGCATTTGAAGCTTCTCGAGATAATTGAACATTAATAGAATCAGCAAGATAAGGAAGAATGAAATCCAATTTTTCTGTTACAGTTGTTATCAGTTCTTTTCCCTCATCCGGCTGCTTGTCCCCGGCCTCATCGAAGGGAGTATAAGTCCGAAGATATCCTTCGAACATCTCGCCCTTTTGGAAAGTCTTTGCGGCTTCAGCTAGGAGTTTATTTCCTTGCTGTACTTTGTCTCCCATCACTGCAAGCAGTTGATGGAATTGCCCTGCTTTTGTTTTAGTAAGCATTTATTTTCCTGGTTATAATATAAAAAATGAATAGTTGCCCAGGCGAACTGGGTGTCCTGATACACGTTTTTTATGGACATAAACTGCTGTCAGTTGACTTCGATGATCTTCGTGTAATAGTATCTAGGTAGCTCTGACAATCTAAGTCTATGCGAAAGTTCGCGTCATTGGAGAATACTTGTCTAGAATTTCCTCTCCGACTTGTTCTGCTCCAGCTATTCATTAATTGAGCACATTGTGCGCTAATATTCTTAAAGTAAAAACAAAACAACTCAGGGTTGATTACTCAGCTCAGAGATTGCTTTGTTTAGAAAGCCTGAGACTACAGCTTTCAATACGCACCTCTACTCCCTTATTGTTTAGGAGCTTATCCACTACGACCGCTGTTAACGTATCGTAGTAGTGCGCGATGCCGGATGGGTTACCATCCAATTTCGATGTGGTCTGCTCGGCGATACTTCGTTCCCCCTGGGTTCGACCCCAAGAATCGGACCTTGCGAGTCCGGGAGAAATACCTACCAAAGACGATGGCTTCGCAAGCCATAGCCTTCCACTTTCCAATGGAGTGGACTTGGGCAACTTGTAAACCACACGCGGAAGCGTTTTTGCTTTTAATTGCATTCAATTTTTGGCATGTTAGCCGGATTCAGGAATCGCACCTGATAATTTAATTACCATTATTCTCATTTTTAAGCCAGGAGCTTCCGTGAGGGACCATTTCCTTTTGAGAAACAGCATCCCTCCCTGGCCTATGGCAGCATCTCTGCTAACCGGTAATTTACTCCGCGCTCGCTACGCGTTTCTGTAAATCACTAGAGCACGCTCTTGACAATCGCTTGTCTCGAACTAAGCTCTCTGATCTTGTCTCCCTAGCTAACTGTTAGACGTGTGCCCTCTAGTTCTAAGTAGAGGTATAGACTCGGCGGTCGCCCCTGTCTACGATGGCAATCACACACCAGCTTACTAAGTTCGCCCATTTAATAATAGGCACCTCTTTGTAGAGGCGAAAGATCATTGCTTGGACGGACTACGTACCACGGCAAGCCGCAATTCATAGCGCAAATTTACGTGAGATACGTAAGGATTGCTTTCCCGTATTACTACGGATTATCTTCCCAAGCGAAAAGCGTACATAGTACGCTACCTTTTTCTTATACCAAGAAATTTTTTATTTGTTTAGATAGATCCTCGAGAGAAAAAACTACTTTAATATATGGACGTCTAAGTGATGTTTGTATTAATACATCACTACGTCTTGTATATTCAGGATCTACGCCAATAAATAACATTTTAGGTTTATACATTGACCAGGCACCCAGCTCGTATAATACAATTGGGCATAGGGTTTCCTTAGGAAACCAGAATGATATGGCAGCTGCTTCATTTAAATGATAAAATTCCCACTCGATTTGCGCACGGGCGGCATTGGGATCGCTGATGGGAAAATTCTTTCTTCGTGGATTAACAAGTATAATATCTTCATCTTTTAGAAGATCTACTAGTTCCGCTTGCCAATCGGGACATCCAGTTATCCCTCCAGCGAGGAATATATGATCTCCATGGCCGAGATAATTATTTGGAGCTTCAATGTATGTCATTTATATTCTTGGTTAAATTAATATAAAAAAATACCGCCCCTATGTTCATTCATAGGTCTACTAAATCTCCAAGCATGACCATGGAGACGCGTAGAAAAGGACAGCGATGGCCCATGTCCGTCATCAGTAGTCCGGCGGCAAGCTTATTATAAAGTGTGAACACCCGGGAGACAGGATGTGAACTCCCGGGTGGTCGTTTTCGTCTGACATCCAGCCAGGCGTTGTCTGGGTGGCAGGGGACGATCCTGCGACCTCCTGGTCCCAAACCAGGCGCGCTACCAGCTGCGCTACACCCAGATTAATACTATGCCCACCAGGAACCCATAGTCTCCTCGTAATCAAGTGCCCGTAATTCGGCTCTCATTGCATCTATACCAACTGGATTATCTGACACGATTGTGATTCTACCAGGTTTAAATTGTGGATTATCTGATAACCATCGCAAGATTCCTACGCCGTCCCGGTGATATCGTTTTTTATCAATTTCAGCAAAATCATCTTGGCCGTAGTCATGATCAAGATATAGATGATCTACAAAGACGGTGCGTAGAATATTGATACCTTGCTCAAATGTACGAGCGATGTAATCTACATTATATTCCCTACGATCATCAATTAGTAGATTCATATTTTTCTCTTAAATTCTTAATGATGACAGCCGCCGATAACCATCTTTTATTTTTTGGCATATTGGCAATCGCTTCGATTGTTAATCTCTTGGAAGCCTGCTGAACTAGATGCAAAATTAACCTTTGTTCTGCCGATTCAAAATCACACCATACATAATTTTTCATAAATATTCTTTCATAATTAGATCCCTTGAGAGGGGTTGAACCCCCGTCTTACCAGAACGTTACTTGATAATGTCCTTCCGACAACCAAGATCTTGGGTGTTTAGACGACAAGGGAATAAAATGATGCTAGCCGGACGCCACTACGGCCACTTATTTTAGGGCTTGCTCAACCTCTCTATGAGAGGTGCACTTTTGTCCGAGGGTTTAAGACCGACAACCTCAATACCGTACGTGGTAGCATTACACGTTTTAGCATCATAATTGGCGGGTGAAGATCTCCAGCAGGTAAGGATTCGAATGATTTTAATCAGTAATTAAGTCGGCATTTTTACGTATCCGGATTTCTATTTTATGCGTTCTTAATACTTCCCCTGCAACTTCACCCATTAAATTAATATACCGATCGGAATTACACCGACTGCATAGGTGCCACTATTATGCTTTTGGCCAATGCCCACTTAAACTCCATTTTGCGCCCGGCACAAAGCGCTGATGGCTGACATCGTTCCGCGTGTCATTGTCCACGCTGCAGTATATTATAATTTGGTCTTTACGCTTGTGCCATCATTGATGTAGTAATTTTATAACCGTCAATGTATGAGACGCTCGTTACCTTCTTTGGAAGAGACCAAGACTTAAGTGTTACATAAGGCTTCTTGGCCCCTTTAACCCTATACTCAGTGGTGCTCTCACTGCTGCCAACACCACTGGAATTACTGCTGGCGTCAGTATCGGATGTACTAGATGCACAATTACACCAGATTTCACCTAATGCCGCCAGAAGAAACAGAATAGCTAGTCGAACTGCCAGTTTTTTCACGCAGCTCCTCCGTAAATTTGTAATTTCCCCTAATTATTTCCCCGAACTCCCGTTTATAAATGGGCCTCCAGGACGGTTTATTAGTATCATACAAGATTGGCGTAGGCCACTTATAATAATACATATTAATTCCAAGGACGCGTACTCCAAATTCATCCATATCATTAATAATCCATTGAACTCGGAGTACTTTTTCTATCAAAAATCTGAAAAATTTATCCTTCATATGGTGCGTCGTGCTCCTTCCAGGCGACTACGATTCCTATACCGTCTTCATGGTCCCACCCATTATCAAATCCGATGCCGTACCCATAATAACAAGAGTCGGTCCATCGATGTCCCTTTTGCTCGAAAGTAACACTATACATCTTTGACACTTCTGGAAGCCCAATGGTAACCGGAATCCATGGATCTTTTAGGCAAACAATCTCTGTAAATGCTTTTTCACAATTATGATAATTTATTGCCGCATCTTTGGCGGCTTTAATAGAACATATCATCTTGTTACGATGGTTTACTTCTGCACGGAAATGATCCGCGCTATTGTGATAATGCATCGCCGCGTCTTTCGCTTCAGATAATTTCTTTCTGAGATTAGCAAGCTCATTTTCAAGCTCAACACGTATTAGATTGGATTCATTATACATATGCCGAAATTCGTCAGCCTCTTTCTTAGCCTTTACCAGTTCGATTTCGAGGATACTGATGCCGCCGACGCCCATGTTTGCTGTATTTATTTCAGTGTGCTCACTCATATATTATCCGATTTAAATTGTTCAAAGTTATATCCAAATCCGTCTTCATACATTGGGACATCCTGGAACTCTGCTAAAACCTTAGCAGCTTCTTCATGAGCGGAGTGATTTTGACAGCAACTGCATGTAATCTGCCAATGCCTGGCGAATTTTTGTTTCATAATTTAATACTCCAACTAAAAAGTACTCCGAGTGGGATTCGAACCCACGATGCAGGGTCGAAAACCCTGAGACTTTACCACTTGTCGATCGGAGCAAAAAGGGGGGTTAATCCCCCTCATTCACCACTGTAATGCCATAAGGCATTTACACCACCTCCTGCATGAGTGCGTCGCACTCAAGTTTATACTTCCATATTGTTAATGACACGTCAAGTGCTGCCTGTAAATCTTTTACCAGGAATACACTATTATGTGTAGTTCCTAATAGATGTTTTATCAGCATTTCGCGTGCTAATATTGACGCTTTTGCTAGCCCAAGGTCGGCTTCAATTAAGGATTTTGATACATCCGGATCGATAAAGACTATTAACTTTCGAAATGAGTCTTTCATTCTTCCGATGGCCATCGCGGCTTCCATTAATGATATAAACGCGTAGGTTTCATCAGTAATTGCAAAAATAACTATGTCATCATTAGCAAGATGACATATTTCTTTATCTGAGTCCGCGGGTGTCCACATTCCATCAGCTACCTGAGGATTAAAAAAAGGAATACCTCTAACAGTATACTGATCTACGAACGCTTGTCGCCAGATGGACTTTCCACATGTACCGAAAAGTCCGATGAAGTTACGGTCTTGTTGGTAAATCTCCAAGATCTACTCCTAAAACTTTCATTTTTTTATCTCTTATGCAGCCTATTAAGTCAGTCCTCGCTGCGAGAGGCATTTTGACGTTCAATCCATTCATCCAGGGTTACCACTCGAATACTAGGAAATTGTCCGAGAAGTATTCCTGAGAAAATTATTAACGGTAGATTAATGGATATTAACGTAGTATATAATATAATAATAATTAATGTGGCATGCAACAATAAAAAACACGCACGCCCCAGATTTGGCTTTTCATCGATGTCCAGTCCAAGGATAAACAATATATCATTGAACCGTTCATATAATAAAATTTTCCATTTTCGATATAAAATTGTTGTAATTACCGAAAATATAAATATTACAGATCCTAATAACATAGTGCCTCCTATGATAAAAGAAAGCGGCCAGACTTGGCCGCTTTTTTTATGTTACTTGGTCAGCTTAAATCCCCTAAGTGGGCCTTCGCCTGTTGAAAGCACGATATTCGTGTTCTCATCAATGGTCTCTTCAAGAGTTCTCAAGCTCCGCATGAACGAATAAAATTCGGGGTATTGTCCGTAGGCGCTACTATAAATAGCCGCCGCTTCGCCCTCGCCCTTCGCATGAAACTCCTTAGCTTGTCTATAGGCCTCAGAACGAATGATTGCAATTTCGCGATCTTTCTTTCCAACGATTTCCATAGCCAGGCCGTTGCCCTTTGATGTATACAACTCTGCAACCCGGTTCTGATCGGAAATCATCCGATCATATACTCCCTGCAGGTTGTTTTTGGTGTACATCAATGTACGAAAATTCAGGTTTGCAAATTCAATACCTAGCGAGTCCGTGCTGGGTTTCGTAAGTTTCATGATCTGTACCAGCATCGAATCCCTGCCAACCCGTACCTTCGCAGAATCCGCTGAGGCAACTGAGATAATAACCGAGTCCGACTCTGATACACTGGCAATCAACATGACCCGGTTCGAAGTCCGTACGGCCTCATTCAGCATATTTGCCGAAATAAGGTCATTTACTTTGCCGTCGAAGATGTCATCGAGCCTGGAGAAACACTGTTCAGTATTACCTACGGCATTCTTGAACAGCAGGGGATTTACAATCTTCCACCGTCCAAAAACCGAGATTGCCACATACTTGCGATCCAGCGTCGGAAGCTCCATCGGAGCACCGTCCCACTCGTACCAACGGTTATCGTAGGTGTAACGATGCTCGATAATCGGCGTCTTAAACGCGACACCGGGGACTTTATTGATATTAACGGGATCACCCATGCGAGTGACTACGCTCTGTGTCACCATGTCCTGGACGTAGATTGAATCACAAACGATAACCAGGGCAATCATACACAGAACAGCCAGAATTATTTGTTTCTTCATTGTTTGGCCTCGGGGTTCAGGTTCATGAATGGCAGAACATTGCGGACAGCATTGTCGACGAAGGTCTTATGGGCAGTTTTGTCCAATGCCCTTACGATGGCCTCGTTATACAGTCGCTCTTCAGTAGTTTTGGCATTCTTTGCATGTTCCCGCGCCAGGGCGAGGAATTCCGCTACGTCACCACGTGCATTGTTCACACGTTCGGCGTAAAAACCGTTAGCAAGTTCTACTGTCTGCAGAGCTTTGCCCTGTTCCAGCGGAACCTCCCGGTTATAAAGCTGCCTAGCCTTGTTGATCGTCTCGTCCATGCCTGATCGGGCATTGGTAACGTTTTCGTAAGATGTCTTGACTTCCTTAGGAGGTTGTGCCTCCTGAAGTTCAGTCATTACAATGCCGAGTCCGGTGCCAAAATCACGTAGGCGCTTATCTGTTTCGATACGCGCCTGGATCGCGATGTCAGTCCTGGCGAGGTTAATAACCTCATCACCAGAATGATCGCCTACGACTTTGCGCATCTCAGCGATTGACACATCGTCCAGTGTTTTCAAGGGGTCGATGACATTGTATGCATACTGATACGGATTAACAATCTGATAGTGATGCACCCATTGAACCCATACTACGGAAAGATCTCCCGTAAGCATAAGTGCCTCTTTGGCGAAATCGCCCTCAGCATATGTTGACTTCACATCTGCCTTAATTGTTCGAAACCCATACTCCGCCTTAAAGCGAGTCTTGACCGGAATATCCTTTACGGTTTCAACCCCTACGGGAAGTTTGAAATGAAGACCTGGACCAACGGTCCGATCGTACTTCCCAAGCGTCTCCACCAGGCCGACAGAATCAGATGATACCGTGTAAGGAGTCGTGAGTGCAAAAATGCATATCACGATCAGTACTGCGATGCCGACGTATTTTTTTGGCATGTTACCCTTTCTTTCTTTGTTTTGTGTGACTTTTAACATCATCAAGGACTTCCTCAGTTTTCACAATCTCATCGATAAGGCCTTTTTTTGCAGTAGCCATCCGTAGATTGGCCCTTACAAGGTTCAATTCGGATTGTAAAGCTTCGATGTCCTTTTGATGTTCCTTGTTAATGTAGCCACGAACCAGTTGTACCAGAAAATATACTAATACTAAAACAAGCCCGATGGCTACAAAAAATCTCGCAAGATACATATGCTACTCCTGCTCCCATTTTGTAATTACTACGGCAAGATAAACCCCTACGAGTTCCCCAAGAACTCCACCGATGCTTATCAGGGCCATCAGAAACAAGGATGTACCGAAGACTGGAAAAAGAACTTTATCAGAGAATAATTCACTGACATCCTCATCGGTTTCCTCTCTGATTTCTTGTATCAATTGCTTCCCGTACTTCCGGCCCAAAAATACGAGTATAAAACTAATAAGAAAAACTAAAACAAAACCAGTCACATGAAATCTCCTATGTTAATTAGGTTCTATCTATGTTCTTATACCGAAATTGATTTAAAATGCTCATTTGATCTACGGTCCACCATTCGGGTGGAGCTACTCCACGTTTCCATTTACTCTTCTTTCTGCTTTGTTGATAATAAGCCCGGTATGACACTACAACCTCAGACGATCTAAAACGAACAGGAACTGTTAGTTTAAATCCAAATGGACTATTAGGTAATCGCGTAGGAGCTATTTGCAATAATTTTATTACATTTGCAAGTTTATGTTGACGTTGATATCTTATATTATATTGATTAAGTAATTCATTCAACATGATGCTTGCCCATCTATATTTATTTATGGTACACATATTCTGATCGATGGGCACCGGGGTATCATGTAATAATCTATATTTAAATGGAGATCCCAATGCCCAATGAATAAATGATAAATCTTTTGTAATCAAAAAAATACTAGTAATTACATCCTGATCGCAATGTGCCTGTGCTGATAATATTGGATCGTAATCTAATATATTATAAATCATATTATTTCCAATTTAAAAAAAATTTGGGGGATTAGCCCGCAGACAAATCCCCCCATCTAAGTTATACCTAATATAAGATAGAAAGGGTACCGTTCTCTTCATTATATAAAGAGATTTGACGATATGTCTTTCTATAATTTTCTTATACCCTATTTTTATTACATTTGCAGGGGCAGGAGGCATCGAACCCCCAACCGTCGGATTTGGAGTCCGATGCTCCGCCAGTTGAGCTATGCCCCTATGGCCGATAGGATGACCAAGACCAGGATATGCAATGCCTGATCTAACCAAATGCTTTTTATAATGCCTTGGCATTTAAATGCGTCGATTATCAAGTGCATAACAAATAGCACGATGAGACTCAACAGTCTTAGAGGGGAGAATAAAACGAATGGGGCTACATAAGTAGCGACATGATACATTAGTATCTCGTCACTTTTCACTTTTTCAGAGGACATCCAGGCGGATTGAAAGCGAAGTCCCCGATGAAGTGACATGCTATAAGAACTAATACTGGATGCATTGTTTTCTCTTATTCTTGTTCAGGTTCTGGTTCACTATGCTGGGCATTACGTGCCCAATCCTCATAATAACCATCTGTTCCATGCCCGATGTCTCCGTAGCACATCGAACACAAATCCCCTTGTCCGTCAGGAATTTTCTCTCCGCAAGATTTACAATATTTTTGACTCATCGGTACCTTCTGGTTTCTCTTTCTAATGCATCAAGACGTTGTTTTATCTCCTCGATATCAGTATAATTATCAACCTTATCTCTTTTCTGCCGGCACGATGGGCATACAGCAGAGTAAGGCTGAGGGGTGTCATAGGGGATTTGTATCATTCTATTACAGTCACAACAGTAAGTTAATCTCACTTTATTTTCTTCATGAGACTTTTTTTCCGTTGCGTCCTCTATCTCTTGAAGCATTATTTCCTTGTGTTTTTGCTCCATCGAGTCCGTCGGGACAAAATTCTCGATGAAATATTTAACATTTCTTAACATATTAATACTGGTTAATATTAAGTGGCCACGATGCGGCCACCGTTGATTAGAGACACTTTAGAGTCTCTCTTGCTAGGAATACAGCTTCTTTTGCCATCTCAGGAGCACATCAGAATAAAAATTACTAATAATATAAGTTTTTTCATACTACGTCCTTTCAGATTAAATATCAGTGTAAAAAGACCGGTTATCCGGCCCTTTCTACAAAAGTCCACCTGGTAGAAAAAGTAACCCAAATAGTGCAACCATAGCTGTTAACACCAGGAGTATTAATAAAATTAAAAACTCTGGATCATTGATAAGTTTCATGTTACTTCCTATTTAAAGTTATTAATATCTAATGTTCTTATACCTATTCTTAAGGTAAAAAATAAGCCTACGCGATTTGATGGTGACGGCGATTGGCCGTTATAGTCCAAGAATGTGCGTGGCTTATTTTTAAGGAGACTTTATGTCCTACGTATCTTATACCAGAAAAAATCTATAATGATTCACATTACAGATTTCTTTTCTTTTAATGGTTGATATTTTGTAAATAAATTAGTTTCAGTAAATTGTCTAGTTATGTGATCATATATACCACTTACAATTATAGGTTCACATACACCACCTATTCCCACGGTAGTGTGTCCTGATATAGTTCCACAAAAAGCATCTTCGCTAATTGGGCATGATAGTAAATCAAGACAATACCAATCACAAATTAGAAATTAGAAACTTACATTGTACCTTTGTAAATGATACATACGGACATTTATTATTTTTCATTTCGTATTTTGTAATATAAATCCTCACATAATAATATCAAGTATACCAATGAAAGGTATAGCTGAATACGTACTGCTGGATATGCTAAAAACTGAATAATTGTATTTATAGGCTTGCGTCCTCATAATGAAGAAATAATACATTTTTAAGATTAATTATATGAACGACTTTGTTAACAAGAAATCTAAAAATTTTCCCGTCATCTTGTATATTATATGCATTTGGAAAATTAAATACATCCCCGTTTTCAAATTTTACATGAATAGTCGCCATATTTCCTCATATTATAATAAAAAAATGGTGGCATAGCCACCATTACTTGTTATCCTGAATCTTTTTTTCAATCTCTCGTTGAGAGGCTGCGATGCGTGCAGCCTGCTCATCAAGCTTCTTAAGCTCCGCTGTTTGCTGATCGGCTTTAACCTTATCAGGGGATTTCCCGGGATCGGCACAGCTTAGCGAAAATAGTAGCATGAGAACTAGTATAATTCTCATAAGGCAACCACTTTGAATCTATCGTAGATTTGCATTGGGCTGGTAATAGTTAGTTCCAGCACAGACTCAGGAAACCAATAAGTGCCTTCCACATCTATGCCTGTGGCCAACAGATACCCATATTTACGATTATACCTTATCACCTTATATTCCTTGCCGATGCATTTATCCATTTGAGTTACCCAGTTTGCTTCCCAGACTCCAGCTTCAGATTCCTCTTTTCTGGTAACTCTTACTACGTCATTAACATTAAATTTCATAAGGCAATCACCTCGAATTTATTGTAAATTGGCATTGCTACGGATAGTTCCAATGCAGTTTCAGGAAACCAATAAATAATTGTACCATTGCTTAGTGTGGATAGCAAATAACCGTAGACACCACCACACATTCGTATTACATATTCTTTCCCAATGTGCTTGTCCATTCCAGATACCCACTCTCCTTCCCAACCATCACTTAGAGACTCTATTTTCTTGATGACCATAACCTTGTCATTAACTTTGAATTTCATAGGGGGACCACCTGAAATTTATCGTAGATTTCAAAATCTGATTCTGATTTCAATATAAATTCAGGAAACCAAAAATTATAGGAATTAAGAGATGGATCTGCGGATGTATTGAGTCTAACTCCAAGACCATCATTATGATCTATAACCTTGTATTTATTCCCTACGCATCTGTCCATCCTCGGATTCCAATCCACGTTCCATCCCTTTTCGCCTCGATGTGCTATTCTTGTAACAGTTACTACGTCTCCAATTTTTAGTTTAGATCTTTTTGAATTATCAGTAACTTTCTCAAGAATAAAATAGGGTACGTAGGCGGAGTCCGTGTCATCCAGGCGTATAGAAACTCCCATTACATCATTGGTACTTTCTACTCTAACCTGTTTTCTAATAAGATGGTCCATTGAATCTAACCAAACTGTTCCCCATCCATTTTCATAACTCTTGGCCGCTCTGGTTATTTTAACAGTGTCTCCCGCCCGAAATCCCGCAGAATTTTGCCGGGATGCATAGTCATTTTGTTTTTCTAGTACAAAAAAGGGAACCCACATTGATACATGATTTTTTGTCATTATTTTAATTCCCTCATTTTCACGAATATCCGTAATGGTAACTACGGATCCTACGTAAAAATTCATTGAGGAGGTCCAGTTATTACTCCAGCCATCTTGTAAGGACTTGGCAGTTGTAGTGATCTTTACTACGTCACCAATTTTAAGTCCGCACTCATTCTGGCGGCGTAGATAATCTCTGGTAAGTTCTCCTCTTACGTCTGTTTTTTGTAATACAAAATATGGCCAGCTATAGGAGATCCGGGAACCATCTTCTTTGCCTAATATAACCCCTGAATCAGAAATTGAAAGAATTATAAAAGTCTTTCCAACAGATCTATCCATGTCTGATACCCAGGAATTCATCCAATCTTTTTCATGAGTTACCGCCGAACGAGTAATTTTTACGTGATCTCCGATGCGAAAACCACTTTTAGCTTGATCATCACAATACATAATTTTTCCTTTAATTTGAAACTAATGGTTGAAAAACATTATCTTCTTCATTATGATAAATTGTTTTATTATAATCATTGCCGCCACACTTGGGGCATTTATAATTATAATAAGTAAAAGAGGGATTAGTATCTAATATTGCAGGTCTGTAATGATTCCCACAAAAACCACATACTGCCTCATCATCTTCTATTGTTCTTATACCTTCCAATTTAACTTATACCCCTTTCGTGGTTCTCCATTAACTCTAATGGATTGCTTTTCTTCTACGTACATCGAAATTAACTTACCAAAGGATGCAACTGATAAATCTTTTCGATACATGTAATTATATAGTTTACATAGTTCCTCAGTAGTAGCATTGCCACGCTCTTTGATAGCATGTAATATTGCTGCTGCCTGAGCGTAAGTTTCCTGACGCATCGGCTCAGATACAAGATTTTCCTGTAGATATGTAATGTCCCCGGTCCGTAGTGCTACGAAGAAATCTTCTGACGTAGTAGTTGACATTTCCTGAAGTTTACGTTTTGCCTCATTATTAATGGGCTTAGATACATCTGCCGTAGTAACATTTATTGTCTTTAAATATCTAACAAATTCTGGTAGTTCTGATGTTACCATCGATAACCATTCTTCATGCCCTGGATACCATGGCATATCATGAAGCTTCTTTTCCTGCCTTGGGCACACATTAAATCTACGGTCACCTTTTGATAATATAATACCATGATGACGATTTGTAGCAAAAAGAAAAGTACAAACTTGTTCTTCCTTATCTGCCTCTACGCCTTTTCGTTCAACGATGCCCGATGTCTCAGTGATTGCCTGTTTAATCTTTTCCATCGCTGAACGATTCCGCTCGGAATCATCCATGTGAACTTCATTTACAAGAACTAATAGATATGACGTAAGAAAAGAATTAAATTGATTCCCAAATCTGTCTTGATCCGCATCAGAACAATAACGATGGCCAATGATTGGTGTTAGTATATGATTAAATGTAACTCCTTTCCCCGTTCCCTCTGTACCTTGAAATAGGAAAGTAGTAATTACCTTCTTACGAAATTGAATAAAGTATGCTAACCACTTTACAAATTGGTTATACATTACCTCATCATCACCAACGATGTGACGAAGTGTCTTGCCAATCATGTAAGGCATCTCATGTTTTTCTGATGGGATGGGTACCAATGTAATTAACTCTGTCGGAATATATTTATTAACCATTTGTTTTTCAAAATTTATAACATCATTAGAATCAAATCTAATTCCGTAGTCCATTCTTTGTAAAGTTAATGGTATTGGTATTTTATTCCCTTTACAAAAATTATAAAGGTTGTCTTTTGTAGCAAGATGCCGGAATACAGGTTCCTTGGTCTCGAGATCATACTCCAGTCCGTAGGTATTTCCAGTTCGTTTATCCTCAAAAACGTATTCACGTTTCTCTAATATCATGTACTCATACCAGTCATCAGGATGAAGTTGATATACACCAGACCCAGCTTTTCCCAGGTCTCTGCTTGCACATGAACTACAATAGACATGGGGCATCGCATTTCTGGCGATAAACATCGTAGCATTATGAGTGGCATTGCTTCGGTACGGGGCATCTCCGCACTTCGGACAGAATATTCTATCTCCAGGCTTAGCGTCCCGCATTTTCATCGGCATTCCAGCTTCATCCCTGGCATTTTCATCCAGGCGGTACGAGATTTGTTCAATCTCGTAGGATGTGTAATGTGGTTTAGCTTTTGCTTCAGCCTGAAGAATTGGGGCCTGATCCTTTCCGTACCCAGGAATATCTTTATAATTAAGAAATCCTCGATCCGTAGTTATAGAATCGATGCCTGAATCTGCTCTGCCATGTGCAAAGTATCGATTTCTATCCATGAAGGAGCCATCGATGGCCTTTCCAAAATTCTGAACAAAGATTTGTTTTATAATCTTACGATCGTCTTCATTCTGAATTGGCGTAGATAAAGGTATCAATACTCTAAGTTTTTCTACTACGGGCTTTGGTTGTCCAGATTTATCGTATGTAGCTTTCATATGATTCTGGGATGTGAAAATATAAGAATTAAATGCAAACGCATCCTGAATCTGTAATAGTCTTTGACTTGTCATGATGCCATTATCAAAATCAAGCATCAGACAATGAAAGCAAAACCAGGATGTATTAACTTTATGACCATCCAGAAATTCTGAACAAGATACTCCATTAGTAGTAACTAATGTACGAATATCCTCCCATGCCCATGGTACTTCGATGATTTTCCACCCAGATGATACCCGGGAGTTATTATACTCTTTATCCTTAGTGTAATCATAACGATCACAAATTGATATCTTAATATTAGTCATCTGTCTTTATCTTCCTCTCCTCCCATACTTCATCCATGATTTTTTTCATCGATGAGAACCCCTGATGTATTTCTTTCTTTTTTGGATGTAGCTCAAAATCTTTATCAGATCCCGGGCTATACTCCACTACGTCGAGGGATTTATATTTTTCCAAAAACAATCGTAGCCCCTCTTCTACTCTTGCAGAAAAAGACTCGACGTAGGCTGTTGCTGGTATTTCTTTAACTGCATTTACAAGATCGATGTCGATGACGACATTATATCTTGGCTTTGGATTTTTTGACATATTATTTATTGATTAAAAATTAATGTAAAAGAACCGGTTACCCGGTCCTTTCAGGAGAACCAATGAACACTGCGCACGTAGTTCTTATACCAAATTCTTGGCATTCTCGAATGCGTCCGCGATGTCACATGGAATAATTACAGTGAATTCCCCTTTAATGAGCTGTTCATATATCCTTGAGAGCGACCCATCGTTTTCAATCCCCCTTGGCCATGGGCATAATAGAAATTGAGGTTCTTTAACAGTTCCCCAGGCCCAGGCGCAGCTAGCGTAGTATGATCTCCAGGCCCAGTCTGAGGTCGGATGCACCCCAGAACGAAGAATGGACAGGATCGCCGTGTATATCAGCGGCATCGTCCATGGGGATTCAACGTCCCAACCCAGGGCGTCTATGATGTCCTGGAGCTTACGAAGATTCTTGCAGGTGATCAAACTTTCTGACACTTCATTAAGCTCCTCGATGGTATACCAGCCGATGCGTATTCTAGCGATTAGTACATCGACTGCCTTTCTTTTGTATGCTTCAAATATCTCGTGAGGCATCAGACCTCCTTTCAATAGTACCATGAGTAGCCAAATAGAACCGGTCGTAGCCTGTAGCCGCACCGATGGCGGTATCAAGCGTACCGGTAACTCGAAGAATCTCTTCTCCGGTCTGATCCCTTATAATCCAGGATCCGTAAGCATCGGGGCCAAACTTTCTAAGAAGATTCTTGACCACTTTAGACTTTGTAAAGGTCTTTTTTTCTTCTTCTGAAACCTCATCCCGAATCTCCCAGGCTAGGCCCTGGAGGTTATTGGCGATGTCAGAAACCTTTGCTTGATCAACATCGGTTATGTCCAGACAGGCTCCTGCCAGTGAGTTAAGGTCACGGAGAACTCTGAGTAATTCCTCAAGAGCCTCCGTAGGATCTCTCGTGAGCAATGCTAGCTCACTTAAGGTGATGCTATCTGATGGAAACATCCCTTGAGACCAGTCAGCAACGCTGATTAAAAGTCTTTTCATAGCCTTTTTATCTCTCCTATGTGAGGTCTGACACCGATGAATCCTTCTATTGGTACACCATACAGAACTGCCTCGTCAAGTGTACCACGAAAAAGTATAGCGGGACTTAGTATGTTATCAAAGAGAATAACCCAGTCTCTTACTTTGTCTACATAATAAGTGCGTAGTTCCTGGTATTCTGTTGATTTTATAAAGCCTTCACTGCCATGAGCTGTCATGGATATCAATGATGATCTCCTTTGTTATACTTCTTATACCAATTCTTAATGTAAGAAAAGGAAGAAATCTCCCTTTCTACGTAGGTGCAAGGCCCTATTTGTGGGCTCTTGCTTTAGGCGCTTTGGCCGGCTCGATCGGAACATCCTTCAGATCCAGGCCCTCTACGATGGCCCGCATTCCTTCATAGATCTGATTCAATTTTGCCGCATCACATGTGTGCACCAGGACTCGTGCCGCCTGAGCACCAAGGGTGAAAATGCCTTCTGCCTGTTTATCGCTCCTGGGAGTAAATCCCAGATTTTTGCAGGCTGCGATGGCAAACCTTGTAAGCGTCTTCCCATCTTCGTACTGCCGTAAGTCTTCCAGCCACTTCTCTTGCTGTCGGAGATACTCCAGCATAGTCGCCATAACTGTGTCGGCTTGTTGTTTGTTTCCAACCGACGATGGTAGTGGAAGCTGATACGGATGCTTAATTAGCAATTCCCCTCGCATCGGAAACACGTAGGGGGTAAAGTCCATCGGCGATGTTTGCCGGATAGTAAAATCTTTCGGATCGTACACTCGACTCCTTGTTTGTTAGGTTAACAGCCGAACCCCGTTAAAGGCATCGGGATGTTTTTGAGGTGTAACACCAGGTCTTCCAGGGAACCCTCATAACTCTGGACCGAAAAGTCATTCTCGTCGGTTTCGAGAATTGCAAACTTATGTTTCTTGTCCTTCAATTTTTCGAAGAAGAACTGATAGGCGGCAGTGCTACGGAACATCACCCCGATGCCAATTATTTCGGTTAGAGACTTAGTGGAATTAATTCCTTTCATTATTCTTATACATTTAAGTGTGTGTATAGAATTTACTAAATCTGACGATTTCTATACACACAGTCAAATACTTGTTTTTATTGAGTTGACAAGTTTTAACGCTGATTGTAAGCCTTTTTTAAGCATTTTTTATGATTTTTGTAGTCGCAAATTTTTAGTGAAAAATGGCTTAATTAATTATAATATATATAATTAAGTCTGTAGTAAGGTGTAGTCAGTAACTGACTACACTTAAGTTTATTATATATTACATGTTACATTACACATATATGTTTTAAATACTACGGAGCTAATTATATAATAAATATTAAGTTATTAATGTTTTTTGGGTTCATGTAGTCAGAAAAAGAGGTCAAATTACCAAATTTTCATAAAAAGGTGTGTATAAAGTGTGTATAGAATTACAGATTTTCGGTAATTTCGATGTAATTTGCGACTACAAATTAATTAAATATAAAAAAAATAATTACTTAACGCGTAGTACCTTGTAGTCAGTAGCGACTACGGAGCTAAGTATAATAAACAAATAAAGTTAAGGTATAATGAAAAAAATCGTTATAAACTAAAGTGTGGCATAAATGCCACACTTTTCGCTTATTTTCGTCAGTTTTTGAGGGTGTGGCATAAATGGGACACTATTATTGGATGAGAAATGGTGAATTTTCGTTCGTAGATATCTACCCCGAGAGTGTAGCCTTGACGTGAAACTTGGCTATTATAGCATAGATAGATCACCCGCTAATAACACTAAGGGCTCTGTGTTAGTTAGCAGTTTTTGTGTTTGTATCGCAGCTTGGTGCTCGGCTCGTGTTCCGATGTCAACGCCAAAAATAAGTGCTAACATAACCAGCACAATAAATAAGATGGTGGTCCAATCTATTTTCATAACTCTCTTACAGAAAAAAGATACAGGCAAAAATTCCGTTGATTACGATGCAGGTAAGAACTCCTGCTGCTATTATTTTGCCTTTTTTAATTTCGACAAAATTCGGCCGCATCGCAACGCGAATTGCCGCGATGGCGATGTTCATCGCCGATGTACTCATCGACAATAAAAACCAAATCATTGCTTTTGTGACGAGCATGTTGCCTCCAGTTGTGTTAAATAATATACAAATTAAACATTGATAATGCAACTATTTTAACTGTCCTCGTAAAATAAACTGTTGTTCTTGAAACAGAATCATGTGTCACACTTGTGACATCGGATACAAAGTATGGATTTGTGATTTGAAATACTCACCAGATACTTCACATCGATGGTGTAATACATTATCACTAATGTAAATTACACTCATCGATGAGTCGGGGATGATTAATGTGAGATGTTTTTTGTTATAGGGATGTACGTTGATAGTGCATAGAAAGTAGATCATTGAGATGATCAGCACAACCAAGCTTATCCATGTTTTGTAGGTCTGTATTAAACCTTTTAAGGTGCCCATGTCTTCCCATTGAGTAGTATAGTTTTTTTGTGACAATCACATGATCCATTAATGTAATATTAAAAATTCCGGCGGCTGAAAAACAAAGTCTTGTAGTTTCGATGTCCGCCGAACTTGGATTTGGATCGCCACTTGGATGATTATGAACAAGGATAATTCCTCGTGCACCCGTTAATAAAGCGGTTTGCAACATCGCTACTGGGTCTAGGTCAAGCCCGTGCCGTGGTCCCTTTGCAAGAACATACTTTGCGATGATGTCCATTTTTCCGTTTAGATATAATGCAATCAGTGTTTCCGTAGCAAGATTGCGAATATCCCCAACGAGGTCAAGAACATCCTCCAGATATCTAGCATGTTTTCGAGCTCTGGACTTTTTTACAACGTGAAGTTCAATTTCCTCGTAGCTGTAAGTTTTCATCTAGCCTCCTTTCATAGTTCTTATACCTATTCTTAATGTAAAAAAGCGGAGGATCCCTCCTCTAATAAAGCGGAACTGCATCTATGAACTTTTTGGAAGGAGTGGACGGAATGCTGCTTACATAATAATAAATGGGGAAAGTGAGGGTTAGATTTCGTAGACGATCATAGGCTCCGGGATATGCAGAGCGCATTTCCATCGCTCGTTCCAGTTCATATAAACTTGTCGCCTGACGTTCATTGCATGCTGATGTCTCGGTTTTGTTGAGATTTAAATATTTCATGTATATTCCTAAGTTAAAGAGTAGCGTAGGCTACTCTTCGATTCTGCCGCTGCCGCTGCAAAATGCAATTAGTCTTCCAGGGGGCTCACGACGGTTTTTCCGCCGAGGACCTTATCGCCGAATTTGTGGCCGAGGAAAAAAGTGCCGATGGCTGCGACGGTTGCGGTTGCACCAGCGATGATCCAGGTGGCCGGATCTTTGGCCGAAGTCCTTACACGCGTAACCATGTTCGGAGATGTCTGAATGGCATCTGCAACGAACTCTTCAGGAGTTTGTTTGGACATGATAACCTTTCTCATTAAAGATTAAGAACTGTACTATCTATAGAGTTCTTATACCAATTATAATTGGTAAACCCAGTATTTATCATAAATTGGAAAGGACTCCTCTACCTCGACTGATACTGTCGGCCAGGCGCTGAATAGACGTATCTTGATAAGGTCAATGGCAGCTTTCACACTAAATACTGAACTAGTACGGCAACGATGCGAATCTTGCCCTGGCATAGGACTACCCCAATTCCTGCCTAGTTCCTGGCTAAACAACATGAGTCCCGACGGATGTTGATGTAACAATGTGACAGGTATAATCACTGTCACCATCTTGCGATCTGTTTTGATTCTGATCATAGCTTCTTCTTATAGTAAGAGGGCGTTAGCCCTCATCCACACCTCGCCATGAAGTCCTTCAGGGACTCCATTCTGCGAGGCAGCTTGTGTCGGGTGTGAACCATTTCGATGACTTCGGTACGTTCGGTTTTTCCGAACAAACTGCAAATCCAACTCCAAAGTTTCGTCAACATGCTTTTTCTCCTAAAGTTTGGGGTTGCTTTCTATCTTTCTTATACCTATATTTAAGCATGATTACCTTATTTAGAGCTCGTGTATCTAGTGTTGAGGACATAATTGTAGGAGATACTAGGGAAGGAAGAAAACAAATCTACGTAGAACCCATCGGCTACGCTAATAATGCTACTACACAACAAAAGGTGTATCCTCCAAATTTTATGCCTAATAGTGTTGCCGGAAGTGGAGTATGGTCTTGGCCTGATGTAGGTCAGGAATGTATCGTTGCCGTAGATGATCAGTATGAAGAAGGATTTATTATATCATATACTGTATTTCCTGGCATGGATATATTTGGAGATTACATCGAAGCCGAAACTGGAGAAATGGGTGGAGTAGTATTAAAAGTAGGGGGCTATGAAAGTGCGAAAGTAGCGATGTCTCCTGGAGGAATTATTGACATCGGTTCTAATAGATTTAGTAGAATTAGCATCGATGGAACACAGCGATTCATCGAGATTCAGTCGATGCCGATGCGCATCGATTTTGCAGGTGGTACTTTTGTTTTTAATTATGGTAAGGAACATATCGATACTGGAATTAAGGAAATTACCAGTAATGTGATAGAGTTTGCACGAACCTACGAAGAGCCTGGATTCTCTGATTGGGAACAGCTATGTGCTGAAAGAACAATTGAGATTCCTCCTCTTGTGGACTATGTAGATAAATGTGTGATACGAGCTGGGTACATTCCGAATTTTAATAAGACAACGGACACTCCCAAGCATGTATTTCAATTAGATACTCGTCAATCTATCGGGGATGATCCTAAGTTAAAAGATGTTACAACAGAGTTAAAATTAGGATATCAATATGAATCAGATGTATACGGAAATGGTGTAGTTTATCCTGAAGGATCAATTCTGGAATGGAAGGCTAAAAGAAATGTTGCTGATGACATCGGTACAGCCTACATTAGATATGGAAAATTAAAAACTGGTGATTATTCTGGTGAGGTTTACAGAATCCAGTTACGTGAAAACATCGATCCAGGTACGGGATCATCTACGTTAGGTACAAATGTTGCAGGATACCGTTATTTTGATTCTACAGGATTTGGAAAAGGATTTGACTACGTAGATAATCTTAAAGTGGGTGAACAGTATGTATTAAGCGTAGGAACTTTATCTGATAATACTTTATTTAGAGAACAGTATTATAATGATATAGATAGTTATAATTATATATTTGGCGGGGATGTAATTTCATCAGAAGTTATACGTAGTGTAAATGTTTATAAAAGTGAAATTCTGGATAAACAGTCATATGTAGTATCACATCAGACCCCTGGAAAAGTAAATACATTAGCATTTAGACCTGATGAGGTTTTATTAAAGCATCACGTAGATGACATCGTGGATGTATCGATGCTATTAGATAACCATGATCTTGCTCTTGCACGTATTGCAAATAAAGAAAAAGAAAGAGAACAAATTTATCTCACAGATCAGGAAATTTACATCGAGTATTATACTGATGAAGATTCTGATTTCATTGATATACAGAAGGATGATATAGAATTTGAAAACAGAACCACGTCTAATATCCGTTTACATGAAGAAACAATTTCTGCAAAGTCAGGTGGACACCCAGATGTTGATAATTTGGTCATCGATGGTGATAAATTATCTCTTACACATGGAACTAGTGGCATCGTTATAGAAACTGGAAAGGTTACTATTACAGCTGGAACCAGTTACGTCGAAGTAGCAGATGATAAGATTACTATCAATGCCCTGGGATCCAATGAGCTAATATTAAGTTCTACAGGATTTACATTAAATGGTGTAGCTTTTGCAATGGAAACATTAGTTGCCTGGCTAAACACTTACTCTACGATGCTTGGAATGGGAAATCTTGGAGCGCCAGTGCCAATGTTCCCAGTAGCGAAAACTGCTTTCCAGATAGGAAATTTATTAGAGTATCCAGTATTAGGAGCATTTAAATCATGAGTGTACAAAAAGAAATATTAACCGCGGCAATTACCGCGGATTTATCGCAGTATGACCTTGTTACTGAAGATGGTCTTTCTATTCCTACGGAATTCAGTTATAATGGTCTTATAGTAACTGTGCCAGAAGGATACTATGATGATGTAGCAAAACGTGGTAATATCAGAAGTGTTAATTTAAGGTATGATGTAATAGATGCAGCAATTACGCCCGAGGAAGACGCAGGCCAAACACTAGTATTTGATCAGGTGCGAGCTGTAGAGAACCAAAGACTGGCTACAGTATTATCGGATAGAATATTAGGGCACATCGTTGAATATTTAGAAACAGATGCTGCTGCTAATAATATTGAATTAGCTAGGAAGCAAACACAATCCATCGTTGATGATGTAGTTAAAATAACAGAGAATATAGAAGACCTTGCAATATTTGCAAATTCTCAATCCGTAAGTTATAATCAGTTATTAACTATATTACAGACTACATTTGCTGCTGTACTAGGTGGAGCAGCGGCGATTCCATTATTAGCAAATTTACAGGCTACCTACGCAGCTCCTAATATTATTACATCTGCAACTCAGATTCAAGCTGATATGATTGAGTTGAAGACAAAATTAGAAGAGATAAAAAAGACACTAGATACAATTACTCGAGATAATTCTATAGCTGTAATATAATTTTAATGTAAAAAGAAAAAGCCCTGTTTCCAGGGCTCTTTCCTCTATCGTGCAGCATTGGGCGCCGGCCGAAAGAAGGTTGACTCCGGAAGTCTGACGACTTCCACTCCCACTGTTCCAAAACAGAACCTGGATTCATCCAGGTCATTTAGTAACGTGCCATTGCCCGAAGTAATAGTGTCCTGCTGGGCCTGCTGGCCCAAATCCTGCGTTTCCATCTTAATCTCCTTAATGGAATATTCTCGTCTATAGTTCTTATACCAAAACTTAATGTAAAAAATAGGCAAAAGGCTCTTTGCCTATCTTCGAGAAAGGGGGCTGACGAGGCCCGGAGAAATTTTTAGGGGACGCATTAGGTGCCCCTTCCGAGGGGGATATTCCTCGGTTCAATTTGAATAAAAATAGAAAAAATTTAACTCGATAAACTTTTTCTTTTTTTATTCATTTCACTTCTCCGGTTTGGGTTCCACTTTAAAAAAAGACTAATTATTTATCATTGTTCTTATACCAAGTTTTAACGTAAGAAAAGCGCGTTAGCGCTCCTCCGGCCGGCTTTCGCCTTATATGTAGGATTCTTCTCAAACCGGTCGCATAATTTGGCCTATGGTGTTGGATATTAACTGCGTTCCGGGATTTCTCTCCCGGTGTGATCATAACCCCAGAATGTTTCCTTCGTGGGGGCGAACCAATTTCGTATTGCAGTTTGGATGTGGGACCCAGACATAGTACCTCTCGGTTCTTGTCCGAGTTTCGGAGTACTCCGGCGTTCGTATTTACGCCAATGATAATAGCCTCTGGCATCCCAGGCATTTGGCTTATCGGTGCGGACCAGAATAGCTGAGCAATGGTCCTCACCAATCCATAACTCGTCTGCCTCATTAAAAGTCCGAGTTTCGGACTCATTCATGTGGCAACGCATGAATTGTGCTGTTACAAATGTTCCCAAATACATCTTTGTTCTCCTAGTTAATGATTCCTCGTCAATTTTTTTATACCTAATATTAATGTAAAAGAAAGCCAATTCGGCTTTCTCTACGCCAACTAAGTTGGCAGTTAACTTGAAGGCAGGGGCCATGTATACCGGCCCAATATGTAAGAACCGAAAATGAAACAGAGAGGGTCAGACTCATAGGGCTCGATATGAATTACTGACTATTTATGGCCTGGCGATAATCGTGCTCATCGCGGTCGGTGGTTTTTAAATTGTGAGCCTCTATGCGACTACCTCGCATATAGACTATATTTCTATAGTCTTCATTCTTATACCAAAAATTTTAATGTAAAAAACTTGGTAGCCGCAGGCTACCAAGCACATGCCAACTACCCTGAGTTGGCTAAGCAAGTTATAGCACGGCCTTATAACCTTGCTTCTCGAGAAGCCTTCCTAAGAAGGACAGCATGGATTTTAAACACCGTGCGGGCCTCACCATAAAGGCACAATTTCCTCCTAATCTCTGCAGCGAGGGAGGGACCATATTATTGGTCTTTATTCTTATACCGATAAAAAACACTTGACGTTTACAGTTTAGTTCAATATATTTAATCATGAACACAAATCAACAATTTTTGGAGGATATAAATATGAATCAGCTGTTTCTCACACCGACAATAGAGAAACAAGCTACATACCATGTCATCGGCAGAGATCAAACTCAGTGGGTGAAGGACATTGTAACTAAATTTCTTGAAGAATATCCTTTCTTGCAAAATTCACCACTAACGGTGACATGGACTAAAAAAGATGCAACAAAGGGGTATGCCGTCGGATCGCTACATGTACTTGGAGGACAGGTACCATTAATTATTAAAGAAGGAGCGTTAGCTCCGATGGATGTTATCATGTTTCCTGGAAATGCAACTGTACCATTGAGTGAGTCAATATTGAAAGAATTGATGGCCGAGCCAACTCCATTTAAAGGGGTCACTATGGCAAAAGGAAAGTCAAATCTGGGATTATGGGGAGAAACTGTTGCAGGATTGCAATGGTCACCTACGGATACTGATACAGACGCATTAAATACGGAAGAGTCTTCATCTACTAGAGACGCTATTAAAGTTTCTTCTTTTATTGACAATATTGGACAAATTGGTAAAGATGCCGCTAAAGAAATTTTATTAGAGGTAAAGAATAGTCCTGAATTATTAGAAGGTTTTAAAAAGAATGGTACTTTATCTGTATTGGAGAAACTTGCTAAGGCTGTAGATGCCGTAGATGAAGTTGATTCTTTTGTAAGGGGTCTTGAAATTGATAGACAATGCTTATTTTCAGATAAGTTTGGTAATTATCATGTAAAAATGGCAAATCATCAGGTTGATCATACTTGGGAGGTAGAAATTGCTCCTAATGAGGTAGAAACCATCGTTGAAAAATTTGCTGCTTGTAAACCTCAGAAAAAATCCGCAAAAACTCTTAAAAAGGCCAATGCTTATAAAATATTAGACAAAAAAGCCTATTTATATGTTGATGAAAGCAAGAATTGGAGCATATTAGAGGGTGATTTAGTTAAAAATTCAGTTGAAAATGTTAAAATTGCGTCAAATACCCCTCAAATTGGTGACATTGGAGTATGGAAGATTGATGATGTAGTAACAACGCCTTTTGAAATTATAGCTATTTCAAAGAATGCAGAGTTTGAAAAGGGTAATTTATATAAATTAGCTAATAGAGTTGGATCATTATATATAAATGAACAAAAAGAATGGTCTATAGATGATAAAACTATTACTAAGACAGCAACTGTTGTTGATATTGAGGGTGTTGATCCACAAGTAGGTGACCATGGTTGTTGGATAATTGGTGACGTGGCAACTACGCCATTTGATATAGTTGGGATGCAGAAGCTTTCGACAGTCGGTGGTTGGAAGATAATTGCACATGATGGTTTGAATAAGGTATCTTACTATCCAATAAGACCTAAAAATGCATCTATTACTGCACATGATGCCGAAAAATCAGCTTTTTATGTGCCAGGAAATGCAAAATTTGTGAGATTAGACCAAAAATTAGTTAAAATTGCTGGATTGACAAGGGCTAATACTGCTGCAGAGTCTGGAATTATTGAAATATTGGCATTAGAGGGGCTAACCAAGCGTTCTTTCTTAATAACTCGTCAAAAAGATGGACAATTTGAGAAAAATTCAGCATATATTCCAGAAAATGCTGATTTTATAAAATTATCGTCTAGAATTAAGATTTCTGAGGATAATTTTGATTTATTAGAGCCAACTGCCATAGTTACACGTGATACGTCTGGTCTTTATAATGTAAGTGGCAATGTTGCTGAAAAATATGCAGCGATGCATTCCATTAGAGATTTAGAGAAAAATGATATAAAATGGGCATTAACTCATCTAGGAGCTACCATAGTTGATTTGCAAAAGGTTGCAAATCTAAAAAAAGGAGAATTTACTAAGATTTCATCTGATTTATCATGTCCAGTTGATCCAAAAGTAATTATAACTGCTATTAAAACTAATTATGATGCATCAAGTTCAAAAATTGCGATGCTTACTAAAAATCTTGTGAAAGAAGCTGCAGTTTTAACGGATGAAACTACTGTTGATGCTGTTTTGTCATTAGGTTTACTTAGAAAAAATAATGTAGCAGAGTATATTGCATTAATTCCTGATTATGAGAAAATAATGTCAGAATTAGCAAAATTACTTGTTTCCACACGATTAGGTATGACTCAGTTACCAGAGTATGTAGTAAAAAATGCGATGGAGGGAGTTACTAGTGTTGTGGAGATTTTGCGTGGTATTAGAGCATCATTGATGAAAAATTAGGAGAATGATATGGCATTAGATGTTAGAATGTTATTAGCAAAAGGAAAGCAGTACGGTAAACAATTAGTTAGTGAGAGTGTTGAATCTGCTAAGAATTTACCACATGCACCTAAATATTTTAGTAATATAAGAAAAGATATTAGATTGCTAAATTTGCCAAAGAAAGATAGCAGAGTTATAATGAAGCAACGTGCCGCTGATGCACTTCATACAGAATTAATTGAAGAGAAACGTAAATTAAGATCTGCAATGAAATTGCCACTTGCTGGAGTTGCTGGATATGGCGGTTATAAAGCTGTAAAAATTATGAGAGATCCTAAGATTCCTCAAAATTATGTAGAAGCTCCAGAAGGTCAGTATCTTACTGAAGAGGAATTGTTAAAATCATCTGCTTTTGATTTTAGAAAGATTATAGGTGCAGCGGCTGCAAAATTTAGAAATAGAACATTATCAGTTGCTGAACAGGCTGCAACTAGTGTAAAAGGTACACCTAAGATTAAGTCTGTTGCATCATCTTTTGATGCAGCTAAGGCTCGTGCTACAGATATTCCATTTGCTGATGTACATAGTAATGTTGTTAAACCAATAGATATTCGCAATGGTATAGCTAGTAAACCTAAAGCTCCTGATGTACAGGATATAAAGTTTAAAGATGTGAAACCAGCTTCAGCAAAGGCTTCAGCTCCTGAACCAACTATAAAAGTAGTTCCTGCTCCAGTTCCTGAACCAAAAAAGAGTGGAATAGCTAAGTATGTTATGGCTGGAGGTGCTATAGGTGTAGGTGCAATTGCTCTTAATTCAAATAAGAAAAAGAAAGAAGAAGAATATTAAGTAGGAGATAACAAATGGGTAAAGCTGAAACAATTATGGATGGTATGAAGTATTTATTGCGCAGAACAAAACAATTACCACAGAATATAAGTGAAGTGGTTGCTGCAAATAAGATAGTAAATAAGAAAGTGCCTATTGACATGTTTTCTGATACAACAAAGATTATTAATGAGGCTAAGAGAGTAAGACAAGTTGGTTTAAAGAAGATTTGGCAAGGAGCTCAACTTCCTTTAGCTGCTGGTGCTGGAGGTGGGTTAGGTCTTGCTGCCACTAGGTCATCTGATCAGTAATCTGGATCTACCCTGATAAACACATTTTGTAAAGTTAATTTTTGTATGTATAATGGATAATATGATGAAAACATTAATTATAGATGATGAATTACAAGCATATGACTGTGTTAAGAACATGTTGGGGTGCTATGATGTAGCTGAAACTGGTTTGATAGGGATCGAGTATGCTGAGACTGCTCTAAAAGTTAACTCCTATTATAATTTAATTTTATTAGATGTTGTAATACCAGGTCTTAATGGCATAGAAGTTATAAAAAGGCTTAGAGATCTTGAAAAACATTACAACATCAAGTCAATTAGGGAAGCTAAAATTATAGTAGTCTCATCTCGTAGGGATGAGCCTGCTATACTAGAGGCATTCAGGAATGGAGCAACAGGATGGATTGAGAAACCAGTAGTTACAGATATACTTATAACTAAACTAAAAAACTTAATGTAAAAAAGAATCCCAGACTTACATCTGGGATTCCATGTGCTGACTAAGCCTGAACCTCTTGCGAGGCACGCTTATCAAGCACCGATTTCGCCACGAAGGATGCAGCCGTGATGGCAGCGAGTGTCAGTACAACAATGACTTTTGTCTTGTGCACTTTGACAGCGCTGATAGCGGCAACGATTTTCTCGTTCATAGTCTTATCCTTTCTCTGGTGAAAAACTTGACCTTTATTAGGTCCGTCAATACTCTTATACCATAAAATACAAATAATCTTGCGAGATTGGGTCCCATACACTACCCCCTCCCTCGTTCCAGGATCTAACCTGTAATTTATATATTTTATTGTATCTGGTATCAAATTCGAAAACCTAAAATTTTTTTTGGAAAAAAACACACATGAATAAAGCGCAAAATATTATAATATAAAAAGAGAGCCTTGCGGCTCTCTTAGATGCTACGACTGCTGAGCGTTATACTCACGCAATCCTTGCATCGCAATTTCCATTTCCTTTTTTTGCCACTCAACTAGATGGGGTGCAACAACTACTGCAAGCAGTATCGCACAGGCACCAGCAACGATGGGAGCTCCATAGTCGCACACGAAGTTTTTAATTCTGTTCATTGTGTATCTCCTGAAATGAAGTGAATGTACTTCGATTAATTACATAGTTCTTATATACCATAAAATTTAGAGAAATAGTATGTTTAAATTTTCAGCAACTAAAATGATACAATTACTTAGAGAGGGAAAACTATCTCTGGAAGCAGCTGGAGAAGCTGCAAAGAAATTAAATTTAAATACTCGCACTATAAGTGAACTAGGAAGAGGTGCTGAAGGAATAGCAGAAAAGGCCATCGGTGCAAGATTTACTGATACTGGATTTGGTGTAATGAAAACTTATAATCCTACAGGTATGCTATATAGTGATAAACAATTTTTAGCTAAAACTAAAGCATAGGAAACTCTTGGAAAAGATAAACAATTTGCAAAGTATTATGGAAAACATGATACTAGACCAACTACATACCATGAGTTAATTGTGGGAGATAAAAGAGATAGTTTTCTTGATGAACGTGTTCTGATACCTGCATTTTTAACTGGAGCAAAAGCAAGACTACATGGATTTAAAATTGGAGATACTTTTATAAATCCAGGAAATGTAATAAATACGGCATCCGGCCCAAAGGTTATTGATTTTTTAGTAAAAGGTCATCCACAAGTTGGTATGATGTCAGGAAGGGAGGCAATAAAAGCATTATTTTCTACAGATCCTGTGGCCAGATTTGGAAGTTTATTATTAAAACGGGTAAACGGAGTAGCAACAGCAGGCAGTGATATTAGGAAACTAAATAATGCAAAGATAGTGGATCCATCGGCTTTTAATAAAGTAGACAGAGTCATGGGAGCAATAGGCGCTCATAAGGTACCTTTAATTATAGGTGGTGTATCTAGTACGATCGCCATAAACAATAGGAGAAAATAATGAAATGAATAAAGCACAAGTAGTATTTAATAAATTGGCATTTATAGCTGTTACACCATTTAAAGAGGAAATAAGCATATGAATAAAGCGCAAATAGTATTTGAAAAATTAGCACTTTCTCCTGAGTTACTAGAGAGGGCTTCTGTAAAAGCTTTTGATAAAGCTTACACATATAGTGAATTGGCGAGGGCCGCTCATCTTGATGGGGATTTGGTTCAAAAAAAATTATTTAAAGGTTTGGAAAATAAATTTACTAATAAATCTATCAAGTTTGACACTGCTGCATTTAAAAAGGGCCTGGCAGAACCATCCGCAGAAGCAATGGCCCTTTCTAAAAGAATTTTAAGTAAATTTTCAAAAGATGATCTGGACTTATTAAGTAGATTAATATAGTGGATAAAGTACAACCAATATTTAATAAGTTATCAGCATACGGTCCCGCGGGTACCCGGGAACGAATGAATAATTATTATAGTGGTATCAGAGAACTATTTAAACCGAAGAAGTAAACAATGAATAAAGCACAGGTAGTATTTAGTAAATTAGCAGAAAAGTTAAGTCCTCTTTTTAAGGGGCCACTAGAGGCGGAAAAGACTATCCAATGGTAAAGCTTCGTTCAAAGGATTATTATAAAAATGTAGTTTTACCAGATACATTAGAACGCGGTGCAGGCATTCTTCCAGCAACTGCAGCAGCGGCGTATGCAATGGTAAAGGGCAAAAAGAACCTGGTGTTTGGACTGGGTGGGGTCAGTGTTTTGGGCGCATTAGTTGCTGGACATCGTGCAAATAAAAGAGATCAAAAATGGCTTGGAGAACATGGTATAAAAAGAAATTATTTTAATACGAAATTTGAGAGGTTAAAAAGTGAATAAAGTAAAAATATTATTTGGAAAACCCTTGGCTAAAACAGAAAGAAATGTAGCTGCAACAAAAGAATTAAAAACAAATTGGAATGAGTTCCATCGGATGTCCAAGAGAAATAGAGCAGCTGGATATGCAATACATGGAGATAAGGAATTAGAAAAATATGTTACCAGGATAGTAAATGGCTTAAAACTTCCAGTAGCAGCAACAGGCGTAGTGGCAGCAACTGGACTCGCTGGCAAAAAATTATTGGATAAGAATTGACTTTGTATCTCGGATGTGTTATATTAAATAAAAGTACACGATTAATAATTAGAGGAAGAATCAAATGTGGACAGAGGTAATCGTCGCACTTATATCATCAATTACAACTCTTGCGGCGCTTTTTATTACTAATTATTTAAAACATAAAAATGCGAAAAAAAGATCTTTAAATCATCGTATCCAAAGAGACGTAGTAGTATATGAAATATTAAATAGTATCAAGACTAAATTTAAATTTAGTAGAGTAGTAATTATATTATTTCATAATGGTTCCAAGTATTTTAGTGGTGAACCAATACAGAAAGCATCAGTTGTATTTGAAACTGTATCACCGGGCATCGACCCCATCGGTAAATCGATGCAAGATATTCCAGTATCAACGATGACTGTAGCATTAAAAGCAATCTCTTCTGAAGGTTGGTTCCTCATCGATGATATCGAAAAGATTGATGATGAGCATTATAAGAACCTAATGAAGAGTTATAGAGAAACTCAACATTATTCTTATAAAATTGAAGACGTAGATGGTTGGATTGGAATATTAACTTGTGATTACACAGTAGAAAACTCACAACCTCCATTAACTAGGGAGTGTGCGGAATATATTCGTCTTCAGGCTGGAAGACTTGCTACGTTGTTAAAATTGACAAATAAAATTTATGGAGTCCACAAAAATGAGTAGACTATCAGAATGGCAAGAAGCAAGAAAAAAACATGGTTGGTTTAATAGAAGAGATATTAATAGTTCTATCGATCCTAAGATAAAAAAAATTAGGGCAGCCTATCCACTCGAAACACATCTTGACCTTGATGAAAGGTTATTTCCAGGACCATGGGACTCATTTGGAGAAGGACTTCATCAGGCGCGTAATATGTCAAATGACAAATTACGTAATATCCTTATTAAGCAAGATATCACTCCAAGGACCGTAGGACTTTTTACGGAGTATATGTTTAGAGAAACCGTAGATCAGGAAATTCTTGATAAGTATAAGAATATTAATATTGATAATTATCTTGCTTTTATTAAACGTCGTATGGCAGAAGCAAATTCGGCAGAGACACTTAGTGCCATCGGAAATTTTGGTGCATTTGGAATATCCCTGGGCGCTGGTTTCGCATTAAATAGAATGGCTAGTAATTCTGAAAATATAACTCCATTCATTGATTTTATTAAGAAAAAAGATAACATCGATACTACAGTTAATGTAATTGATGATACACTTTTTTCTAGATTTTCTCAGTCAAAGAATCTGGCATCAGTTGGTAAAGACTTGGCTATAGCAGGACACGAACTTGGACATGCAAAAAATTATGCACAACTTAGTAAATATTTTGGAAAAGCTGCTCCAATTATAAGCACTGTTACTTATAATGGACTTGGTGACATTCCATTTATTGGCCGTGTATTTGGTAAATCAATAGGAGGGGTACCATTACTTGGGTTAGCGGCGATTCCTTTTGCTGATCGTAGATTTACTAATAAATTAAAAAGTGACGATCGGCACTCGATGCAAAATAAGGCGGTAGATTACATCGAGCGGCATCCGTTACAACTTGGAGCATTAGCGGTGTCTCCTAAGTTAATTGAAGAGGGATCTGCTACAGTAAGAGCTTTAAATAATCTTGGAAGATATAGTGGTGCTGCATCTGCACTTAAAGGATCTCCTAAGTTATTAACTGCTTTTGCAACATATCTTGCGGCTGCGGCTCTTCCAGTCCTTGCAATCAATTTTATTAATAAAAAAACAAAAGGGACACAGCAAGCACAGACATACTTAAGAAATAGGATCGTAAACTAATATGCCAGCAAAAAGTAAAAAACAACAAAGATTCATGGGAATGGTTCACGCTTATAAAACAGGACAACTTCCCGAGTCAAAAGCATCTCCTCAGATAATTGCGGCGGCTAGGGCAATTACCGATAAAACAGCAAGAGAATTTGCAAAATCTGCAGGCGTTGCTTCTACTGCAGTTACTTTATATAAGAAGCCGCCGCTACGAACTAGAATTCTAAGAACTGTCCTAGAGGACATGATCCCTGGATTCCTTGGAGGAGCCGCGGGCGGAGCAATTCCTACTGCCATTACCTACGCGGCTGATACCCAAAATATCAGACAACAATCTGGAATGCCTCCGGCTACTACGATGGCTGAAAAATATAAAGGATTTGATACCAAGATGTTTAAGACCATCGCATCCGTAGGATTAACATTTGCATTGGCTAAACCACTTGAGGACTATGTTAAGGCTATGTCTAAAGTACATCCAAAACTAGTACGCGCGGGTGCAGGCGCTGGATTAGTTGGGCTAGGTGCTCTTGGTACTCGCATCGTTAGACGTAATAATATGGAATTAAAAAAGAATGCATAAAGTAGCAGTAACAGCTGATCAAATAATGGCTGGAAAAAGTATTTTTAACATTGCTAATAAAGGCACGTATCGCAGGATAATGATGGAGCAACCAGATGTTAAGAAGGTATTAAAGTTCTTTGGAAAGATAGATAAAAAACTTGAAAATGCTGGAGGGGACCTTTTCATAAAACAACACGGTTATGGGTCACTTCGTAAAAATCTTAGAGATCAGTTTAATTTAAATTTTATGAAAAACTACGATACTTCTTTAGGCACAGTAATAAAGTCTAATACTGGTAAGAAATCAATTGTTTTAAATTCTAAATTTTTTGATTTGCCTAAAAAAGAAAGACGTAATATATTACATCATGAAGCTTTTCATGTTAAAAATCCTATATTAGGCAAATCCGAAATACTCGCACATATGTATGGCAATTATAAGACCAAAGATTCTATAGTAGCAGGAATTGCACATTTAATTAAGACCAGGCCTGATAGATTTTTATTAGAAGCTATTCCATTGGCAGGGGTAGTGGCAGGAACCGGGTTAATAACAAAAAAAGTAATAGGAGATTAATATGTTTGTATTTAACGCGATGTTTATAACAATCATGGGAACCGTGATAGTTCCCTTTGTAGCACAATGGTTAAAGAAAGAATCCTGGAGTCGCGCATTGAAGTTCCTTGTTACCGTAGGACTATGTCTGGTAACTGGTGGCATCGGCTATGTTGCATCAGGATATGCACTTGCAGAATTTGCCGTAGTTGCAAAGGGAGTATTTATATTAGCAATTTCTTCTTATACTCTATGGTGGAAGAAAGTATTTGAAGAGTCTATAACGATGAAGTCATTGGGATTACGTAAATAAGGAGATAAAATGAACAAGGCAGAAGTAGCATTTAATAAATTAGCAAATCTTTTTCATGTGCCACCTGGTGGAAAATCAGTGGCTCAGTTAATAGTAGATGCCAAAAATATACCGGACGAAGTAAAAAGTGCTAAGGCATTAAAAAATATTCTTAGGGAGTATCCTGAGGCAGAGTACCTGGTACGTAGATTTACCGGAAAAACTGGAGCTGGCGCTGTATATCGTAAAGGTAAGTCTTCAATAAGATTTGATATGAAAAAGATATCAACATTAGTAATGACTTCTCCACAAAATGCGCTTGATCAAAGAAAAGCTAGAGCTGCAGTTGTTCTTGATAAATCTTATGCTACGCCGATGGTTGGGGGAGCAGTACTTGGGGCACTTACAGGGGCAGCAATACCAACACACAATGGTTCATATAAGAAATTATTAATTCAAGCTGGCGTAGGAGCGGCGCTAGGAACAAGTGCAGGTGCTACGGCAAAAGTCATTACTAATGCAAGAGCCAAGAGTTTATTAAATCCTGAAAATGATCTAGAGAACAAGATGGAGATAGCTGCTCGGCGTAATAGAATAGCGATGACTTTGACTAAAGCTGATGTACCAGTAATAGTATCATGATATTAGGAATTCCAAATATTAAATTTTTTTCTCCAGCACCCCAGACTCAATCTGAGGGAGAGACCTGGAGACTAAATGTTCAGGAGCACGCAGCAGATAAAGCTGGATTACATTATGATCTTCGCCTGGGTCCACCTGGATCCGATGATGCATTATCATGGGCAATTCGTACTACGTCCCTGCCCTCTGCTGGTCAAAAGGTATTAGCAGTAGAACAACCTACGCATGCAAAGTCTTACATGGGTTGGTCCGGTAAAATTCCGGAGGGATATGGTGCTGGAGAAGTTAAGTCCATTATCGATGATCAAGTTGAGATTTTAAAGTCAAGCCCTGATCAGATTGAATTCGTGATGCACTCATCACAGATTCCGCAACGTTTTATGCTAAAACGTACATCTGGCCGAGACTGGTTATTCTATAATTACACAGCTACTGACTCAAATAAATTAATTCCAGATTATAAACCATCATATCAGGAAATAAGCATGGGAGACGTTCATACCATCGATGAGAACGAAGTTCTCTCTCCCAAGATTGATGGTGCCCATAATACTATTATATTACGGCCTGAGAAGAGAATTGATCTTTATTCTTATCGTAAATCCAAACGTTCTAATGAACGCATCGATCATTCTTATAAAACTGATTTTTATAAAATTCGATCACCTAAGGACCTCGGTACAACCGTTCTTCGTGGGGAACTTTACATGCCGGGTCAATCAGCAACAACGATTGCAGGAGTATTAAACTCTAATACACTTAAGGCAAGAGAAAAACAAAAAGAACTTGGAACACCACTACGTGTAATGGCTTTTGACGTAGTAACGTTTAAAAACAAGAACGTTGAAAACGCCCCGTACCGAGATAAACTTGATATGCTACGAGAAGTAAATTCATACTTACCAGAAATTGAATTACCAGAGCTTGCTTACACTCCTGATCAGAAGGTTAAGTTATTGGATGAAATTAAAAAGAAAAAGCACTCATTGACCGAAGAAGGCGTAGTTATTTATAAGTTAGATAAGGCAGTTCCGATGAAGGCTAAAGTAAAAAGTGATTATGATGTACTTATAACTGGAGTATATCCAGCACAACCTGGAACCAAATATTCTGGAAATGCCATCGGAGGATTCGTAGGTATTCCTGAGAATGGAAAGTCTGTAATTCAAATCGGCTCTGGACTTAGTGATGAACTTCGAAGATCGGCATACTTAAATCCGGAGAGATTTATCGGAAATTGGGCAAAAATTGAAGGACAACTTCAATATGAGGATTCCGGAAAATTACGAATGCCTATATTTAAAGGATTTCGTATTGATAAATATTAACAGGAGATTTATGATTATAATTTCAAATCCGCCAGCAACAACTGCTCCGGCCACCATCGATCCTAGTTCCGTAGCTCTTAATGACGCGCGGGTATACGTAGGAAATGGAATCGGCGATGCAGACATCGCATTTATCGCCCTAAGAAACTCTGCAGGAGTTCAGGTCTTTATATATCCCAATAGTACTGGGAATGGCATCGTGGTTAGTACAGTTCATCCGTAGACATAGGAGAATGAAGTAGTATGTTTAAAAAAATATTTATAATATTAGCCATCATGGCGTCAGTAGTTACGGCACAAAATATTCAAACAGTGGGAGAACCTGCTGATACATTACACCAGGTAAATATTAAAATTGGTGCCGTAGGGGATACATATGTAATGCCCGTAGGTAATGGTACCGCAGGACAGTTATTAAAAACTGATGGTAATAAAACAGCATCCTGGGCAACACCAGATAGTAGTTTATTGGAGAATGATACTATCACATCCGAGACAATTAAAGATAATCAAATTAAGTATGTTGATCTGGCTACTGCGGTGCAAGATAGTTTAAAATCATATGCTAATAGAAAATTTGTTTATAGTATAACCATCGATAGTACAGCTATACTAACTACAAGAATTATTCCATTTTTTTATACATCATTTCCAGTAACCATCGACACTGTAATATCAAATAATGTAGGAATACCCTCCCCATCAACTGTTTTTAATATCGTTCATGATGATACGCTGGGGGCGGCCGATGGTGCCCTTGTAATAAACACTCCTGCTGCAACTACGCTTAGAACTGTTGGAAATAGATATACTGACTTCGTCGATGCAACACTAACTTATAAAGAGTGGGTTTGGATAAAATTCACTACGGTAACCACGGCACCACAATCAATAATTATATCGGTAATCGGGAGAAGATAGTGCGAAATATTTTTATATTTTTATTAACCTTGACCACGATAACTTCGGCGCAAGTTATGTCCTTTATTAAACCAGCCACAGGCATAAATCCAAAGACAGGCCTGGTAGCTTTTTGGAAATTTGAGGAAACTGCTACCCCATATAGTGAATATACTGGTGCGTATGCCTTAACAGCCTCAAGTACTCCCGGCACAGCTACTGGAAAAATTGGTAAAGCAGTTGATCTGGAATGGAGTACCGAATGGCAATATCTTTTTAGATCTGGTGTTTCTGATTTAACTTTTAATAATGTAACTTTTACATTATCATGTTGGGTAAAATTTGAGAGTATTGAATCCACGTACTTCGTAGGACTAATGACTCGATATGATACTGGTGGCGGTAAGCGAGAGTATGGTCTTTTTTGTGATAATACCTGGAAGTGCCTGGATTTTAGAGTTTCTCCCGATGGGGTTAATTCTGTCGCCGCCAGAACTCCTAATGAATCCGTAACTACGGGAGTGTGGTATAATGTAGTTGGTTGGTATAATGCCACTACTGACAGTGCTTACATCGCGATTAATGACGGGACAATATATAGAACCTACGGGGCTACGGGCGCTAAGCCGGCCGCCAATGATTTTTGCATCGGCATGAATGTTACATCAACTAATAATCGCCTGGATGGTCTGATAGATTGTGCTGGAGTATGGAACACTTGCCCACAGGCATCCGATGGTTACGCGATGTTAACCTCATTATATAATGGCGGAAATGGGTGGGAACCTAATTAAAATCTTAATATAAAAAAAGCTAGCAATGCTGGCTTTTTTATTATAATTCTAGAAAAATAGTCCCAGGTCATGGGCCCGATGTGAGCCCTTTGCAAATTCCTTGATAAGGGCCTGGAATATCTCTCCTCTTTTGTCAGCGCAGTCCAGCACATAGATATGTGCCGCAAGCTGCTGCAGTACGCTGATATCCACAATTGCCCCGGCGCTTCCGCACCATAGTGGCCAACATGCGAAGTCTATATCGGCCCCACGAAAATCTGTACCTCTGAGTAATGTCCCGGTGATGTTGGCTCCGCATAGTGTAGCCTTTTGTAAATTTGCAGACTGCAGACTTGCTCCTTGTAGATTTACACCCGATAAATCAGCACTCTCAAAATTTGCACTAATAAAATGACCTTCGCCTAGATCTGCCATAGTTAAGTCTGCATTTTTTAGATTTGCATTATGGGCGCACGCATGTTGAAGGCAAGAGTAGGACAAGTTCACACCATGCAGGTCAGCATTATTAAGGCTGGCCTGTCGTAAATTCGTGTGTTGCATTTCCGAATTTTTGAACTTGGCAGCGTCCAGGTTCGTATTGGCAAAATTAACACCATCAAGAATAGTGTTTCGGAAGTCTGCCTTGATAAGATTTAAATTGCTAAGATCCTTATCAGTCAGATCCATGTCTTTGAATTTGGCGCATTTCCCGCCTCTTTCCTTTCTTATCCATTTATTATGGCGTAAGAGAATTTCTGAAATTTCCATACTGCCTCCTTTGTTGTCATAGTTTTTATACCTATAATTCACTTGACAACTACGTAGTTTATGTATATATTAAAATATGGGTAAATTTTATAAATCAGCGTCTGAACTAAAACCGCACCAACAACGGGTCATCGATAAACTTCGTAATGAAGACTCAATATTAGTATATCATGGAGTTGGTTCCGGTAAGACTCTTACCGCTCTTGAAGCTGGTGAACAGCTTAATCTTCCGATGGACATCATCGGTCCTGCAGCATTAAAGTCAAATTTTGCCAAGGAAAAGGCAAAACATCATGTAAAGGTTCCATTTAAATATTTTAGTTATAATAAACCCCCCGCGGCATCGGAGGTTAATTCCGGAAATAAATTATTAGTATTTGATGAGGCTCATAATATGGGTCGCATGGAAAGCGCCAGATCACATTATCCTGATCAGTATTATGGTAATAAGACTATGTTCCTCACTGGTACTCCATTGCGTAATTCTCCCGATGAATTAATTCCACTCATGCGTGGATTGGGAGTTGCTGTTCCTAGGGATCGTCAACGTTTCAATAATTTATTCGTAGAAGAAATTGTTAAGAAACCAAGTTTTCTTGCAGCTACGATGCTTGGAGTAAAACCTGGTACTATAAAAGTTCCCAGAAATCTCGAGTTATTTAAGAAACTATTAGAAGATAAAGTTGATTATTACAAACCTGAATCGGCTGATTATCCATCAGTATCAGAAAGTACTAAGATAGTTGAAATGAGTGATCGTCAATTTGATACCTACAAAGAAATGATGAAGGGTAATCCTGGATTAGCTTATAAAGTTAAACATGGATTACCGCCTGATAAATCAGAGGCATCATCTTTAAATGCATTTCTTAATGCATCCCGTCAGATATCCAATACACCCAAGGCATTTAATTTGAGTTCTACTGAAGAGGATGAACCCAAGTTTAATGCGGCTGTATCAGAGATTAAGAAAAGGGTAACGATGGATAAGAATTATCGTGGAGTAACTTACTCTAATTACATCGAATCAGGAGTAAATCCGATGGCAAGACGATTGTCGCGGGAGAATATAAGTTTCGGAGAATTCACTGGAAAATCTTCTGATAAAGAGAAAAAGCAGATAATTGAAGATTATAATTCTGGTAAGATAAAGCAACTTTTAATTTCTGGAGCAGGATCTGAGGGATTGGATCTAAAAGGAACTAAACTATTACAAGTCCTCGAGCCCCATTGGAATGATCCCAAGATTGATCAGGTCATCGGCAGAGCAGTTCGTTATCAGTCACATGTAGATCTGCCGGAGAATGAGAGACATGTAGAAATTCAGAAGTTCATCGCACTTCCAAGAAAGCATGGGTTCTTTGTTAAAAAACGAGATACAGGTGCTGATGAATATTTATCGATGTTATCAAAACAAAAAAGTAATTTAAATAATGCATTTCTAAATGCACTACAAGAGGTAGGAAGCTAGTGAAAAAATTAGTTTTGGCTCTATTGGCATTCTTGACATTTGCAGCATATACAGCGTATGCAGACGAATTATCAATTAAGGCACCCATCATCATCCCCAATGTAATACAACTTGCATGGTCGAGCAATACAGACGTAGTAGACGGATACATTGTTCATTTATTATATAATAATATTCACACAACGATGGTATCACAGACTGATACTATTTTTATTAAAGATCTTAGTGCTCTCTCTTCTCTTACAGATCCCACAAGAATTAGGATGTGGGTTACCGCATATAATAGCGTAGGGGAATCTGCTCCATCGGACACAGTATCATTTATATATGCCAACAATAGATTGTTGTTTGGGGACTGGGATAGAAATGGGAAGATCGACGGGATCGATATGACGATGTTTTGGCATTGTTATTGGAGAACATCTCCGGATCCACTATATAAATCAATATTTGATGCAGATCAAAATAAAAAGACGGATGCAATTGATTACATGTACATCGGTAATAATTACGGTGAAAAATTAATAGAGGAATAAAGTATGGCAGATGTAATGGTATTAAAGGTAGGTGATATTTTTAATGTAAAAGTATCAGTTGCAACTTCTGGAAATCAAATATTTCGTACAATAGCCTGCGGGGTTACTTGGCCAACTGCAATAGTGGATCCAGTACTAACTGGTGCCACCCCGGTCTTCGTAGATGGTAATTTATTTGCAGGTTTGGATTATGAAGTAAAGGTGACCAAGACAGGAGACGAGCTTGCTGTTCTAAAGGCTCTTAAGTCTGGAGCATCGGTATCTCAGACGGGAGACATCGTCATCGTTCAATTCGTTGCTACTAATGTAGGGGAAGGTGTTTTCACACTTACTGACCTGCAGGGCATCGACATCGAAAATGATTTGCCAGTATTACGACCTATCGAGAGTGAGGGAGACGCTCCTATTAAAACTGAAACAACTACGTCAGCCGGATCAATAATCTTAAAAATTCAGGTGATTAGATGAGACACATTATAGCAACTGCTATATTATTTGCGACAACTTTGTTTGCACAAAATATCGATGATTCTTTAATAGGGTCATCACATGGCATCGTTAGTGGTGGAACGTTCACTGATGCCGGTTGGAAAACAAAATCGGTATTGGATTTTATTCAGTATAATGTTCCTACATCTTCGAATGGCGTAGTTGAGTTTGATGTGAAAGGCATCGAGGCATCTAACGTTGTTTTCCCTAATTGCGATGTGGACAAGTATGGTAATATAAATTGTGCCGAAGATAATGTCCATTATCAGTTAATTAATTTTTGGGATAGAGATGATTCAACCGAATGGTGGGGAGTCAAACAATGGCATAATCCATATAAAATGTATATACAGATTTATGGATACACATACGGTGACGTAGATAAGTGGCAACACATCGAGCATCGTCTTAATGTTTGTGCTTATTCCGGAGGTTATGAGGACGACCCGCATGCTTTTGGTAATCCACCTCTTTATGGTCCTTTTAATTGGAATAAAGACGTAGTATATCATTTTAAAATGACCTGGGGTATGGGACATTTTATACTTTACATGAATGGATCTATGATCGTTGATAGGGATTATTCTTCCTTTGGTTGTGAGTATACTCCTCCTTATTTTTCTATAAGACTAGGGTCTGCAGTATTGGGTGGTATAAAGAGTGGGGGATTAAAGTGTCCCGTAGGAATTACATACTCTAATTTTAAATTTGTAGTTTCAAGTGACGTAGTGCCACCGTCTGTTATTGCGATGGAATACACAAAGGAAGAACAAAAACTTTCTGTTACCGGTGACATATTAGTAACATTTAGTAAACCAATGTCACTAGAGTCTATCAGAACTGGTATCTCAATAGAACCTGTGTTTCCTTACGTTCTTGAAATGAGTGGAAATACGATATGTGTTCGTAACATCGGGATACTACCAAACAATACTTCTTATAGGTTAATATTAAGTAGCACTATAAAAGATTTATCAGGTAATCTTCTTGATAAACCATATGTTTATAATTTTGTAACTAATGAGGCTTTTCCTAATATATTAAGTTTATATACATCACATGACTTTCCAATACAGTTTCCTAATATTAACTATCTTACGAACTTTTCAGGTACGTTCACAAGTGGTGATAGAACTATCACTCTAGATGGTTTTTGGGATAATTATAAGATTGGCAAAGTGCGTTTCTCTCCGGATCGCGTAGGAACCTGGACTTATAATATAAATGGCATTACAGGAAGTTTTAATTGCATCGCTTCAGATTCAAAAGGATTTATCCATGTATCTGGAACAAAGTTTGTCCATAGCGATGGTACTAATTGGCCATGGCTGGGAGATACCTCCTGGAGACTTGCAACGATGCAGTTTCCTTATAATGGAAGATTCAAAAACGTAGTAGATGTGAGAGCACAACAGGATTATACGGCCATTCAGTTCATTATTAACTCTTATATCAATGGCCTCGGTTTCTGGAAAAATGAGGGCGGAACTTGTTTTGATGAATCTAATGGTGCAAAAAATTATGATGCGTTAAATCCGGAATATTTTCGTTGGTTGGATCGTAGAGTAAATTATGCGGTAGAACATGGATTGGTTCCGGTAATGTTTCTTAGCTGGGCGCAGGAGTATGCTTTATATAGTGAGTCCCAATGGACTAATTACGTAGAATATGTAGTTGGCCGGTATGCGGCTAAGAATGTAGTGTGGATAATTTGTGGGGAGTATAATGAACTTCCTAATGATTTTCCAGGAAGAACCGTAGCGGAATTTAATATTTGGGGTTCACTTATTAAGTCACGAGATCCTTATAACCATCCGATGTCAATGCATCCATCAGGACGTGGGTCAAGTGCTGAGTTTGCAGGATCTCAATGGATGAACTTCATCGGACAACAAACTCCTTACGCGGCAACAGCCATCGGTCAAGACATAGGATATGGGATCCCGGTTATAAATCTTGAACCGACCTATTTTTACCCAGATGAGTATGGATCTCCTACCACTACAGAACAAGTTAGACGGCAACTTTATGACATCGTTAAAGCGGGTGGATACTATACATCAGGATTTTATACTACTTACGCTCCAGATAAAGGTGGATATGATATCGTTGCTTTAGCATCTGAGCAGCATTGGGTAGCGGTACTAAACAAACTTATTAAGGAGGGACGCGTCCCGACGACGTACGAGGAATACGTTGCTATATGCGACGAAGTACCAGTATCTCCGGCGTTGGTTCCTAATAAAGTAAAAGGATTGAGGATATTATAATGGGGAAATACTTTAATAAAACCGGCATCGAGAAAGCAGCCTGGCTTACTACGGCCATTAAAGCGGTAACTACCGGATTAAAGGCATTAAAGTTTAGTAAAGTTGCACCGACAGTTGCAATGATTGCTGCTCCAATGGCTGCTGATGCAACATATCTTGCCACGCATGGCCCTGCCGCTGGAAATTTACTTAAAGATTTCTCGCGTGTTAAATCAAAATTTCGTACTCCACAATTTCCTCTTGATTCCTTTTCAAGTGAAAGGGCAATGATTAATAGAGCAAATGAGGTTGTATAACGATGTGGAAAAATAATATTCCAACTAGTCAAGAAATTGATAGATTAGCAAAACAATGGTTGCACCGTACTCCTCCTACGGGAATACGCAAAGAAGTGTTAATTCCTTTCGAGAAGAGAGCTGCAAAAAAGAAACAATTGACTAAGGCAGACGTAATATATTATAATGTATTATTAGGAGTTAACCAATTACGAAGATTTAAAAAGTACCAACCCGTAGCATCAATATTAACTGCGGGATTAAACACTTTTAATTATTGACTTTTGTAATATATGTTCGTATATTATATGGCTAATTTAACAACTAACTGAGGTATTTATATGGCAGATCCAAAAAATCCAGTTCAAACTTTAGAGTTCCTGGAAGCAATGTTAAGAGCATGGAAATTGAATGCAGAAATTATGGAAGACAAAAAGATTGATTTTAAAGATCTTCCTTACGTTTTTGGAGCAGCTCCTGTGCTATGGAAAGGTTTCGTTGGTCTAGACCAGATTGATGATGAAATGCTAGTCATCGATGATGATGGTAGAGCCCTTATCTCCGCAAAGGTAGAAGAGTTCGTGGTTACTCCGACCAATGAAGAATTGGAAATGGTAGTGGAAAATCTTATGAAACTGGTTCTACACATGGTAGAAGTTTCAGTTGAGACCATCGCTTATTTTAAGAAAAAAGAATAATTAGAATAGCGCACGTTCGCGTGCGCGTTCTCAAAGAGAGGAAAGTATGTATATAATTTTAACTCATAATGGAAAAAAAGATCAAACAGCGATGGCCGAACAAATAGCTGATATGTTGGAAGATGACGGTCACACTATTCAACACGTGGTTGGTTCTAATGACGAAGAGATAACTTTATATACAGAAGATCAACAGGTCATCGGAAATTTTAGTAAGGTTCCTGATCCTGATACTTTAAGATTCTACGTGGACATCGCAGATGAAAACGAAAGTAATTAAGGTTCATAGACCCATCGGGGCGATGTGTCCTGTTTGTGGCAAAAATCTGGCTTTTTTTGAAAAAGCCACGATGTCCACTGGAAAACAACGTCGTATTTTAAAATGTATGAATCCAAAATGTAGGAGAGAAACTAGATAGTGAAAGTACCTTTTATTAAATACATCGAGACATTAGTCGTAGGTCGACTTGACCCGCGAGTAATTATGGAGGAGCTTGCTGCGGTAAACATCGAGTTTCCATTAATAGGAGTTTCCTACGTAGTAGATACTCTTCGAGAAATCAATCCGGAATATTTTGAACAAGTGGTTCCTCCGATGACTCCCCCAGTTCCGGATTCAGTTTGGTTGAATGACATCGGCATCGAAAAAATGTATGGGTATAAATTTAATATTCAACTTCCGGCAGGGACATTGGGGATTGCAGGTGCTTTTAAAATTATAAATGATCCATTAATGTATAGATTGATAACCTCGATGGCATTGGCTAATATCACAGCTGAGGACATCGAATTAATTGTTAATGGAAAGTATAATATCGAGTATTCGTCGGATGACGTAGTATGTTTTCTTCATTACTTTTTTAATTTAAAGGATTGGACAATTCAGGATAAAACTTCCTATGCGATGTCAGTTACAAAGCCGGAATTAAAGACTGCCTACAGTATAGCTCTTAAGGGAGATAAAGATTATTTATTATGGAAACTTGGAGCAGCCCCAGATAAGTCTTTTGATTCGATGCTTCGGGACATGATGGTGGATTCTTATTACAATTTTAAGGAACGTTCAAAAACAGACCCCGATCTTGCACAAAAGTGGGGGACGTTGGCAATTAAACTAACTGATAGAATGGAAAAACTGGAGAAGGAAACGGCCGATAAAAAGGATATGTTTGCTGATATTCAGTTTCAAATTAGACGCGGACCCTCGGATTCCAGTGGAACCCCAGAGCCTACGCCAGGATCTACAGTTAGTATCAATTTTAATTTACCACATATTGAGGGATTGACAGATGAGTCAAGAACAGATTAGTGCAGCAACCCGTTTATTAAAAAAACGATATTTAAGTCTTTTACATAAAATAGACACTACCCCGGAATCTATCGATATGGGGACTGCTCAAGATTTAGTAAAAAAAATAAAACTTCATTTAGAAGAAGCCAAATCTTTTAAGAACCAAAAAGTATGAATGCCCAGTACACCAGTAAAAGCTAGACTGTTAAAAAAGGGGTTTGTTTTAAAAAGTGATTATAATGGAAGAAGTAAGAAAATAATAATTGCTGATAAGAACGGTTATTTATATACACCAACGGCCAATACTGCCCTTCAGTATCAGATAGATACAATTGTAAGTGTACATAATGAGTTCTCAATAAGAAATGTAAGATTATGGCTTCGTTTAAATAAAATACCATTTCAACTTCTTAGTGGACAATACAAAGGAGCTAAGGAAAAACTTACATTTAGGTGCCTGGTTTGTAATGAGACCTTTAATAGGTCCTGGGATAGTTTATATAACCATGATAATCATGGATGTCCGTATTGTTTAAGCAAACAAATAGGGGCCTTTAATAGTTTATTTTCATTATACCCTGATGTCGCAAAAGAGTGGTATCAACCAAAAAATGGTGATATTTCTCCCTGCATGGTGGCCCCAAAATCCGATAAGTATTTCTATTGGAAATGCCCCACGTGTTGTTCAGTTTATTACACTTCCCCCAAACATAGAGTCCTGGATAAATCCGGATGTCCGATTTGTAACTCATCTAAGGGTGAAAAAAGGATCGCCGAATATTTACGGACTTATAATATTTTATATGAACCTCAAGCATGGTTCTCTGACCTCGTGGGTCTTAATGGTGGTAAACTTAGTTATGATTTCAGGATTGGTAAAGTGCTCATCGAATTTCAGGGACAATTTCATGATGGAAACGGTAGCCATTACGTAAAAAGAAATCTTGAAAAACAAAAAGTACATGATGAACTTAAGCGGAAGTACGCTGAGAAAAATGGTTATTTATTAGTAGAAATTTGGTATCATCACTACGATGTTATCGAAGAAATTATGGATGATATAAGAATAAAATATTTGTCATGATTACAATTTGTATGTCCTATTATAATAGGAAACCTCAATTAAAAATAACTTTAGAATCTATTACTAAATCACAATTTGCTTCTGAAGTTTTTATTGTATTAGTAGACGACGCTTCTGATAAAGAACATCGTCTACTTGATGAAGACATTCCTTTTCCACATAAGTTAGTTGTAATCAATAAAGAAGAAAAGACCTGGTGTAACCCATGCATCGCAAATAACATCGCGCTGCGCAACATTCCCGAGGAAACTGATGTAATACTACTTCAGAATCCTGAGAATATTCATGTGGGAGACATTATTGAGGTATGTACTGGCATAAAAGATAATGAGTACCATATTTTTGCATGCTATTGTTTACAATATAATAGTTCATTAGACACTCCCCCAATAGATAGGGGTGGAGTCTCAAATAATTTAGAAGGTTGGATTTGTCATACTAAATATAATAATAATATTTATAATTATGCTGTAGCACTCACTCCTACTACTTTAAAGACCATCGGGTATTTTGATGAAAAATTTGCTCATGGAATTTGTAGGGACGATGATGAATTTTCTGATAGAGTATATGCTAGTGGTACACATATAATTAGACATAATTCTCCATATGTAAAACATCAATTTCATCCCTGCATGTTTACGGAGAATTTTTATGAGTTATTTAAAATGAATGATGATATATTAAAATCAATTAGAAGAGCCTAATATGAAAATACCCATTGTAATGCCAACCTATAATAGGCCTGAATTTCTACGTGTAGTAGTTGATCATTTGCGGGTTTGTGATAACATAGATAAGTTCAAAATTTATACTTCTGAAGAACCGGGATTTCCGGAAGTACAGAAAATTTTTAAAAGTATAGATTTTATGGAGATAGAACGGCATATAAATGACCGTAGACTGGATTGCAATAATAATGTATTACAGGCAATTAACATCGGTTTTTTAAATGCAGACTTCGTAGTAGTTCTTGAAGACGATGTTGTTCCTGCCAGGGACTTTTTAAATTTGTGTATATGGGCGGATGAGAACTTTAGAAATGATTCTAGCATCGGATGTGTAACTGGCTTTAGTTTATCAAGGGAAGAAAAGCCAGACCAGGAAGTAGCCGCGGACGTTCTTAAATGGCAGTATTTTTGGCCATGGGGTTGGGCTACCTGGAAGGATAGATGGGAACATCCCGATAATAAAGAAGCATCAGATATAAGTAAAACAGGAAGGAATATTCATTCCTGGGATATAAACTTTTCTAATGTATTTTTTTTAAAAAATGGTTTTCATAGTTTATTTCCCGTTATTCCCAGAACACGGAACATAGGAGTACATGGAAGATATGTTCCTTCTCAACTATGGCATGAACAAAACATGCAGACATTATTTTTTGCAGATGATGATGAAAATTATTTTAGAAGTGAATTCAAGTTAGTATGATTACAATTTGTATGTCGTACTATAATAGGAAACCTTTATTACTGAATACACTTATAAGTATTGCAAACTCGCAATATAAAAATGAGGTATTTATAATAATAGTGGATGACGGTTCAAACGATGAACATCGTTTATTTGATGAAGATATTCCGTTTCCTCATAAACTTATTAATCTACGAAAAGAAGATAAATGGTGGAAAAATGCGGCGTATCCTAATAATATTGCTCTGCAAGCTATTCCAGAACAAACTGACGTAGTTTTGCTACAGAATCCAGAAAATTATCACGTCGGGGATGTTCTTGCAAAAACGTTGACTGTAAAAAACAGTGAGTACCTTGCATTTGCATGCTATTACATGTTGTCACACTCAAAATTAATTAGTCCATTATCATCCGTTACCCCTGCTGAATTTGATAAAGAGGGGTGGACATGTCACTCAAAATATAAACCCAATTTTTTAAACTATGCCTGTGCATTTACTCCTAGTACCTTATATAAAATCGGTTTGTTTGATAGTCGTTTTTATAATGGAGTTTGTTTTGACGATAATGAGTGGGTAGAAAGAATTAAACACATCGGTATCGATATGTTAATTTGTGATGATCCATATGTTAAACATCAATTTCATGATAGGGTTCATGCGGACCAGTATTTACAATTAGAAGATATTAATCGGAAGGTATTACATGAAATTAGAACAAGTAATAACTATAACTGGTATTCGACCGGACTTCATTAGAATGTCCGAAGTATTTAAAAAACTCGATGCTAATTTTGAACATGTAATGATTCATACGGGTCAACATTACAATACCGAGTTAAGCCAAGTATTTTTTGAAGATTTGGATATTCGTAAACCTGACTATACTCTTAGTACCGGCAAAGCCAGTGCCCATCAGTACGAACAATTATCTTATCTATCAACTGAACTCCCTAGATTAATAAAGGAAAAAGGACTTCATCCTGACATGATTTTATTTCTTGGGGATTCTAATTCCGTATTAGCGTCGCTACCACTATTTAAGGAAGGATATCGCATCGGGCACATCGAGGGTGGAATGCGTTCGTATGATCGTCGTATGTTTGAAGAGGTTAATCGCGTAGTATGCGATTATGTATCTGATCAGGTTTTTGTTTATACTCCGTTATATAAAGAACGATTATTAAAAGAAAATAAACCCTCAGAGCAAATACACGTAGTGGGTAATACATTAGTAGAAGTTATACGTAGATTTTTTCCAATTGAATCTCGAGGAGTAAGAACAAAAGAATATATATTAGCAGATTTACATCGTAATGAAATTTTATCAGATCCAGCAAAGTTCTTATATTTATTAAAATTTCTTAGTATTTTAAGTAATGAATTTGGTCTTCCCGTAAAATTAGTAAAGTTTCCCAGAGCAGAAAAACTTATTAAAGACCATGATCTTTTAAATGGACTTGGCGGAATCGAATTGGTTGGACCATATGGATTTTTAGAGTACCTTGACTTACAGTATAATGCCGTAGGCGTAGTATCAGATAGTGGGTCATGCCAGGAAGAGTGCCCGCTAATTGGAGTACCCGTAGTTGTTCCAAGAGATTTTACAGAGCGCCCTGAGTCAGTGAATACTGGCTGTAGTTTACTAATCGGAGAGAATAAAACGTTCACGAGAATGATTAATAATACGATGCAGTTCTTTAGTAATTATAAAGTGGAAGATGTAGATATCGAATGGTTGGGAAATGGAACTACTTCACAGCAAATTATAAATATTCTAAATGAACAATATTCCTAAGATAATACATTTTTACTGGGGAAGTACTGTATTGCCATATTTACGGTATATGTCATTATACTCTTTTAAAAAGTTTAATCCTGATTGGGAAGTTCGATTATATATCCCAACTAAACTAGTAATTAGTAAATCTTGGAATGACCCATGGAATAAGACAGAATTGCATGCCGAGGATTACATGGACCGGGTAACTGACATTGCCACTGTACTTTCTTTTGATATGGAATCCATTGGGTATAACAATGAGATTTCGGAAGTTATTAAGTCGGATATAGTTAGGTTATATTTATTATCTGAGATTGGTGGAGTGTGGTCTGATTTGGACATTATATTTTTTAAACCGATATCCTTTGGAATACCAAATTTAGACTTTACAGCAATGTTTTGTAACCATGGGTTTCATAGCATAGGGTTTCTTGCTGGTGCACTCGGTAATATAGCCTTTCAAGAATTATTTAGTAAAGTTAAGTCCTTTTATAATTATTCGCAGTATGAGGGGGCAGGGTCTTTATTTTATAATAAACAAGTTGTAATGAATTCTTTGGTGTATAATCTTCCGATGGAGGTTGTCTACCCGCAGGATTATAATTTTGCGGAGTCGATGGTTACTTCTCCAGCTTCTGAAAAACTTTCTTATATAAAAGAAAATACTATCGGCTGGCATTGGTACGCAGGAAATCCGGTATGTGGGGAATTTCAAAATGTTTGTACTGAGACTACTTATAAAAATTATAATAATATTATAACATACTTAATAGGAAAAGTTATAGAATGATTTATCTAAATACAGAAATATTCAGTGGTTTAGGAGAAGATACTTTTTGGACATGGTTTAAAAGAGAATTTTCAAAAGAAACCGAGTATGGAATGCCATCTGAATTTAATAAAGAAGACATTGTATTACAATACTCTTTACAGGGAGCATGCACGCATTCTAATACTATTGCATTATTATGGGAACTTTACCCAGAAATGAAAGTAATGCTGAACTCGTCTGAGTGGGATGAAATTATTTTAAAAATAAATCAGTGTGCAAAAACGGCAAAAAAACTTACGATGCCAAGTTCTCTCATGGTTCCTTATTATGAAAACTTTGGTAAAATAGATATTTTGCCAATTGGTGTAGATACTGATTTATTTATTCCGATGGATAAAGAATCTTTGAGACTTAAACACAATCTTCCACGAAATAAAAAAATTGGAATTTGGGCAGGAACTATGCACCCAATGAAGGGTATTGAAAACTTAGTAAGATACGCAAATGAGAATAAAGATATTTTTTGGATAATTATTTGGAAACATGAGCAAGAATTTAATTCCTCTTATATCGAAAATTCAATTAATTTTACTAATATTACACAACAACAAATATCAGAGTTAATGAGTTGTGCGGATTTTTATTTATCGTGCGGCGTACTTCGTCCATTTTTTATGATTGAGTGGGAAGCGATGGCCTGCAATGTACCAATAGTTATATTAAATAACTTACAAAAAGATTTTATTCCATCTGATAACCCTAGAAATGATGTTTTTAAATTAGGATGGGATAGAAAAACAGCAAAAGAAACATGGAGAAAATATATTTATGAGAATGGTTAATATTGGTTGCGGACCTTATAAAATAGATGGTTTTATAAATATTGACATAAATCCCTTACAAAATCCAGACATGATAAGGGATGTAAGAAGAGGTTTACCGTTTGATACTAGTTCTGTGGATAAACTTGTTGCTTCCCATATATTAGAACATTTAGATCCTGATAATTTTATCTGGGTAATGGGAGAAATTTATAGAGTATTAATCAGTGGCGGTGTATTACAAATTGAAGTTCCGCTTGGCATAACTGCATCAGTAGACCATAAAATGTTTTTTACAAAAGATAGTTTCGATATGTTTTTTAGGCCTGAAGCGAGTTTATATTACCAGACTGATTTTAGATGGGAATTTATTGATCAAAAAGAAAGCATTTGCGCGTCGGCGGGAATACCATTACTTAATATTTCTATGAGAGCCATAAAGTGATTTCCATAGTTTCTTTAATTTATAGATCTCCGATGTATGCTGATTCTATTTATAATACTGTGCATGAATACACAAATATAAAGGATGGCGAAATTGAATTTTTCTTTGTAGCTAATGACCCTACGGACATTTTGCTTGAACATCTGAAAATAAAAAAGTATCCTTATATATTAAACATCAATGAGCATAAAACAGAGGAAGAACTATTTAAAGAAGGCATCGGTTGGCCAGAATATTTAAATAGAGTTTATAAGGGATGGAATTGCGCTATTAGAAACGCAAAGGATATTGTTGTCTTATTAAATAGTGACATGATTTTATCTCCTGATTGGTTGGATAACTTACTAAAGTATTTAACAGAAAAAATTATTATATGCTCACAATTAATTGAAAGGAATCATGAAACGTATGGAGTTTTTCCAGGTGCAATTCATGGTGAATTTGGGGGTAATCCGGTAAATTTTAATAAAGATAAATTTTTAAAGACGTGCGCAATAGTAAAAAAAGATGTAATAGTCCCAGGAGGGGCGTATATGCCATGTATGTTTTATAAGAAAATTACTGATATTATTGGTTTTTATCCTGAGGGTAATTTACATGATGGCACCTCTTTTAATGTTATTAAACAATATGGGGACGAGGCTTTTTTTAAAAAAGCAAAAGTTTGTGGCATAGAGCATGTAACTGCAATGGATTCTATTTGTTATCATTTTAAAGAGGGCGAAAAAGAAGATAGTGGATGGAATTAGTATAATAATACCATGTGACCGGGAACGTATTCCTTTATTACAAATAACACTAGAAAAATATCTAGAATTTGATATGCATAAGGTGGAAATCCTTATTGTAACAAGAACAATAGAGTCCATGGAGGAAATAATAGAAAATGAGTTACTTCCAATTAGATTGATAAAGTATAACGACGGCGGTCCATACTTTAATCCGGCTAGAGCTTTAAATCTTGGGGTATCAAGGGCGTATTATGATAATATTATTATAACAGGTCCGGAGGTAAAACCCATCACTAATATTATTGAGCAATTTAAATCTCTTCCTAAAGGAAATTATGTTTGTCAGGTTTTTGATTTAAACCAAGACGGATCTATTCGGCTATCTTTGGTTAATAAAAATTTTAGAGGAGATACTCCGGGATTTTGTTTTTTAGCGATGTATAGAAAAGAAGATATTATTGCTATTAACGGATGGGATGAGCAATTTTGTGATGGAAAGGCATATGAAGATGAGGACTTTGGAAAACGTTGGGTACGTGCCGGTATTCCATTTGAAGTAAGAGAGGATATTCAGGCAAACCATCAATGGCATTTAAGAAACGATGTTAAGAAAGGATTAGAAATAAATAAAAAAATAATGGATCAGCATGATAGTTGCGGTCTTATAAGAGCAGAAAGGGGTTTTAATTTATATGAGTAAAGATAATATGAATGTATTAGTAGTAGGTGGCGCAGGATACGTAGGAGGAGCAGTAACTTCTCTTTTAAATGATACTGATAATAATATAAGAGTTTACGATAATCTTTTGTATGAAGAAACTTATCGTAAGCCAATTGATTTTATTTATGGGGATGTACGGGATCACGAAAAGCTCTTAACTCAATTAAATTGGGCGGATACCGTAATATGGTTAGCGGCCCTTGTGGGCGATGGAGCTTGCCAGATAAATTCACAATTGGCTAAAGAAATAAATACAGACTCAATAGGGTTCTTAGCAGAGAATTTTAATGGAAGAATTATATTTCCAAGTACTTGCAGTGTATATGGAGCGCAAGATGCAGTTCTTGATGAGGTTTCTGGCGCTTCTCCATTGTCGGTATATGCACAAACTAAATTAGATGCGGAAAAATTACTTGATTCGAGTAACGCAATTATTTTTAGACTTGGAACACTTTTTGGAGTGGGAGATCTTTTTTCTAGAATTCGTCTTGACCTAGTAGTTAATACATTAACAGTAAAGGCATTCGTAGATGGCAAAATTAGTGTGTTTGGAGGAGATCAGTTTCGCCCATTGCTACATGTTTCTGATGTTGCGGGAGAAATGGTAAAAAATATTAATACTACACATACGGGAATTTTTAATCTACATCGGCAAAATGTAAGAATTAGAGACTTAGCATATCAGATTAGAAACCATTATCCGAATGTGGTCATCAAAGAAACTGATTTGCCTTTTCAAGATACTAGAAATTATAGAGTATCAAGTGAAAAAGCTGTTAGTAATTTAGGGTTTACTCCAAAGTATTCGATCGATTATGGAATTGATCAATTGAAGGAACTTATAGAGACACGTCGTATAAAAAATACTAATAGCGACCGATACTCTAATTACAATTTTTTAAAAACCAATGGAGTTGCATAATATGTATAATGGGCCCACTTTAATAAAAGGAGCGACGGCGGTAGATGACCGCGGTATTATTAAATTTGTAAATGATTTTAATTTTGACGGAGTAAAAAGATTTTACATCGTTAAAAATCACATAGCGGGATTAGTTAGAGCCTGGCATGGACATAAAAATGAAGCAAAATATGTTTACGCCATCGCTGGATCGGCAATTTTTGGAACGGTAAAAATTGATAACTGGGAAAATCCTAATAAGGACCTGGTTCCTAATAGAGTAATATTAAGTTCCGAAACTCCGATGGTATATTATGTGCCAGCTGGTTACGCCAATGGCTGGGAATCTCTAACACCAGAAGCTACTCTTGTATTTTATTCAACAGCAACATTAGAGGAAAGTAAATTAGACGATTATCGGTATGATAGTCATTATTGGGATATTTGGAGTGTAGAACAAAGATGAAAATATTAATATTAGGCTCACGTGGAATGCTTGGATCTGTAATGGCGATGTACTTATCAAGACATCATGATGTATCGGGATTTACACGGGAAGACTTTGATCCAGTAGTGGATTCAATTGAAATTATATCAGGATGTGACGTAGTAATAAATTGCATCGGTGTCATTAAACCTACAATTGATAAATATTCAGTTGAAGATGTAATAAAAATAAATTCCATATTTCCAAAAAATCTTGCAAATTTTTGTGAAAGTAACAATGTTAGATGTTTCCATGTTACAACAGACTGTGTTTATTCAGGGAGCATCGGGAACTATAACGAACGAAGTGTCATCGATGCTGAAGATCTGTATGGTTTGTCAAAGGCTGCGGGAGAGCCATTGAATGCAATGGTATTACGCACGTCAATTATTGGTGAAGAACAGGGTACTCAGAGATCATTATTGGAGTGGGTTAAGGCACATCGGGACCAAACTATAAATGGGTATACTAATCATTTTTGGAATGGAGTTACCACTCTAATGTTTGCCGACATAGTTGGACAAATTCTACGAAGAGATTTATATAGTCATGGAATTTTTCATATTCATTCCAGAGAGACTGTAAATAAATATGAATTAGTGTCAATGATTGCTGCCGTTTATAATCTAAACATAGTAGTGCAACCTGTAGAGGCTCCTAAGGCATGTAATCGGACATTGACTAATGTTACAAGACTAAATGATATGTTGAATATTTTGCCGATGGAAGAGCAACTTATACAATTAATTGTTGATTTATAATATTATATTTCATATATTTAAATAAAAAGGAGATACATGTGAGTATATTAGACCCAATTCAAACACAATTATGTGTAGATGTCTGGGATGAAAAAATGCATCTTAGACCAGAAGTACGTAAACAGATTATAGATGGTGCAACTGCAATAGTTGGAAAAAATAATCTATTAGGTCTTTTTGTAATTGGTACAATAACTGGATATCAATATACTGAGACTTCGGACATCGATGTTAATGTTTCTGTATTAAATATTGATGATAAGATGAGAGAGAAATCTATCAATGATAGTGGTCTTATTGCTGCATATAGCGGACGGCATCCTATAAATTTTAATTTAAAACAGAATTCCGGAAATGACGAAATGTGGCAGGATGCTACATTTGGAATTTATAATGTACTGCGTGACGACTGGACTAACTTACCGCCTGGTCCGGACGCTTATAGAGATCCGATGATAAAATATAAATTGGAAATAGATTATGCCAGAATTATTGCTAATGAATTTAATTCTCGCATCGAGAGATTTAAAAAACACATAGCCACGTTAACTAAGATTAAGAGATTTAAATGGACAATTCCCTTTTTGGGACAATGGTTTTATAATCATAAGAATTCCCAGGTTAAACAGGAACTCATCGAACTGGCACAAATGGTCCATGGTCTCGAGAGCGATAGAAAGTTTGCCTATTATTGGGGATGGGGCGCACCAAGAGAAGATTTTAGAAACATCGTTTATAAGTATCTCGAACATTCCCCTAATGGTAAATTTTTTGAATTACTGGAAAAAGTTGATGTTCCTACGGAATTAAGTTTTGGACCAACTAAGAAAGAACTTAAGACAGTTGAACATCCTGGAGAAGTCGTTAAGGCTGGGGAATTTACAGCGACACCGGATGAGTATCACGAGCAGGAACAATTAAGAAGAGAAGACACAATTAATAGATCTGATATTCCTGCCCCACTCATTGGAGGGGGTCTTGGATTAGCGGTAGGTGCTCTCTTTGCAAAGAAAAAAAGATTAGGAAAGGCTTTAAAAGAAGTGGCAAATACAACTGCAATTGGGGCATTGGGCTTTGGTGCGGCTGATCAATTAATAAAAAGAAAGGCAACAAAAGAACTAGCATCTCCTGATACATTGCGTAAAGATTATAGTAAGTACCAAGAAATGGCTAGACATATTTTAATTAATCAAACACAATAAATGAGTAAGTGTAACGGCGTAGGAATTAAATTATATCCTGGAGAATCAATCGATTCTGCTTTAAGAAGATATAAAACACAATTGGAAAGATCTGGTATATTGGATATAATGCAGAGAAAGGAATATTATTTAAAACCATCCGCGGCCAAAAAGGCTAAGAAGGCATTAAGAAGAAAAGAAAAAGAGTACGTAGACAATACGGAAGAGTTTTATAATGAGTAAGATTGTTTCATTATCAAGAAGTCAATTTGCGGAATCATTTTTATGGCTAAATGGTAGAAAATTAAGCCTGGATTATTATCCGCATATGAGGCAAATATATGATTCTGAGGCGAGAGAGTCTGTATTAATGTTCTCCCGTCAGTGTGTATTAAACTCACAAAGAATTGATTTATCAGATGGTAGCTCAAAATTGGCAGAGGATTTGCAACCGGGAGATGCCATAATAGGTTTTGATGTTGATACGTATAAAAATGTGGTAGATGTAGTAGAAAATGTATGGGACAATGGGGTAGCTCCTATTTATCACATTATCACTAGGACCGGAAGAGAAGTATTCGTTACAGATAATCATCCTTTTCGTAAAGTAGATTCTTGGTGTGAAGCTAAGAATTTACAAGAGGGGGACTTAATTGCAGTATCTAGAGATAATTCTTGCTCGCTACAAACAGAACAAACGGTAGAAAATTGGAAGTACATTGTTGCTGCGTATTTATTAGCAGAAGGGGCCATCAGTAATAATTCATTGGGATTTACTTCTGGTAATAAAATATTGGTGAGTGAGTTAGAAACTGCTTTAAAGCAGTTAGATGATAGATTAGTAGTAAAAGCATTACCAGAAAAATATAAGTATCAATACAGATTAAACGGGATTGGTGTTGGAAAGCCTAATCCATTAAAGACTTGGTTAATAAAAGAAAAGATGTTTGGGAAAACTTCCGCTTACAAAGAACACCCATCTTTTATCTGGAAATTAACTGGGGAACAAATTAAAGATTATTTAAGAATTTGGTGGGATACAGACGGGTACTGGAGTTTACATAAGAATGGTACTAACTACATTGGTATTGGATTAATATCATTTCCTCTTGTTAAGGGTATTCAAACTTTACTTCTAAAGTTGGGGATACACTCTGTAATAAGAAGTAAATATCAACCTAAGATTTATAATGGGACAGATAAGAAAGTATATGTGTTAACTATTGAAGGACAAGATAGTATTAGATGTTTTTATGATAATATTTTAACTTATAAACGCCCAGAGACTTTAGTATTACGGAAAGAGACTCATAACAGATTGGTTATCGATAAATTTTTTGTAGATAATCTTTTGTCTAGTTTAAAAAATAAAAAGAATCCAATATTATATAGATCCAGCTCAAGTAAGAGTTATGCATTTGAGAAAATTAAAAGAATTTATAATGAACGAAATATTCCAGAATTAAAAAAAATAATTGATTCAGATATTTATTTTGATAAAGTTATGTCTGTGGAATATATTGGTGATTTACCTTCTACGGGGATTGAAATAAAAAATACTCATACTTTTCAGATAGACCATTTAATTTCAAAAAATACTTCGAAAAGTACATCAATTGCTAATATAATGATCACAAATTCAGCGATGATTCCTGGATATAAATCATTATATGTGTCACCAACTGTAGATCAGACAAAGATTTTTTCTCATGATAGAGTAACTCCAGTAATTGAGTCTAGTCCATTTATTAAGAATTATTTTATAAATTCGTCATTAGTGCAAAACGTGTTTATGAAGCAGTTTTTAAATGGAAGTTCATTATATTTGCGCTACGCATTACTTACCGCGGATAGACTCCGCGGAATGAGCACTGATCATAATTTATTTGATGAAGTTCAGGATATGCGCTTGGACCTGATTCCTATTATACAGGAATCAATGTCAAGATCGATGTATAAACGCACTTTATATTCTGGAACTCCAAAGAGAACACAAGGAACATTGGCAAGTTTATGGAAGCGTTCTAATAAGGGCGAGTATGTAATTAAATGTGTATCATGTAATTTTTGGAATATATTAGGTGAATCAAACATCGGCCCCATCGGACCAATTTGTACTAAGTGCGGAAGGCATCTTGATATAAAAATTGGACAGTGGGTATCTACATACTCACTATCACAAGAACCTGATCTTCAAGGTTATCGTGTGTGCCTATTGCATTTTTCTGGAGCCCCATGGGTAGATTGGAAGCGGGATGTATTAGAAAAACAAAAACACTTTAGTCGTGCTTATTTTGCAAATGAAGTCCTGGCCCTAGAGCACGATGAGGGAGCGTCTCCAGTAACGATGGATGATATTCGTGCCTGTTGCGACCCAAATCTTGTAATGACTGAAGAACCCTCAGCACTTGATAGATCCTATACAAATGTAATGGGCATCGACTACGGCCCAGTAAACTCGGAGAATTCTTATACAGTACTTGTGTGTTTGCAACTTCGTGGAGACGTAGTTCACGTTGTTTATGCTAAACGATTTATGGGGAAAGAGGCAGATTTTTCTTTTATTCATAAGGAAGTTCCTAGATTGATGGATAAATGGAATTGCTCACAACTTGCCGCAGATTATGGCATGGGAGAGGCTTCTAATTCTGAAATTAGATCCAAGATAGGATTTCAAAAAGTAATTGCTTTTCAACATCTGCATGCGCAGAAAGAGAAAGTAAAATGGAATCCAAAGATGCCCGCGTACACTCTTAATAGAAATCAAATACTAGGAGAATTTTTTACACGAGTAAAAAAGAAAAAGATTCTTTTTCCTCGGTTTGAGGATTTTGAAACATTTGGCGTAGATATGATGAATGTTCAAATGAAATTTGATGAAGAAAGAAACAGCATGTCATATATAAACATCGGGGCCGATGATTTTGTGCATGCGACTACTTATGCATTAACTGCACTAGAATTATTTCATGGAATAGGCGGAATTTAAAAAAACCCTTGACAAGTATAACAATATAAGCTAAATTAAATTATGGCTAATAATCTTGATTTAGATGTTTTAGGAAAAAATATTTCTGATGAATTTGTACGAAATGGTATTCCCATGACTACATCTCTTACTAAAGTTGCCAGTGAAAACGGACTTAATAAACATCAGATTTCTAGAGTTGCAGAGGTTGCTAATGTGGAGGCATACTTAACATTGATTAAAACCGCTTCTAATAAATACATCGAATTTCCGGTTGCTGATCCACTTGCCGTATCGGCAGAGTTATCAAAAACTGCCGATGCTTACGATACATCGGATTATGAAAAATGTCCAGAGTCAAGTACTAGCGCTGAATCTTTATTTGCTGCGTATGAGGAGTTAAATAAAACTGCTTCAATTTGGTCCAGTCCAATAGTGCATGATGGAACTACATATCAGATTAAATTGACTAATGAGGCATTGGACATCGCATTAGAGAAGGTAGCAACCAATGTAAAGATTCAGAAATTAAAAGAACTTTCTTTAATTAAAGAAGCCGACGGTAGAGCATCTTTTAATTATAAAGGTAAAAATTGGAATTTAGTTATAAATGATAAAACAGTAGAGATACTAAAGAGTGCATCATTTACTGACTCAAAGTTTAAAAAATTAGCAAGTCTTGGACTTGTGATTGACTCTCACGATTACATCCCCACGCAAGAATCAGACTTTCGTAAAGTAGCCCAGGTACGCGAAGGAGAAATCAAAAATCTTAGAAATAATTTACAAGAACAATCAAGTGCTCTTTTGGGGGACATCGGGGATTTATATTATTTCGTTAAACAGGCAAGTTTATCAGGAGAACTTCCTAAAAACGTAGTTGGAATTATCAAGGTTGCATCAGCAAATGTCTATGACCTGGTAGCAGAACCTGTTTTATCTAAGTTACAAAGTGAAGCACCACATTTAGATTATGATTCTTCTTCCGAAAAATTAGTAAATTCAGAATCAGAACTTTTCAAACTTGCTAGAAAAATTGAATCCAAAGTAGAAACTATTGAAACAATAAAAAATAACCTTGGCGATCTTGAGAGAAAGTATGCAGAATTTACAAAATTAAAAAGACTACCTGATATGATCACCAAGACAGCGATGTCTCAAATTAGTGCTACTCCGGTAGTAGCCGCATTTGTGGCCGGGGGGTTAATGGGACATTACGTTGGAAAAAATAAAGGAAAGTATGAACAAGGTCAGGTCTTACAAAAGGCGTTATTAAAAAATAATGTAGATAAACTAGGAGTGTAATAATGAAATATATTTACAAATATGCAGCTAATGGATATCGGGAACTTGGCGATCTGGCAACATCAGCTTCAGGTGGAGGACTTAAGACAATGTTTAAGGAAATGTCTCCTGCTGCAAAAATTACATTGTTTTCTGCGCTAGTTGCCCCCTTTGCGGCACAAGCAGCAAATTCTTTTGTTGAGGGAGTAAGGAACTATCTTACTAGAAAATCAATTGCAGCAAAGGATCCAATATATTATCAGAGAATGCTAAAGGCACATCCACAGTTAGTGGAGGCTGACCCCGAGCAAGTTGCTGCTATTTGGTCATCATTATATTATCATGCTCCAAATTTAGCGGAAGACCCAATTGCGGCTGGTGCATTTGTTCGTCAAATTTTACAAAAAGGACTAATGGATGACTATGGTGGTCCGTCAGTTGATACTTATGGAACACTAACTCAAATTGATGAACGGCTGTCCAGACATCCTGGAAGAATGAAGCAAGACAATAAAGAGAATGTGCAGCATAATACACAACTTCTTTCATCAATTTTTGCAAAACGCGTTATGGATCCCAATATCCAAGAAATAATGAATAATCCAGAATTACAAGGCAATGTTTCGGAATCAAAAAAGATAGTCTTGGATTATTTAAAACACCATGGTATGTTGCAAAGTTGGTTAAAGTAAGAATTGATAAAGTATATCGATTACATATATGGTGATTCAAGTTCTTCCGTATTGGAATTAGTTCATCCTGGGGCTCTTATAAAGACTGCAGAATATTCTTCAGAAATTGTGGAGTTTATTAAACGATTACTTCCTAAGGATGGGGTAACCTATGCTTTAATGAATGCCCTATCAGCAGGAGAATATTATGGATCTAATCGTAATGGGGATTATTTTCCAGAAGATGCTTTAATTAAGCACCATCATACATTTCAGGAAATGGGCCATGTTTATGAACATCATGTAAATAAGGACCCGGCTCGAGCATATGGAACCGTGCCCTTTTCATTTTATAATCCATCGATGCATCGCGTGGAACTTATTGTTGAAATTGAAAATAATAAAGCTAGACCCATCATTGATAGATTAGAGAAGGGAGAGTTACCAGCTGTTAGCATGGGCACCAGGGTTCCTTATGATGTCTGTTTATCCACTGAAACATTATTATATAATGAAAATGGATTGGGCACTCTTGCAGAAATAGAAGTAGGAGACAAAGTTTTTACTCATATGGGAACTTTAGAAACTGTTGAAGCCACTAGTGAAAGAGTACTAAGTTCTTATATTAAAATTTCTATATTTGGTGATTATTATAAGTTATCAGGTAGTCATGAACATCCTATGCAAATTGTTAGAAAAGAACAATTCGTTGAAGGTACTAAAAATGTTATTAGAAGATCATCTTTAAAAGACGAACCATTATTAGAATGGGTAAAATTAGATTCTTTAAGAGTTGGGGATTACTTAGTTTTTAAAAAAACTATAGAATCCGGAAACGACATTAGTACTGCAATGGCGCGAATTTTAGGATATTATTTATCAGAAGGATTTATAATTAAACAAGGGACTAGAAGAGACAAGAAAGGACCAATAAAAAATATGGGTGTAGGGTTCTCTTTTAATATTAATGAGAAAGAGACCTTTGTAAAGGATTTAACTAATTGTCTTGATGAGGAAGAGTTTTCATATAAATTATATGAAAATATTGAAAAACATGAATTAAGGGTATCAGTTTATTCTAAAGAATTAGCTAGCATTTTGTTAGAACTTGGTCAAGAATATTCTAAAACAAAGTCAATTCATCCTAAAATATTTTCAATGAGTAACGATATAAAATTTCATGTTCTTGGAAGTGCTATTAATGGAGATGGCTCTCAAAATCACAACTCTCATTGTGGTACAATAAGATATAATTCTGTATCAGAGTCATTGGCTAGGGGTATCAGGCGACTTTGTTTTGAATTAGGAATACCAGCTTCTATTAATAAAAGAAAACAAAAGACTTCTTTTGGTGAACCAGTAATGTACACAGTACATATACCAAGCAGTAGTTCCGAGTTGTTATCAGAATATTCTGAGAAAATTATTACTTATAATACTAGAGGCGGCTCAAGAATCTTTGCTTTTGCAGATTTTATGTTAATACCTATAACAGGTGTAAAAGAAATTGATGACTTTTTACTTGTAAAAAATTTACAAGTAAAAAATGATGAATCTTATCAAGTTTTAGATTATGTATCTCATAATTGTTCCATCTGCGGGCATAAAGCAAAGACCCGGGCGGAGTATTGCGATCATTTGCTTAATAGTATGAATCGGATATTAGCAGATGGAAAGAAGGTTTATGCAATAAATCTTGAACCAAAATTTTTTGATATAAGTTTTGTCACAATCCCTGCAGACAGAACTGCAGGAGTAATCAGTAGAATTTTATTGGAATCAAATAAAAAAGCAAATTATACATGTGATACAGTTCCAATGGAAAAACTATTAGAGAAAACAGCTGCCTGGGAGTCAGTGGCATCAATTGATAAGGAAGTCACTGGAAAGATTGAGGCAGTTTCTGAAGATCCTAAGAAGTTAATAATTTCATCTCAGAAGAGATTATCTCAGGAACAAATTGAAAAACTTTCTGAGTATCCGATTGAGGGTGTATTATCAACTTTATCTGCACTACGGATTATGCCGATGCGGGATGATTTTCAAAAATTGGCTTTATATAGCTTAGGTTATAAAAAAGAAGCTGATGAACTAGAAAAATTGGGATATGTTTTTAGTATAAATGGCGATGAACCAGAAGTTGAACTAAAAAATATATCCATTGAAAACTATAATGAAAAAATTGCTGGGATATTAGGAGATGATATACTTTATATGGCAAATACTAAGCCATTAATTATATCAAGAATTCTAGTTAAAGAGGCAATGTATAATGAAGGTCAACAAAACTCATATGTAAATCCGGCCAGATTATACACAGGAAAAACAATAGAGCCACCCCTATTACAAAAGATTTTAGTTGGACAAAAAGAAGAACCGGTTATGAGTCCGGTCAGGAATCCTGCTTTGGCATTAGGAGCCTTAGGCGCGTTATATGTTGGTACTGTAAAATATCAAAATAAACCTAATATGGGCCAATTTAAATCTCTTATATTAAAGTATCCGTGGATAGCACCTATATTTTTAGCTACAGTTGGTGGAATACTTTCAACAAATGCACAAGAGGCACATTACAAAAATAGTCCTCTATTTGCAGAACAATTTTCCAAAACAGCATCAGCACTTGATAAGTACCTAAGAAATATTATAATTGCTGTTCCACCGAGTTATTATTTTTCATATAAAGCGGAAGAAAAAGCTCGGCGTGGTGTACCAATTACAGGAGTGGAGAACTTTATAAGAAAGCATCCATTACTTGTTGGAGTTGCAGGTGGCCTCGGTGCTACAAAGTTATTAGGTAAGATTACACCACAATTAACAAAGGTCTCTTCTGTGGTAGCAAGATTAGACAATGAAAGCTTGGATGTATTATTTAATGAATTAACCAAGGAGGATTAAGAAAAATGGGACTAAGTGTAGACCAAATTTTGGCTTCTTTAGAAAGTGAAAAGACAGCTGAAGATATTTTTGCAACTAGTTTAGTTGCGGAATCGGCTGAAAAGACTGCTCAAGAAGAACCAGAAGAAGTACCAGAGGTCGAGACTGAGGAAACTCCAGAAGAGGATCCTACAGAAGAGACTGAAGTAGAAGAACCAGAAGCGGAAGAAGCGGAAGAAATAGAAGAACCAGAAGAAAAAGAAGCCGCAGCAAAATGTGCTCCAGCACCAAAAAAGAAGGTCGCTGTAGAAAAGAAAGCTGAAGAGGAAGTAACGGAAAAAGTGGCAGAATCTGACGATTTTCAAAAATTAGCTGAGGATCTGGATGCTCAAGGTAGAATTATGGCTCATGGTTTCTTCGATGAACTTGTAAAACTTTCAGAAATTGAAGTACCTGAGGTTGCTGAGCAAGAAGAAAAAACTGCTGAGGTTGAAGCAGAAGATGAGGGAACTAAAATTTTAATGAATTTGTATAATCGTTATCATGGAGGTAACAACTAATAATGGAAAAATTAATTGACGTTTACGGCGAATTGGTAAAAGAAGCCGAAGTAAAAGTAGCTGAAGAAAAAGTAGCAGAACTTGCAAAGTATGCAGAAGCCGCTGATACTCTATTAGCTGCAGAATACGGTGATGATTATAATGCAGAAGATGTAGAAAAGTTGGCATCTATGATGTACGAGCATGATATGGGCATCGTTCCGCAAGAAACAGAAAAAGTAGCTGAGTTACAGGAAGCCGGCCGTATCATGGCAAGAGCTTTCATCGAAGAACTACAAGCAGCTCAATAATTTTTAGGAGTAATCAATGAGTTCCGAGTTAAGAAAAGAAGCAGCAGCTGTTATACGTTCTCTTAAAGAAGAGAACATGCAGCTTAAGGAGGATTATAATAGAATAAAAGTTGCTACTGATTTGACATTTAAGATGTATAAGTCTGGCAATGTATCTGCGGAAAACTTGGAATCTTTATTAGATAGTTTGCTTGGAAAGACAAATCAGGAATTGGAGGTTTTTGAAAAAGCGGCAGAACTTCATATTACATCCGATGTTTTACGTTTTGGAAGAATTAGTGACCGTCCTGATCTAGATGGGTTAGACCCCATCACCCGCCTCTTATTAGAGGATTATTAACAATTAACTGGAGGAAAAGCGTAAATGCTTAGAATTCTTACTAATCTGAATCTGCTTAACCGTCAAGATTTTCTGGCGACAGCCGGTTTGATCGCGTCAGGATACACCGGAACATGGGTATCAAAGATTGCAGCTGACTATATCGATCTTCCCGGAACCGCAGGCGATTCCTGCATAGGAACCGTTTGGACAGAATCAAATCGTGATGGTACTGTAGGTTGGACTCCTGATGTATCTGATACCGGTAAACTGACTGTAGTTTTCGGTAGATTTAGAGCCCTTACAGATCAATTCACTGCTACTCCCGCCATCGGTGAAGCATTGAAAGTTGGAACAGATGGAAAATTAGCAACCGCCACTCTTGGTGGTACTGACAGAGTCGTTGGCTATTGCACAAAGGCAAGTCATACTATCGAGCATCTTGGTAGAAATCACACAGTTATTGAATACGTAACTGCATAACGGAGGAGTATATTAATGGATAATTTATCTGCTAGCACATTGAACGAGCTTTTCGTTCAAAAGCTGAATACTCCCGAGGGCATCGACAAGGTAGCTCAAGAGGGTTCGGCGTTTGTAAGACAAAAACTGCGTGAAATTTCTTTCGCAAGAAAGGTAATGCAACCACAGTATGTAACAAAGGCTGATCTACAAAGATCAGTTAATCATGATGGACTAGTCAAGATCGTTGACATCGAGCCAGATTCCAAGGCTATGACTGTTAACTTCCGTGGCGAGCCCGATTTTAACTACGTAGAAGGTGAGAGATTTGAAATTCCTTTCTTCATGATTTCGTCAGAAGATTTTCAGAAGACAGAGGAAGAATTACTTGCCTACGAAATGCCCCTTACAGAAGTAATTGAGAAGAACTCTGTATTGGATATTCAAAAAATAGAAGATACGTCCTTTTTAGTTCAAGTAGACGCTGCTATCGCAACTGAAGCTTCAGCACAAACTGGAACTTACGACACCGATGGTACCGTAAAAAAGAGCGATTTCAAAAAGTTATTCGACGTATTGGACGGAAACGAACTGCGTGCCGAGACACTTCTTATGGATTCGAAGATGTTCAATCGTTTGATTCTTTATGATGATGACGTATTGGGATCATTGACCGGTGAAGTGGTTGTAAACGGTTACACATATGCAACTCTTTTCGGACGTAAACTGATTGTATCAAACAAAGTTTCTTTGCTTGATGGAAAGATTTACGCCTTTACATCACAGGATTTCATGGGTCAGTTCCTGATCCTTAATGATACAAAGTTCTGGATTGAAAAGAAAAAGAATATTATCACTTTTGCAGCTTATGAGTCAGTCGGTATGGGAATTGGTAACACCAAATCTTGTGCAAAGATTACTCTTAGCTAATATCGAGTAATATTTAAAATTAAAGGAGACAGCTATGTGGCTGCCTCCTTTTTTTATTTATACATTGACTGAGACCTAAATTTTTAGTATATTAAAGTAATAATTACAATAATAATATAAAATGGACAGAAACTATGCCACCAACAAATGAAGATTTGACTTCTGATATTATATCTGCTACTCACCAATTATACGTAGATAGACTAAGAAAATATCTTGGGGATACTGCGGAGTTAAATACCCTATCCGGGGCGGAAGAGTGCTCGGATATTTTTCTTTATCACTGTCTTCAAGATGCCCTGGATGAATTTAATTTTGAGTTTATTCCTGAAACTACATATACAATAACTAATATTCCATCTTGGAATGTATTAAAATTTGGTGCAGTTATCCAGGTATTAATCGGTAAAGGAATTTTATCTGCCAGAAATACACTTTCTTATAGTGATGCTGGTGGAGTCACAGTGCAAGATTATGATACATACGGACGATATATTAATTATTATAATATATTGATTAATAAATACATGAGATCCGCACAGAGTATGAAAGTAAATGCAAATATAGACTCATGTTATGGTGGAGTATCTTCAGAATATAGTGACATCGGTACATTATAATGTTAATACTAACAACCTTAAATGTTGATGCCTATAGTGTTGATAATCTTGTATTGTCTTGGGAGTATTCTTCAACAACTGAATCTCTATCTGATTATGAAATAGATATATACAGGTCTGAGGCTCCGATTTCCGGGAATACCATCGAGGGGTATACTCACATTGCATCCGGAATTTCAGCAGAGTCAATCAGTTACGTAGACACAACAATATCTGGGTATTATCATTATAATAGAGATTGGTATTACAAGCTTGTTTTTACAAACGTAGACACAGATGAAAGCGCAATTACTCCAGGTACTCCTGCCTATTTAAATAAGGCTGGAACAGTAGATAGAATATATCTCGAGATCCTTAGACGAAAAAATCTTGTATTAGCAAAAAAAGTAGGAAGGACATACTATCTTCTTAAACGGTATACAAGGGGTACACATTGCCCAGATTGTTGGGATGACATCATGATGAGAGTAACTCAGTCTGAGTGCCTTACTTGCAAGGGCACAGGATGGGTGTCAGGTTATTTTAACCCAATTGAGTTCATCGGAGAAACTAATACGGCTCCGAAGTTTGCTGAGATTACGATGTTTGGGGATTTTATGCCAAGTGATGCTGTTTTATTTGTTACAAATTTTCCTCAATTTAAAGTAAAAGACATTGTCGTAGATGATAATAATAAACGTTGGATGGTTCAGGATGTTCGTACAGTAGAAAAATTAGGAAAGATATTAGAACAGCGGGTTCACATCGCGTTAATAATGGAAGACGATCAGATTTATGAAATTAACATATACTGAGACAACATTAGGAATACCTCCTAAGAGCCCAAGTGCTGGTCAATTTTGGTATGATGAACAAAATAAAGTTGCTGGAGTTTGGGATGAGTATGAGCGTAGATGGGTAAAATTCTCTGTCATCGAACATGATCATGATGGAGCATACGCTCGGGGTGGTTTTACACATCTATCCAAGCGTGGCATCATCGTTAATAAGGAAGATAAGTACTTAAATAAAATTCTTTCTAATATAAGAGACGCTTCCTCAACAAATCCTTATACAGTATTTTTAGGTCCTGGGGAATATTTAATTTCCGGGTTAATAACTGTTCCCGACTATGTTAACATAGTAGGAACTGATAAGGATCACTCTGTGTTTTATTCTAATAATACCAATGTATCAACAATGTTTGAGTTGGGAGTGGATTCCACTCTTTCAAATCTTACTATAAACCACTACGGTACTTTTGCGGGAACTGCAGATTTAATTTGTCCTACGGCAGCAAGTACATATGTTACTTTAGAAAATCTAAATATTAATGTAGATTTTACATCAAATTCAGATGTAGTTGTGGATCTTATAACATATTCAGGGACCCACATTGATATCATAGGGTGTACTTTTAATAATTCTGAGGATGCTAACTCTGGAACTGCAATATCAATCGGAAATCAATTTTCTGATGTCTTAATATTAAATAATATATTTAGATATTTTGGTGAAGGCATCGTAGACACCAGTTCTGCTGCCGATAATAAAATTATTACAAAAAATTATTTTTATAATTGTGAAATTGCAGTTTTAGCGGCCGATACTTGCTTGTATATTCGAACGAATAACAATATTTGTGAGGATTGTACTCATGACTATGTATGTACTAGCGTAGGTACAACTTGGAGTACCAGACTTGACGTAGGAACATGGGAATTAGATGCATCTACAATTGTTGATTCGGTAATTTATGTAGACACCATCGGTGCAATTAAAGATAGAATATTATTCATCGATGACGTTACTATTAGTGGAGTATTAACTATTCCCGTAGGAGCTGGCCTTGATTATGTGTTTAGATCTGATGCAAGCGGCGTAGGAAGTTGGGAACCTCTTACTGCTGCAGCCCCGTTACATTGGAATGGACTTGCCCTAGACATCGGTGGCTTAAGTTCATATGGTAATGAGGGGCAGGTAATTGCAGTAGCCGCTGGAGGGACATCATTGGAATGGACTACTCCAGCCGTTGGGGTATCGCTAACTTTTAGTGAGCCACTAATAAAGGACATCGGGAACGACGTTAGTATTGGTGGACTCGATGGTTATGGAATTCCTGGCCAGGCAATGCGTGTTGCGGCTGGAGGAACATCGCTTGAGTGGTTTGATGTTATAACTTCCGGAATAACAACTTCACCGGGAGGGTCAGATACACAAATTCAGTATAATGACGGTGGTATATTTGCCGGGGATTCAAAATTAACATGGACAAAGGGTACGTCATTGTTAGCAGTAAATGGGTCCTTAGGCATTACTACGTCGTCCATTCCTATAACGACATATGATGGTGTTAATCCTGTACATTATATCGGTTACGCGGGAACTAATGGAGATTATTTATCTTTTCCGCGTGGTGCAACGATCGGGGCTAATATTGATTTTTGGAATTATAGATCGATTGGCACTGGAACTGCATACCAATTAAGGATAGCCACTAAACCTTCTGGTAATACCTGGACAGATAGACTAACATTCTCTGGAAATGTGGATATCGCTACTGTAAAGGTTACTAATGCATATTTGGAAACTGATAATAGTGTTGGGATAAATATGGCTCCCGTATCAACGGTTTCGTTAGTTGTCGATGCGGCTTCGACAGACAATTGGGTACGCGTAGCAAACTTTTTAAATAGTTCTCAGCAAACAGGTGAGATGACCGCTCTTGGATTTGGAGTAACAGACTCTGCACATAATATTGCAGGACTTGCTTTCAAATATGTAGGAGCAGGAAGTACTAGTAATGAAATTTGGTTACAATTTCATTCCGGATCTTATCTGGGGATGTCTTCTAATGGTGCATTAACTATGTATTCTTTAGCAAGATCAGCTAATAGTTTAGTTTTAAATACAGATGGAGATTTAACCACTTTAGGAGATATTGATACTCAAACATCTGTATATAAATTAAATAATACACTGGGAATTTCCGGACAGGTTATGGCTGTAAATGGGGGAGGTACCGCATTAGAGTGGGTTACTATAAGTGGAGGCACCGGCACTACAACATTAGACAAAATTATTGATATTGATTCAGACACATACGTTGACACTGCTTCTAATATTCTTCAGTTTAACGCTGGTGGCCAAGATGTAACTACGATGTCAAGTGCCCTTGTAACTGTAAAAAAAGATTTGGATTTGATAACAAAAGTTATTAAATTAAATGGTGCATTTGGGACAGATGGACAGGTATTAGCAGTTAATTCTGCTGAAACGGAATTAGAATGGGTAACTATTTCTGGGGGCGGTGTTACAACATTAGATAAGATTGTCGATGCTGATGGAGACACCAAGGTATTAACAGAAATAACTCCGGATGATGATTGTGTTAGAATATACGCTGCTGGGGTGGAAGTGGCTGCTGCCGCGTCAACAAAATTTCAGGTAATAAAAACTCTAGATGTATCAAGTAATGTAATTCAACTTAATAATACTTTTGGAACACCCGGGCAGGTAATGGCCGTGGACGATGCAGGAACTGCATTAGAATGGACGACTATTTCTGGGGGGTCTTCTCCAAGTTCTGGAAATATTACAATTTCAGGACAAAATGGAGTGGTAGTTACTAATACTGTAGTAGGCGATACAACCAACTACGTAGTTTCATTATCCGGTGTTTTTTTTTCTTTAAATTTTGATTGTACGTTAGATTATTCCCCAGATGTTTATATAAAAGTAATTGATGATGTAGATTTTGTTATATTAGGGAGTGGCATAATTAGTTGTATGGGAGACGTTGCAGATATAGTTAGTGGTATTGATACAGTAATCACAAGTTCTTATAGTTGGTCGTAGGAGGTAAATGTTAACAAGTCATAATATAGAAACACAGGTATCCATAGAAAACTATGATAAAAATGGTAATTTAAAAAATATAGTTAAGTTACCTTCAGCAACTGCCGCAGTTTCGGGAGAAATAGAATGTGTAATAAAAAATTCTGATGGTACAATTGCTAGCGTGCATGCTTATCCAATGCGCAGCCTTGTTAAGAATTTTTTTGCATTTTTAAGTTCTGCAATTGGGGGACCTACTCCTACTACGCAAACAACTTCAGGAGGCGTGCGTAATGATTCATATGATACAGTTCACATGTTGGAAACAGGAGCAACTTATGGTCAGTCTCTTTATGGGGTTATGGTGGGTACCGGAGGAGCAACTGCTGTAACCCCAACGCAGTATGCATTAGTTACCCCCGTTGCTCATGGTACTGGCGCGGGACAGTTGGAATATTTTCCAACTCAAACTTCAAGGGTAGTTGCTGAATCTACAGATTATAGCATGTATGCTTATAGAACATTTACTAATTCTTCTGCAGGATCAATTACAGTTAGCGAGGTTGGCTTATATGTTAAAACATATAATTATGTATTTTATTATATGATTGCCAGAGATACTGTGGATTACGCCGGTAATTTAATAAATTTAGTAGTTGGTGTAGGTCAAACGCTTACTGTTCTTTATAAATTTAAAATTTATGAAAATTCTGGATTAACAAATAATTTTGCTAATGCCCTTCATTATAATTTTATAGAACCACAAACTTGCTCATTTGTTGATACACTTGGGTCTCTTAGAGAGACTAGTTCTATTCTTAGCAATGACATGCCATTTACAACTACTGCTGTGTTGTTAAGTACCTATGGACTTGTTGTAGGATCGGGGTCTTCTGCAATGAACATAGATTCACATTGTCTTGATTCTAAGATATCAACAGGCACCTCTGCTGGAAATCTTTATTATGGGAATCCATATGTTAATGGGGCAATATCTACTGCAACATATTCTGTAGTAAGATTCGGAAGATCTTTTACAAATTTTACTGTTGACGATGTTATTTTTAATGAATTTGCCTGGTATGGAGCTGGAAATGTTAGCAATCAACGTTGTATGATGGGAAGATGGCTAAGTGGCGGCATTACATTATCAGAATTAGAATCATCACAAATTAATATTTCAATTATTGGTTATGCATAATTTAAAAGTTGATATTTCAGCCACTGTATATTTTCCTGGAAAAAGTTTTAAAGAGTATACTTTTTTATCTACTGACACAGTAGACGGAGAGTATTACTTTACTAATGAATATGGGGTTCCCGAACAAAGAAGGCCAACTAGAAGTTTTGTAAGGAATTTTATGGGGTGTCTCGTAGGTTGTTTTAATAACGCAATAATAGCTGGGGATGTAAAAAATACATCTGGTACAAATGTTTCGTCAGCAACTCCATATCTAGATGTACAAGGTCCAGCTACTGATGCAACTGAGGGGTTAGTGGTGGGAACGGATAATGGGACTACTTTGCCACTTGCAGCTACTAATAATGCGATGGGAGCAAAAATTGCACATGGCACCAGTGCTGGACAATTAGCATATGGTAACACTGTAATTGTGCCCCCTGCTGTGTCTGGGTCCAACTATGTATTAGCTGTTACCAGAAAATTTACAAACTCAACCGCTGGTGATATCACAATACAGGAAGTTGGAATGTTATCAGATGTAGGGGGCTCCAATTCAACATTAGTTGCCAGGGACATCGGAGTTGGAAAAACTATTGCAGCCGGGGCTAACTCAACTTTAACTTACAATACGATAACATCAAATACTTCGGGATTTACTAAAAATTTTTTAAAAATATTATCTTCTCAATATAATGCTAATGCGGCAGTAAATCTGGTACTTATTGATGGGACGACTGCGAGTCCATCTTCTCCATCAGCCGCACTTATGATGGGATCATCTTATTTTACTTCAATACCTAAAGTAGGCATTGTTGTCGGAACTGGAAATGGTGCAGAAAACTGGGATGATTATGCTCTTGGTACATACATCGAAGAGGGTGGAGACTCTGGACAGTTAGTACAAGGATTTAATGCTACCTTTCCGGTAACTATTGCTGGGAGTGTTACTACATCTATTTTAAAGAGATGGTTTTTTAATGACTCAGGTAGTACAATAACAATTAATGAATTGGGCATTTATGGGTATAACACTGCTACGGCCGGAAAACAAGTAATGTTTTTTAGGAGATTATTGAGTTCTCCTATAAGTTTAAGTACTGGATCCGCGGTATTGATTTCCGTAACTTTTTCAGTAACAACTTGATTTTAATTCAAAAAAGGAATATATTAAATTATGTTAATAGCACATGGAGAACAATTAGTAGTTAAGGCAGAGGTCTTTGATAGAAATGGAAATTTTTCTCGTTCTATATTTGCCAATAATACCGCAAGTCCACAACCACACGAAATTGAGTTGATACATCGTAACGTCAATGGTGATATTATAAATACTAAATCGATTCCATTTAGAAGTTTCACAGCAAATTGGGCAATATTTCAATATCAAAATTGGTCTAATGCGGCATTTGCTTATTTAAACACTGCTGGGGCATCTGGGACATCCCATTTATCGGAGGTGTATATTGATTGCCCTTATAACAATGATAATGGCGGAATACAGGTGGGTCGTTCATCAAGCTCTCCCACTGTGTCAGATTATGGGTTAACAACAAAAATTGCTAATGGTGTAACTACTAATCAATTAGATTATTCAGCAACTGTATTTGAGGCTCCGACTTATGTTGCTCCATATTATTCCATGACCATAAGAAGAGTTTTTACAAATTATAGTGGTGCTAATGTAACTGTTAGAGAAACAGGAATAGTTGGAAATACAAGTAGTACATTTGTCACAACAGCTGGATATTTATTGGCGCATGATACAGTGGATTATAATGGAGATGCCATTAATTTAATAATAGGCCATGAACAATCTTTTGAAGTAAAGTATAAATTTAGGTATGATATAAGTTCGGGCTTTACAAGTAATTATTTAAAATATTTATACGCTTGGATGGACACAGGAAATAAAAATTATGATTTAATTATGACAAATGGAGCAGTCACTGCAAATCCAAGCGTTCAAGCTAAATGTGGGGGGTATGTCTTAACGACTGCAGGAACATACGGAACAAATACAACTGGAATTGTTGTAGGAAAAGGAACAGCTGTTGCACAGTATACTGATTTTCAAATGGATGATACAATATCTCATGGATCTACAACAGGAAAACTTTTATATGGAGGTCAAGAATATAATGTTCCTGTAGTTGATGCCACTGGTACGTATTATTCATTAAAACGGGCATTTGTAAATGATTCCGCTGTAGCTGTGGATATAACAGAAGCTGGTATAATTGGAACTGATGAAGGTGCACAAAATATATTACATACACATATAAATTTTACAGGATTGACACTGCAACCAACTGAATCAGTAAGAATAATTTTTACATTTAGGACCGATGTCTAATATAGCAATAATAGCCACAGCAATAACTCGTGACAAAGATGGAAATCTTTTAAAAGAAATTAATTTCCCAATTAAGGAAAATGAGGCTTATGTTACTAGAAGTCTCATTGATGGCGCTGGGAATATAATTGCTACTGAAAAAAATCCAATGCGAAGTTTTGTATATAATTTTACAAAATTTTTATATGGGGCAATGACCGGAGAATCTCAAACATTTATTTATACTAGTGGTGCTGACGGCGTAGTACACCCTAAATATATAGATGTAGTAACTGTGGATACCACTAATGCCAATCATGGCATTTGGGTTGGAGAAGATGACGGGGATGCCGTACCGTTATCTCCTGATAATTTTACTTTAGGAGATCGTATTTTACATGGAGAATCGACGGGAGAACTTTCTCATGATTCTGGAACAGTCAGCGATAGCACATTAGATGTACAAAAATATTATGTAAGATTGGGTAGACGTATTAATAATTATACTGCAGCCGTTATTGAGGTAAAAGAAATTGGAATTGTTGGATTAGGTAGCGATGCAAAATATATTTTATATATTAGAGATCTTTTTGATGATACTGGGTCCCCTTTGTTAAAAGAAATTCCAATTAATAATTCATTATATATTACATACGATTTTTATATTGTGAAAGATTCTGGGTACACAAAAAATATTGTAAAAATATTAGAAGCACTTTTTTCAGCGGATAAAGATGTTGCTCTTTTAGACATCGACGGTACAGAAATAACCGCTGCCTCAACCGATGTTATTAATGAAATGTTATTATGTAATGTAGCATCGGGAGAAGACAATTACGGTATCGTAATTGGTAATGGAGTTGGTGACACTGATTTTGATTCATTGGGGCTTATATCAAAAATTTTGAATGGAGATTTATTATATGGTGACATGGTTTTAACCGCCCCCTCCCATCAAAGTGGACAACAACAATTTAAACTTAGTAGAGTTTTTACTAATAATACAGGTAGTACAATATCCACTTCAGAGATTGCTTTATATGGAAAAGGATCTGGAGTTGGGCATCGGGCATGTTTTGCACGTATTGACACAATTGGTGTTCCTGTAGTAGCTGGAGGTACAGTTGAAATTATTTTTACGATAAGGACATTGATATGAAAAAGGAAGCAATGTTTAATTTAAGTACTATCACTGAAATTTATGATAAAGACGGAAATTTAAAAGATACAGTTAGTACTGCAGGGCCAAATATCTGCAATATGGTGGAGATAGTTCATAATGATTCTTCAGGAAAATTATTAGAAATTATAAATTTTCCAATGAAAAGTTTTACTTATAATTGGTGTAAATGGTTATATTGTGCACTTAGTCGGTTTAATTCTGCGATGGTGTACACGTCAGGAGCACCAATATCTGGTTCTTTTATACCCAGTTTTTGTGCAGTTGGTGCAAATTTTTCAGATGATACATTTGGTATTGTAGTTGGATCCGACGAAGGTTCATTTTATCCGATGGATGAAGATAATTATTGTATCGGAACACAATTATATAATGGTGTTGATTCTAATGAATTAATTTATCATGAGACATATGTAAAACCGTTATACACTTCTGGTGATGAGTATGTCTTGGAAATATCTCGAGTATTTACTAATGAAAATTCTTCAGCTGTTACAATAAAAGAAATTGGATTATACGCTAATATCTCTGGAAATTTGTGTATAATTAGAGATATCAAAAATGAAAATAATGAGGATATAAGTGTAACACTTGCGCAAAATGAATCTGTAGAAATAAGATACAAAATTAAAATAACTCAATATTCAGGATTTACAAAAAACTTTTTATCTGGACTTCGTGGATATTTTAATTATTTTAATTATTATAATGTTTCAGATTCTATTAGTAGTGCTGATACTGTAGTAGTTGATACTACAAATACTTCACAAACGACAGATGCATTATTGACTTTGGAATGTGACGCCCCTATATACGAGGATGACTATGGTATTGTGGTAGGATCAGGGATAAACAGCATTGATTGGGACTCAACTCAATTGGCCGCAAGAATTCTTAATGGGGATACTATTGATACATTAAAATATTTTATAACAGAGTTTACATATAATAAGAATTCTGATGATAATTCCTTATATGAATGCCATATTAAAAGATCATTTGTTAATGATTATTCAGAGGATATTACAATAACTGAAGCAGGTATTTATGGCGTAGGGGAGTCTTATAATAGAATAATGACTATGGGCGTAGTGTACCCCAGCGGTATAACCTTATCTGAACATGAATCAATGCGAGTTAACTTTATAATTCAAACAGGGCTATAATGGATTTAAGAGCAAAAGTTATAATAGAAAAAGCAGAACGTACTCTTGAGATTTTTCGAGAACCAATGTATAATGGCACTCTTTCTGTGAAAGTAACAGAAAAAGATATAGTTATTAGTGATCAGCAGTATCCTTTTGATTCGTATTGTTACCAATTTATTTCAGCGCTATACTCAACATTATCAGGTGATCCAAGTATTATTAGAGATACTAACGGAGACCTAGGATATTATACTTTCGATAAAGAAGACATGTCTATAGCTAAGTATAGTATTACTAGTCCATATGATTATGATGCACGTGGGATAGTTGTTGGATCAGACGATGGTACTGGAGAACCACATGCAATTACCAATTACAGATTAGGTACATTAGTTCAGAATGGGGCAACTTCTGGGAAATTAACTTATGATAAGTACACAACACGAAAATTAGTTAGTCAAGAGGGTGATAATATTGTATTAGAACTAAGTAGAAGATTTCTTAATGAGTCCGGGGGAGCTATTGATATAAAAGAGATTGGCATTTATGCAACTCTTATTTATCAAGCATGCATCGTTCGAGATATTTTACCAAGCACAATTACACTTTCTCCAGGACAAACTTTAACAGTTACTTATAAAATATTAATGTCTGAAGTTTTGGGATTTACAAAAAATTTAGTTACTGTATTATCAGCAACGTCTTGTGAATATTTCTTAGATGAGTCCTCTGAATATTTAAAATTTTTGGATGGTACTACTGAGGTAATTCATACTATTAATGTCGTTGGTAACCCTAAAATTAATTATACTAATTATCCCAAACTTTGGGCATCATACGGCGATGATGGGTATGGAATGCAAATTGGCAACGGAAATTCAACAGAAAGTGGGGATAGTTATTGTCTAGACTCACAAATTATGCAGGGCGCAGTGGAGTATCATCGTCATCATTTTACTGGAGTAGTAGTTGGGGCAACAACAGCTACTTGTGAATTTTCTAGACTGTTTAGTAATCATACTACAGAAGATATTACATTTAGTGAAGTTGCATTAGTTGGATATGGTAAAGGAACAACGAAGGGTTTAATGTTATTTAGAAGTGTTATAACTCCTGTTACTATACATCCAGAAGAAACAGTTAAAATTAGAATTCAATTTGAGGGATCAATATAAATGGCACATTTACCAAATTTATCAAGAAGAAATAATGTGGTTGAACATATTACAATTACAACTACTGATGCAACTGCCAAATCTGGAAACTTTGGAGCAGCATTGGGCGCTTGTAGTAGTCTGGATGTAGTTATTCAAAATTTATCCGGTGTTGCATGTTATATTACATTCGGAGTTACCGGGGCTACTGCAACCACTGGTTCTTTATATTTAGCAGCAAATGGGTCGGTATCACTATCGAATGTAACATTTTTATATTATTCAGTATTGCGAGCGTCCACTGATGTGACTGTAGTAGTTACTGGAATTGGGGGTTAGATTTCTATTGACTTTGTTTGGATTAAACATTATAATTAAGTATGATGTTAACTCCAATACATAAAGACCAACTTCAACAAAAATTAAAGCAAGATATAAAAGATAGTGCCATAAAACATATTGAAGAAAAGGCCGAAGTTAAAGATGAGTCTCCTCAAACTTTAGAGAATTTTATATACGGAAATGTCATTATCAACCAATAATATAAGTTTAGCAATAAAATATATCTTTCTTAATTTTGCACAAAGTTATTTTGAAAAAGGCACAAATAGATATATTTGGTCTGCGGACCCAGTTGCTTCTGGAATTATTATAGCCGATAAATTCTCCGTAGATTTAGGTATTGCGGTTAAACGTCCGGCTATATTATTATCACGAGGAGCGGCAGGATGGACTAATTCAGTTAGAGGACAGTACGGATTTTTAAATCCGCATCGCGTAGGTCCTTTAAAATTTGGAACATTAATTCCTGCAATAACCGATGATAGGGTTAGGGCCCAAGAAATTACAGATTTATATAGTGGGTCTGTTACATTTAATGTTGTGTCTAAACAGGGCGTAGAGGCAGAAGATATAGCAAATAAGTTATTTAGTGCAATTACAGCACATAAACAAGATTTTCATAGCATAGGAATATTTCGATTTAATTCTATGTCAATCAGCGAGGAACGTATTTTACGGTACCGGGCTGATTTTGAATTGGTAGGAGTATCAATTGATATTTCATTTTTGATACAGTACAGTTTAGCAGCATCAGATAGTTTATATAACTGCAGATGCTGGTTAGATGAAGATGAACAGTTTGAGGGCATACATTATGATGTTATAAATAATGGTACTCAAATTGAATTTTATACTGCCCCGGATGCCAGTGAAGTGGTTACTTTAACGTATGTTGATGCAGTTACTTTAGCTACGCATGAGCAAGTTGTACTTGGCGTAGGGGACGGGACTACCACAGTTTTTACAATTCCCAGTGGTGGGGCAGTTTATGGTTATTACAAAATATTTGAAGGTATGCTTGTTACCCTCACAAACACTGAAGATGATTCTGAACAAGACGTTCAAGTTGGAGAAATATAATGATTCCTGAGATACTAAATACAATTAGAAAAACATTAGGGGCAACGACAACTGGACGATTATTGTCTGAAACGAAAAATCTTTATAGGACGAAAGGTCTACAGGATGCTTTAGGAAATCTACAAAAACATCAGACAGTTGGAAGAATAATTGCAAAAGGGCAGCAGTCTTTTGCAACTGATTTAGCAAAACAGACAGAAGGAACTAATATCGTAGGTAGACTTGCTAGAGCAGGTCTTGGAAATTTTGCTGCAACGGCTAAGGTGATTTCAAAAGATGTTCCTGGATCTGGAGCAAAAGCTCCGTTAATTGCAGGAAAAAATTTATTTAATTTATTTGGACAACATCTTCGTGCAGCAACAAAGGTAACTAAAGATGTAAAAGACCTTGATCTAAAATTATTAATGAAGAACAGGGGAGGTTACTATTACAAAGGAAAAAAGGTTCAAGGAGTATCCACTTTATCTGGAGAATCTTCCAGATCGGTATTAGATGAAATGATTGCAAAACGAGTAAATCCTGGAACTCCTGGTTTTAATAGAAAATTAGTAATGGAGGCATCCGCCCCCGGGAAAGCTTGGGGAGTTGCAACAAGTGCTCCAGCTTTCGGTGCTATGGTTATGCTACAAGATAAGCAGGATCCTTTACCAAAAAGAATAGGGAAAGGCGCTTTAGAGGCAACAGCCTGGACGGTTGCTCCAGGATTTACGATGGCCGGCCAAGCAGGTGCCGGTATTATTAATTATGTAAAGAATAAGAAAAAATTAATGGAGGGTAGTAATAATGGCCTATACTAAGCCTGGAGTAGAAATAACCCAAGAGCAAAGAAGCCAAACTCCAGTTTTCATAACACCAGAATTAAATGCAGTAGTGGTTGGTAAAGGGTATCATTGGCAAGATCCGATGTTAGATGAATCGTTGTTAGATACAGATATCGCAAGTTTTGATGGAACAGAAGTAACATTTCATCTTAGTGGTATCAACAGTACCAATTATAATGTATCAGGTGAAGAAAGTTTGGTAATTATTGATTTGGTGCAGTCCGCCGATACAATTTACCATTTACAATATGGAACTGATTTTACAGTAAGCAATAATCAGGTGACAATTCTAGCTGATGGTACCTTTACTGGACCAGATGCCACTATCCGCGTAGGATACCGGGCAGATCAACCGGATTCAGAAGGTTTCAAGCAAATGTCATCAATTTCAGATATTAAGACACTAATTGGAGACCCAGTATCTTGGAATCCACTTGCATATGGAGCGATGGTTGCACAACAGCAATTCAGTAGAGCAATTTATACCTACGGATTGGATGAAGAGGCCACTGCTGATTATACTGAAGCTTTTTCTGCTTTAGAAATGCAAGAAGTATATGCAATTGCTTGTATGTCACATAATAGTACAATTGTGGCAACTGCAGTCGCCCATGCAAATGATATGTCACTTGCAACAAATAAAAAAGAACGCATTGTCATTTGTAATCGGGTAATTCCGAGTTGGACAGGGGTTCCGCATGCTGAAACCACTGCAAATAAATTGACTACTGCAGAAGCAGTAAGAGATTATGGTGCAACATATCAAGAGAAAAGACTTTTTCTGACATTTCCTGATTGGGGATATGTTGAAGAAAAACGACATATTAGTACTATTAAGAAATCTTGGGTAAAAGAAAGTTTTAATAGCACACTTGGGACAGTATTTACTACAAATACAGATGATTCATATTATTATTGTAAATTTGCGATGGATATGAAAGTAGGAAGTACACGCTATAAGAAGGGAGAAAGTATTGATGATACAAAATGGCAAGCATTGGTAGATGAGGGATATAGCGAATTGACAGTATTGTCACCGGTTCCTGGATTTTATTATGATGCTGCAGTAGTTGGTCAGGTAATTGGAAAACGACCGGAACAGCCATTAACTAATGTTCCTATTTCTGGAATAGATAGAACATACGGATCTTGGGATTACTTTACTGAATCACAATTGAATACAATTGCTGAGGGCGGCTATTATATAATGACACAGTCATCTACCACTTCTCCAGTTGTATCTCGTCATCAAATGAGTACTAATGTTCTTAGCATTGCTAAGAGAGAACTTAGCATTACTACTGCAATTGATTACACAGCTAAGTTTATTAGAAAAGTAATGAATCCCTACGTTGGAAGATATATAATCAATGACAAATTTTTATCAATGGTTGATTCGACCTTGTCAGGAATTGGTGCAGTTCTAATTGTCGCTGGAGCTTTGGATGATTATAAGGTAGTATCAGTGGAGCAGAATCAAACAAATCCTGACTCAATCGATGTAGAAATTGATATTCTTCCATTATATCCTGTAAATTATATCAGAATTACGTTAGTATTCTAAGGAGGAATATATGGCTATAAATAACAAATTTACGAGAAAATATTCTGACTGGGTAGGAAGTTGGAAAGACAAGAATGTGCACGATTTAAACAGCACATATGATTTTGTTTCATCAGAAAGTACATTGTTAGTTTCTGGGCCCCCAGAGTATGTACTTCCTGTTTCTACAGGGGTTGGCCCAGCAGTTAGTGATGATGAATTAATTCCTATCGGATTGGTTCAATCGGCAACTATTCAGCAACGGAAGTCAATTCAACAATTAAATGAAATTGGTTCTCGCCAGTTATTCACTATACCTGGAAGAACTACTGCGACAGCGTCAGTGCAGAGAATTCTTTTTGATGGCCCATCATTGTTATTTGCGATGTCGGCATTTTATAAGAATGGAAGTACTGATACTATCTTAATACCGGATGTAGATAGAACTACAGAGGGAGATCCATCAGATCCATATCCAACATCTCTTACAGCGTCAACTAACTATTCTTATATGGGAGAATACTCTCAAGGAGGAAAGGATAAGGATTTAGGAGCATTTTGGGGAAATTTGGGATCAGCAGTTTTTAATAAACCGATGGGCTTAGGATTTATATTCTTGGACACTGAGTCACAGTTTTACGGTGGTTTATATTTAGAAAAATGTTTTATTGTGTCTTATAACATCGGTGTCTCATCACAGCAAACTATTCTTTTAGAACAAGTACAGATCGCAGTCACCAGAGTACGGCCTATTAAAGTGGGTGCGGCTTAATATTAATGTAAAAAAAGGGGACCGGTTGGCCCCCTTTTTTATTACTTACCCCATTTCCCGCTAAGTACAATTCTTGCAATTATACCATAAACTGAGGCATCAAGATACGCATCTTCGATGGATTCATTTTGTGGTTGTCTTTGTTTCTTGTTAAGTAAATGTAGTAACCGTTGAATTTTATCGTTGATTCGTATGTTAATGGCACCTAAACTAAAAATAACATCTTCTTCAGTTTGTAGGGCCGTTCCCATCGCTATATTTCCTGGACCGTAATCCATTTGTTTCTTGCAGAAAGTCTCATAATTTATATTTGACAATCTTTTAAATTCCGTAGTTGTTTCTGGGAAGTGTTCTTCACAGTATGCTACTGGATCAGTAACTTTTTCCATGTAATAATATGATTAATGAATCCAATGTGGCCCGATAACAGCATCTACCGACATTGGCACAGATGGGGCATAATAATTGAAGGCAGCTTCCATTTGAGTCTGGACAATGCTTTTCATTTGTTCTGCTTGATCTTTGTGAACTTCTACTAGTACTTCCATTTATGTTACATCCTAATCGAATCCATTAAGATTCTTTAAGTTTCCCTAAAGATCGGACTATATCATAGGCCCTGCGGCCTTCAAGATCTTTCGGCATATCTTTATACCTACTCGCTATTTTTGCGATAGTCTCTGGGGATGGTATTTTATAAGAATAAGCATGGTTTGAAAATTTTGTAAGGATTTGTGCTATTATCGGGGTGTTATACACCTTAAATTGTATTATGTACCCTCGGGCCCCATGTGTTTTATGAACTGTTCCATTAATATTAAAATGCACATTTAAATATTTACAGAATTTGTTAGCGAAAGATTTTTCATAATATTTACCAACACATAACTCATAATACAATAATGTTTTATGAAATGAACCGTTATCAAATATAAGTAGTGCAAGGCCAAGTTCGGATAAATCTCCGATTTCTTTGCAAATTTCCCAAAAGTCTAAAAGTTTTAATTTATCTAATTCTTTTGACTTTCCTACTGTAAATTCATATAGTATATTTTTTTTATTTTGCGAACTCCATATTTTGGATTTTTGCATCGTTGTTATGAGGGTCCATTTATATTCTAAGTATGATTTTACATATCCACCAAACTTTATTCTTAAAGTTCTTTTTTGTCGCATCCAGTAACAATCTCCTAGATATGAACTAAGAACTACTTGTTTTTCTATTTCTGTCATTACCAGTCCTGCTGATTGCCCAATTCTATAAGTTTTTACACTATGGTATTATAGACTCTAAGGGGTTTCCAGCATTTAATCTTGATTTAAGCACGACATTTCAAATATCGTGAATTACATTTACTAGTTTTGCTTTTATACTTTCATTATTGATACTATTACGTATTCTTAATAAAGAAAGTTTTGTGGTAGAAGCTCCACCTCCCTGGAAAGGAAGATTTTTTGCTATATTGATAGCGTGTCCTGCCGCTTTGGGATTATCCCAATCAAAGTCAGACAAGTCACGACGTCTTCCGTCGATTGGTGAAAATGCATATTTATTAATTTTTGCATTTTCGGATAAATTATTTAGTAATTTTTTAATTGCAGGAAATAATCTAAAATATGTAGCTAATAATTCCTTAGCTTCATCCAAACTAATTCCCAGTTGCCTTGCTAACTTCATGGCTCCCATGCCATATATAATCAGTACTCCTTGATTTTCATCAAGGGCTGGAGTACCCCTTTGTGTATTTTCCTGTAATGGGATTTCTGTGGCAATGATGCTTTTGATGACATTTTTTACAAAGAATCTCTAAATTAGTAATTTCATTATTAGTTCTATTTTTGTCATAATGATGAACTAATAAATTCTTTGTGGAATCACAACGATTACATTTTTTATCGTAGTGTGCAAAAGCTTTTCTTTGAAAGTATCCTATTCCATTTTTGTACATAGGATTATTTTCTTCACTCTGGTTTCCACCAGAACCTACTCCTGGATTTTTTATTTTTCCAGTTTTTACAGCCCACTCATAAGAATTTTTCTATTTCTACAAGTTATGCTGCAGTAAGTGCTATTCTGATATTTAGCAATAGGAATATCATTTCCACAGTATATACACACCCGCTGTCTACTCTCTACACCTTTCTTATTCCTAAGACTTGGCTCGGGATTACCATCAACAATCTGTATTGCAGACCTTGTTAAGGTTTCCCCGACTTTAACGGATTTTACTTCGGCATTATTGCTATTCATTTACCGAAGTTGATTGATTTAACAGGATTTCTATATTTAATATCCATTTCTTTATTTCGCGAACCGTCTGCATTAAAAAATTTTTCATATGGAATATTATATATAAAACTGCCTGTATAACAATGCAAATCTAAATTTTTTTCAAGAGCCTCTATGAATCTTGGTTCTCGAGATAAGTGTGCCAATAGTCTAAGTTCTTGCTGACTAAAGTCTGCACTTATAATTCTCCAATCTGGATCTTGGGCCTGAAATGGAGTTCGATACGCTTGTTGTTTAGGGATATTATTCATATTAGGATTACGACTTGCAAATCTTCCTGAGTCAGCTCCTAATTGCATAAAATCAGAATGAATCCTATCAGTTACTGGGTGTACATTTTCGTTTATAAATGTTTCACCGTAAGTTGATATTTTTTTCACGGCTCTGCGATACTCCAGTAAATCTTTAATTACTGGGTATTCTTCTTCATGCATTGAGAGTGCAGCATCAGCAGTAGAAGTAATTTTCATTTTGCAAATTTTTTCTAATATAGGACTTATCTGCTTAGGAGAATTATAGTTTATTGAAAGACTCCCAAATAAATCCTTTTCACAAAATGGATTAAAATGCGTATCTAACTTAACTCTAATTGTTTGTGCTTCAGTTTCAGCGAGACCTTGAAGAGCTAACCATGATTGTTTATTAATAAAAATCCCGTTATACTCAAGATCACCAGTTGCAACCAATGTACCAAATTCAAGGGCTGCTAAGTTTTGCATACTTCTTGAACTTAAAAGTGAATCTAATTTATTATATAATGGAATAAGGAATTCTACATCTTGTGCGGCGTAGTTTATTTGCTCTTCTGAAAAATCTTGTCCATATTTCATGTCAGCAAATGAAGTTGTTATCGCCTTATTCACATTAGTATAAAGATACTTTTCCAGTACGGCATCCAAATTAAATCGTACTTTAGACTTTCCTTGGTTTAAAAGTTGCTCTGCGAGCATCGTATCTTTCCAAGTGTCCAGATCAATTCCGTAATGGCCTTTAATCATTTCATAATCAAATTTGGCATTATGTCCAATAAGGGTGCAGCCAGTATTTTTAAGAAATTTTAAAAGATCTTTAATTTTATTTTGTAGAAGAAAACAATTAAATACAAATTGATCATTCTCATCTCCAATTTGTATTAGTAATACATTTCCTTCGTGAGGGTCTAATGTATTTGTTTCAGTGTCGAACGCCCATAGTTTTTGGCGTTCAAGCATAATTAGTGCTTGATCAAATTTTGTGGATGTGCATATATAATGTACATTTTTCATAGATATGAGCGCAGTTTTGCACTCCGGTGTTTTAATTGAAGACGTCCAAGAGCTCGTTTTTTTATTTGCCTGATACGCTCTCTGGTAAGTCCTAATTCATCTCCGATGTCTTTTAAAGTATATGCCCTGGGATATCCAATGCCATAATACATTTTAAGAATCTGTTTGTCTCTGTCAGGAAATCCTTTTAAAGATGTTTCAAATTCTAATAAAAAATCTTCGGTTGTATTTTCGGGGGATAATGTGGATTCAGCGGGAACAATCTCATCCAGAGTTTTATCATTTTCTGTCTGGGGTTTATTGAGATCTATCATTGTGTAACTATATTGTTTATCTATTAATATTTCCGGGTTTTCCAGAAATATCTCAAGTTCATTAGTGCTTGGTTCTCTTCCGAGTTGTTCTATTAATTCTTCACGGGCTTTATCTATTTTAGCAACATTGGCAATTTTATTTAGTGGAATTCTTATACTCTTGGCATTTTCATGAATTGCATTCAAAATTGATTGACGAATCCACCATACTGCATACGATATAAATTTTACATTTCTGTCTAAATCAAATCTGTCTAATGCTTTTAATAATCCTAAGTTCCCTTCGGATATTAAATCATCTAATAGAAGCCCTTGCCCCTGGTACGATTTTGCGATGCTTACAACAAATTTTAAATTACAATTTATTATACTGTCATATGCGCGCCTATCTCCAGTTTTTGCTTTGGCTATAGTTTCTCTTTCTTTTCCTCGTTCCAGGGGTTGGAACCTATCTAACTCTTTAAAGTATTCATCAAGCATGTTATGTCCTCTATAATTTCATTAACTTTAGTATGGGAATCACATCGACTAATGAATTTATAAATGACCCAGTCCAATTTGTATTCCAAGGCCTAGCATAGCAAAATGCTGTTCTTTTATGGTTAACCCATGACGTAAGATTTCCGCATTCGTCATCAATTAATATGTCACCTTGGTATAAATACTTATCACAATATCCGATAAAAGCTAAATTGGTTGTTAAGAAGTTATTTCTATGCAACCACTGTATTGTAAGTAATTTTAAAATGTAAGTTGGTTGAGAAGACACTATGGTTAGTGTATGCCCATCTGCGTCACAATAATTTTTCAGACAAGAAAACTCATAAGCTGCTGTTGGGTATGGAGCACTATCTAAAAATACTTCTTCTACCTTATCAACAAAAATAAAATTTCTTATATAGTCTTTATCGGCAGGATACCCTAGAAAGATATCGCGGCTGTCTTTAATTAAATGAATCTCTTCCCCTGAAAATTGAGGATGATACTTAATAAAAACTTCTGCGCATCTTTCCGTAAATGGTCGTAAGACCCCGTCTACATCAAGGCAAATTATCAAATGTCAATTATCCTATATGAATTCTTATTTTTACAAAAATTTCCCAGTCCGATCACATTATTATTTATGTAGTTTACATGATGATGTCCATGAATTACAAGTTTTGGATTAGCAATGGCAAGCACCTTATTTAAAAGAGCAAGTCCCTCTTCGTGTTCTTTAAAGTTTGGAAGGACTCCAGTAGGTGCAGCATGTAATAAAGCAATATCTATCTTTTTTCCAACAACATTATTAGTAGTGTACATTAGATCTTCTTCTGTAAAAAATCTTTTAGATCTGTTTCTTAAAGAAAAATTTGATAATGTTGATTGTACTGGGGAATAAATTCCTCCAAAACCTAAAATATTTATATCCTTTATATTCACTACTGTACCATTATAGATGTATATAAATCCTAAATCTCTAAATTCCTGTTTTTCGATAAATGAGTAATCGTCGTGATTTCCCTTAACAAAATATACAGATTTATTAAGTTTTTTCAAAGCATTATTTTTTAATTTATAAATAAATGACTTTATTAATTTTGGACTATGTTTAATAGCCATTGTATCTTGATTTGCTATATTTAGATCTGAATACAGTCCCAGGTCGCCTACTTGTAAAACTATGTCTACGTCTGTATTATTAACGAGGTTTACAAAAGCACTATAATGGGTATGCACATCCCCTATTATTAAAATTCTAGTCATGGGGAAACTCTTTTATTTTATTTATAGTTAGTATGTCATCTATTTTTTGCATAGCAGTACTTCTAGCTTTTTCGGTAAATCCCCATGGAGCATCCGGGCCTCCAATGGCCAAAGATCCTTGTATGGTATCATGTATTACCATAAGATTTGCGGCATTTAATCCGTTAGAGGGAAGATCTTCGATGAACACAAATCTCGGTACTATTGTTAAATCATCTGCTGGTACGTCTTCAAAAAAGTTACTTTCTGGACGAACATAAAGTTGAGGTGTTTCCCCCAAATGTTTATATAATACTCCAGCAATAAAATCCCCTTTTTTATCAGCTAAAAAAATATTAGCCAATACTTCAAATTCTCCGCCTTTAAAGTGTTTATATTTTCCCAACCTTGCCATATGTATCATCTCCTAATTTAATTATTTCTCCCAAGGATAACCGTTCACAAATAGAACAGCCCTCAGGTCGTAATTTTTGTTGGCATTCGTCTGGATTATCCCAATTATGAAAAATGGTATCCCATTTTTCCTGGGTTACATCCAGATCTGTTTGAATATTTTTTATTTCATTAAAGTCTTTTGACTCTCTTGGATGATTTTCTTTACTCATACCATCAACCTCAAGTTTGGACGGTTATAATCTCCTCTAATCCAATTTAATAGAAGTTGAGAACCAATTGCTGCAATTATTTTATTACCTTGCTGGATTAATCCTGCACTCAATTCAAATTCTAATTGACAGCTTCCGGATCCCGTATCTTCCTTGGGAAGAGTTTCAACCATGTGCTCATATGTATTATCTTTATGTTTTACATAATATGCAATAGATCTTCCTTCACTACGAAGGTCAAGCCAATAAATTTCCGGCATAGTCTCAAGGTATTTAAATAAATCTAATCTAAATTGTTTATTATCAACTGCACTAACTATGCAATTATATTGTGCCAGTTCTGACACATCTATTACTTTGTGAGAAACTCCCAAAAAACCATACTTACTTGAAATGCACTCTACTTTATAATCCATGATATCAACTTTATCAAATTTTTGATATCTTAGATTTTTATCTTCAACGATGTCATCGTCGAAAAATGTAAAACCAATATTTGAAAATTGATTAAATTTTTGTAGTTCATATAAATTAAAGGCAAGATAACTTCCAATTCCACCAGCTCCAACAATTGCTACTTTTTTCATTTTCCTTCCACCTCTAAATGTGCAGGTTCATATCTAACAATATCATCTGAATAGTATGTATTTATTTCTTTATATAATGGGGAGTAAATTACATAGATTCCTCTATAATTTGCACCAATTATATCTGTTGACGACGGTCTTGCAATATTTCTTGGATGAGTATGAAATATCAGTACCAATTCATCTGTCATAGTATCGTCAAATAATTTAGTTTTTGATATTACTTTGAAAAGCTCATTTGGGTCCGGAATGTAATCAGTGTCCGCGTGTACATCAAATAGTTTTGCTATTTCTTTGTATTTTGGATCTCTAACTACATTTTTTATTTTTGTAATTTGTAAACATATAAAAGTTTCTTTATTAATTACTCCGGTTCCGACCGCTATCACCTCATCATAAAGGCTATCATCCCCGTACTTTATTAACCCATGCAATAATTCTTTTCGTATTTTTAATGTTTTCATAATAATAAGGGCAGGTTTCCCTGCCCTTCCTAAATTTAATTTCCACCAACAAGTCCGTTTGTTAACACTAGGTCTTGGGCAGCCGCCAAATCTTCAATTGTAATGTCGTTTGGTGACTTGAATTCATTATTAATATATAACCACTTTCCGTTCTTAGTGGCTTCAGTAATATGCTCCAGTGCCTCATCCAGATCAAAATCGTAATCTGTATGACCTTGACTTGAAACTTCTTTTATGTGAACTCTTATTGTATGATCTATCATCTTAATGTATGTATTTGGTTTGCGAGCATTGAGTCATTATGTAATGCATAGACTCTGTTTACGACTTTATCCATTCCTACTTGGGCTGCTGATTTGTCTACGATGCAGACATACTGCCCGCTAGGATATCGATAAACGCCATTCTTTTTTTCTGGATTATCTACATCTACTTCTAGAATATAAGTATCCAGTTTACCCTTAATTAAATAGCCATGATAGGTATGTCCCGTGTCCACACGGTGATCCCCTACGCTTATTTTAAATCTTTCCTCTGTATCCTTTAATAATTTTTGACTTTTTTCAACTGCTGTAATAAATTCTTTTGCAGCTGCGTCAACCAATGCCCTAATTTGATCAAATCCTACACCATCTAGAACTTTGGGGTTCATAAAAACATTTAAGACATCCACAAGATCTCTTGAATTATGAAGTTCAATAATTTTATGTGTGTCTCTAACTTTGAATTTATTACCCTCAATTACTAGATAATTTATATTTTTGGAACGGACCAATGGCAATTTCATATTAATAGTACAATCATTAAATTCATCTCTAACATTCATTGATACCCCTCTTTGCAAATACTTATGTATTTTCAAAGAGCACTTTGAGACTTCAGAGAGAAAATAATTATAATCTTTTTGAGTTGTAAAACATAATGCGCGTTCGAGACATTCATATACTTCTTCAAAATTAATTCTAATATCATTAATATATGTTAAGGTATTCATTGCCCCGGTAGAACTTTTTATTTTTGATCTAACTACTTTGAATGATACATCCCCGATTGTCCCCTCAGCGGATTCATCTCTTTTTTCTACTTTTTTAACGACATCTTTTAAAAATGTAGCGAACACACTATCAAAAGTAACAGTGTCAATGTTTATATATCTTGCTACAGTAGTCAAAATATTATACACCCAATTTTCGTCTATATCAGGACTGGAGATTGTTAATAATTGTTTCTCGTATGTGATTCCAGATTTTTTAAAAACGATACCATTTATATTCAGAAATTTATCAGGGAGTTTAACATGTTCAAGTCTTGCTTCTAACTTTTTATTGAGTTCTTCCTGATCTTTTCGCTCTGATTGTTGTCTTTCCATCTTTTGTTGATAACGTTTTATTATTATACCAATATCAGTGTTAGTGACAATTAATGGAAGTGCGGTTTCTGGTGTAATTTTGGTAAGATCGTCAATTACTTCTTTTGTTGGGAAAACGGGTGTGGCATCTGCATAGGCAATTATTCCTAATAAAGACATATCGGAGATATAAATAGATGTAAAAAATCTTCCTACGTCAATATAATCATAGCACCTATTTTCATGATTAACAGCTTTAATAAAAAAATGAGTGCCAAAATAAGACGAACCTATACTCGGCCTGCCGGGATCATGCATAAATGTTGAAAGAGAATATCTTATGTTATTTACTTCTACAACATCGGTAATACAACATAATGCATAATTTTTTCCCATTGCTGAAGTTACTTTTAATAAACTGTCATTTTGTAAAAATGAGTATTTAGCAGTGGGAAATAATAGTTTGAAAAAAGAAGAAAATGCTGCTCTGTTCTCTGAGTAACATTGATAACGATCAGGTTCAAAGAGTTCATTTCCCAATTCTAATATAACCGCACGCAATGCTACTATAAACGCTTTAACGTTTTTAAATTTACGAGAAGGTCCTAAATTTCTGACTATTTTTGATAGTACATTTGCATTTAAATATAAATCAAAAAATGTTGAAATAATTTTTAATAAGTCAAGATCAGCATCGGTTATTTTTTCTATAAGCGCTATATTAATAGCCGAGTAACTTGTTCCACGCGCAAAATAGTACCCAGTATACTTTTTAGGAAGACGCCTGTAAAATGAGTCTTCTATACTAACTACTACATTTGGATTTACTTTACGTAATTTGAAGAAGGAAACATTATTGGCATCATATCCATAACCAGTAGTTCCTCCACTTTTAGTGGCAATTGTATCATTACTTTTTATAACAGCAACTAAAGAACCTGTAGTTGAAGTCTCTTTGAAATTTTCTCCAGACTCTTTTTTGAATTTATCAGGGTGGGTTGCCAAATGGCTAAGTTGTTCTTCTGTGAAATCAAGATTGTAAATTTTATTTAATGCGGGGAATATGTTTATGTTGCATCTCATTGTCAGTTTCCTGGTCTATAAATTTACATGCTACAAGTACAAGATAATCTTTTTTATCTGGATAGACCTGTACCTCCGTATGTAAAAAATCTTTTAATTGTTTTTTATCGTAAAACTGCATTAACTTACCAAGTGGACTCCCTGAAGTTATTGTATCAGTATCTGCAGTCGCCAAAAATAATCCCTTTATAGGATTTTGACTTGTTCTATTAACCCAAACATCCGAGATAACAAATTCTCGGTTATTTTGATCATTAACAAAAAATGTAACTTTATTTAGAGTTATTCCCTTATTAGGAATTGTAACTGGTATGCTTTTTATATCATTAACAGTAACTACTCTTAGTTTACTTAATTTAAAATTTAAGTAATCCTCCATAATATGTTGTCGGTTTATGTTTGTCTATCCGCATTTGCTTCCGCATTTGCATGATTTGCACCCTTCTTGAAATTTGAACTCTTCTCCACAAATGGAACAAACTTGGGAAGTAATATTTTCAGCGGGTTTCTTTTTTTCTTTCTTTTCTGAAGAGGCCATTGACTCTTCTCTAAGATCTAATTCTCTAGTAAGTGCTTTTGCAATAGCGTCAACAGGAGATTGTGATAGTTTTCCCTTATACCAGGTAGGAAGAAAACTTATTCCTTTTATGGTATCTATTAGCTCCAGAATATCCGCACTGTATACTCGTATAGACGTAGATAATAATCTACAAATAGCATTTATATACCCTGATATATCAGACCCGGATTTTCCGAATGATCCAAACACTTCTACGATTCTTCCTCTATTTTGAAGAATCTCTCTCACGGTTGTGTAATCTTCTGGCGATAACTCTTTATTTATTGTTAAGTACATATTGCCATTAGCAGCAGGTACTTTTTCAGTATAACCATAATATCTATCGGGGCGCTCTTTTAATAATGTGTCTGGAACGACATAGTTCTTATTAGATTTAGAGGTATCCTCAGAATTTAAAACCTGAAGATCTCTGGACCCATCCCGATATACAGTAAATGCTTTAATAACATTTGTTTTATGTGCATATAGCAACGCTCGTTCTATGTCTTTTTCCGTAGCATTATTGGGAAGGTTTATAGTCTTGCTAATACCATTCTCAATGTATTTTTGCCAGTATTCCAAATGCTTTAAATGCCATAGGTACGGCACATCATTTGCCTTTACGAAGTAATCCGGTAAAGTTTCTACTTTATTATTTTTTAGATATTCCTCGGCGATCAAATTATATACTACGTGATCTCCGGTCTCATCTTTTCGATAAGTTATGTAATCAAAATTAGGCTCAATTCCGGAAGAGCACCCGGCGATCATACTGACAGTGCCTGTAGGTTGGATCGAGGATACAGCCATATTACGGCGAGAGAACCCTATGGCACAACCTTTTTCTTTTCCAAGTTCGATGGAGTAGTCATTTAGCACTTGCATCATAAAAGAACCGATGTCATCTATTAAAGCTAATGCCTTATCAGAATCATATCTGGTTTCCATTAGAATCAATAGGTCTGCCCATCCCATTAAACCAACGCCTACGTTACGAAACGATCGCGCTACTTCATTAATACTATCCAATCCATAGTCTGCCGCGTCGATACTATTGTCACCAAATCTTAATGCAATCTCGAGTTGTTCTTTAAACTTATCAAAATCAAACGTTTTAGTGGTTACATTAAAAAATTTGGTCAAGTTTACACTAACAAGATTACAAACACCCTTGTCTATTAAAGCTTGTTCACCACAATTATGGACAACGACCCCGTTACTCATATTATAATGCTTTGTCGTTTTGAAATCCCATACTTCTTGTGGCTCTACTACAGACTCAATGTTCTCTACTTTTAATGAAATTTGGTATGGTTTACAAAAAGATTTAATTTTATTATTTTTGTAATAAGATAAAAATCCTATTTTTTCTTTAAATTTTATTGCATTACGAGGAGCAATTTGTAAGTTATAACTAACTTTACTGGTATAATCCCCATTAACCCAACTTATCAGTGTTGATTTATTTGTGTTAATCCAAGATTTAATACCAAAGGCACTTAAGATTATCTGTATTTGTTGAACTAGTTTTTTTGAGGTACTTTTTAATGATATTTGACTATTAAAATTAACGCTCCCGTTAGCCTCATATAGACCGATAAGAAATGACCGTAGTAGATCTTTATTGGCTTTAAAATAAGAGTCCGATAAAATTCTGTCATACGTATGTTTTTCTAAAAAGTCAATATTAAACGGAAGATCTTGTTTATTAATATAGAAATTACCACATTTTTCATCTTTAAATCCAAATTGATGTAAAAGTAAGGTGATTTCACGTTCTTTTTCTCTTGTTAATTTAACAGAAACGCCTTGTTTCTTCCCAGTTAAAAATCCATCGCCAAATAAAAATCCTTGTAAAACATTCTCGTATGAAATAGGTTTGGTGACTTCCCAGTCTCCAAGTCCCCATGCAATTTTCTTTTTATAAGAATCTTTTGCTTCAATAAATGTGCCATCTTCTAACATAAGTTTGTGGTCAGGAGTAACAACTATTTCATGACCCGCATTAGTAGTTAATTTAATACATGGCTTTGTCCCAGTTTTCCAAGAAGTCCACAATGTCCCGGATTGCTCTGAAATTGAGAGTAGATGATTTTTATCAAATAATATACTATCTTTATGTAGGCAGGGATTGGTGGAAATTAAAACTGTTCCTTTTGGATGGGGAGTGTCCCGATTTACGATGTCTTTAAAAATAACACCGGGCTCTCCGTTCATCCAGGAATTATCTATTATTTTGTTCCAAATTTCTTTGGCCTTTACTGTAGCATAAACTTTAATTGGCTTTCCCGCTTCTTTCCACCCATCGAAGTCTCCATCCCATTCCTCGTTATAAGCAGGATATTTTTTATAATCGGGAAACCATAGGTCAATATCCTTATCGTCAGCAACGGCAGTAAAAAATTCTTTAGTAACTAATACGGACACATTAAAATGTGTAAGATCTTGCTCAGTTTGTTTACAAGTTATAAAGTTTAATATATCTGGATGACGGTAGTCAAACGTCGCCATCATTGCTCCCGCCCGAAGTCCGCCTTGCCGGATAGTTTCTCCGATGGCTAGGTCATATATTTTCATAAATGAAACTGGACCTGAGGCTTTTCCGCCAACCTGCCGTACGATTTCTCCCCTTGGCCTAAGAGTGGAAAAATTAAAACCAGTGTTGTGAATTACTATGAAAGCATTGCCGTTGAACGCGATATAATTATTATTAGTTTTTACAGTAAAATCATAAAGAATTTCATCACATTCGCCAATATTTACTGATTTCACTATTTCTAATCGTGCGGCATAACAGTCAGCTTTTGGTAGTCTTGAATTCTTTACAGTAGGAAACAAGCGATTCCAGCCTGTAGCATAAGTTAGTTCATACATGATAGACTTGTCTTTACTTCTTTTTGGCAATCTTTCTCTTATATGACTTTTAACTCCCATCAAGGCAATCCATTTTTGTAATTGGTAAATAAAACCTTTGTCCGCCATTGAAATTGAAGTTTTATTTGTACTAATGTAGCCCTCTGCATCTAAAACTCCCGCAATAAAAGCAGAAAGGGATGGAATATCTTTAAACTTATCTAAAATAAATTTACCCTCATCAAAAAAAGACAATACTTTATTAAAAAAGATTCTTAACTCTTGATTTGTGTTACCATGTTCTGTATTTTTTGAACTACTAAAAGTTAAAATATAACAGTTCTCCCTAGGGTCTTTATACATTTTTACATTAGTGCCATACTGAGAAAATACTTTATTTACACGGTCTAATATCTCTGTTTTCTGGTCAAAGAATCTTAGTCTGTCATCGCCTGTCAAAGTTTTTCCAATGTTGCCATCACCAATAAGATACCCTAATAACCAGCTAAACAAAGAATCTGAGTCTTTTAATAATCCATGATAGGGATTTATAGTAGTTACTTGATCATTGGGCTGTAGTTCATCCGCTCTTTTTTCAATAATCTTCCCATCTTTATTTACCAAAAAAGGATGCCAAGCAGATGTTTTAATTTTTCCAGACTCAAATTGGATGATACGAACATCTGATTGTTTTACATTAAATTTCCATAAATGTGTAATGTTGTCAGATTCAAAACATTTCATAGTTTGATTATATGAAATAGTTGTATAGCCAGTTATAGGCACTGGTGTATCAAATTCGGTAATAGCACTAAATTCAGGAATATTCTTAATTAAATTAATTCCTAATTCTTGGGTATAAATAGGAGTGTTTCCATCTATACAACCACCACCCATGCTTTGGGTTATTACTCCATCACGCAGCGTATTAAAAATAGATTCCTTACTGTCATAGGGTTGTAATACAAAACAGGCGGCCAACATCTTATTAGAAGTTCCCGCGTTTTTTAAAGTGGGAGAATTGGGAACAATATATAAATTTGAGATACTATTATTAAACTTAGTTTCCCAATATTTTTGTAATTCAGGGGTTTTTTCAGATTTAGCGACGCAACTGCTCACTCTCTTACATAAAGTTTTCCAAGTTTCTCCTTCATGGTAATAGCGGAGCGCCAATACGCGCTCAGCAGATTCGTTTAATGGCATTATAATTCCTCTGTTATATTCTTGGCATCCGATTCCCCAAGGCAACTTGTACCTCTTTCAGTATCTACTGGTAGTAAATCTACAAATTCTGGTTTAATATCTAATATAGGATAAAATACCATTTGTCCAAATTTTTGTCCAGCTTCAATAGTTAATGGGTAATCTCCAGTATTTCCTACGATTGCAAAAACTTCTCCTCGATACCCTGAATCAATGGGGGTACCTTTGTGAATTAAAGTGGTATTAGTATGCAAACTACTACGACCCTCTATTCTGGCAAAGTACCCCTCCGGTATAGCCATGCTAAATCCCAAGGAGATCGCGCGTACTTGTCCTCTTCCCGGGATATTAACTCTTTTTATAGAAAAGATGTCCCATCCGGCGTCTCCTGCGTATGCCTTTTCAGGAAGTTTTGCGTCTTTTTGTAGTTTCTGGAACTTTACTTGTAATGCTTTCATTTTTAGTAACTGGTTTAATAATAAAAATAACTTCGATGTTTGAAATTGGTATAATCATCGTTGCCGGTATATATTGTTCTTGTAAAGTCTTGTCTATTATTGCAGGGGGGTCTACTATAAGAGTTTCTCCTATAATTTCCCGAACTTGTCCGATACCTGTTGCAAAATTTGCAATAATTTGAATAAGGTCACCATCATTTATGATGAGTCTGGTGTCACTTACATTCATATAATTTAATGATTTGTTCTAAATAATTATCTATATCAATTAACCATTTAATATCAAATTCTGATATTGGAATAGATTTTCTTGATTCAGTTTCATTATATTTTCGTATTAAGGATACCGGAGTACAAAATGCCTTATCCGGATAAATGGTAACAAATTGAATTAGAAAAAAAGCGATACCTCCCAGTTTTTCTACAAGGTCAAGATATGTAAATTGATGTTGTTTTATATTTGACAGCGGAAAACTGGTTGTGCTATGTGTTTCTTTTGCGTCGAAGGCAAGAAATCTTCCACCTGATATTAATCCTGCAAAATCTACAGTTGACTCTTTGGGGATTACTCCTTTATTAGTTAAAATAAGTGGAGTCGGTATTTGTAATATAAGTCCAATTCCTTTTTGTCTACTTTGTAAATTTACCCTATTAGCTCGTTTTTCTAAATCTTTGCCCTTCATCATACTGCATAAAATCTGATTACATTGTCATTATCTGCAATAAACTTTGTTAAAGGACCCTCAATGACTTTTTCCCAGATATTAAATCTATTAGCTAATCCGGAACCAATTTTACTAATTAGGAATTGTTTATCAGGATTATGTTTTACCAAGTTTTGTAAAGCCAACATTTCAATTTCAAATATTTTTGTATAATCACTTGGCTTAAAATAAGCGTCATCAGTATTATTCGGTTTACGCTTAGTAATAAATCCGTATGTTTGCGGATTGTCTCGTAACGCAGCTGCACCACCATAACCGATGCGTAGTTGGTTATCTCCAAATACAAAAATATAATCTGGATGTACATTTAAAAAATGTTCTGTACAAATATAATCTGTCATATTAATAACATGTCCCATTGTTGTTTAATTCTTTTTGGGTCAACTAACTTTGTTATAAGTTTTCCTCCAAGAATTGCCTGTTCTTTCCAATATTTATAATTTTCTTTTACCTCTTTCATACGCTCTTTTAATTGTTCCTCGTCCGGAACAAAGTCATTTCCGATATTTACAGAAGAGGTCGGATCTCCGGAAAATTGTGCTTTTCTAACTTCGGCAGTTTCCACCCATAATATTCCTGGTATATCTAGTAAGTCAAGGTGTGCAGTATTTTTACTTAATATTACTGGAGTTCCTTGCATTAATGCCTGACGTGGGGTAATACTATATGATTCTCCACTAGACACGAAAACATAACAATTAAGTGCTGACCACCATTTTGCGTAGTCCTCATTTTTTAAAGTTTCATTTTTTAATTCTATGTTTTCAGGATTTACTAATATTTCTTTTTTGACTACGTTAAGCATTTCCGGAGTATTAACAAACTCTCTAGAATGAATTTGTAGTTTAATTTTTTCTGTTTTTATATCATTAAATGCACGAATTATCATGTCTACATTTTTTCTGGACCACAGTCCTCCAGAGTATCCATACACAAAATTCTCAGTATCTCCTAGTGCAGGAGTTGAGTAATAATTTGCAATATGTTCCACACAATGCACATGTTTATTAGGAAGTTTAGCTGCGATGAGATTTTTTAACCAGGAATTAGTTACAATGATGTGATCAACGCATTCTAGGATTTCTTTAATTTGCGAGATGTCATCACTTTCCCACATTAAATAAAAATAAATAGTGGCATTGTAAGTATTTTTCATCATAGTTAATAACTTTTTATCTTCCCATAATTCTTGTTCAGTTAATCCTAATCCACCTACATGTATAAAAGCACAATTCTTAAACTTTTCTCCTTGAATAACGTGTATATTTTCATTAGAAAAATAAAAATTCATCCACTTAAAATCTTTGTCATACTTGGGTAATGCTAGTGCAGCTACGTCTAGTTCTCTATTTAAAAAAGAAAAATGCCCGTTATATCTATTTGTTTGTCTATTAAAAGATACTTCCTTATAATCATAGATAACATTTTCATAGATATTCGGAAGATGAGCTCCAAGGCCGTCCTCTTTATTATAGAATCCGTGCATTATTACAGGGGTGTTCCGTGTTTGAGGCTCAGGACGTAAATTATGTAATAAATATTTTGGCTGTGACACCTGTAGTCTTAAATCAAATAATTTTTTAAATGAAAACGTGGAAATATCAATGTTAAGTTGATCGGCTTTTTCCTCTGGAGTCATTATTGCGGATGTTAAAAAAGATGATATTGAAAATTTATTACTTCTTGGAAAGATACCTAATATTAAATCTTTTGTATTTTCTTTAGTCAGTTTTCCATAAAAAGAGGTAACGATATTAAATGTCATTTCGTTAGTTCCTTTTAAAAAAGTAATTTCTGGAAGAAAGTGATGAATCACCATATTATCCTTATTTGTTAAAGTAGCTATGGCTGCAAACATCCCCATGCTAGTATAAGAAAATTGAATTTGATATATGGAAAAGACATCTATTCCCGTACTTTCGAATTTAAATATTTTTTGGTTTTCTGAACTTTGATATTCCATGTTATTATATGATTATGGATTTAGCGAGGGAAGAAATTCTCCCTCGCTAAATAATATTACGATCTTATTTTAAGAAATCAGGAACCTCAGCTTCTTCTTCTACTAAGCCTTGGTATTCTCCCCAATTTTTTAGTTCATTTTTGGGTTTACCGTTAGGAGTTGTTCCTGGTTCGGTATAGGCGGATACTAATGCATTTTCCATTTTAAATGCAATTTCTTGCGGGAGAATGCTGTCGTCTTCCAGAATATCAGGAAGATGTGCCTTATTTAAAAACGTCACTAAGAATGGAAGGGATTTTTCACCCAAGTTAAAATTGCTCCAAAGTTTTCTATTTTTGTATGGACCATTGGCCACAACAAAGGTAACAGCAATCATTTCAGAGCCTGTAGAGGTTGGCTTTACTTCTGCCGCTTCTACAATTAAATTATATCTATCTGCGGGTAAAGCCTCAAAGGAAGTTTTCTTAGAGTCTTCTGCCGCTTTCTTCATATTTACTGGGTTACTCATTATTTATTTTGGTTTGATTCGGATAATTCAGAAATTAATAATTGTGCTTCGTCTTCTTTTAAGTCTAATACGCTATCAACCATGTAGTCTTCACGTAATTTTGACTTCAGTTCGTCTGTGTTTGTTTTAGATAGAATTTCTATTTTCTTGATAGAGTCTGCACCGATTCCTGCTGTCTTTATTTCTTTACCACCATAAATAACAGTTATCGGCCGATCTTTACTATTTAGATTTTGTTGTTGACGTAATACAACTGGCTCGCGTTCTAATTCCTCGATACCGATATAATTACAGAAATTCGTATAAGAGAATTCAAACCATTCATTGAGAGGAAGTTTATTAGTTCTGTCTTTCTTAGCGAAAGCCAGTCTTTTGTCTCCTTCAATTTTTAGTTCCAACACAACATCAAACATAAATGGAAGTTGTTTAGGACCGTCTGCATCAGTGCCTAATATCTTCATGAAATCATCTTTATCCCCTACACTGTAAAGTAACTTACTTGGAGCGGTACAAATAACATTCATATCAAGTGCTATTAGTTTACTGACGATTGACTTTAGTTCTCCCTTGATGTACTTATAATCAAGGGGTTGTAAAGAATAGTCGCTTTTTCCTGTTTTCAGTCTTTGTTGCTTTAGACGTTTATCAACAATTGCATCATATAATGATGTAAAGGGATCTACGACAAAAGTTTTAAACCCGTTAGGGTCTGCTAAAAGTTCATCTAATGCCTTATGTACTTTCTCAGGGTCAGCAGTTTGAATACGAAAAAAGTCAAAGTGTTCACCGTAGTGATCTGTTCCTTTTTCTGTATCGATAATTGCAACACTAGGAAAATGGAGTGCGGTTATTGTTTTGCCCGTACCCGTATCTCCGTAAACGTACATCTTTAGGCGTGATGCCTTTTTTTCAGCTTTAACAAATAAACTCATTTGTTTTTATTTGGTTTATTTTATAATGGTGTATTCTCTTACTATCTTAAAAATTTGTAAAGTTGCTTTTACATCGCGCAGACAATATTTTTGAATTTCATCAATACGTCCATCCGCATATGCTTGTGCCACATCTTTGGCTTTTATTTCTCCTTCCTTAGGGGAAGGAATTCCTAAATGGTCACATGCTAAATGCAGTGTACACGATCTAAATTTATCCCAATCTGATAGAACTTGTTTAACATCAAAATGAGGAAATCGTTGAAATCTACGAGTATCAATGAATGTTTTATTAGTAACTTTAATACCATGTTTCATTGATCTTGCTAAAATAAATGGAACATCGAACTCTAATCCATTATAAGATACAAATGTACCTCGAAAGTCAGAGATGCGTTTCCAAAATTTTTGTAAGATTTCTTTTTCAGTTCCTATTATTGCTAATGATTTAAATTCTCCAGATCCATCTTCACCACCTAATCCAATGCAAATTATTTCACCAAAGTAAGGACTGGTTCCCATTAGAAGTCTTTTGGCTTCCTCTACGTCTTCGCTATCAGATCTTTTCGCGAGATAATTATCTAATTTTCTTGATAATTCTTCATTTTGAATATTTGATAACGGTGCGATTTGAGGTACCGTTTCTATGTCAAATGACATTTCCATATTAGTTTTGGTTATATAATATACAAAACTTTTTTATAACTCCAAAGGAGTTTCTAGTGGAGCACAGAAAAATTTATTAATAAAGTTTGGGAAAGTTTGTTTTACATACTCAGCAACCTTTTCTGTTGAATTAGTTCTAACTGAAAGATGTCCCAATACTATCCAACTTACTTTATTTATGTCAATGACTTCATTAATGAAGTCCATTGTTTGTCTGTTACTTAAATGACCCCATGGTCCGGCTATTCTTCCTTTTAAATAAGAATCATAATCCGGATACTCTTCAAGCATAGCGTCATCATAATCTGTTTCTAAAACATAACCATCACAACCAACTAATGCAAGTTTCATTAATTTTGTAAAACTTCCGGTATCAGTAAGAAACCCTAATTTTTTTCCGTTTATTTTATCAGTCACTACAAAACCAAGACTTGCTTTAGAATCATGTCTTGTGCTAAATGGTTCAATTTTAAATCCTTCAGTTTCTATGACGTCTCCCCCTGAAATAAATTGGAGGTCACATCCATTAAAATAATCTGGTTTATGGTCATAACATAGTTTTGAAACATAAACAGGAGAAAAAGTTTTCCTGCCTAAAACTCCGACCCCGCTAACATGGTCTACGTGTTCGTGTGATATTAATACAGCATCTGGTTTAATTGTAATAGAAGTAGCAGCAATTAATTTTTTATAACTTACCCCTACGTCTATTAGTATTTGAGATGCAGTGTTATATATTAATGTTGCATTTCCAGCACTACTGCTAAACAATGGGTGCACTATCATTTACAGGAACACCCCCGGCTTCACCAGATATTCTAAACTCATACCAGCCAATTTGTTTATTACGAATCATTGTTTTAATCCGTTTTTGACCTTTTGATAATCTTGATCTTCCGGATTTAATTTCTATGAACGTAATGATATCCTTGCCAAAATGAATATAGTCAATGGGTTTTCCTACAAATAAAAGATTGCTGGGATCATACTGAGAGTCAAAGTTTGAAAGAAATGGAGCTAATTTTTCTGAAATAAACCCGAGACTAACTTCACTTCGTTTCTTTTGTGATAATAGTTTTCTGTTTTCTGCTTTTTGTCGAATATACAATGCAATTACTATAAGTAATAATATAAGTAATAGTATTGCTACACAACTAAACAGAATGGACATACTTATTTATGATTTTGTAAAAGTTTATTGCAAACAAAATTACAATAAATTCCACAGGTTATATTCCCATTAGGGAATCGTTCAACGCTATCTGTTTCGATGTCAGTCCAAATTTTAAATAAATGAGCTTTATCGAGAGGACAGTTTATCTTTGCCGTTTTATGAAAGATTCTTTTTAAAGATGTTACAATATTAGAAACTCTTCCAGAAATAATTTTTGATTTTAAAAATCTTTTTACTTCAGGCAATGATTCGTCGATGCTATCAGTATACTTTGATAGTAATTGTCTAATAGCGTTATCAGAGATTTGAAGTTTAAAACTTTCCGGGGCATGCCCGGCTAAGTAAAAATTTATCTTATCTCTAAATGCATATATCTTGGTCATACTGATATCTTTTCTACCAGTGCCAAGGCGATCTGCAATTCTTAATTCTAATAAATCATGTATATTATGTTCCCCTACCTTAGGAATTAACCTCTTAATAGAGTTTGTTGAGATAGTGGGGGATGCATCAAATAAATGATGCTTAATTAATAGTATTATGTTATCAGAAAATGTTTTAGCAAAACCCCATCGTTGAAGAATTCTTTCAGCAAGAATTGCCCCGATGTTTTCATGGTTATAAAAATGAACTCCAGTATCAGTTCTAATCTCAGTATATGGTTTTGCAATATCATGTAATAAAGCCGCTATTCTTACTTTTAAAGAATTTGGTTTATCTTTTGGAACAGCGTCTATCGTTAACATGATGTGGTTGAATAAGTCCAAATGTACGGCCTTATTAGATTGTTCGATATCAATGGTTTCATTTAACTCTGGAAAAAAGTTTTCTAAGAGTCGCATCGATCTCATTAATTTAAAAGCTTTGCTAGGTTTTTCAGCGTAAGTGAATAATCCACAAAGTTCTTCATTAATTTGTTTTGGATGTAATGGTACAACTTTTAGTCTGTACTCTTTAATGGCAGTTTGAGATTCTGTGTCAACTTGCCAGCCATCTCCCAATATTGCACATAGTATTGGTGCTCGTAATAATCTAATTTTTGATTCTAATATGCGTTCTTTAGGATTTCCTGGCATTCTTATTATTTTATTATCGATGTCTGATTTTCCATTACTATAATCAAACCATTGTTCCTCGATGGCATCATAATAAAGACTGGTACATGTAAAATCTCGGCATTTTGAGTCTTCCTCAAGACTGTCTGTATACTCAAAATTGTAATAGGTGTTCACCATAGTTATTTTTTTAGTGGGAAACAAAATATACTGTTTACCCATGTATTCGATAGTTACAGTGGTGTCATACTCATTTACTTCTATTAACTTATCAATAAACAATGTTCTTAATTGCTGTATAGTTGATCGTACAGCAAGCTCATGTTTTACTGGAGTAACTCCCATATACAAATCCCGAGCTGTATTACCACAAACATATCCGGAAATTCCATGTGTTTTTAATAACTTACTAATTGGTTTATAAAGCATCTACTTCTCCTAAACCATTAAATTTTAATCCACACCATTCAGATATTGGGGCAAAAACATGACTATATGACCTAATTCGATGTGCGTCACACACTGTAGTAGTGTGTACTTTTCTCCAATTTCCTTTAACTGCATCAACATGATAATGCTCCCCCGCCCTTTTATTTAATCCTCCGGACCTTGCCATTACTTCAAATAGTCTACAATAACTTCTTCTTTGACGATTCTTAGCATATGTAAAATAAAAACAATTTCCACAACATTTTGTAATTCTAAAGTTAGGTAATTCTTTTAATGGAGTGGATTTATCTAGAAAATTAAAATCGTAATCTGCCATATAAAATTTGGTTAATATTTATTATTTTCTAGCATGTCTTGAACATGGTCAGAATTAAAAGAAAGGGGCTCACAAATTCCGGATGCAGTAACAAAAAAATTGTCAGGCATCGATTCTGCGTGGGCTATCATATGTTCGTAGGTATCTAGAATTTTATCTGGATTCTTTTTATGTTTCATTTTGTATCCTTGTAATATAGTTAATTTTTAATTAAAAACAAACTTATAAATTTTTTAAAATACGTTGTCTTCCAAAAAATTGATACTTTAATAGGTCTATTTTTTTATCAGCGAAGTCAACAATACTCGCACTAGTTTTACCCTGGTGCAGCCTCATTAATCTTCCAGCAGATTGTTTTAATTTTATTTCTGATCTTATGGGAGCGCATAACATAAGTACTTCTAATCTGGGAACGTCTATACCTGTACTAAATAATCCATAGGTTGAAATAACTATTTCTTTTTCTCCTGTTGTTATTTGATCAATTGCTTTTTTTCTATCAGCTTTTTTCATTAAAGAGTGCAGCATGACTGAGTTATTTGGAAAAAAACTATGTAAAGCATTAAGTTGTGTTAAGCGAAGACATAGCATAATTGTACTTTTGCCACTATAATTTTCAATCCAATAATTTTGAATAAATGAATTTCTTTCAAAATTAGCTGATAAGTCAGAAATCATATATTGATATTCGCTTGACGATAATAATGGGTATGTGTAGCTAGTTTCAACCACTTTGTAACTTGGTTTAATAAGAACATCAACTAATTGTTCTTTTGGCACCACGTGTATCGTGGGCCCGGTAGCATAATGAATAACTTGTGTTAATCCATCCCCTCGTTTAGGTGTTGCACTGAATCCAAATTTATACTTTGCCTCAAGATTTGTCATTGTTTGATAATAGGTTTTTGCTGCGACAATATGTCACAATGTTATCCTTTTAGTTTTTTATCTAAAAGTTCTTATGGTTGGCCCATAAGTTCGGCATAACTTTTCACCATATATTATACTTAGGTGTCGGGCACTCGTGCTGACATTATATTTTTTCAGTCAGTATGCTCTACGCTGGAAACTAACCTTTCGCCATTTAGTTTCTTAGCACGGGATTGGCTCTTATTATATTTTTTATGGCAGTCATTACAGATAGTTTGTAAATTATCATAAGTTTTTCCATAATTTTTTCTAAAATTATTTATAGATTTTTTTAATTTACATTTAGTACAAACTTTTCCGTGAATTTTTTCATAAAGAACTTTTTTAGCTTTTTCCGTATTTGCCCGATTATTCTCTCTTACCTTTCGATTAGAGACGGCACATGCTTCTTTAAATAATTTCTTTTTTCTTTGTAAACAAAAACATTTTTTAGTATAAAGTTTTTTATATATTTCTAAAATTTTTAGTAAGTTAGTAGTTGCTAGTGCAAACACTGTTTTATTAGATGTTATTTTATTATCAATTTTTAATTTTTCGTTTATCCAAAACAATATTTGTTGTGTTCCGACAATACTAAATCCATATCTTTTCCCATTGGATCTTTTATAAATAGTCCCATCTCCATCAAAATACCCGCGTATAAATGACATCGAAAATTTATAATCAATGTTTGGAGGTTTTAAAATTAAAGATTTTTTAGGGATACAGCCATGTGTTATTAGGTCTTCATGTATCTTTTTATTTTCAAATTGCAATACTGCTAGTGGCTGTGGTCGTAATTGAATTTTATTTGATAAATTTAATATTGTTTTTAATCTAACTAACAACTCAATATCTTTAGGATGAACTGCAACCGAAATACCATGGTTATTTTTACGTATGCAACCGTCTGCAAATAAAAAGCCTAACCAATATGCTTTTTCATCTGTATTAATTTTTGAAAAATAAAAGTCATTTGTATTAGGGTGGTGGCATGTTAAATATGATCTTGTTACTTTATACTTTTTTAAAATTGAGTACACATAGATTTTTGAAGAAATATTTAAAGTTTTCATTATTTTATAACCGGACATTCCGGCTGCATATAAGTGTATTATTTGTTTTTCCATAATATGAAATATACAAACTTATATGAACTTTGTCAGGTTAATTATTGTACCTCATCGGCAATAACCTGTGAAAAACTTTTATTTATAATATTATATTGTTCCTTAGTCAACTTAGCCATTGTTTGGTGAAGTGCAATTGTTATTGGTTTAACAATAAATTTCCCTGATCCAATAAATCCCAAGTCTTTTTCTTTTGCGTTTGTAAATTTTGTAAATGACCCCACAGTCTGATTAACCAGTTCTATTGTATTTACGAGAATCAATGTAGGTTGTTTTTGTGCCACAGTAAGCGCAACAAAAATTACGGTTTTACCTGATCCAGTCATTGATTCAATTACACCATTGGTAGAACGTAGGCATGCCTGCATCGTTTCTTCTTGGTAATCTCGTAATTCTCCTGTAAATTTTAATGTAGAAAAATAAGGGTCTTTCGGAAAGTCTGTTCGTTCATCAGTAATTGTTGCTTTATCGGGTTTTTCTCCTAGTTCATCTAGTAGAGTATATATTTCGTGATAGGCTCCAATTGGAATAACAATAGTTCGTTCATCCAATAGTTCATAAAATTTTAAATATTGTGGGACGCCAAAAACTGATAATTGAAGATCCATTTTTTTACCAAAAATCGGATTTGTTAAAGTTAATTTTTTTGTTAATTCCGGAACGATGTACTTGTTTAGACCTTCAATTTTACATTTATTTTTTAATGTGATCTTCATACTTGACATGATTAATTTAAATAACAAAGAGCTTCTGCTCTACTGTGTTCTTATACCAAATAATTATTGTTTTATAAATAAAAATACAGTATATTTAAGTAATAACTTTTAACAATAACCAGGTAAGTTTATGTCAAAAAAGAAAGAAGACAACACAAACGAAGTATTATTACTACAATTATTTGAAGATGGATTTGCTACTACTGAAGTGGATTTAATTCCAGGAAAAGTCCAAGCGGTTATCAGAAATCTTGGGTCGCAAGATCAAATTCAAATTGAAAAGGAAATGGAAAGTATTACCGGCGGGACTCCAGTTATAATTCATACGTATGGTTTAAAACTATTAGGAGCCACTCTTATACAATACGGAACTAATGTATTCGCTGATAGAAATGCTGCTGTTGCTTTTCTTGATAAGGCCAATTTGTCCAGTGCATTAATAGATAAATTAGTTAAATCACAGAATTTATTAGAAAAACGTGTACGTAACGCTTTAAATATGGATGAGATTGATAAAGTTTTTTTCGCCCCGGGCTCGCCGCTAGAAGAGCAGAAGCCCTCATTAAAGGATATGACGTCGGCGAGCGAGGAAGTCTAAGGGAAGGAATTGCACTAAGATATATTGAAAACGAAAAAACATTGAGACAATTAGAGTTATCTATTCAGACAAAAGCAATTTTTATGGATAGATCACAGATAGTTGAAGTAGAACAATTCAACTCCTTAATGAGTACATATCAGGATTTACTTTTTGGGAAGATAGAACAAAAACCAGAATCAAAAAAAGACAAAATAAAAAATATGGAAGGACAGTTTAATACCTTACAAAAACAGGCATTAGATAATAATTTAATGAGTAACTTGGTAGTCGGAAACCCCACTGAGGCTGAAATTTCAACAGTAGATATCAAGGAATTTTATAATAAAATAGTTGGAGAATAAGTTATTGGCAGACGATACAGTAACATATAAAGTGGAACTTGATGATTCTGATCTTGGGTCACAATTAGAATCTGTTAGACAACGAATAGATCAGGCAATGAGTACATCTGCGATAAGACCAGTGGAGGTCACTCAAAGCTCTTCAATTCCTAATTTTGATTTTTCAGCTCCCCCAGTTACTACTTCTTTTAGTAGCCAACTTGACTCTCATTTCTGGGAAAATATTGGAACTAATGCTCGTAGTGATCTATACGGAACAGTGGGGATGATGAACGACAAGCTAAATTCTGTAATGGCAACTTCATACGGTGCGATGCAGCAAGGTATTCAAGATTTTAGAGGAATGACCGGCATGCATGACGCTACATTTTCTATTCCTCATACTGCGGATCCTGGATTTTTTAATGATGTAATTCGGGCCACTACTCCATTTTATGGAGGATTCGAATACACTGGCCCTGTTACTCCGGGAATGATGCGTCGTCAGTCACACGCAAGATTAAATCAAAAATTATTTGATACAGCAACAGGACTTGGTTTTTCTGGATTAGGAACAGCCGTAGGCGGCGTAGTTGGTTTGGGCATCGGTGGACCAGTTGGTGCGTTTGAGGGGGCGATGACGGGAATGGTAGTAGGGGGAGTTGTCGATTTCGCCGCAGACATTTTTACAAGAGCTGCCGTAGAACGAGATCAAATGGGTGAGGGTTTATATTCAATTTCCAGGGCATCTGGATCTGGATTACACATTGGAGAGGCAAAAGCCTTAGCCGGAGATATACAAAAAATGTATTCCAGTATAGAAAATAGAGCAGCTGGTTTTAATGTTGTTTCTGCAGAAGAAGGGATTCTTTCATTTGCTAATGCAGGCGGCTACACTAACGTTAGGGGTGCGGAAGAGTTTAAAAGAGTTACTAAGGAACTTTTAGAAAATTATAAACAAGTCGCCGCGGATTTACAAGTTTCTTTCGATGAAGCTACGGCATTTATGGGAGGACTAAGCCAAAGATTTATTTCTCCCAGTACTGCTTCTGGCATCTCCGCGCAAATTAGAACAGTGGCAGCAATGTCAGGGCAAAGTCCCAATGAGATAGCTCAATTTGCTGATCAAGCCGCTGCTATGTTTAGGGGGACAGGGATTGGCCCTGAGGCGGGATATATGATGGCATTAGATTCTAGATATCAAGCTGAAAGAATGATGACTTTTGGAAATACTACTACAAGACAACTAATAGCTGATTTTGGGGGAGTTGAGGGAGCAACGGTTAATTTAATGTCAAATCTTACAAAGTGGGGAATGAGCGAGGAAGGATTATTAGCTTTGGCTGCAGCTCAGGGAGGATATAATGGATCTGGTGGAATAGCAGGAATGCTTTCCGCTGGGGCAGGGCTAATTGCTTCCGATCCAGCGATGTTATTAGCATTGAGATCTGAACAAGGACGGCTGGTTGGTGAAATGGCCAAAGATGGTCCTAATGAACTTCTTTACAGGTCTCTTGATTCGAGAATAGAATTATTAAAAACAGCGATGCCGGGAGCGAAGGATAAAAATGGCAAGGTCTATTGGGATGTATTGGCTGGACAAATTGCTGGGGACTACGGAATAGCTCAGCAAGAAGCTGATCTTTGGGTTGCTTCTGCATATTACGGAGCTAATGGTCCTAATATTCAAGATAGATCAGTAGAAAATTCTTATAATATTTTAAAAAGGGAAGCAGACATCATTGAAACTCCTAATGCAATTCAAAGGGTCTGGTATGGCGCAGGGAAATGGGTAGAGGACACCTTTTTTGACGTTGGCTGGGCTAATAGAAGACGGGATAGTATTCGAGGAACTGCACAGGATATAACAGACTCTATTTCTGAATTTTTTACAGGAAAGCAAATAACCCGTTTAGATCGAGCTATAAAGAATGATGTGTATCAAAGAGATTACGAAAAATTTGCTGCGCCAGACTCTCCTTATAGTATTCAATTAAATAAAGCAGTACAAAATATTTTAGATAATTCTGAAACTCCTCAAGTTCAAAAATTATTACAACAGGCCGCTTTGTCTGAATTAAATGATTATGTTCAAAATAAAGTAACGACCATCGATGAACAAATGATTAGATATGCTACAAGCGGAACTCCAGAGCAACATCAAGCACTTTTAACTGGTTTTGCAATGCACACGTTCGGAATGACTGATAGTGCTAGAAAGGCTGTAATTGAAGATGTAAGGGATTTTAGATTGGGTCACACGGCCTCACAAACACTTAGTTACATAAACGAGGGTGTTGATTCCGGCATCGTTACTGTTAATAGAGAGGGGACATTATATAAAACCGCCTGGCAGGAAGCTTCCACTAATGCTGATTTTAGTACAGTAACTGCAGGTATGACTGCCAAACAAGCTCGGGATGCATTTGCCACCAGTATATGGGGAAAATCATATGCAAATCTTACTTCTGACCAAAAAGCTGCAATGCGCGATTATTCTAGATTAGATGAATCGGTTGAGAAAAAATTGGAAGTTTTATCTATTTCGGGACCTGTTATCAGCAATAGAGCAAAAGCAGAAAGAGCAGCTATAGCGTCCGAAGCCGCGTCTGCACGAGAGGAGGCCATAAGGGCCGGAAGTACAATTGTAGATACAGGTGGTGCAGAAGTAATAAATGAGTTACACAAATTGGGTGTAACTCATTTATTACTTACAAAGGAAGATATTCGTGGTGATCTTGAAGAATTAAATAATAGGTTGATTTCTGGTCTTACTGACGGTAGTACAACTATTGAAACTATTAGAGGCGAGTATCAGGAAATGGAAAAACGTGGGGAAAATTTAAGTTTTAATGAAAAAAGACATTTAGCAGCCCGTAAAGGTCTTGTCAGTGCATCTGATAAATCAAAATATGCAGAGGCATTAAAATATGCAACTTTTGCTGAGGTAAGAAAAGTTCAAAATACTGAAAGAGAACGAATGGCTGAAGATTACGGAGTTAATCAATTAGAAGAGGGGCCACTTAAGGAATCGTTGTTAAATTACATCGATACCAGAGTTGTTAAAGGCATTCTAATGGATGATACTATCATCCATGGTGGAAAAATAGACGTGTCAAGACTACAGGACCTACAGCAAGGCATGATAGCCGATTTTATGAGAGCGGGCATGAAAGACTCAGAAATGGAAACATTGCGTGTTAAAATGGAATCTGGTTTATCGGCAACTGGTAAAATTTCAGGACGAGATCTAGCCGCAGTGGGTTCGTCTACTGCACCAGTGGAAGAATCCAGAAAATTATTATTTGAGACATTAAACAGACAACTAAATAGTCTAGAGGGCATTAGAGTGACAGTAACCCCGGGTGACGGTAGTACATGGGACCCACTACGTGCAAATTTAGAAAATATTAAAAAGGAATCAGCTGCAAAATATAGCTTACCACATAAAATAAATTAATAATGATAACAGTTGATACAAAATCAAACTTTCAGGTTTATCTTGAAGGTGTTTCAGTTCCGTTTTCTTCGATTACAATTACGGAATCCGAAGCGGCATTTCCTACAGCATCTGTAGTATTTCCTGCAGTAGATGGTGCTTTGCGACTTTTGCCAGGAACCATAGTTCAAATTTTTGGTCCCATTAAAACTAAGTATGGCGAGGATTATACTGGATTGCTATTTGAGGGCGAGATAAGCGGAATTCAGTATAGTAAAAGTGCTTATGGTCGACAAGCTAATATTCTTTGTAATAGTTTGTTCGCTAGATTTTATCAGTCTACTATTATCCCAGTTGATGGATTAATAACAGAAAAATTAAGAAACATGTTAATTGGAAAAGCAGGCACACATACTGAGACTGATCCCAGTTCTCCATATCTTAATGCTGTAAAAACAGTACCGAACAAGTTTGAGATTGGTGGAGTATTTGCTAATAAAAGTAAGGTGCACACTGGTGTAACAAACTCTTTAGCTAAACAAATAAAAGATTTGCAAATTAAACAATCCGCAAGAAAGGGGCATACCGGAGATATCGATGCAATGGTGTTAATGTCTGCGGCCAATCTTCCTGTGCAATTCATGGCAGTAATGAGTCATGGAGTTGTAAGAAGTGGAGATTTTTTGCCGATGGTTCAGTTTTTTCTAAGGTATTATGAAAAAAGTGACCCTTATTTTGGAGTGCAGTCTTTATCATATGGTTTAACAAAAAGTATTTTTGTATTTCCTAATAAGGGGAAAGTCACTCCATTTTTACATAAATTAGTTTTGGATAATATGACATTTAGGTTAAGTATGTCAACGAATACACGCTTAACTTTGTGGGATGTACTGAGTACATTTATGTCCATTACATATTATTCATTGATTTGCCCTGCGGCACCTACTGAAACAAAGCCTTTTTGGTCATCTCAGGCGGACTCAAATATAATTATACCAAATCGTTTATTCTTTTTACCAAGTTTAGAGAATGCACCACCGGCTAAATTCAATATAATTTTTCCAAGTCAGATTAACGCATTTTCTTATCAAAGGGACATGACTTCCGAAGCTACGCGTGTTGTAGGAGAAATGGGAATTCCATATTTTAATACTTCACTAAAACATTTTAAAGGAATTAATGTTTGTGCGGTAGTTCCTCAATTAGAAACAATTGTAGATGGTAAATACAAATTAATGTCCAATCTTACAGTAGAAGAAAGTTATAGAGGGATTCGTCCTGCGTATGAGACTATGGAATACTTATTATCTAGTGCTACAAACACCATTAAAACAGATAAAATAAAAGAGGGGTCCGATGAAAAACTTGGGGAAGTAAATAGTGGTCAAGATATAATTAACTTAAATGGTACTTTTGGGGACACCCCTGATGATGGTCTATCCGCAACTACGACTGGATTTGGTTCTTCTTTTTTGCATTTAATTGCAGAATCTTACTTATCCCATAAATATAGTAAAAGAATACTATCGGTAAACTGTGAATGGAGCCCGTATCGTATGACTGGAGTTCCTGGGGCAATAATTGATGATTCGGGGCCCTCAATAGTAGGTGTTGTGGCATCCATCGTGACTAATATTTCATCTGATGGGAAAGCAACAAGTACCTTATCAATAAGAGCTCCTAGACTAGTTTTTGATGATGAGTTTTATGGGGCATTTCAGGGAAGAACAACCGACGTACGTAATACTGAAAATATTGATAATTATTTAATAAATGATTTTACAAATGATGGATTTCTTGATATAAATAAATTTTTATTTGATGAAGATATGTATTCATTTGATAACATTGGATTTAATTTATATACATATTTTGCTACAGGTAGAGAAAGTGCAGTAACTAAACAATTTTCTGGGTACTCTGGATCTATTTATAAAAGATTTAAAAGTGTATTACAGTCATATCCTAAAAATACTGGGGATTTCTCAATATTAGGATATCTACGTCCAACTACTTTATCTACCACATATAACACAGATTTAAATGATTTTTTTGATACTACTGATACAGCAGAAATACGAAATTCTAAACTAATATTTTTAGCAATACAGAAACTTAAAACATTGTATGCAAATGCTAAGAATGCTGGAAGTTTTACATTATCTGAGTTTGTAACAAACGAAACTTGGAGATCGGTTATAAGTAAAGAAAATTATTTTAATAGCATAGGCATCACCGCCCTTCCATCATGGAAGGATTGTAAGGACGGAACATTAATATTTGGAAGTGCCACAAAAGTTAGAGGGATGAAGGCCTATTTTGATGACAAACGAAACTTGGATACTTTTGTTACTAAAATAACCGAGGACATGTCTATTTCTGATGTTCATCCTGAAGCATCAGTGGCAGTTATAAGTGGTGCTGATAGGATGGATTCTTATTATGCTGATACAGAAACAGTAAATGGAAAGGATTCTGTAATTAAAAAAGAAATTTCCGAAAAGGCGGCCCGCATCGCTGCTTTAAAAACTAAGATTTATAGATTAGATAATTGGCTATCTGCCGGTACTAAAAAAAGTTGGATTATAAATGGATTTTATTCTGGATTAACAGAGGATGAAATTTTTACTTTAGATTGTTCTGAATCTGATTTTTTAAATTTATTAGAAGAACTATATGGCACTAATACAGACGCTGCAGAAAAAAAATTAAAATCTTTACGGTATGAGTTATCGCAGGAAGAGGGAGGAATTATAACTTTAGAAAAAGCCACATCTGATATTTCCAAACTTAGTTATGGTTCTGGAAAAGAAAGTCTTGAATCTGACACATTTAAACCGTATAATAAAACTAGATATGCCCATGTAAAAAAAGTATTTGAAAAATATAATACTATTGGTAACTTAACTGTAATTGAGAACAAATAATGGGAAGCAGAAAAGTATATGATATAAATACCCAACAATGGGCCGTTGAGGCAATGGATTATAGTACCATTAAATCCGGCCTTGAGTCTACAGGGATTAGTGTTAATTTAAATTTCCCAGAAGCATCTTACACCGGCTATAGAATAAATCCTTACGCTGGAAAATTAAGTAAGAGTTATTCAAAGTCAAATGATGAAAAAAAGGTTCCAGACAATCTTCATGCATTACTCAGTGACCGAGAAAGAGTGGGAGCAGTATTATATGTAATTGAACGGCATACTCCCTCAAATACTTGGCATATTAAATATAAAACTAATAAATTTTTTCTTACAGGCCTTTCAATGGGATTAAAGGAAAAAGTGCAAATTATGGAAACTTTTGGATCAGCTGTAGTTTCTTTTTTTGGTAATTCTGTCAAAATTTATGAGTTTTCAGGAGTAACCGTTGAGGCTCCTAGCGTAAAATCTATGAATGAAACTAATTTTGCAAAAAGTGCAAAAGCAGGCTCTTATGTAAATACGGCGGTTGCAGGCATCGACGAACAACAAGATAATCCCAATGAACAAACAATTTCATCCAGTAACTCAAGTGCTGCTTTTTGGCAGAGTAGCCTAATTCATATGTATGAACACGTTCTTCGTGGCACACAGTTAGTCAAAAATAATTCTGTGGCGTTATTGACAGTTGGCACTCATTATATCTACGGATATCCTTTAAATCTTATGTCAGTTTATAATGCTCAAGCAGATAAAATGGCAACTTTCACGATGTCTTGGATAGTGCTTGATCATGTTATGGCATATGATGACATAGAGCCCAATGACTTTGCAAAGAATTATGCGCCAGTTGAAACTACAGAAGATGTTGGGTCAAATACAATAGATTCCCCAATAATGCAAGATTATAGTAGTTTAATAAAAATAACTAATAGTAACTTAGGGTAATATATGGCACTTAAAGACACAGAACTGGATTTATGGAATAGATACAAAGCGGGTGATACTTCTGCTAAAAAAGAATTGATGTCATCAATTACTCCGATTATAAGAAGCCAGGCTAATAAATTTAAAGCCGCTCCAATTCCGTTTGTTGCTATTGAACTTGAGGGGTACAGACTTGCGTCGCACGCTATTGATACGTATGAACCAGATAAGGCACAACTAAATACTCACCTCATTAATAATTTAAAAAAGTTGAGCAGGTTTGTAACTAATTATCAAAATGTTGGGCATATACCGGAACCTAGGGCACTAATGATTGGAAAGTACCATACTATAAATAGCAATTTAACTGAGAGCCTGGGAAGAGAGCCAACTATTTATGAAATCTCCGATGCAATGCAAGTGTCCCCAATGGAAATAGAACGTTTACAATTAGAACTTAGAAAAGACTTATCCATGGAAATGCCATCAGCTGATCCCGACGCTGGCGGTTTTTATAGTTATGTTCGTGATGATGAACCAGATCCACGAAAAAAGCAAATATACGATTTTGTTTATTTTGATATGGATCCTGTAAATAAAAAAATTATGGAGTACCTTTTCGGAATGTATGGTACTTCCGTAAGAACTAAACCTGAAATTATACAATTATTAAGAATTTCTGAAGAAGAATTTAATAAACGTGGAAAAGAAATTGCAGCTGAACTGAATAAACTATTATAATGGCTATATCACAAAAATTAGAACAAGCTTTATTAACTGCTGGAATTGACGTCAGTGATCCATGTAATTATGAAAAGGTCCAGGGCCAACTTATTCAAATTAATGAACAATTTCAGGATGAAGTAAAAAAAACAGTTGATGATTTATCATATAAAACTTTTGGTAATTTTTTTGTAGTAACTGCCGCATTACTGGAGGAAGCTTTAGGGGGAGCTTCCGTTGCGATTGTTGATCATTTTGTTGGAAAAGCTTTATTGGATAATGCTTTGGGTGCTGTATCGGGAGCCATATCGATGATTTTTGCAACACTTCCTGGTGCGGCAATTATATTAAAATACTATGCCGCCAGTACTCTTAGAGAAGATTTAATAAGACGGCAAAATTTGGCAAGAATTTTAATTAGAGAATTAAATATTATAACTCATTGGGTTGACGTTTTGGCAAAATCCCCAATTGAGTATACTCGGAAATATTATAAAGACATGCGTAAAGCATTTTTTCATATTTCTAGGGCAAGAAGAACTATAAACATTGAAGCAACAAAATATTTAAAAAGAGCTAATTATATTTCAGGAGAAAACGTTCAGTATGCAATCACTGATATTGATGCCGGAATATCTTATTTAACTCCAGGGTTTGAAGTAACAAGTAAATTATTAAAAGATTTTCATAGAAAATATTTATTACAAACACGTATCCCAGAGATTACGGGCAAGGATCAAAAAGTTTTTACTGAATATGGACTTGACTGGTTTGCCTATATAAGAAATATTGCATCGGAGTTAAAAAATAAATTTACTAATGATCAAGATGCATATATTAGTGCTATTTCTGAAATGCTTCCGGCATTACCTGACTTTCTTAGAAAATTTGCTGTAAATTACATTATAAGTAGTTCTTCTAAAATACTTGTGGATAGACTGCCAATTTGGTTATTAAAAAATAAATATATTGAGGCATATGTAGTTAAGAGATTCAGTACCTCAGAGATACCAGATTATTTTGGGGTCACAAATGAAGATACTCAATATGCGATGTTTGCAAACGCCGATACCAAGGAAATTACTTGGCAAAGGATAATGGAAGCATGTCAATTAGATGAAACCTCTTTACTATTAGTTCCTATATATATGGACATTGTTACTACTCATAGTGGACTTATACAAACTATTATCAAACCAGCGGATACCTTATTAGCTAATGTATATGAAGATATGAAGGCCACTTTAGCAACAAGTACTAAAGATGCAGGAATTACACAGACAGTGATTAATAAAAAATTTGGATCTTGGATTTTAAAATTAGAAGCTGCAAAATCCATTTTAAAAACAGCAACGTCTGATACAGGTGCGTATATAAAGGGATTTGGAGAAACAGCAAATTTAAATACAGTGGATATGCTATCGGCAATGGAAAAAATTGATATTGCGATGCTGTCCCTTGAAGAATTTATTAAAACAAAAACGGCTACTCCACCAGAAAGCGGAGATCAAGTTTTAACATTAGCAAATACTTATTTATTATCTTTAATTAGTGAAGCCTCGGTATTTGCCTTAAATGCCTTAGAACCAAATGCTGCTAAAACTACATTGGTAGGATTAAAGGCAATAAAAGTTCTTTTAGATAAGCAGTACCGTCTTGATAGAGAAGAACAAATATTAGTTGAGGATTTTATTAATGCAACCCAGCAACTTCCGTCTTTTAATATATTAAAGCGTAGTATTGATAATTCACTAAATGGTCTTGAATCAGGAAATAGTAAAGTAGCAAAGAATTTAGTAAATCAAATTAGACATGGGGATTTGTCAGGATTATCTTCATTTTTGGACGTTGCCAGTTTTTCTACTGGGGCCATAAGTTGTGCAGTTAAATCATACATTAGTAATGGTGGTAATGACGAGAGTGTAATGTCAAGAGTTCAAGAGGCTCTTTCTTCCGCAGGTGTTAGTGTAAAACAACAAGCAGGAATTAGTGCGGCAATAGTAGGATTAAAGAAGAAAAGCGAAATGTTATTGGAATTTACATCAATAATCAAAAAGGGGTAATACCGTGTCGAGAGATATAAAGTTGGTATATTGGGACTACGAGGACGTAGGAAGTTTAATGACTTATGCCTTCGATCAGCATTTGGCAATAATGCAAGGACGCGAAAGTTTAATTCAGAACATCGTAAAAAATATATTAACCTTAAAAGGTAGTAATATTTTTGATTTAACAGTTGGTTCTTCTTTTGCGGCAATTCCAGGAAGTGCCCAATCTACATCGGAAACTGATTTAATGAGAACATCTTTAGTTTTGGCAATACGTACATTAGAGGATGATATACGTAAAAGACAAAAATCCGAAGAAGACTCCGGAACAACTCTTACAGACAATGAAAAATTACAAAAGATTTCATTGCGATCCGCCAAGTTTATTATAAGTACTGGACAGTGGAAAATTACATTGGATATTTACACTGAAGACGAAACAATAACTACAATAAGTTTACCCTTATAATGGAGCAACATAATGGCCATAAATGTAAAAGAATATTTAGTAAGTAGAATTAGAGAATTATATCCGGATGTTGCAACTAGACCGGATCTAAAACCAGGAAGTGCCTTTTATGATTTATTAATTCTTCCACTGGCAGCTTTACTTACAGAATATCAAGAGGAACACCAAACAATTTTAGATATGCAGAGCATTACTGATCCCACTCTTATGGAAGAAGAGGACCTGGATGCTGTTGCCTTGAACTTTTTACAATCACGAAGTGCAGGAACAAAAGCGGCTGGTTATGTAAAGTTTTATTATAATCGTGCAGTAACTCTTAATATTCCTAAAAAAACAGTGTTGAAAACCAGTTCTGGTTTAGAATTTGAAATTGTTTCAAATATATATGTTCCTAAAATACAAATGGAAAATAATATTGTGGAGTATCCTTATTATGACTCCGGGGAAGTTTATATTATTGCAAAAGAAGCGGGGGATGAATATAATCTTCCAGTAAATACCCAATTTACAATAGACAGTACGGTTGGAATTCCTACTCCAGCAAAAATTATTAATAATGATCCATTTACGTCAGGTGTCTTAAAAGAGGGAAATCAAACATTTTTTGAAAGAATTCAATCCTCTGTGTATAATAAAAGTCTGGCCTCTAAAGAATCAATAGATTCTAAAATAAAAGAACTATATCCCACTGTTATTAAAACTGAGGTTATTGGTGCAGGAAACACTTTAATGATTAGAGACCTTGCAAATTTAGAGGGCACAATAGCTGATTTTGTAGAAGAAGATTTTTATTTAACATACTCTGGAAAGCACGAGGGAGTATATGATAGTCAACATATTGCATTAGTAGGGGTATTTAATGACATGGACGAAAGTGCTAATGTCGAAGTACCACCACCAACGTCTTGGGAAAGTGAATTTTCTGATGCCATGTATCAAGGAGTTTATTCTTCAGAGGATCGTGATTATGCAATTTATGAACAAGACACAATTATTCGTGAAGATTGGGGAGACACCCTTGCTGCCACCGGGGTACAACCGAGTTTAGCTTTAATATTGGCGTCAGGGACAACTAATTACTGGAGTGTGCATGATGGGATTAATCCTACACAAGAATTATTTTACGCAGATGAAATAAGTATAAAGGGAAATAATCTTATTTTAGGGTCGACTAAGTCACCTACGGATCCAGACCCAGCCATTATTGTTCCGTTGGCAACTATTTCTGGAATAATGGACCTTGCTGGCTCATATATTGAGGGTACTACTGTTGAAGCATATAATCAATTATTATATCTTATTCAACCAGAAAATTTTAATAATATGTCCCCGATTATTCATCGTCAAATTGACCAGCATCTTGGAATATATGTAGAGTTAGACATGAGCACAACTGATAATACTGAATGGGGAGAGATGTGCTATATAACTGTTTTAAGAAATTCAGGGGTGTATCTCCCCCATGATGGATATGGAATGGCCTGGAGAAAACAACCAGAATTTTTATTAAGAATCGACAAAGGAACATATACTGCAGCAGATATTGATTTATTTAAAGAACATTACGACGGGATTGACCCTGTCGCTGCAAACCTAGTTGGTAATTTACATCTAAATGCAAATAGAGCCTTTTGGAAATATAATGTGTATCTTGTAGACAATGATGTTTTACAAGAAGAAGTTTGGATCGGACATGATCAATTTTTTGATCAAACATCTGGGAGAAACCAATTTTTAGCTGCAGATAAGGCATGGATTGAACCAAATATTACATATTCTATAGTGTTAAAAATATATGAAACTTTAGGATTTGAAGGTTGGATTTATAATACATCATATACTGATACTTGGAAAGCGCCCACATTGGCAGGGACGGAAGAAGCTAATAGAGTTTTATACCGTGGGTCTACATATCCTACATTTGTGCCAGTGTCTGGCGATAAAATAGCAAGAAGTAACGGAGTTGAGGTTATAGATTCCGCTCTTAATCATTTTGGAATTGGTGTGTCTCAAACAAAAAATTGTGAGTGGACCGTAGGTGATTTGGTTATTAGATCATTTATAGAAACATTTCCGATGCATTTATTTAAATTTAAAATGGATCTTTCAGATTGGGAAACAACCGATTCTTTTACAGTTACTTATTATGGTGTAGGTTATGATAGTTATTTATTTTCTGAAGAGGGAAGTGGCCATAGTAGTGTACAATGCGTGATATATAATACAACTACTGAAGAATGGGAAACTATTGGAACAAACACAAGTACATTGGATGATGGTATTATAAACATTGAATCTTTAAAGATTTCCGATACACTTTCCCCTTTATCAGATTATTTGGATGAAGACATGTATGTTCAAATTGCGGCATCTGCCACAAATAGTGGCCCAGATTTTCCGGATGATACTTCCCATAGTTTACGAACATACTACGTAAAAATTGACAATACACAACCAACCGGAATACATCGCGGAAATACTGTTGATGTATATGTGCATGATCCTGTAAATCTTAAAGTAGCTACTACAGTACTTACTGTAGCAAATGGAAAAATAAATACAAATACTACAGCTTTTAGAGGGTACATCGTTGATATTGTGGAAGTACGAGAATATTTATCTAAAGTTCCTTTTGATAGAAGTTCTTATACATTAGTTAATAATAATAAAGGGGATTCATATTCTTCTTCAGCTAATTACGATATTATTTTTGATAGTGATGACATCGACGGAGCAATGGTAGAAGTTGAGTATAGATATTGGTCACAAGGAGATTTAATAAACACATTATTAACTGACTCTGATTATAGATACCCTGCTGCAGACCTTGTTGTTAAAGCAATGCCAGTTCACATTGTTAATATAGAAAAACTAGAGTACTCCGGAGGGCTCCGTGTTGACCAAATGAAAACAAAGTTAATTGAATACTTTAATGAATTAGATAGTAGGACTTTTGATAAATCTGATATCGTAAATATTTTATATGCTAACGGTGCTAACTATGTTGATTTGGATATTGTAATTAGAATTAGAAGTTATAATACTATCTTTACATACTCTTCTGAAATAATGGAGGGGCAAACATATGTAATTCCATATAATACAGTTGGTGGATTTTTTACAAATGAAGACGAATTAATTGGGGTGGAACAAGTATAATGTTTAGTCCAACCGTAAATGTAGATTTAGATTTATTATTAGATTCATTAGGGTCATTTTATAAAAATCTTGATGAAGACGGTAAAACCCGTATCAAAAATTATTGGACAGTTTTAATTGAAAGTGTAGGAGGGTTATATTATGATTTATATCAAAATCATTTAGCAAAATTACTAAACTACACTCAAGGGTTTATTGAAAATCAATACCAAGAATATAAAGTTATATTTGACGGAGATGACAAAAATGTTACGGAGATTGTATATAATTGTCCTACTGTGTCTGCTTTACATAATGACAGCTACTCGACAGATAATACACAATATCTTTATAGTGTAACATCGGTAACTGACTACGGAGAAACCACACCATCTACCTCTGTTATACTAATTAGTGGAGCAGAAACATTAGCGACTAATAGTAATTATTTTTCTTGGAATCTAGTATCGGGAATTTCCACTTATAGTATTTATGGTAGAACTGAGGAAGACTTTGGTCTTTTATATACTATCTCCGGAATACCTTATACAGAAAATGGTACTTACGAATTTACCGATGATGGGTCCTTTACTCCGGGAGTTGCCCCTCCTGAGGAAAATACGGCTATATGGGCAAGAGTGTTCACAATTCCTACTAATTTATATTACATGACTATTCCAACGTTAAGTGGGCAAAGTACTGAACAAACTCTATATGAAAATGATGATTATGAGATAGAAGATTTAAGAAAAATAAAATTTATAAAACCAATTTCATCAGGGATTCAACCTGATTATATCTCTTATAATGCAAAAAATGCCAACTATGAAATAAGTGAGGTATTTATAGCTAAACAAGAATTATGTTTAATTCCAAGTCTTACATCTATTTATTGGCCGGGATTGGGATTGGACATTCCCTCTGATATTGTAAACTATAATTTATATTACCCATTATTAAGTGGTTTAGACTCTGAAACCTATTTTAATCAGAGACAGGCATATACCAAGCATTTAGTATTTTGGACATATGGTTTGGTAAATGTATTACGCGAACCTCCCACTATGTCTAATATTAAAAAAGCATTAGCGTTTCTAATGGGACTTGCTTTTAGTTATATTACAGGAACTGTAATTGCTATTGATAATGATACAGAATATAAGTATATTACAATTAGTGGAACAGATGGCCAGTATACTTATAAAGTATCAACCTTACTTAACCTACAATTTGAACAAGGGGACTCTGTTACTAAATTTGATATACTAACGGATGGCACATATGCTACTGATTACATCGAAGATCTTGCACTAGTTTCTGGAAATACTTTAAAAGAGGGTCAAATAACAGAATACGACATGTTCACAGAGGTGTATTCTATAAACGATCATAAATTTAGATTATATGAAACTTTTGGAGAAGATATTTTGAAAATTAAAACTGGTGATGAACTAACCAGAGGAACTACTTAATGGACACATGTTACTTAAAACGTGGAGTAGCCTATACTTTCAATATCTATAATAGATTTTTTTCTGAACATCTACCATATATAACAACTCATGCTACTGGAGGAGTTCTTTCTAACGAGGTAACTTCTGGAGTTGTAACAACGTGGAGAAGTGAGTCTGGTAAAGTTTTTTATGGAAATATAGAAGGAGTCTCTACAGATGAAGTTGCATATGGATATGACGCGTCAGATACAAAACAAGAAACCTTAAAAGTCTACACAAAAGTATCTAGTATAAAAGATCAAGTAGAGTTACAAAAAGTAAAAATTGTATTTACTCCAAGTCATATAACTGACGATGATACTCATTATTACATTCAAGATGCCCGTATTGCAAATGTAGGAATAGAGTTGCTGGTTTATGAGGATTATGGGGATTTTATAAATCCAGAAGAACTATATCATAGTCTATTAATGCGGCGTAGTAATAGACTATATGAATATAGTTATGAAGATACTCTTTTTGATAAATTTTTAAAAAATTATATTCCAGCCGGGTTACGAGCAAGATTTACTAATCTTCCCCCAACATTTGTTGGATGGGTTAATAATAAGGAATTTTATAATCCAGAAGATCTTGCAATTTTATCAGCATTAATAACTGATCCTGAAAACGATATTTTAACATATCAGTGGTCGCACGTAGGCGTGAGAACCATTTCTGGTCAGTATACAACTACGTCAGTTACTGGAACAGGAGAAAATGATACTGTAATACTTCCTCAAAACGGATTGGATCTTACTACTGATCTTTTAAATACAACCCATGTTATTTGTTCGGGGGAATTAACAACCCCACCAGTTGAAACTATGTATACATTTCAACTTATATGCCAAGATTCAGATAATACCGTTTTAGGATTAAATCAAGTACCTGTGTATTCTATTCCAGATGAATTTAGATTTATTAGTTGGAGTGGAGACGATTTTTACATAGGGGACAATGATTTACCATTTAGTTATTATCCCGATAGCACATGGGCCCCAGAATTAACGAAGCCTGTACTGTATTTAATGACTAGTATTACCGCAACAATTACTTCTCCACGAGGGTATTGGGATGGAACAAAACTCTTTGCTCCAGTTTGGGTTCCCCCGGGAATTGTTTTTAGCCCAGTTTTTTATGAATTATACTCTATAAATGAAGAGTATGACGGAGTTTATCATTCTCCAGATATATATTCTGGACTAACTACTGCGGCAATTATTGGAAGCGGAGGTTCAGCATATACAGCTGAGACCTATGCAATAACATGTTCATATTCAACAACAGTATCATAAAAAGGAGTTTAAAATAAATGGCTACAGCAATTTATGAAGTGGAGTTAGATGATTCTCCTAATACAGGAAGATTAAAGATTAATGAAACGTTTGTTAACCTAAAAACTACCGCAGATTACACTGCAACACTTTTAACTGGCATCGGGGATCCAATTGGAACTACTAATGTTAAGGAGTTGTTTAGTAAAACAATTACATCTAATAATTTAGATGGAACTAATATTATAAGTATTTCCAGAGAAGACATTTTTGAAGAGTTATTTAATATAACTTGTGATACTAGTAATTTAGACATAGAGGTAAACGCAGCAACATTAACAATTATTGGAATTCTTGGAGACAATGGAATTGAGACAGAAGTAATTGGTAGTGATGTTTATATATCTCATCCCCAGGATACTGTATTAAATCATGATGATGGTGATCAAACATTAACCATTAATGATACTGCGGTAACAACTGGATACACTTTAGATGTAAATGGTTATGCATTAATGAGATCAGGGATTTCAATTGGTGCACATGCATCATTAGTATCTGAGTATGTTAATATTGCTGGAACTGACAATGCTACGCCAATATCAGTAGTTTTAAAAAACTCAGGAACTGCCGGTACCTCACTAAAACTTATTAAAGATGTAGATACCGATTATTGGTTTATCAAAAGAAATAGTGATGATGATCTGCTTATAGGAAAACATGATACTGGAGACTCTACTGATGATTCAATTATATTTATTGATAACCATGCTTCGTCTGGTACTATCACAATTTCAACTGGAAATAAAGTAGGTATTGCAAACAACGCCCCTGCATACTCTTTTCAAATAGAAACTGGACTCGGTTTTGACGATGACACTATTTATGTACATGGGGCAAATGCTAAAATTATAGATGATTCTGGATCTATAGCATTTATTATTGCTGGTCAAAAAGTATTTGATGTTCATTCGGATCAAACAATCGGCATCGGTGGGGCTGCAAATGCATCGTATGCCTTAAATATTACGGGAACTACATATGCATCTGGAAAGATAACTGCGGCCGGGGCCCTAGATGTCGCGGGACTCGCGACGTTTAGTGGCAATACAACAGTAAATAATAAATTTAGTGTATTAGCAACAAATGGAAATGTTACTACGGCGGGCACATTAACTGTTGCAGGATTAACTACTTTAACAACATTAAATGTTTCTGGAGATACCTCTTTCCTAGGAGGAACAACTCTTAAAATAGATGCACTTCAACCTGTAACTAGCGGAATTACAATAAAAAATTTAGCAGGTACGGCAGTAGGGCAAATTACATCTGCAGGTTTGTTTAATTTAGGAGTAAGTTACCCTGCGGGTGGATCAGAGCTTTTGGGAGTAAAGGGGGATGTTAAATTTTATAATGATGCCAGTGACAATTATGTTAAATTCATAGAGGATACTTCAGTAAATTATATTCAAGTAGGGTCTACTACTACAAATCAAAATCCTTTATATTTACAAATAGCAGGTACAGCAGCGGGAGTATCTAAGGCCTTTGAAATAAAGCAAGGGGAGACAGACATATTTGATGACTTAACTACTACATTATATGTTGATTCAGATGTTATGTCAATTATGCCAGGAAGTTCAAATACAGGATATGAAATTTTAAATATTTTTAACGGAACATCCCGCCCGATAACTTTTAAAGTAGACGCACAAACTTGGGTTAATTTAAATTCATATTACTCTACTGCATGGAAATACGGGCATACCGTTGCTGGATCTTATGTTGGAGCAGCACAAATTGGATTTGACTCTGTCGGTGCTGGCGGTTATCTTAAGATAAGAACCGCCCCAGCAGGGACCAAAGATGGAGCACTAACATGGGCAACACCAGCGATCGCTATAGACCACATGGGCAACATAGGCATACAAAAAGACCCAGACCCATTATATGATCTTGCAGTAGCTGGAGCTATTTTAAGTGACACTCTCACTGCAGGTACCATAACATCTACAACAAAATTTACTGGTCCAAAATTAGAAATTACTCAAGGAGAGGGGGATTACACTTCGATAAGCACCGGCGGTGGAATTACTGCAGGAAAGACAATTGCCGTAAATAATTTACCCGACAATGTGCCCGCCTTTAAAGCAACAGCCGCGAATAATGTGTCTTTACAAAACTTAGTCCAAGCCATGAATAGTGCCGGTAATGTTACTTTAGGGTCAATTGCAGTTGGGCCAGACCCAGCAAACGCAGCTGCTTCCCGCCTAGTATTAGCCGGTGGCGGAACAGGAGGATATGTTTATGCTGACACATTTAATGCAGGTTCTTATCATAAGGCGGGTTATACAAAACAAGCTGATAATCAATGGACAACTCCTAGATGGTGCCCTGTTCCCTTCTTAGTTTATGCGGAGGATTTAGCAGGAGCAGAAGTAGGAATAGCTGATATGTTTGGGGCCTTAGGTACAGTAGTAAAAACAGTAAGTATTCCATTAGAAGGTTTATATAGACTTACGTATCAGTATGACATTGTAATGGCGTCAATATCTAGAGACGGGGCGCGACAAATAACGGTAGTAACTACTTTTGGAACTGCAAGTCCCACGGTGGCCTACACCCATGCATGGCAATTAGATGTTAATGGGGACGGATTTATAAGGTATGGAGCCCTAAGTGGTACTATAACTGCAATAGTGCCAATTGCCACCATAATGGAAACTATGAGTATTACCTGGTCTGTGCCATCTTATTTGGACGGAGGCACTTCTTATAAAATACGCGGTGTAACACTAGAATGGATTTGTCCAGGAAGCAAATTCCCGGCTTAATTAGGAGCATATAATGAATAGAATAAAAGTCCCGTCAGGGTCAATTCAAAAATTAGAAACAATTTTTGAAAATTTACAAGATCAAACAGAGTTGAATATCAGTAATCGTATTGATGCATTAACAAATTTAGTTGATAAACAGTACTCTTACGGAATTATTTTGAACACTGTGAACGGAGCAACCTCTTCTGCTGATACCTCCTTATTACTTCAATTAACAACTGGGTATGGGGGTTGGACAATCGCAGGAGGCCATGCAGTAACCCAAGGAAAAGATTACATTGCATACACGGGAGTTACCGATGCTGATTCCAGAGTAGACCCAATATATAACATGTCTACCTCAAAATATTATTTGGTTAAACTAATATATTCAGAGGTTGGATCAGAACCAGTTACTACTATGAACGCCTTTCTTTTTGATAAAACAGGAAGCGAGCCATATACCGATAAAATGACTAAAAAGACAGACAGTGTGTCTGTTGGAGTATTGGATATTACTGCAAATTACTCGGCTGGAATTGACCTTGAAAAAATATATCCAGATCTTTTAACAAGTAATGAAATTGGTATTGCAATTGTAAAAACAAGTACAAGTTCAACAATATTTGATACCACTACTTTTATCATTGACGGAGTATCTTCTGTAAATGGTGTTCTTGATATTAGAAAATATAATAGATTTATTTTAAGTTCTTCAATTATTGATGATTCAAAAATTTTATTAAAAGACCGCGATTCAATAGGAGATTATAAAATTGGTGGTGCTGTTGAAATTGATGGAGATCTTATAGTTACTGGAGACTCAAGTACAACTCCAGTATTTAAAGTTGATCAAGTCAACGAAAGACTGGGAAAGGGAACAAGTACCCCTACGGTGGCTATGCATATTAAGGATTCAGATCCCATTATAAGACTTCATGACAGTGACGCAACACTAACTTCGGAGTATGTAGGATACATAGATTTTTATAAAGGCACCGAGGCTGCTTTTAGTGAGTATTCAGACAGATTAGCATTAATAGGATTTAAAGATAGTTACTCTACTGTAATGTATATTCAAAATGATACTCTTGGTTCTATCGCTCAAAGAGTTTGTCTTACTGCAGATCCAGCAACTGAAATTAAAACCTGGGCTACAATGACTTGGGCATACCCAGGTAGGTTAGGATTACTCCAAGACACACCATTATACACATTAGATGTATCGGGAACCGCACGAGTAACGGGTGCTGCTGTCTTTAGTGATACAGTAAATGCAAAAGAATTAGAAGTTACGGCGGATATTAACGTAGGAGGAGACATTGGGGTAACGGGTTTAACAAACCTTAGTGATGATTTAAATGTCTCAGATAGTTTTAGCGTGGATGTTTCTGCATCTCAAGTGGTTGTTGGCGCTATCGCCGCTGGAACTGATTTAATTATTAAAAATCCGCTGGGGCCAAGACTTAAGTTAGAAACTCCAGGCACTGGTGGTGCATATAAATCTGCAATTACATTTAGTGATGGAACAACAAACCCTAATACATTTGTATTAGCAGTAGACGCTGCTACGAACTCGATGCGCATTGATAGAGACCTGGAATTTTCTAAAAATTATCTGGCGTTTGACGCATCAGGAAATGTAATTATAAATGATATCAGTGGGACTTATTTAACTAATCCAGTATCTGCGCTTGACCGGGTAACGGTGGTAAATGGCGGAATTTATATTACAAAGGCCGAGCATAATGCCGCTCTCAAATTGCAAGCTACGGGGTCCGGACAAAGACGGTATGATATTGTAGTTGGAACAATTCCAGAGTATACATCGGGTGGAAGAGGAATGTTCGGAATCTATGATTATAATGAGCAAGAATATAGATTTGTAATTGACCCATCTGGTAGAATTGGAATAAATGGTGTTACAAGACCAGTGTATCAGCTTGATGTAGACGGTACTATTCATTCTACATCGGACGTAGTTATAGACGGGGACTTGACTGTTAGTGATGCAACATTTGATAGTATTACTACTGGTGCACTAACAGTGGGCGGAATTATTGAAATGGGCACGATGTCCTCAACCACATCAGTAGTGTCCAGTGTTCTTAAAGCCAATACAATTAGATGGCCCAAAAATAGCTTAGATGTAAATACTGAGGGATCAGGCTTCTTGGCAGGGGTGACTTCAGACGGAGTAGTTACAATTGGAGGTACCGCATTCGGGTCAGGAGCACTTGCAAACGTAAAGACTTATCCAGATTATTTAAGGGTACTAAATAGTCTAAGAATTTATAGTGATCAATCCAGTCAATTATCATTTTCTACTGATACTGTTACATCTGGAATATCATTAATATACTCGGCAAATGCACTTACAGTAGCCGGGTCACAAGGAGTATACCAAACATTTCATACAATGAATTCGCTTCCTACAGTAGACATAACTGATTTATCTGCAGGCAATGTTACAATTACAGGAATACTGGATGCAAGTTTGTCTACATTAGTAACATCCGCAATTAGTGCAAGTAGCTTAGATATCGGAAATGTATTAAAAGTAACTACTGCTGATACAAGAATTTCAACTGCGTATATTACTACTGATAATGTAACTGATTTAAATGTAACTGGTCTTGCAACTCTTGTTGACTTGGATGTAAGCGATATAACTGCAAGTGGCGTAGTTTCTTTTAATACAGATGTTACTGTTACAGGTGAACTTACAGCAGGCGATTTTAATATTACTGGATCAGGAATATTTGGGAACCCTGTTGGACAACACATTGAACTTACTGGTGCAGAAGGAAATTTATACTGGTATAATGAGCAAGGTGCACAAATAATAAAAATTGACGATAATTTGTTTGGAAGTCACCCTGGAATAGGATTATATGGTTCAGATTATCCATTAGATCAACCAGTTGGAACACAGACTTATTGTCCAGTTATAATTGTGTCCGATAGTATTGCTAATAATACAAATCTTGTTGGCATCACCCCATATGATGTTTCTATTAAACATCGTAAGGATAGACAATTTGGACTTACAGCACAAAATATGGGTAGTTACGCCGGGGAATCTACTTCGGTATTAGCATGGACTGAAACCTTTGGAGATAGAACAGGGGCTGTATATGACAGAATCGGAATAAAAGCTTTAGCTACAATTTCTAATACAATTACAGGACCTACGGAAACAGTTACAACAGTGGCATCAAATGATAATGCAATCGGATTATTTGCAAGTGCCTCTACCAACGGGACGGGCCACGCTTACGCCGGATACTTCGATGAGGGAGATGTAATCATAAATGATAATCTAACAGTTTGTGGTAATCTAACATGCTCCGGCGTGTTTAATGTTACCGGAACAACAAGTTGGAACGGTGATTTAGCACATGCAGGAACTAATGTTGGATTCTACGGCGCTACACCAACCACTAGAAAAACAGGTTACAGTACAACTGGAACTGGATTATCCGCAAGTAGAAACCTTGCTGCAGTAGGTAGCGATTTTGACGCACTAAAAAATGTTGTAAAAGGATTAATTGACGATCTAATTGCAGTTGGCCTTCTAGGCAATTAATTGTTGCTTTTAATTAAAAAATTAGTTATATTTTAATGTACTTTTAACCAAATAATAAAAATATGAATATTGATAAAATTAAAGAAACATTACTTTCTCTTGAAGAAGAACAAAAAGGCAGAGAAGCACAAGTTCAACAATGGAAAGAACAAATCGAAAGATTAACAGAAGCAATTAAACAAACCAAAGAAGTTCACGACTTTACACGGGGTAAACTCGCCGCATTACGTGAAGTAATAAAACTTGCAGATACAGATGAAGTCGTTTAGTTTAATATGCATCACACTACTGTCTGCTGCCTTGGTAGCAGGCAGTATTTTTCATGTAATAAAACTTCATAAGATTAATCAGGAAGTAATGCACCTGCAAAATCAAATGGCTCAAGTAGATACTGTAATTGTAATAGATTCAGTTTCTGTGAAAAAATTAACTTTATTAGTTGATAAGATTCGTTTAGAAAATTCTATGTTAAATGAAAAATATTTAAAGAAGTCAAAACAACTGATATCATATAACAAAGTTATTATCGCCTTACAGGATAGTATTAAAAAATTAAGCACTGTTGATAGTTCTAGCGTTGATAGTTCGGGAGCAATGTCCACTGTTAGAGAATTTAAGGTTGAAAAAGAACCTTTTTATATCGAAGGTGTTTTTATGAAAGAACCACCATGGTTTATATCATTTAATACTTTATCTGCAAAACTAGCATTAGAGATTATAGCAACAGAAAATAAAGCAGGATTTTGGGAAACATATGTAACTACGAGTAGTGGAAATATAAAAATTGCTAGTTTAGATACCCGTTATAAAAAATATAATACTAGCACTTCTAAGTATTTACTGGGATCACAGGTAACTTCACTAGGACGCGATATTTCTGGACAAATTTTTGCTGGATATAATAAAACTGCCGTAGGAGTGGGATATGGAACAACTGGGGCATCACTATCAATAATGTATTTTTTTCTGAGGTAGTATCATGTGTTTAAATTGGTTATCTAAATTTTTTAACCCTCCTGTTGTACCAATTATTTCTGGTCCAGTGTGTATTCCTGAAGTTAAAGTCTTGGAAGTTACTGATGTAGTTGACACTCTACCTTGGCACCCTACTAAGCGTTGGGGTACTCGTACTTTATCTGTGATTAATAAGATTATAGTACATCAAACCCTTTCTAAAGGAACGATGCAAGCAGTAAATAAGTATCATATTACTCCAGCAGAGGATAATCACATCAGTGCCACTGGAGCCCCGCATATTTGCTATCATTTTGTAATTGAAAAAGATGGCACTATTTATAAAACAAATAAAGTAACTCACATCGTTTGGCATTGCACCGGACAAAATACAGCCTCAATAGGAATATTAGTCATGGGTAATTTTGATGCAGTTGACTATAAAGGAACAGAAAAACCAACAGAAAAACAAATAAAAAGTCTTGGAAATCTATTAGATGCTATTACTAAAGATAACTTGGAAGGATTAAAAATAACTAAATTAAATATTTTTGGGCATTGTGATTTTGGAAAATTAGATTGTCCAGGAACTAGATTATACTCATTTATTCAGGAATATAAAAAGAGTTAAGTGGAGAATAACAATGAACAGTATTATAAGTGCAACACTTGATGTTGTGGATTATATTATAAATGATAAATTAGAAAAACTTGCTAGTACAGTTGAGTCCTTATCGGAAGATGCTAAAAAAGCGTATATTCCTTCTATGGAAGAAACGATTGACATGCCGGAGAGGGATTTTGGTGTAGTATTATGGCACCCCACATTAGGCACTTTTAATAAGTTTGCAATGAATGAGCCTGGGATAACCGAAATCAATATTAATTTATTAGCAAGTAACATGGCCGTAATGCCAGATGAAGTAGTTAAAGTGGCTTCCGCCAATTTAACATGCGCCGCAAAAAAGTTTGGAATTAATATTCCAGAGTCTTTGGAAAAAACAGCTTCTAAGAAATTTGTAAAGAACATAGTCGACATTAGAGAAATTGATGAAGCCGCATTTGTAACAAAAATTGCAAAATATGAACAACAAATTTTTGCATTACCATCTGAAAAAAAATATCCTATAAATAATAAGGAAGAAATTATTAAAGCTGCCGAATACTTTGATAGAAATAATAATATTTTTTCGTTGGAAACAAAGAAAGAATATATTGAAAATTTATTAAAGGTTGGCGAACAACGAAAGATTTCTTTTGATAAATATCCTTCTATAGAAAAATATGCAATTTTGCGCCCCGATGTTTTTAATGATGAATTTCAGTATCATATAACATCCAGAGTATCATTCCTAAAAGAGTCTCAATTAGATTTTAAAGAGCTGTATCTTGATCTATTAAAAAGATCCAAGGAAATCGGAACTGAAAAAACAGCAGCGGTTTTAGCAGTATTAGATAATAAATCTGGAATTGCTGTTAATTATGGAAGAGGCCTGGAAGATCCGATGATTTCTACCTTTGGCATCAAAAAAGAAGCAGGTGTTACTTTTGATGGTAATGTAGTTACTCTTGGAAAATTAAAATCTATTCCTAACGCCGATCTTACTGCCGTAATAGGAAATAGTGCAATTAAGGAATTAAAAGGTAAAGATGGACTGGCAGTTTTTAATTCTCTACCAAAACCTGTAAAACAGGAAGTGCTTTCTCTTATAAAATGACAAATTCAATTATTACAATTTTAGTAATTACCATCATTAGTTTATTAGTGATAGCGGCAGGATCTTCAATATTTTTTGGATTGATTACGAGTTATAAAATTGAGACATGGGCCGCAATACTAGCAGTTGTTGTGCTCATTATTGTAGTAGCAAATAAAAGTATATCAGTTAGTATTCCTGAAAATGCAATTAAGATAAACTTAAGTATTTCTGGAGGACTGCCGCAGATTAATGAGGTTTCTAAAATATCACAAAATTCTCCTGAACTTAGTATAGACACAAAAAATATTCCTAAGTGGAATTCTGCAAAAGTTGGGGAGATTTCATTATCTGGAGAAAAATTAACCAAATAAAATTATGGCAAAAGGATTAGATTGCGGAACTGGAAATTTTTGTGTAGTTGATTCAAAAGGAACTAGGTTACAACGTAATGCATTTTTAACAATTGACCAAAGACTTACTACTAAAAAACAATTAAAAGTATTAGGTGTTCCATTTGTAGAAGTTGATAATAGACTTCACATCGTTGGAAGAAAGGCGTTTGAATACGCGCAAGTTTTTGGAACAACTGAGCTAAAAAGGCCGATGGCGCATGGAGTTTTAAATCCACTTGAGCAAGATGCATTCCCAATATTAAGATTAATAATTGGAGGACTTCTTGAAGAACCTGAGACTCCAGGAGAATTGGTTGTATATTGTATTCCAGGAACTCCGATAGACCAAGAACAGGGTACCGAGTACCATTCTGATGTATTAAAGAGCATCATCGAAAGTTTTGGTTACACTGCACATCCTATAAATGAGGCCGTTGCCCTAGGTAATGAGGGACTTAAAGAGGCAATGCTCACGGGTATTTCAATAAGCATGGGTGCCGGAATGTGCAATGTAGCAATTTCATTTCTTGGAATGAGCGCCCTTCAATTTAGTATTGCCAAGGGTGGAGATTGGATTGACGAAAATGTTTCAAGAGATTGTGGTATTCCTAAGGCACAGGCACAATATATAAAAGAATTAGGAAATTATACTATTGACCCAAAGTCGACTGTGGAAAGAACAAGAGAGCAACAAGCGGTAAAAAGTTATTACGAGGCCCTTATCAGATATATTTTGGCTAATATTGCACGTCAATTTGAATCTCGAGAAATGCCTAATTTCTCCAATGATGTTCCAATAGTAATTGCTGGTGGTACCTCAATGGTAAACGGATTCATCGAAGTATTTAAAGATCAGTTCCAACAAAAACAGTTTCCATTAAAAATAAGTGAAATTAAATTAACAGACGAGCCTCTTACTGCAGTCGCTCGTGGGTGTTACGCAGATGCAGTATTAGAGGGAGAATAGTGGAAAAAACTGCTATTTCAATAAAGGGGCTAAATGGTCTTTTAAAAGTTTTTAGAGGTAGGGCGGGATACGCTCAGAACCAAGTTAGAAGAATGCAACGAGGTGGTATGGACCCTCGGGATTATGAGGTCTTTGTAAAACATCTTGAGAACAGAGAGCATTATCGATTGTTATCAGAGCGACTAGCTAAAATCATTAAAACAAAGGTTACTAATGAAAGAACTATTTGATATACCAGACCTAGAACCAGAAACAATTCGACAGCTATATCCGTTTATGACTGATATGGATGCTGAACAAATTCAAGTCATTAAAGTATTAATAGAAACACGTGCCGCATATGAAGATATGGATGTTTTTGAAAATGCAGTTTCTGCATTAAACGGAATTAGTCCCAATGTTTTTGAAATGGAAGGCTCTGAGCCTGAGTATATCTGGAGAGCATTGGATATTATTTTCAGACTTCATCCCGACGTAGAATTAGCATGGGAAGTGTTAATGTATATCAAGTATATTTTTAATGATAACGGTTGTTATTTCTATCATCCAAAGTTACCAATTGAAAATATTTTTTATGATGAAATAGTAAAACGTGCCATTTATGGTCCATTTCCTTTAGAAGAAGATTTTTTTGGAATTCAGGCTGTAAGATATTTAAAAATACAAGAGTATTTAAATACTAACAAAGGGTAATAAAGCATGCCAGTAACGATGTTAAATCAAGAGGATTTGGTTTCTGCAACAGGAGTTGTAAAGTATCCTAACCCATTCTTTGATTTGTCAAATAATTATGTTCCAAAAAATATTAAAACGTTATTTAAGTATTGTAAAACGTTTTTTTATACAAGTGGTTTTTTAAGAAATGTTATTACAAAATTAACTGAGTATCCTATTACTGATTTATTATTTAGCACAACAGTTTCTAAAGAAACACGTGAGAAGTATCTTTTTGCTTTTAATAGGAAATTAAAACTTAAAAGTTTTCTTATTGAAATTGGGTTAGACTATTTTACCTATGGAAATTGTTTTATATCAACGTATCTTCGTCCTAAAAGATTTTTAGCATGTCCTAGTTGTAAATTATCTTTACCATATGATGATTTTCAAGTATTGGGATTAAAGAATTTTAAATTAATAGGTACATGCCCATCATGCAAACAAGGTGGATTAGAGTTTACGATTGATGATCAATATGTAAAAAGCATCGATAATTTTAAATTAATAAGATGGTCACCAGAAAACATTGACATTGACTATAATCCACTTACTGGGACATCAATATACTATTATTCAATCCCGACAAAAATAAAATCTGCCTTATTAAAGGGAGACAAAGTTCTATTAAAAGAGATCCCAGCAGTATTTCTGGAATCATTACGAACACAAAAGTCCATAAGATTGGATGAAAATAATCTATTCCATTTTAAGCGTCCAACTCTTGCCGAAGATGATATGGGTTGGGGAAAGCCGCTTATTCTTCCTGCATTGAAAGAAATTTACTATTTACAAACATTGAAACGCGGAAATGAGGCTATATCTCACGAACACGTTGTACCAAAGAAAAGTATATTTCCGGCTAATACAACAACTTTGGATCCATATTCTATGAGCCCGGATACGTTAGTATTAACGAATACGGGGATTAAAGAATTACAAACTATAGATTTTGAGAGTGATCGCTTATACACCTATAATAGACAAGAAACAAAAGTTACAAACTGGAAATTACGAGAAATAGAGAACTGGGATTTCATGTTGAAAGTGCAAACCTGCAAACAACCCGCTTTCCCAGTTAGAGTAAACTCCGTGCATCCTTTTAGAGTTTGGAATGAAGAAAAAAAAGAGCATGGGTGGAAAGAAGCAAAAGAACTATGTTTAACAGATTATCTTGCATACCCGATTCCTCAATTAAAAGATAATGTTGACAGTATAAAAACTATTGATATTAAGGAGGTATTAAAAAAGGTTTCTTTTGGACCTAGTGCCTCAGACACTATAGAGGTCATCAATACCGATACAACTTTTTTTAGATTTTTAGGTTTATTTTTAGCAGAAGGATATCTTCATAAGACTGGAAGAATTACATTTACGTTTAATAGTAAGGAAATTGAATTACATAGTTTTGTAGCAGATTATTTAGATGCACTTGCTCCAAATTGTAAAGAAGCTCAAATAATAACAAAAGGGGAAACTACCCAAATAACTAAGTGTTCCATAAAATTAAAATACCTACTTGAAACACTAGTTGGAAACCATAGTGATAGGAAACATCTCACATATTTTAGAGAAAAATTAGATAAAGAACAACTTATTGCTTTATTACGTGGTATTTACGAAGGAGATGGTTGTTTTCGATATGTGACAAATCATGGAAATTATTCATATCCAAAACTTAGCATCTCACTTTCAAATCTAGATCTTTCGTATTTTATATGGGAGTACTTGCTTTCTTTAGGGTATTGCGCCTCAATAGGGCGCTACACCCGAAAATACTTGAACTCCAAGCCTTGTTGGGTAAACGATATAACAGGTAAAGATGCTGAAAATCTGGCAAAGATGCTGTCACTCACAACGAAATCTGTCGATTACAAAAATAAAAATGAAAATAATACTTTCTTTTTTAAAGATAATTTTGTTTATACAAAAGTATCCTCGATTAAAACTATAAAAGAAAGAATGGTATTAAGTATAGAAGTAGATGACGAAACGCATTCATACCTGACATTAGCTAAGTGTAATAAAAACACGCAGATGAACCTGGGCAAGTGGAAAGGTCAGATGGAAGAACAAATTAAGAAGTGGAAATCTGATCCAAACCACATCGGCGTATTTCCCATACCAATTGGATATCAGGAACTTGGTGGAAATGCTAGAGCATTATTATTAACTCCAGAAATGAAGTTTATTGAGGAATCAATCATTAATAGCCTGGGGGTTCCTCTTGAATTTATAAAAGGCGGCTCCACTTGGACCGGTTCTAGTGTGTCATTAAGAATTGTTGAAAACCACTTTTTAACATATAGAGAATTACTATTAGAGTGCGTTAATTATTTCATTATTGAAAAATTAGTATCTTTACTAAAGTATCCTCCAGTAGAAGTAAAGTTCCAGAAATTTCGAATGGCCGATGACACTAACAGTAAACAACAAATGTTGGAAATGGCTGTTCGTGAAAAAATCTCGGATGCTACATTATTAGATGAATTCGGATTACAGTATAATGAGGAACAAGACGCTTTAAAGAAGACCAGATTATCGTCATTAGAGGAACGGGTAGAGGGGTTAGTTGCCGAAGCAGAAGCGCAGGGGCAGGCGATGGTTGTTCAAGCGAAGTATCAAATGCGAGCTAAAGTTGCTGCAGCACAAGAGGAAATAAAGATTCAATCTGAGTTATTTCAAGAAGAACTCGCCAGAGAGAACATCGGGCTTCCGGATGAACCAATGAAAATAATTGAAAAATTTGCATTGGAATTAATGTCTCTTACTGCAATTGAACAAGCCAAGAGATTGGCAGTTCTTTCTAAGAAAATGCCGACTACTTATACTTTAGTTATTAAGCGGATGCAGAGTATGATGGCACAGCAATCGATGGAAGCCCAGTATGCGGCGCAAGAACAAGGACAAGAACAGGAACAAAAACCTGTGAAGAGTTCAAAGTCTGAAAAAACAAAAGGACAAACAAGAGGTAATCCATGATAGAAAAATACGGAACATACCGCGTCTTTCAAAATAAAGAAACAGGCGCTCTTAGAAAAATATCTTTGGAAGAAGATAAAGAATTAGAAAAAGTTGCATCAGATGCTATTTGGAAAGAACTGGAATTTGATCCGGAGGATACAACAACCATCGGAGATAAAAAATGAGTGCAGCATTCACACCTTTTAATGGAATTCGTAAAGTCGAGATGTTTCGTCTCGATGATGACAATGAGAAACTTTTATATGAAAAGTTATTAAATGATCCAGACGTAACAATTATTAAAGAAGAATTTGTATATGGAGGAAGAGAGCATTCAATTCCTATTACTACTATTTGGTATGAGAAATTATAATAAAAAAGGCAGAGTTTATCTGCCTTTTTGTTTTAATCATTTAATTGCTGATGAAAAATATCTTTTAGAAATCTTACTTTATCAGCCCACAAAAAATGTCTATTAACTCTATCTATGCATGTTTGATCTATAGTTTTTTCAACTCCCAGTGTTTTCCACTTTTGATATTCAATTTCTAATGCTTGAACCATTTCCCAAACATCTACGATAGGCCGCATGTGCCCAGAATCCATTGCCTGATTTAAAAGAGCTGAATTAGGAATAAGATGTCCGGTTTCTCCCAACATTTCTGGAATTGCAGAGTTTTTTGGTGCAATGCTTGGAGTTCCAGCGGCCATTGACTCTATTAAGCTTAAACCACAGTTATGCACAGTACATTGGGCGATTGTGTAGGATTCTCCATCAGGAACTTCTAAATCATATCCAATTCCTTTGGGCTCAATCAATATAATACTTAAAACTTTTAAATCTACATAATCTTCACGAATTTTGTATGTTTTAGTAAATTGTCCTAAAGACTCATCACCATTTCTATCTTCATATAAATCGATTTTGTAAACAAATCCATTGCCATATCCAAGTTGATTACTTTGAAAACAAATTGACGGTACCTTACCTAAAGATAGATAAAGATCTCTTATCCCATAGGCAAGCAAAGGGGAACTTGTAGTAATTCTTATCTTATGTCTGTGATTATCAGTATTTCCGTCTCCCAGTACGATACCTTCGAGTAGGGCCTTTCGGCACTGAACACTCAAATTATTAGCCCATGCAGGAATCTTCTTTGTTTTAGAACTATGCCCGAAAGACTCTTGTAAAAAGTTTTTTAAGGCTGCTCCTGCGAAATAAATACTACCAAAATTTCCTCCTCTGTAATCCGGTACAAACTTAGGAATAATATAATCGTTATTAGTATTAAAATATTTTGAGTAAATGTCAATTATAAATTGTTGTAACTCTGTTTCTCTAGTATGAAAACAAAATTGTACTGATGCTCCTGCTGACCCTTCAGCAATATAAAGTCCAAAAAATTTACACAATTCTGGAGTTACTTTAAGAAATCTTGCAAATTGTTTTTTATCAGTAGTTTTTTTACTTACTAAAAAATTGTCTTGTACTTCAAAACAGTCAGAAACATATTTTGCTAAATCTATAGTAATGGCCTCTTCAGTATATTTTGGTATTGCAAAAGAGACATAATCTCCAACTTTTAAAGCCTCTGCTTTAGTGTACTCCCCAGTTTCTAAAAGAAATGGATGATCATGTGATGCAATAATGGGTTCGCTAAATTTACTTAATTTTATAGAGTACATCGGATCTGTAAATTTAGTTCCCAAGGTTTTATTTACTTTCGTAAATTTACCCTTGGCATTTAATACTAAAGTCTCGTCGGTTACATTTTCTATTGATATATACCCATCACTAGTTAATATTAATGTTCCCTCTAATAATTTTCCTTCTCCCAATGACGAACTTATGTTTATATTGGCCCCATTATATAATTCATTAACAAATGTATTGGGGACCTGTCCAGCATATATATTAGCCGCGTTTATTCCCAACATTCCAGCAGCGATATCCTCATCTTCAAATCCTGTATTAAGTAGATGATTCTGCAATGTATTAACCCTTCCAGGCCCCATCGACGGCTCATTTGCCATCATGTGCAAGTATAAAAGAACGTCAGTACGGTACCGTTTTTCTTTTTCTATAATGTCCTCTGGGCCGCACATATTTAAATCACAATAACTTTTATGATATGGATACACATTTCCACATTTACATTTTTTATATCCTTTAGCAAATAAGTTAAAGGCGCGAAGAGTATGTGGAATTGACTTTCTTGGTTGAAATCTATTAACATTTATAACTGTAAACTTATTAGTCCATTTAAAATTTGCTCTAACTGTTTTAATTTCCTCAAGGGTTAATGGTTTATAAATATTAGTATTAACTCCATGATATAATTTATGTAGACCTGTTACTTTTGGAAATGTTTCTGCTATTGTTCTTATAGCCCAATCAGAATAAGTAATATTTACATCAGCCAATCTAAAAACATTCCCCCATGCCTTGCTGAAGGGGGCACCATCTACTGGGAAGTATGTTACTATTTTTGTAGATGGTTTTACAATTTTTTTAATTCCTTCAATGTTGTCACTGATATGAAAGATGTCTTGAAATAAAAATAAAATGTCAGGTTCATCTTTTTTTATCAAATATGCTAGTTTTTTAGTTCCCAGAGGGTCTTCCTTAGATATAGGATACACAAAGTATTTACTAGTATCATACTTTTTATCCCCATGATAATTAATACCTAAAATTGTAACATCAAAGTCTTCGTGCATCGTGTCCAAAAGATTATCTGCTACCTGACCAAAACCAGTAGGTACTAAAAAGTCACACCATACGAAAAGTTTCTTTTTTTCTTTCAAAATTTATTTATGATTAATTGTTAAATTTAACTATATAAGTTACATAAATAAATTGTAATTTACAAGAAAAATCTTAATGTAAAAAAAAGAGAAAGGCCCTATACCTTTCTCTTTCAATACCAATTTACACTCTAAACCTACGCGCAGGGAATCGACGCCTCCCCGGTCTCCCAGGTACCTGGCGTATGCCGGCCCGCCGCGGTAGCGCTTAGCACCCGCGGAGGTTGGGACCCTAAGGATCCATGGCACCCGGCGCGCGGAGGACCGATCGATGACTGCAGTCAGCTCCAGTACTAATAATTAGCGGGTCGAAACGATGTGTCGTTTCATCGTGAGGACCGGTTTATTAGTACTGGTAAGTTGTGCCTTGTACGAAACATACAAGTTAAAAATAAAAAATCTGTAAATTGGATTTACATATGCTTAGTTACAAATATCTTATACCACAATTATTTCCAGCATTTTGAACAATAACTACAACTTTCTTTATGATCAAGTTTCCCAGAATCACACGGGCACGCTTGTGGTATTGACGCTGATTTCTCCCGTTCGGATTTCTTTTTATCTATATTGAAAAAGATGTCAAAATTAAATCCTAACGTAGTTTTTTCAAGGTAATCATCAGCGATGCCTGTATAAGAAAACTTTATTTTTGGATTTCCAAAATAACCTGATACCCCTTTATAGTTCCCAATATTTTGATTATCAAAACTTAAACAAATTGTAGTTAAATTTTCAAGTGTTAAAAGTTTGGCTATGTAAGTTTTAGTTTCTGGTCTTGTTAAGTTTTTTGATATTATAAAGAATTTAAATTCCAAATCAATCAAAAACCAAGCATGCTCAGGAATAAAATCTCCAGAACCATATATTCTAACAGGTAACTTTTTTAATCTTTTATATATTTGTGACTTTGACGTTTCCAGTTTTCTATAATCTGCATTTAAAGTACTTGCAAATTGTTTCCCGTTTTCCTTTGCCCACACACTATTTCTTTTTATTTTATCAAGATATGATGGATAAATTCTTTCCATCGTATTAACATAACAATATGGGCATCTTTGCCCGCATGTTGATTCTCTGTCAAAATCTAATGAAATAATGGTTTTACTATTTTGGGTAAAGGGGGTCATTCCTTTTTTATTCGGTTAGGCGTTCGTCATATTTTTTGTCTACACCTTTGAAATAAGTTTCCTCACTTATAGGAGTTATACTTTTCATTGTGGCATCTCTTATTTTTCTACTAATATCCATTGCCCCAATTATATCAGGTGTTTGCACAAATAATATACGCTCTTCACTTCTTTTTTTTCCAGTTTCTAACAAGATTTTAAAATGTTCCATCTTCCGTAATAGTGTCTCCGTTATGTTGACGTAGCTAATATGGCCGTTTTTGTTGTCATTGTTTCCTCTTGTACTTTTGCAGTAGCCCAAATAGCTACTACGTTTGCAACTGCTGCTAATACAGCAAAAGCAAGTACGCGGCTTAGCTCTTTCATTTTGTAATTATGATTAAATGATTATAGATCATGTATATAATGTATAAGTACACATGATTGTCATTGATCTAAAAATCATTCAGATAACAAGTATATCACACTACTTGTAGCCTTCTTATCTGTTGAAGGAAAGTTAATCCTACCTGAGGATTTAGAATTTTGATCCATTCTGCGTATCCTCGTAGTTTTTGTAAATCTTCTTTAGAAACAGGAATTTCATTTTTTAATAAATTGTACAATTTTGCTCTAAATACCTTCTTTTTATATTTTGGTATTCCAAGTTTTTTATTTATTACAATACCGGTTACAACCATCCGTTTATTAGAAGTCTTAATAGAGGTCTTCTTGTTATTAACTTTAAATCCTTTTTCTACAATAATTTGCATTATTGAATTTATTACTGAATAATCGGGATTACCAAGTCCACTAAACGACAGATCGTCCGCGTATCGTGAATAAATTAGATCATGCTCTTCGGCAAGATTATATAGTTGTTCATCTAATTTTTCTGCTACTAAGTTGGCAATTGCCGGACTAGTACATGCTCCCTGCGGAAGTCTATTTTTATAAGTGCATAATGCAACAAGTAAATCCCTAAATTTTCTGAACTCATTCATATCAATATTTTTTATATTATCTATTTCCGTAGTTCGTAATAAAAGATGATGAATAAGTTTAGTCACCCTATCTTTTTTTATTGAAGTAAAGAAATTAGAAAGATCCAGGTTAATTACAAATTTTGCTCCGATGTGCCTTGCTGCACCCTCGTGCACTCCAAATCCTTTTATAAACCCAGTAGCCATCGGATGCGGACTAAATCTATATAGAAATTTAGTTAATATCTCCAATTGTGCATTTTTTAAATCTATGCCGGGAGCATCTATCCATCGTAATTTTCCGGATTTCTTTTCTATTGGGAAGGTTTTGTAATTACCTTTTATATTTTTTGTTAAGTCACTATAATGTGAGAACTCTTTTATAAAAAAATTCATAAATTACCATGTTTAAAAATAAGTAACAGCCATACAAAAGAATGCTGAGGAATCTTCTTACTTTAATTGTAGACGAACTGGAGACGAGAATGAGCGGAACATGCCAAGCCCGGCAAGAAGGACCGTGAGAAACCTCCCCTGGTTTCTTGCGGGCGTTCGTAGCCGGGAGGGCATGTGTAGCGAATTTCTCGACGACAGGTCGTCCCAATTCCGAAGCCAATTCTTTTCGAATGTTACTACTACGTTTACTTAATTCCAAGTGCGAAGCACACTTTAGTTAAATGGCTATGGCTGTTACTCATAAATCTAACTTGTTAGTTCCAATGTCAGCTGTTTGGCTTTTTCTTCTACACTACGTTTTTCTAATTTAAAAAATTTCATACATTTTCTAAATTTTTTATTTAAAAGAGAGTTAAGTTCATCGATATTATCGAAATGATCAGGAAGTATTTTTATTACTCTTGGACGATCCCTAAATGCGGGATAAAAAACCATTTCCAGATTTTGTAAAAATCCCAAAGAATTATACTTCTGAGTGATTGTAACTCGTTCGATTAGTTTATTCTCGATTAAAAACTCAAGTCGTTGTGTCGGATTTGACTTTAACTCCAGAATCTGTATCTGAGGAGTCATCGATGCATTCCTTATTTTGTGTCACTTCGGGAATCATTAGCATCGCTGCTAAATCTACCGTATCGTGAACAATCTTTAAAATTTTGCTTTTTGCTTCTAATGATAATGGCATAAATATTACTTGATTTAATGAACTATATTTAGTATATTAAACTAAAATAGTAAAGGCATGCTGCCTCAGGTTTCTTATACCAAGTTTTTGGAGATTTCCATGGAAAATATTTTCCAACCGTCACAACAAAATAAAATTATCAAAGATACAGTTATAAATGCGTTATTCAATTCGTTTCCAATTGAGCATAAGGGACGAAAATTAATTATATCAAACGTAGTCTCTGATGATGAGTTAAACGATCAAGACTTTCCTTTACAGAGAGAACTAAAAGTCTCTAGGAAAACATGGAGTTATCCAATATTTGGTGACATTGAATTAGTAGATGTTGCTACTGGTAGAACCATAAGTAAGGTTAAAAAAGCAAAATTGGCAATGATTCCCAAGGTGACAAATAGATATACTACGATCATCGATGGAAATGAGTATCAGACCGTAAATCAACTACGTAGAAAATCCGGAGTTTATTCTAGAATAAAGAAAAATGGAGAACTGGAAAGTGAGTTTAACCTGGCAAAAGGAATAAATTTTAATATGCAGTTAGACCCACAATCCCAAATATTTAGTGTGACTCCTACGGGAAGAAATTATAAATATAATCTATGGTCTATTTTAAATTTATTAGGGGTTCCTGAGTCAGAGATGACAAAACAATGGGGACAACGCCTATTAGATATAAATAGAAAAGACTCTCTTAAAACAGAAGTATCCGAGATGACTTCTTTTTATAAACTAGTATCTCATAAAGATACCAAAGACTATAATGAGGTCATTAAAGGATTACAGGAGTATTTTGCTGGTACACAACTTGATCCTAAAATAACAAAAATTACATTAGGTCACGCCTTTGATACTGTAAATGGAGATGCCTTATTAAGTGCATCTGCAAGACTATTAAATATTAATAAAGGAAGTGAAACTCCAGACGATCGTGATAGTCTTATTTTTAAAAAGATGTTGTCAGTTGATGATTTATTATTAGAACATTTTGGAAAGACAAAAAAATTATTAGAAACAAAGATTAAGCGAAATCTTGAAAATAGAGATAATATCAGAGATATTTTACCTACCAACTTTTTTTCAAGACCAATTAGAGAGTTTTTTACCGTAGGAGACCTATCATCTACACCCCCGCAAACCAATCCAGTTACAATAGCAACTGACTGGCGAAAAACTACACCGATGGGCGCTGGTGGTATTCAATCCAGTCACGCTATCACGATGGAAACTCGTGATGTGCAGCCCACACATTTAGGATTTCTTGATCCTTTATCTACGCCAGAATCATTAAGAGTTGGAGTAAACGTAGGTCTTGCATCCGAAACAAGAAAAAGAGGAAACGACATCGTTACTCCTGTGTATAATAAAAAGGGTGAGGTAGTTTGGTTAGATCCATTGGAATTCTATGAATCTATAATTGGGTTTCCTGATCAGTTTACAATAGACGGGAAAACAATAACTCCTATCGCTGATATTGTTAATGTAATGAAAGCTGGAAAAACACTACGATATAGTGCAAATAAAATAGACTACTGGATGCGTTCTCCTAAGTCAATGTTTTCCTACGCAACAAATCTTGTTCCATTTTTACCGAATGTGCAAGGGAATAGAGCATCTACGGGGGGAAGAATGATCACACAAGCTCTTCCTATAGATCAAAAAGAAGAGCCATTAGTTCAAACTAAGAGAGATCAAGAATCAACATATGAGTTTTATATGGGTTCATATCTATCTCCACAACTTTCTCCAAGTTCTAATGAATCTGTTAGAACAGGAAAAGTAGTTAGAATCACAGATGAGTACATACATGTATTAGTAGATGGTAAAGAGGAGAAAATAGGACTTTATAAAAATTTTCCATTAAATCAAGATGGATACCTGGATTCCACACCTATTGTTAAAATAGGAGACATTGTAAAAAGTGGTCAGCCATTGGCTGAGACAAACTACTGTGTTCCAAATGGAACATTGGCCTTAGGTAAAAATTTAACAGTAGGATACTTATCATATAAAGGATACAATTTCGAGGATGGTGCAGTAATAACAGAGGGTGCCGCTAAAAAAATGTCGCACACAATGCTTCATCGTGTAAATGATTTTTTCAGTCCCAAGATTGCTGTTTTCGATTTAAAGAAATTTAAAGCATGGTTCCCCGAAGAAATAACTAACCAGAATGCTAAAAAATTAACTGATTCGGGACTTCCTAAAGTTGGAGAAGTTTTTAATCCAGGTGAAGCCCTTATAGTATATTTAAATGAAAAAGAAATGGATGATTCTGATAAGGTATTAAAGAAACTTCATAAATTTACATTTAATCAATATAATAAAAAACTTATAACCTGGGATGAAGAAGAACCTGGAATTGTAACAGACGTTCGAACAAACGGAAGAAATGTTGACGTATATATTAAATCAACTCATCCATTTAAAGAGGGCGATAAACTGTCTGGAAGGTATGGTAATAAATACATCGTTACTAAAATTATTCCAGATGCATTGGCACCAACAAGAGCAGATGGAACTCCAATTGAAGTAATGTTGAATGCACATGGAGTACCATCACGTATGAACGTAGGGCAGTTATTAGAAACTGCCGCTGGAAAATTATCTTTAAAAAGAAATAAACCTTATATCGTTGATAACTTTGATGATCCTAACGGAGATGTCTCTAAGAAGTTATTAGCAGAACTTACAAAAGCTGGAATTGAGCCTAATGAAACCCTTTATGATGGTAAAACTGGAAAAGCCTTTGAAAAACCAATATTTGTTGGTAATCAATATTTTCTAAAATTAAGACACGTTGTAAGTAAAAAGAATAGTGCTCATAATTATGGAAATTATGATGTTGATCAAGAGCCAGCCGGAAAGGGAGCACAAAGTATTGGGGTATTGGATACTTACGCGTATCTTGCACATGGTGCCAAGGCAAACCTTCGTGAAATGACTGAGATTAAAGGACGAAAAAATGAAGATTATTGGAGAGATATTTCATTAGGCATTCCTCCAAGTAAGCCTGAGAGAAACTTTGTTTTTGATAAATTAACCACGTACTTAAAAGGTATGGGGATTAATGTAGATAAAAATGGAAATGATCTTCGTATATTCCCAATGACCGATAAGGAACTCTTGAAATTAAGTAATGGTGAAATTGATGATCCTGGTGAGCTTCTAAAGGGAAAAAATCTAACATCACGAAAGGGTGGTTTATTTGATGATGAAATTACTGGCGGTGTAAAAGGGAAAAATTGGGCACATGTTACATTAGCAACAAGAATTCCTAATCCTACATTTGAGGGTAGTATTAAAAAACTATTAGATTTATCAGATAAAAGTTTTCAGGCTATAATGCTTGGATCTGGTCCTGAAGAAATAATCAAAAAGTTGTCTGAAATAAATGTAGATGCAGATATAATAAAATATAGGGCTGCTTTAAAAACAGCACCTAAAACAAATATTAACAAATTGAACTCCAAGATTAAGTATCTTGAAGCATTAAAAGATTTAAAACTATCTCCAGTTGATGCTTATACAGTGTCGATGATTCCGATAATTCCTCCAATCTTCAGACAAATCTATCCGCTTCCATCAGGAGATCTTGTGGTTGCTGATATTAACAAACACTACAAAGATGTTGGAACTATAAATAAAACTTTAAAAGAGGCCATCGGACGAGACGACGTTCCCGACGATAAGATTATTAAGGCCAAAAATGACTTATATAATTCAGTAAAGGCAATGCAGGGATTCATTGATCCACTTACCTATTCTAAAGAAAAATATAAAGGATTCTTGCATGAATTGGGTGATTTAAAGAAAGGACTTATACATGGGAAAACATGGTCAAAGCGCCAGGACTTAAGTGCCAGAAGTACAATTACAGTGGAACCAACATTGGGAATTGATGAAGTGGGTGTTCCAATTGAATTAGCCTATACAATGTATAAACCATTTATACTTCAAGAGCTAAAAGAAACTGGTATGAAAGCTGCTGATGCGCTGCAGCATTATGAAAACAAAACAAAATTAGCTTATAATATGCTATCTTCAGTAGTGTCCAAAAGACCAATATTACTAAATAGAGCTCCATCCTTACATAAGCACGGTGTTCAAGCATTTAAGACTGTGTTAATGGATGGAAAAACAATTCGATTAAATCCTTTAATTGTGAAAGGTTTCAATGCGGATTTCGACGGGGACTCGTATCTTCAATATTTACCTATACTTATAGATTTAAAAGAGTTCAAAAATGGTTTAATTAACAATAATTTCAATGCAGATTTGAATAAATCCTTGACATTGGCAGAATTAGTTAGTATATTATATAGTAATAATATTTCAGTAAAAACGGAAATTCCGCCTTATTCTGAAAATATTAATGAGAACCAGGTAGGTATTGAAATGTTTGCAAATATACTAATGCAATTAATACAAAATGATGAAGAAAGAACTTTTAAAACCATTCATATTTCACAAATTCCATATTTAGAAAATACTAAAACAACAACTCCTGCCGGAAACATTGAGTATGATGTTCCCAAGGGAATTTATACAATGGCATACGTAGATGGTCAAGTAAAGGCAATGCCAATTGAAAAGTTCAGTGTTCATGAGAATTTAAACACTGTTAAAGTAAAAACTTCTTCAAATAGAGAAGTAATTTGTTCGGTGGATCATAGTTTATTTTGTTATAATACAATTACAGGAGAGATGGAAAAAACAAAACCAGAAGATTCCGTAGGGCTTTTAACACCTAAACCAAGAAAGTTAAACTTTGACAAAAGATGGGAGGAATCTTCTGATTCAAAGGAAGAAGGGTATTTTATAGGATTTATTGTTGGAGACGGATGGACTGACTCAGCTGACACAAAAAATAAAAATAGGGTAAATACAGCAATAACAGATTCGCAATTAAGAGATTACTTTAGTAATATCGTAAAAACTTATATTGAAAAAGATGCACATTTAAGTATCGTTAATAATGATCATACTTTTGAGGGCCATGATTGCCATAGTACGAAAGTTACCTTTTCAAGTATCTACTGGGCAAATTATCTACGGGATAATATTGGAAAAGGTGCGGCACAAAAACATCTCCCTGAAAATTGGCTGTTTAAATCAACTGATTTTAAACTGGGATTACTTAGTGGATTAATTGATACTGATGGTACCATTACAAAAGTAAAAGCTAAAGCAAAAAATATTGCACAATATCAGGCTAGTTTTACAACCGTAAGTGACCAATTAAAATATGATATCCAACTTTTATGTGCGGATTTAGGAGTAAGAACTTCTGTAACTACCTACGAACGTAATGGCCATAATGTCTATTCAATAAGTATCTCTATGATTGATTTAATAAAAATTAAAGATGGACTAACAATAAATCATTCAACTAAAAAAGAAAATTTATCAGAAGCTATCACCATAAAAGATGATACCGACCTCGTACCAGTAAAACAATCAACTGCACAATTATTACAAAATTATGCTTTTAAAAATAATAAATCTGATTACGCGGTAGCTAGCAAAGCAAAGAAAACCGGAACGATGACCCGTGAAATTGCAAAAAGATTATACACATATCTTCCAGAAGAAATTAAAAAATTGGAAGAAATAATAAATTTTGCAGTTATAATAAATAACGAACAAATCTTCTGGGAGAAAATAAAAGAAGTAACTCCTGAAGTAACTGATAATACAGCCACTGCTTGGGATATAACAGTTCCCGGATCTTACACGTTTATGACTGCAAATGGTCTCATTGTGTATGATACGATGTCCCTAATGACGCCCGTAGGGAAAGAGGCCATTGAAGAATCACGACATATGATGCCAAGTCAAATTTTATTTAAGCATGGCGATAATGCATTAGTTCCCGGATTACAAGCAGAGTATTCTTTTGGACTTTATATGTTGAGTAAAATAGATAAAGTAACAGATAAGAAGTTTGATTCTATTGAAGAAGCTAAACAATCAGGGTTACCATGGACTTGGCAATTTACTATGGATGGTAAAAAAATTACCATAGGTCAATTTCTAATAAACGAAAAACTTCCACCAGCATTAAGAAATTATGAACGCATTCTTGACGAAAAAGAAACAAGAGCCGTATTAGAAGAAATCGGAAAAAATTATCAAGTATCATTTAGAGAAATTATCGATAATTGGAAAAACCTAGGAAGTATGTATGCGTTTATACGTGGTAATACTTTATCTATAACCGATTTAGCAATAGATAGAAAATTCAGGGATGATATTATAAATAAAAAACTTCCTGCTATTGATAAATTACCGACATTAGAAGAGAGAACCGCTGCCCGCGGAAAACTAACTGAAGAAATTCAGACAGCTCAAAATAAAGCATTAACAGGTACAGATAATAATGCCTACGAAATGTTAACATCTGGATCAATATCGAAGGGTAAATCAGGGAATGTTAGACAGATACTAACATCTCCTGGCGTTCTTACAGATACTGCAGGAGTTCCAATCGATGTGTTCTTTGGAAGAGGGTATGCCGAGGGCCTGGGTTCTTCGGATTATTTTAATACTTTATATGGTGTAAGAAAGGGGGTAGTAGACCGTTCAGTTAACACACAAGAATCCGGAGCGTTAAATAAGGCACTTGTTAATGTTAATAGACGACTATTAATAACCGAAGAGGACTGCGGTGTAACCAAGGGACTAGAGTTTGAAATAGAAAGTAGAGAGTTGATGGGACGTTGTGCTTTAGAAAGCATTCCAGGAGTTGTAAAACGTAATGAACTTATAACTGGTAAAAATATATTAGCAGCAAAAAAACATAATGTAATTTCTATTAAAGCTAGATCACCACTTACTTGTGCGGCAGTTGAAGGTATTTGTCAATTATGCTACGGCGCGTTACCAGATGGTCAACTCCCATCAATTGGAACAAATGTTGGAGTATTAGATAGCACCGCTATAACAGAGAGAGCAACACAGCTAACTATGCAGTGTACAGCCGATAGTTTTACCATCGATGAGTTTGGTGCATTTTCAGTATTATCAAATTGTTACACACAAAAACATAGTCCTGCTGACACAATGGTTGCAATCTATCTGGAAGATGGCGGGTGCATGCTTGTACAAAATAATCATCCTATGTGGGTAAACGGAGAAGAAAAACTTGTAAGTGATCTTAAAATAAAAGAAGATTCTTTACAAAATTCTTTTAGTAAAATAAAAGAAAAGTATGAGTTAACACCAAAAAATGACACCATGTCGGTGATGGCCCCATATTTTATGGGCTGTTTTGCTGGCGATGGTTGTTTTAGATATTATGATAATAACCCGGATAGAGCAAGAACTATAATAATTACAAATATGCGTGATGACTTAAAAAGAAAGTTAAATGTGCTACATCCGGGGCACATATATGAAAGAGACTTTCAAATTTATGATACTGAATTAGCTAATCAACTAAAAGAACAAATTAAACCATATGCCAAAACAAAAGTTCTATTACTTGATTGGTCCCAATTAAGTAAAGAATGGTTAGGGGCCTTTATATCTGGATTAATAGACACTGATGGATGCATAGATGGAACTGGATTAAAAATATATTCTACATCATTTGCGCTATTAGACCAAGTAAGAATTATGGCTTTATTATTAGGGATTCCCGGGACGTTAAGACTTGAAAAAAGACGTCCACATCAGAAAACTCAACAATTTGCATTAAAGCTTCGTGATAGTTTAGGAATCAAACTTTATTTATCAGAAAGCTTAAAAGTACAAAAAGACTGGAAACCGGGAAAGCTACAAATGAAACAATTTATAAGTGAAGATGCCATTCTTATAAAGAATATTAAAATATTAAAAGTTCAATCTGATATTGAACTGGTATATGATAGGAAAACTATTGATACAAAATTTATTACATCCAATTACATAAATCATAACACTTTTCATAGTGGAGGATCTGCAAACACTGGTATTACCGCAGGATTTCCAAGACTTGAACAGTTATTAAAAGTTCCTGAAAAATTATCTGGAAAGGCAACATTGTCCCCGGTTGATGGTATTATTAAAGGAATTAAAAGAAATGAAACTGGAGGATTTGTAGTAGCTGTAAATTCAAATGGAAATTTACATAACCTAGTAGTATCTCCTGGTAGAAATGTAACTGTTGAACTTGGATCTTCAGTAAAAAAGGGAGAACCGCTATCTGATGGTATTATTAAACCACAGGAATTGGGAGCACTTAAGACACACTTAGACGCCCAAAAATATCTTGTTGACGAGGCGTCTGCAATTTACGGTGGTAATTTTTATAAGAAAACTTTTGAAACGGTCATTAGAGGAATATCAGACAGTGCAGAAATAGAGAAAGCTCCGGATGATTCAGGGTTTTTACGTGGAGATAAAACTTCTATTTCCTATCTTGACTCTCTAAATAGAAAAAGAAAGAAAAAAGGACTAGACGAAGTACAGTATAAACCGTATTTTAAAACTATTGATTTATCCAATGCAGACGTAGAAGATTGGTTAACAAATATCACAACCAACAGAGTAAAGGCGGGGTTAACCACTGGTGCTTCAAAAGGTTTATATGCTAATATAAGAGGAAAAGACCCAATTCCCGCCTATATCTATGGAGAAAATTTTGGTAAGGGAGTGGATTATTCTAAGGGAGAATTTTATTAATGGAAAAAATAAGAGTCTTTTCAACTCCCGAGGAAAGGGCGATGGGACTTCAATTTAGTGAACCTATGCCTAAAGATGAGATTGCCTTATTTATAGAAGATCATCCCAAGACTGTTACGTTTCATAATAAAAATGTAGATTTTGATATCGTTATAAAATTTTTTAATGATAAGGGAGAATTAATAAAAGTGGATCATTTACCAAAATATTCATCTGGACTAAAGCAAATTAGCTGTGATAATACTAAATATATATTAGAGAAAACGGCATGGTATGCAAAGCATATTCCTAAAAATGCTTTGGGAAAACCAACTAGAACAGCAATTGCCTTTATGGCCAAAAAATTTAAAAGATTTATAGATGTTCTTCCAGAAGCATCTCTTAATCAAGCAAATGCAGAACTTATTGGGTTGGCCGCCGGGATAAACAGTGCAGTTTCCGGCGCTAGACGATTGGGACAACAAGCAATAACAACTCCAGATATTGGTGCAGTACAGGTCTTATCTTATGCTACACTTCCTCAACAAGTGGCCGCATTTGGTATGCCGGTCATGGGGTTAACCGAGGCATATATTGCGGGAAGAGTAGCAATACCAAAAGTATTTAAGTCAATGCGCCCAATAATCAAAAAATCAAAATCTTTAGGACAAAAAGCAAAAAATAGTCTTAGAACTGATATCGATATTTTACCGAGGTAATATGACTTATAAAGCAAACATCATATTTAATAAATTAGCAATGTACGATACTAGCATCGGTGATTACTGGGATTATTTCAAAAATTTAGTAGAGCATAAAGTCGATGTTTATAAAGCTGGAAGAGACTTTTCTGCTCCTAGATTATCATTAATAGCACATGACTGGGATAAATTCTTTCCAAAGATGTTTAAAAGGTATGCCGAATGGTTCAATGGGCCGATGGGGAGAACAGGTACACGCGACCCATTGTTAAGGCAGGAATGGGGACTTCAAGTAGAGGCTCATAAAGAAAGAAGTGCCCACCATCATCCAGAGAATTTCGAGCAAGAACTCGAGGCAGTGGCGGATTGGTATAGTGCCTCAAAACGATCTGCTGGAAATCCTCCGGATTATCCTCCAGTAGAAGATTGGTTACGGGGACAATTATATTCTTTAAATGTTTCTGATTATACAAAACAGTATCTTAGTAACTATCTATAATGCCATTATTTGCACACATAGATACCCATGTAATAGCTTTCAGACAGCATGAATTTAATACTGAAGCATTAGATGGAATTTTAGAATTACTTCAAGATTCTGAGGAATGTAATATAGTTGCACATCATCCTAATAAAAAATTCGGATATGACGTCGGAATTCTTGAAACATTGTCTGCTATAAATGGGTGGGAAAAAGTAGAGAAATTGGGCCACTTTGATTCAGATAATCCCAGTAAAATTTTTTATGAATTGATACCATCCAAATATTATAAAGACTATGTAAACAAAGAAAACTTTTACTCTAAGGAATTTGAAACACCATTGCCTCAAGATGTCCGCAAGACATCAGCAATTAAAGAAGTTTTTGACATACCTTCTAAAATACAATCAAACATAGCCCCTTCCGTCAATACAAATACTCCTAGATTAGTTAGAGGCACTGAAAAAGCAATTTATAAGTATAGGTCTCCAAGCGAAAAATACGGAGTATAAAAGTTAATGTAAAAATAAGGGCGATGCCCTTATTTTATTATACTAACAAGTTCAGCTAATTTCTCTGCAGAAATATTAGCAGGAGAATCCTTAGGAGCCTTGCGACATCCCCAGCAAGACAGGAATCCTGTCTTATGGTGAAACCACTCTGGGAACATTGCTCCAAGATGCTTTCCTAAGTCCTTATTTGAAGTTTTGCTTCGAATAACCCCCAAGTTAAACTCGTCTTCGAAAATAACAAATTCATATCCCCTGGACAGTAAAATGCTGGAAGTCCCATTTGGTGCATTTCTGATAATAGGAATGCCTTCGATGAGATTTTCTTTTTCAGCTTTATTAGCAGTATCAAGTGCTCTTTCATATTCTAAAAAAGAAGAATACATTCCCCTTATAACTCTGTACCAGTTTTCTACTACCTCTTGATCTGCAACCAATTCCGTTTTTATATACTTAAAAACATCTACAATAGTCATTCCAGAAAATCCCACTAATTGCGGAAAATTTCCAGTACTATCATAAATATCTAATAAGTCTGCAAAATCCTTAAAAACTAAAAAATGTTTTTCCGTTCCAAATCTTTTTAAAATTTCAGAAAAAGCAGATTTTTCTCCTTTTATACCTTGTCCTCCGCAAATAATGTCAATTATGATGTCTTCAGGAGACGGATCTACATTGTAGTCCGCTGGAACAAACATAACTTCACTTATGTCTGTGTCATCAAATTTAATTAGACACCATAAACAAACAGAGGAGGCCGCATCAAGGTCGACATTTTGATGTGTTATTATCATTTCTTTTTCCTTAAACGATGCATTGCAATGATATCATACTTTGCAGTCTCTACGAATTTAGTTCTCTCAAAAAAGAAAGCGAATTTCCATCCCTCTTTTCCAAGCTCATTTAAGATACTGACTTTAAAAGCCCCATCTAGTAAAAGTTCCTTCCATTCCCAGGTAGCCTCTCCAATTTCTTCCTGAATTAAGTCACTTACTGTTTTCTCAATTCCGGACATTCCTAAGATCCGAATCTCCTTTATTACTTCTTTGGCCATCGGTTTTGAAGATGGTACCTGTTCAACTTTGGATTTTGGTTCAAATGGAATATCAATTGGTATCCTTGTAGGATTCTCATCATTTTCTTTTTTAAGAAGTTCTCTGCCTTTTTCAGCTAAAGTTACTCTGGGCTTTCTTTTCTTTTTTATCGGAGTTTCTACTTCAGATTTTGCTTTCCTCATTATTTCTCCAAATTCTATCAACGATGCCTAATTCTAAACATTGCTCAGAAGATAGGTATAATGTTTGTTTACAACTTTTTTCCCAGTAACTACTTGGTTTCTTTGTATGTCTTCCTAATAATGCAAACATACGTCTTGATACATCTTTAACATTTCCGGCCTCAATTTCAATATCATTGGTGCTTCCAGAAAATCCACCAGATGCCGAATGTACCATTACGTAAGTATTTTCAGTTACCGCCCTAGTTCCTGTAGCTGTAGCCAATACTATGGCCCCGGCACTAAAAACTGCTCCTCGACCTAAAACATTTATTGGCATTGGGAGTGATTTAATTGTGTCAATTAACCCAAACATTGCAAAAGCATCTCCGCCCATTGTTGATATTTCTATGGTTATTTCCGAAGAGGCATCTTGGGTAATGTCACAAATCATATCTACTCTTTGTGTAAAGAAACTTATAGTAGTAAACTCTATTGAGGTTTCTAGGTAAATTGTTCTAAATGACGAGTTAAAATCCTCATTTAGTTCGTCGAACTTATCATAGTCAAGTTTGGAATTTTTCTTTTTCGTCATTTATACTATTGGTTTAATGTTTATAGCTCTATTGCCAGTAGGAGTTTGCTTAATGTCAAATTCCACTCTTTGCCCCTTTTTAAGTTTACGAAATTCTAGAGGAGACAGTGATATAATATTAGTATAATGGGCCAAGTATTCCTGACCAGTGTCATCAGAAGTTATAAACCCCCATCCTTTTTTATTTAGAAAAAACTTGGCTACTCCTGTCATTACATCCACTTCCCGCCGGGAATGCTTTTGCCAAAGACAAACAGGGACCGAGTTTGTAAAGATTGGTACCCGCGTTTACGGCGTACTGATACTGCAGTCCATTTATATGTTATTCCACCCAACATCGTGTACTTTGCCAGTGTTCTATTAAAAAGATCGCGTTGGGCACGAGTCCATACTCCCAATTCTATATCTGATATATGTACATTTAGCCAATATTTTGTTGGTCTAACTACTACTACACGTGGAAGTCTTCCATTTCTTGCTAAAAGGATAAGTTCAAACTGTAAATTGAGTCCTGGAACAGTTGTTACATAATCACTGGTAGTGTAAGCGGATCCACCAGTTACTTGTTTTAAAAGAGCTTTTGCGGCAGTAATAGTATTTATACCATCCTGTGCAAATAGTCCATCTGTATATTTTTGTGCATTTTTAAGTGTTTTGTAATGTGCAGGGTATTGTCTAAAAAAATCAAATAATAACGATCCTGAGGACCTCTTAGTTAATTCTAAAGTTACTCTCATTGAATCGGGGTCTTTTGTAGGCTTTTTCATTTTTCTTTGTTTTCGGTTTTGTTTTTTATTCCAACCAAATTTTGGTTGTAATTGGAAAATATTCTTCCATAAATTCAAGTACTACTTTGGCATATTCGCGGATCTCCCATTGAGCATGTGCATCTAGTCTAAGCTCAAGAAAGTTCATAATGGCCTGAAATGACGCAGTCCAGTATACCTCAGTATACAGATTCAATGGGAGTATAATTCTGGCCTGTTCTTTGGCGACACCCAATGCAAGAAGTTTATTGTAAGTATTTACAATAATATCCATTGACTTATCAAAAAGCCCTTCGGCTTTTATTTGGTCTTCTTGCTTCAGTCGTCCGCTGCTTGCTTGTTTATTGTCTTCTGATTGTTTCCTCCATACATCCGGAACATAGAAGTCTGTTACCGGAGTATACCGACCTGAAATCTCATTCCAGGCATGGTCCTTTGTTGGGTATGAGGACGTTACCTCTATCCCCACAATATGCTTGTAAAGCTGGCGCATGCAAAATTCAGGTGCTTTAATTCTAAACTGCACTATGATGTGCCTAAAGGGAGAGTAGTGTTTATTATCTTTAAGATACTTAATTAACTTAATGTCCGCATCGTCTATCACGTCTTTTCTTTTACCAAAAGAAACTCTGGCGGCGTTGACAACAGTTAAATCATTTCCTAAAGTATCAATAATTTCTACTTCTCCCCTATCTAGACAATTTTTAGTCTGCATCCTTAGGATCAATGGTTAAATCCGGAGCTATGCTGCGAATATCAAGATCATCAATTTCTGTATCTTCTGGAACGATGGCTTCTGCTGGAGCAGGCATTGTTGCAAGTAATATATTTATTGCCTTTTCCGGGTCCAATTCTGTACCACATTTATTACATAACAGTACCTCAACTGGGATAAATAGATCTTTCCCATTTGGACTAACAAGTTTAGACATAAACTTATATCTCCGGGATACTGTAAAATAAGTGTGTTTGCAATTAGTGCATAATATATCTTTGGCTAGACTCATGTCTACCCGAATTTGTTCTCCTTGTGGAGCTCTATCTACTGGAATCATTTTATACCCTTAGTTATTAGTATTTATTGGTCTTAACATTTTCCAAATAGCCTTGTCTATGTTTTTTTCATCTATAAGAGAAAAGATAAGACTTGGATTATTACGTTTTAGTACTTCTTCTGCTATTTCTTTTCTGGTTTGCAAATTGAGATTTATAATATCATTATAATTTTGTAATGCCTCAACTTTTATATCAGAAAATTTTAATGTAAGTTGTTCCTTAGTTGCCTTAAACCAGTCATGAAACTCATCTGGAATATTTTCGATATCACTATTGGCATCATTACATAATAATTCCCAAACGGATAATTCACTTAAATTTGTGACAATTTTATGTAAACGAATATACTCGTCATACTTAGCCTTTATATGGGTTCCATTTTCAAATCGTATAACATACCCTTCTTTATTATACCAAGTTTTGTCATGAAGCTTAAATAATAAATTATCGATGTATTTAAAATGAACTTGTTTTACTACAGGAAATCCGTACCCCTTTGGAAAATCATGAAATCTTCCTACGTCATTATGACACCAGGAAATTGCAATTACCTTGCGGGCATTTCCGTAATCTACAACAATTCTATTTTCTGGATAAATTATTTCAAATAAATAAGTATATCCTTCTTTGAATAACCAATTACTTCGATAGTATCGCTTCTCTTTCCAGATTTTTTGTGCTTCAAGGCACTGGTCTGATTCAAAACTACCACGGGTTGCAAAAATAAGTTCGCCTTTATATCTTGTTAGAATTAAAAGGGAGCCATCTACTTTTTCTGTAATTGTAAAAGGATGCTTTGGAATTATGGCATCAGGTTCTCCATAATTAAAAAATTTAGCAGGAGGACGAGCTATAATATTATTTTCTGAATCTAGAATAAGTCCTCTACATGCTAAAGTAACTTCATCCCATAGTCTAGAAAATTGTACATCCGGTGTATAATTATAAATCCATAGATCATGCACCGGATGTTTTTTTCTAGTCACAAGATGTTCATCAATATACCTTGGTGGTATTTCAAATTTCATCCCAGTTAACCTTTTTTAATTTTGGATCAGGATTATACATCCGCCCATATTTTACAGTGGGATACACAATATCAGCTGTGTAATCGTAATTCCCACGAAGTAGTGAGGAACCAACTCCATAGGATGTTACTGCCCTGGATACCTTTTCATTGGTTTCAAAAAGTTTTATTTTATCTTCCGTGAATCCTCCAGAAACCACAATTCCAACATCGGTAAAACCTTTAGCATCTAATGCGTCTCTGACATTTATCACTAATTGTGGACAAACTCCATTTATATTATCACCCGATTCTGTTGAAACAGATCGATCTATTAATTTTTCTGAAGTATCAAGTCTAACTGCTTTTAAACATATTGACTGTTTTTTGCAATATGCTGCAATTTCTAAAGAATCAGCAACGCAGTCATTGTTAAAATCAACGAGCGCAATCATTGGCGTCTTAGTATACTCTGCATATGCATCAGCTACCTTAATTAAGTCTCCATTATGAATTGCAATCAAGGCATGCGGCATCGTCCCTTCTCCTAAACTACGCGTTCTTGCACCCATCGCATCAGTAGCAACCAATGACGCCCCTCCTATGGATGCTGCATATCCATCCGCTTCTTGGTTTTCGAAACGATCGAATCTATCAGCAAAAAATAATATAGGTTTTCCGTTTGCTGCTCTTTTTACTTTTTGAACATTAGTTGCAATTTTAGTGCTTCTTGCAAGAATTCCAAGATAAATGGACTCAAGATGCGCGAATGAGCTGGCAACCCCTTTAATTTCCATCATTCCTATCTGTGAAAGAGAGGTATCACCATCAAACAAAGTTGATATCTCTAAATCTTTATGGGTATCAACCCACAAATCCTCTAAGAGTTCTTCTTCGTCACTAATTACACCTAATAGATATTTATAATCTTTAAAGTTTTTTTGAATTTTAAAAATATCAAGTTGTTTTTTACGATCTTGTAACCGTACATATGTCTTTAACGCTCTACCATGATTAGACCAATGCCCCGTGCAGTATTTAAAAAGATTTAATACTTCACCCACTCCACACACAAGTGCCCCTGGTACTTTATTAAAAACTTGCATCGTTACTACTATTTCATTTTTTGCTAACTCAAGAATTCTTTTTTCTTTCCAAAAATATGCGGCAGAATAATACCCCATACGGATATCATTTACTGGTAAGTTATGAACAGACATTGTTATTCCTTCTTTTCTATTGCTTTATAAATAATTTCTTTCCAGCAAGTTTTCATTTGCTCAAGAACATCTGTAGAAATACTACATAGTACATCATCAAATCCCATACGATCTGCTAAATCTGCATGTATCTTCGAAATAATAATATTAGCTATTTGTTCTTTTGAGTCTATTTCAATGAAATGAATTATATATGATCTCCGGCAAGTTCTACAGAAATTTGTGTTCCCTGATAAAATACTTCTGGCAATGCTGATGTCGGTTCCTTGACAGTACGGACATGTTCCTGAATCTTGTCCAAGATCATTCTGTATCTTTACCATATTAGAAATTCCCTTTATTTTTTATCATAGGTTGTGTAAGCCAATTTTTAGCAGTTTGTACATGATGTGGTCTCACAAATTTTGCAAAACTATTTGTATGTTGTTCCCACGGAATGTCTCCAGAAAGACGAATAACGTATCCCTCTTGCTCGGAATTTCCAAATACAGATTTGCCTGTGAATAATTTTTGTATCACATCAATCTCAAAAATTCCCTTATATAACACTGGGACTGTTGGTAATTCAATGGAATTTTTAGCAAATTGTTCTGTAAGTTCCCAATTCAAACAAGCATTTAGTTGGTTATATATACCAAAAATAAAAAAGGAAGAAGTAAGCTCATTATACCCGATGCTATGTTTTGCATATACATTCTCTCCGCATACTCGCCATCCCTCTGGAATTAAAAATTTGATTCCAGAATGAATACTTTTTACTAATGCGCGTGAAGGGTGATGCGCACTATCCAGGGATCTTGCATGTATATAATCGCTATACATATTGGTATTCTCACCATCAAGTTTTTCCGTAACCACAACTTCTTTTCCATAAAATAAATCTTTAACTTGTTCCGGAGAAAAAACTCTATCGTGCGTATCAAACGATCTAGACCACGGTAAATGCCAGATCTTTGGATATTTCTTTAAATTATTCATATTTAAAAATCCACAAAATTAGGATCCTGTAGACAGGAGAATACAAATAATCCCTCTTTAATCCACATACGACGTACTTTTGGACGATCATCAAACACACCTATTACCGAGTATTTACCCTTGATGTGTTCTTCGTATAATTCACGCTTAACAATGTCGTCGCTTCTCGAATCTGCCGTCTTACGCATTAAAAGATGATCATAGGAAATCTCATGCTTTTCTAGCCATTTTTCCGTTTTAGATTTATAAGTATCTTCACGTCCACTTAAAATAAAGATATCATAATCCTTATTATGAGACTCTGCGTTGATATTAGCAATTAACTCAGTAATAGCAAATACAGGATAATTACATAAATCTTGTTCGCACGTAGAGGCATCATACGGATTCCTTCCATTAAGAAGTGCCAGTGTTCCATCTACGTCAAAAATAAATGTCTTAGGTAGATCAGCGATGTGCTGCTCTAACCATGGGTATTGTTCTTGTGCTTTTGGTATATAGGTGGAGGAACCGTACTCTCCAATGTTTCGTTTCCAATCTCCTAACATCTTAAAAATAATTGACTCTCCAACTGGATGTGCCCGTTCGCGGTCTCTTCGTATACATTCCTTTGGATCAACTAAAAAATCCTTAATAATAAAATTGACTCCTTCCTCAGAATGCTCACAAAAATTATTGACTAATTCTCTTAGAGTTTTTTCATGTTTAGGACTAATATTAGTATCATCCACGATTACACTTATTCCTTGATTAAGGCATCTTAATATAATCTCATTTCTAAGGCTTTCAACAAATCTTTCAGAGGATTTTGACCAATGTCCATTGTCCAACATTGCTCGCATTTCGTCTTTATTAGTTCTTTTATACTTTCCTGGATGAGCAGCGATCATTTCCTTAGCCCAGGTACTTTTTCCGGACGCGGGTATTCCCCTTAACATAATTAGCTCTAACATGTTTCTTTGCCTCTATTAAATCCAAAATCAATTGAAGATGTCCCTCGTAATTCTGCTTGATACGCATCCGAGTGTGACTTTTTTTCTCGCATTTTATTTATACGAGTAATTACAGTTTCATAAGGGTATTCTAAAACTTCAACGGCTGTAATAAGTTCTTTTAAGTGTGCAAGAGTCCATCCGTCTGTATCTTTGGACCATTTAGTGATTTCTTTAGTAGAAGTAATCTTACATTTATAAGTTAGATACTCTTTTCGTTCCTCTACGGTAGGCATGCCTAGGTAGTATACTGTATCAAACCGAGATGGACGATTTATAATACGATCTCCAAGTTTCTCGGGATAATTTGTAGTAGCAATAATCACCGTATTAGAGAACTGTCGATCTCCATCTAAAAATTGCAGCAAACGTTGTTCAGCATCGGCATATTGTAAAAAAAGTTCGATGTCTTCAATTATAACCATAACCTTACGATTCGGTTCAATTTTTCTAAATGAATCAAACCCTACGGCAAATTCCAAACTAAATTTAAATACAATATTACCTTGTTTAATAAATTCATTTATTAATAAGGATACTGCACAAGTTTTTCCTCCACCTGGGGGTCCCCATAGTAAAAATCCGCGTTTATGGGGTTCTCCGAAACTAAGATATCTTTCCTTTTTAACCCAAAAATTATTAAATTCTTTTACGATACGCTCGACTACTGAACCCTTAAATAGTATAAGATCTCTAATTTCAACAGTTAATTTACCAAAGTATAACCCATTGTTATCAAAACCTGTATGATAATATCCTGGGTCCAGAGCAGAGACTGTCGGAGGACACGGTCTATAGATTTGGTCACTCACAGTAAAGCTTCTATATAACTCCTGGCTTTGTGTGGGTATTGCCAGTTCCGGCTCTGACACTACCGATATTGATTCTTTTATCATGTTAATAATCCTTTGTAATATTTTGTATGAAATTGAATTAATAGTCTGTTTACATTATTAATATCTGGTGTCTTGGGTAATTTTGTTTCTAAAATTAGTTTATCAAATTCTGATATTAATTTAGTTGCAAAGCTATAAAAGTGACTACTTGATTCAAAATATTTACCCTCCCTGATGCTTTTTACCAAATATAAATCATCACCAGATAATTCAGGACTAAGAGTTCCCTTAGTTAATAGTTCTTTTCCGTTTATAAGGAGTCTAATAGTATGCCCTGCAAACTTTGAATCATACGGGTCATTGATGCTTCCAGCAATGTACTTGTCCCGAAGAGTGCCATGTGTTGATTTATGTTTTGATCTTTGTAACTGGGAGTAGGCATATCCAGCATAACTATATTTTACTTTTTGAGATAAAAAGAAATTTCTATTATCTAATAATTTTTTGAATAACGGATGGCAAAATAATATATATTTTGAGGGAAGAAATAAAAGTTCTAATACATTAGGATTTGCATTTAACGCTAATTTACAAATTTCTTTTAAAGAATGTAATACTACGTCCCCCTCATATTCTTGAGAATTTCTGATTTCCAATCCAAATAATTCGATGGGGGTATTAAGAAATACCCCCCTGTAATCATAATCAGAATCATTATTATGGATGCCGTAAGCTCTGGAACCAGTAAGAACCAAATATAGTAAATTAGGCTCTTTTTCTTTAATGATTCTTAGTAGCTCTTTCATCTTTTCGCGTATGGTCCAGAATATGGAATTTTTTCATGGGTAACCTTCTCCGGGACAGTAATTCCGGCATCGGGGAAAGCTGTTGCAAGCTTTTCCAGGGCTACACGAACCCCCTCTTTTTTAGTAAAAGTGTCCCTACGATGACAGACTGCCCAGGCAGTTGCACTTATTCCATTTGAAAGGGTAATTGTTACACTTGTCGCGCCATTTGCAGAGCGACTTACTGATTTTCTGATACCTTCATTTGTAAGATATCGTAGTAATGCCCTAAATGTGCAACTGCTTTTTTGAAAATGTCTTATCTTCATAACTTATATCTGTTTCCTTTTGATATTGTTTTATTGCACTTCTGGTTAATTTATCGGCCTCATTATTATGGGCATTACTCCCATGGACACGACCCCAGTAGTAAGTGCAACTTTATTAACTAATAGATCCATGATCATTATTAGATTCGCTAACCAATTTTTATTAATTGCTTTTATAAGATATATAATTTCATCGATAATAGAAACACATGCCCCGGGTCTGGACTCCCGGAGCATGCGCCGTCTGTATAGACGACATGTTTCATTATTCTGTTATATTCAGTTCTACTGCCTTCATTGACTCAGGAATCGCGATGGCTACTCTCAGAGTACCCGCTACATATGTTACAGTAGTGGTTTCCTTTGTGATAGGCATTTGATTTTCCTTTGCTCTCGGGATTGCCAGCAAAAATGGTTCAGCAAAAGTAGAAACTTCTGCAGTAGACTCTTCTGCACTTACACGAAGAGCATCCTTCGTTGCTGATACCTTAAAATCTACTAGATTAAACCCAGGGGCCAATACGTCAACTATGACACTTTTTCCGTCATTATATGCTTCAAATGTAGGTTCTGGTGCATATTGATTATTTACACTTGCAATTCTTTCAATACTCATTTGTGATTATTACCTCTTTTTTTAGTTAAGTTAACTTAACTACTATACGCGAAGGAAGTTCTCCACGTGTAATAGCTTTCCAGTAATATTTTTTGTCATCAGTTGCATCAGGATATAAATCTAACATCTCTTGCGCTTCTTTTTTCAATACTTCAAATATTTCTGGATCTAAATAAATACAGTTTGTGCCTTTAGAAGGATGAAGAATCCGTCTTATTTTTACTGCCTGTAGCAGTCCCAATCTTTCAGATGAAATCATTTTTTCTAATATTGTCCAAACTGCTTCTTCGATTGTTCCTGGACCAAAGTTAAATTTTCTATCATGTATTTCTAACATAAAAGAAATTACTGCGATGGCTGCAGAAGCAATCTGCTCTGGAGCAACTTGTGAATCTGTTGGGGATTCAATTAATTCATGTAAGAATAGATCAAGTTCTTCTTTGGAAATTATTTGTTTTGCCTTAGCATCCATGACTATCCCTTCATTACATTAAAAATTCCCTTATTAAAATCTTTTCCTAATTGAATAACATTGGTGAAAATATACGAAAAATTAAGTCTCTTTACAATATTAAAAAATATTTCTTGCTCTTCGACGGAAAATCCGCAATGTTCCCCATTTTCAAAAATAAACTGAGATCCAGATTCTTCTAGCCCGTAAACATGATAACAAATACCCCTGGCACCTGCACTATTCCCCAAGCATGATAATTTTAATTCTACTACGGTTCCTACGGGATTAGTCATCAAGATCCCCACTCGCTACATTAGTTCTATCGAGGTCAGTTAACCACTCGGGATGAATGAATACTTTATTAAATTCAAAAGAATCTCCATTAAATTTTACTAGTATCCTATGTCCGATGTGGGGAGTTAATCTACGTAAATAAGTAAGTTTCGCTCCGGAGTTTGTTAATTGTGAAAACGCACCAGGTGTATTAAATCTAGTCTTATCTAATAAAATACCCGAATAGTACTTTCCTACTTCAAAATCATTCATTTTTTTAATTCCACTATATATTTAATTGTGCATTGTTGGGTATTATAAATAACAAATTCATCATTATAAATACTGATACCCGCTTTGGCATATAATGAATCATACTCTCCTTTTCGACGAAGACTATCATAATTAAAAGTATAATATTGAGAATCATGCCTACTTACTTCAAATTTATTTCCTACGTGCACTTCATATAATGCAAGGTATCCCGTTGATTCAAGGCCCCTTGCCCAATAGCTACCATTTAATGAAGTGTACCCTATGGACTTCTTTGCTTTATTAGCAAAATATATTCCATATCCATACATATTACCTGTATGGGTAACATTGGCAGGGCGAATTAAAAGACCGGTTCGTAATATATTAAACCAATTTTCATTTCGGCTCCCATGCCAGAAAAGTTTAGTTTCTTTATTTTTTGTCGTTTTATGATACTCATCAAATATTTTTTGTGTTTTATGATTTACCACCCTAAATGCTGTTTTAAAATAATCAGAAGACTCATTTAATGATTTTAAAATTATACTAGTATCATCTTTGTTCACTTCTTCGATGGTTAAATCCATTGCATCTAATAAAGTTTCTGATGAATCATCAGACGATAAGGAAACTTGGCCGCTCATCGCGTCAAGAGCACTCTGTTCTCTATCTATAATAAGATTGCGATTATCAGCCCCGGTGTCCCATAAAAAATCTTTCACTTTTCCCATTTTTCGAGGAATTATAATAAATAATTCTTCAAGTTTTTTATTGAACGACACTGTATTATCTTTAATTAATACTAGTTGATCAATTATAACCTGTGCAGCGTCAATTTGTGCTTGAGATACTCCATCTGCAGATACCAAATAATTTTGGGTTACTGATGTAGTTGCGTATGTTTGTAATTGCTTCAAAAAATGAGAAACAGTCGTGCTTGAGATATCTTTAAAAGATGTCGGTATTACTTTTAAAGACGTAATGTCCTGGTATCCTTCACGAATCTTTTCATTATATTTTGATTTCCATTTAGTCATAGGAAAATTTTTTGAAGCAATTGAGCCTCCTACTCTTCCCCATTTCGCTGAAAATGTTCCATCAGGAAATTCGGTCATATCATAAAATTTATTATTATTATGATCGCCGCTTACCTTTAGTAATTTAACCATTATTCCTATCCTAAAATTAAAAGTATTACGTACCTACATCTTATACCATATTTATCTATTTTTAATTTTAATTCCTTTTTCCAATTTTTGTATGGATTCAATAGATATTGTGCCCGTAGGTCTTTTTAATACAATTGGCGGTATAATCGGACTAGGCGACGTAGGTGGCGTAGATGGACATGAACCAGTATGTACTGATCCTGACATTGCACCATATATTATTGAAGAATCAAAGGTAAAGGGACTTTCTGTTCTTGAAACATATTTACTTGTACTCATATACATATCCTTTAAATAAGTAAGCCCCCGATCATAATTGACCAGGGGCTCACATGTGTGTGTTACACGCGTTTATACCCATCTAGGATTTTTAATACTCCTGGGGCGTAATTTTTAGTTTCTTCCGGGAGTTTCTCATGCAGACCTTTATAGGCCAACCTTGCACGACCTTCTCCTCCATTGTATCCCGCTAACCCAGACTCTACGCCATACTTGGTTACCAACTTATTCAAAAACGCGCATCCTAGTTGAATATTCAATTTTGGATTCTTCAGCATTTCTGTGGTGAAGTTCTGGATCCCGGCTTGACTAACTAATTCTTTTCCGGTTTTAGGCATGATTTGCATCATACCTACGGCACCGGCCGGCGATACGATGTTTGGATTCCAGGTTCTCCCTGTCTCCCAAGTTATCGTTGCACAAATTAGTTCTACGGGTAGTTTTGGATACTTATAGCTCATATCCACAACTGTGGATATCACGCTATCCGGTAATACCGAATTATGCGCGTAAGCTATAGTCTTCACAAAAGCAATCCGTGAGTCGTACTCCTCACAAAAAACTCGTTTAGCTTCAATTACTTGAAGCTCTGTTTTCAACGAGAATTCAGTTGAAGCGACGTAGGTAAGCACGGGCGCGCAACTGGTATTAAAAATACAAAAACCAATTGCGAGCAGGAATATAAGTTTTTTCAAAATTTTTACCTCTTTAAAAACTCAACTGCGTCAGTTCGGGTTTTTATTAGTCCTTCACACTGCGCGTCAATTAGCGCAGTTTTAATTTCTTGAAGGTGTGGTCCTTGGCCTACTTTTAGAATTTCCATTATTTCATCTCCATTTAACAGACTTTTCGGAACACGATTCGACCCGAACTCGGCCCGTATCCGCGTTACGTGGGAGGTAATATCCGCGATTGATCCGGATGGATTCCGAAGCGATGCTAATATATCTGCCTGTAACAGGTCTAATAGATTTGAAAACATTGGAGATTCCGCAAATGCCAGGACTTTGGCTTTCCGCATGTCAAATATTGCAAATACCGACATGTGTTTTCTAACGAGGTACTCAACGTAATCGATGTCTTCATTAGAAAATTTTAGCCGTGTCATAATTTCTCGGGACATATCTGCCCCTACGTCATCATGACCAAAACAGCGATTATGCACGTCACGCGTACTTGGTTTACCGACGTCGTGTAGCAGTGCCGCCAATCGCTGAAGAGGGGAATTACTGACGTTTTTCACAGTCAGCATCGTATGTACCCACACATCCCCCTCAGGATGATGTGCAGGATTTTGTGGACAGTTAATCATGTCCAAAAGTTCCGGAATAATGTACTTGAGCATTCCGGTGGACCGCAGTCGTTCCATAAATCTCACTGGGTTTTCGGAGGCTAGGCCCTTCATGAACTCTGCCGTGATTCGCTCTATCGGTATTAATTCTAGGCGATCGGCATACCTAGTACAGGCCTCAAGAGAGGCGGGCTCTATTTCAAATCCTAGTACGGCCTCAAACCGTATTGCCCGCAGTATACGTATTGCATCCTCGCATATTCGAGCAACAGGGTCTCCGATAAACCGAATAATCTTTGCTGCAAGATCGGTCAATCCCCCAACGAAGTCCAATATCTTATCGGCTATAGGATCCCACATCAAGGCGTTCACTGTGAAATCTCGACGTTGCTGATCTTCTTGTGGTGAAGACACGAGGATAACTTCGTCTGGATGACGAGAATCTGAATATTTTCCGTCTGATCGAAAAGTCGCAACATGAATTGCAATTCCTTCCAAAACCACTAGACTTACTTTGCATTGCGACTGCCTCCCTACATCTGGACGTATGGCCTCCCCAAATATTTCAGATACCTGAGTAGGGGTTGCCGAGGTAGAAATGTCATAATCGTGAGGAATGCGATCCAGATGTTTATCGCGTATAGCACCTCCTACGATGTATGCTAGATAACCAGCATCCTGCAGTCTTCTGCAGATTCTGATTGCAACCTCTAGTTCAGTCATCTTAGCTCCTTAGTTAAATAAGTGGCGTCTTTCGACGCCACTATTGTTGATCACCCACGACCGCAGTCACTGCATTTTCCGCTTCCCGTATTCCATGCTCCACACCAGGAACACTTCCAGCCAAGTTGATCTCGGCCGATAACACTGCGCCTCCCAGCCCGGAATTTCTTAAATTTGTTCATAAAACCTCCGTTGTTAGTTACTATTCTTATACCAATTTACCACTTAAATCCTAACCATTCATCTAATGATGGGCATCCTGTTGAAATATGAATAGTTTCATCTTTGTTGAAGTAGTATAAATCAGTATTTTTTGCTATTGACGCCCAAATTTTTTTAAGTTTAATAAAACTTAATGCCCAAATCAGGAATATAAATAACCAAAAATTAGAAAATATTATTGTAACTACAGACAATGCTCCAAGAACAAATAAACAGAATCGTACTATTTGTTTTTGGAGATGCCAATAATCTTTTAAAGGATGTAAGCCTAAATGAATCCGATGAAAAGCTATATTATCCATTTTAGCATCGGCAAGCATAAAGAAATAACTTACTACTTCAAAACAAATTAAAAATAAGATTGCGATAAGTATTTGCATGATATTTATCTAATTATCATTCTTGTATTCCGGATTAATTACCTTAAATGAAGCACGTTGCCGTACCGTAGGTAAATGATCAATGCTAGTTTCTATTGTAGATCTAACAACGATCCCTTCTGCTTTTTTCTTTGGATTTAAAACAGAGTTACGCACAGCATACTGTGTCCAATCATCAACCGTATCAAATTGGCAGTCCCCTTCGTAAATTACCGGAACCATTGGTAATTGAAGATCCTCACATAATTTTTTGAAGACCTCATAGTCTAGAAAAACATTGTTATCAAAATCCTGAACCTGGTAAAAGAAAACTTGTTTCTTTTCTAGCCCAAGGGGATTATTTTGAATTCCTGGACCACATAGTTCTCCTTGAAGACCAAGGCTATTACCAAGAATCCTAAATTTATGTTCCAAATCTAATTCTTGTGCAATTCTCCAAAAATAATCTCCTGACTTATCCTGTCGGGAAATTTGACGGTTTCGAGAACACACCCCGAACTCCCCTTTATTAAAGAAAAACAAGGCGGATTGCCCGTCTAATTTTTCAGTAACGTAAAGAGATGGAAATTGTTTAAAATACTCCAAGATTCGTGGGATACTACCCAAGCGAGTTTCATCTGACTTACTGGCGAAAGATGGCCAATGCTTTGGCAATCTTTTATTAAATGATTTAAACCCAAGTCGTACCATTAGCCCGATGAACCAATTCCATCTTGATTTCTTTCTGGGGGCGGGTTCTTCCTCAGGATCATACGCCCTAATTCCAAGTTGTTCAGACACGTCCGCTCCTTCCGATACACATGATGCCCCTAATATAGACGTTGGGAACACGATTCCCTGAGAATATACATTCCCAAGTTTCATCGGGCGAATTCTAAATCCACCAAATTTCTTGGAGTAACACCTGGCCCGTAGAAATTCAAATTCTTCCCGCTCTGGAAGAAGAGTATCAGGTTCTATGTAAACACACATATCGCCCGGCTGGAACTCTCCTTTTTCCGCCACCACTTTCCAACCTAATACCGAAAGGAGCTCGATGCGATCTTTACCTTCGATGGGCTGGACATCTAAAACCTTTTGTATACTAGCTAACTGTCGCATTCTTTTTTTCCTTTTCTTCTTTATGCGTAGGGCATAATGTCCATATCCATCCGCCCTGTATTCGTTCTCCGCGATTTCCACAGATTTCGCAAAGCTTGTAGCTCATGTTCTCCGCAAACGAAATTAATGTATTAGCCGCGTCATTTGCATGATCCACATAGAACCGTAATCCACCAAATTTACTTTTAACTTGTGTCGCCTCTATCTCTGGACACACCTCCGTTAGTAAAAAACATAGGGTGTCCAGGAGGTCATACCATCCATCTTCAGTCTCGATGCCAAAGCAGATCGGCGACTGTAGCGGCGTTAGATCTTTTTGTTTGAAGATTGTAGGATACTTTTCAAATAACTTTTGTTGTAATTCTCTATTCATTTTATTATCCTAAAATGGTTTAAAATCCAATGACCTTAAATCATCAATATTTAAAGTTTTTAATTCGTCGATTAGTTGTAAGTCAGCGACGGCTCTCTCATAGTCGAGATATAGCTTTTCAATACCAAAGTCATCATTTCCCCAAAAACTGCTTTTTAGTAAAAGTTTGGCTGGGCTACAAAATCCGATGTGAAGACGGCAGTATAACTTGTCTTTATATTTAAAAGAACCACACCAATCATCATCTGTTTCATAAAAAGCGCTAATACCATCATAATAATCATGAGGATTTTTTTCTAAGAATTTTTTGAGTTCTCTGGGGGACTTGTTTTTGTCACGCTTTTCTCTTTCTTGAGAAATCAGAAGAAATTTATCTACTTCATTTAGTCTCATTGATAAACCTTTAATATTAATCTGGTTCCACATTTACAATCTCTATAAATATGAAACTCGTCAATGTCGTCATAATATCCCCACACTACAGTAGACATGTAGTTTGTTTTACTATCATACTGGCCGGCTCCGATACATAATTTATGAACTGCGCCGCAAGTGGGGCAGGTAATTTCCATTGTGCCTGTAACAAAAGCCTCTTTAGCTCTTCCCATATTAAAATTCCTGATTACATTCTAAACAATCATATTTACCAGTATAACTATAAGTCACTCGTTTTGATTTGCATGAAGGGCACATAATCTTACAATCTTTTAGTAATTTCTTAAAAAAAGACACGCGTTCGCGTTCGTGTTTTGCCCGAATGCTTGAAGTGCGTAATTTATTATATAAAATCATGTAGGGCACATTTCCACTTGGAATCTCATAGAGCTCTACTCCACGAAATTGTTCATTATCGTAGTGACGTTCCCGAATTTCCTGCTCCACAATCTTAATATCATCGTAGTCAAATTCTTCAAATTCCCAAGAATCAAAACCATGGGAATCAATAATTTTATACTTTACAAACATACTTTTTTCCTTTATTTGAGGGAAGGATGAGGGTCGAACTCATGCCTACACGAGCCACAGTCGTGCGCTCTAGCCACTGAGCTACCAACCCTTTTTAAATAAACTTTTAATACCGTAATATAACTACAGGTATTCCAATTATCACTTGTACCGCCAAAATAGCGCCATTTATAACTACTACGGCCCCTAAAATAACTCCAATTGGCATTAAAATATACATAAGCAAGAAATTTAATATTCCTAACATTTATATTTTTTTTCCTTTAAAACAAGCCTCTGGCTGTTACCAGAGGCCGTAATTTATTTTTTTTCCAAATCTTTTAACATCGATGTATCAAATACTGCATTGGTAGCATATGCACAAACTGTTTGTGATATTGCATCATAACTTCTTTTGATTCCTGCAGAATTTAGAGTATATGAAAAAGTTGTATCTGATGAAAGACCAAAGGACTTTGCATCTGCAATTGTGCTTAGATCTGATGCTAAGAATATAAATTTCCATCCAAGTTTTTCTTTATCTTCAATTAATTTTTTGATAGTGTCTCTTTTATATTCTTTTGATGCGTTTTCTTGGCCATCAGTAATTATTACAACAACTGCTTGATCATCAGATCCAGGAGTAAAATCTCCAATGCCCTTTCCTATTGCATCCAGGAGAGCAGTCATCCCTCTAGCCTTCCAAGTTTTTACAGTCATGTCTTCAACATTCTGGCTGGGTGTATTTGTACAAATAGCCTCGTATTGATCATCAAATAAAACAAATGTCATTTCCGTAGGTGTATTTAAATTTTGTTGATCATGCAAAAAATTGTTAAATCCACCTACAACCTCTGGTAATAAAGGTTCCATAGATCCAGATCTATCACCGATTACTAATATACATGTTTTTTTATCCACTATTCAAACAACTCCGCTGTGTTTTTTAAAATTTTAGTTAATTGAGCATCAATATTAAATCTCTTAGAATTTATATCTATGCTTTTTAATAAGTTACCATTATCATGTCTTAATGTTGCGGCTTTCCAATCACAAAACATCTCAACGATATCAACTAAAGTCATATCGTCGATTCCATTTAGGAAGTGTTGCGGATGATGTTTATTATTTGCATAATGATGCTCTAATGCCACTTCCATCTCTTTAAGAAACCCAAGATATTCCGCAGAACCGTATGTACTTCCCGCTAATTTTGGGGTATACTCTACAAAAATTGATAGTTCTGGTTCTGTTAACTTGGAAGCATCATGGGCCTCGGCTTTGGCAAGCAAAAGCTTGACTATGATATTTATAAAATGTGAAACAGTTTTTATATGTAATTCTGTCTCATAATTTGTAATTTTTTCTATTTCTGTCATTTTCATCTTTCGGTTTTTGAGCAGGTGGTGGGATTCGAACCCACGGAAATCTGCTTGGAAGGCAGACACCTTAACCACTCGGTCACACCTGCCTTTGTAATTTATTTAAATTTAGAAACTATTTTTTCAAAATAATAATATATAATTTCCAGTATATCTTCAAACGACGCAGCCACGAAAATCAACCATACTGCTAAAACTAAATTCCAGTCGATCATTGTTTATCCTTTATAAAAAATAAGGCCCATATCTACGTAGTAACATACTACAATGGGCCTTTGCGAAATGATAAAGTTCGCCTTATCCTGCTATATAATATACAAAGACTAGTTCTTAAAATCAAGTCTTATTTGTTAAAATGAACTGTCTAAGCCGTAAATACTTCTCATAAACTTCAGGAATACAAATAATTACATAAGGATTAATTGTAAATTTTATAATAAATTTAATAATTTCAAAAGGTAAAGTAATATTTTCTCTAGAAATTTTATTTAAAATTATCGTTGTACCAGTTTGTACTGCATTTTTTAAACAATCCTCACATACTGGAAAAGCAGCATCAGCAGCTTCTTTGTCTAAAAACACTTCAGCTGGTTTATGACATAATACACAATTAGCAGTAATCATTCAGCACCAACTAATTGTTCAAGAACGTCAATTGCTATATTAGGAAAACACATCGATACTACAATTAAAAAAAGAAGTAATAATATTAATACCCAGTTATTATCATTCATCTAGTAAACACTCCTTTGCGGGCTTATCTGTTCGAAATCTTTGAATTACCGGGAATTCAAGCGCATGAGTTGTTTCAGATCTTTTACGATATGTAATCTCAGCTATAAGATCCCCAGATAGAAGTGCTTTACCAAAGTCAGCTTCGAATCTTATTAGGTCCTCAGTAGAAACCTTTCCAGGACCAGCCCAACCGCATTCCACCAGATTTCCTTCTTCATCATATTGACCAAGTTTAAATCTTGCTGGTATTCCGATTAATCTTCCAGAATTTCCTTTTTGAGTTTCCATAATTACAAAGTCCGATGTTTTTTCAAAAACATATTTCCATGCTCCTTTACGAGATGGTTTACCATTTAAAGTATACTCCACAGTACTTTCCGAACCTTCCAATTTTCTAAGAACTAGGCCTTCCCATTTTAACTGTTCTGCCGTTGCAATAATAGTGGGAGTTACTTCTTTAAAAAAAGTTGACTTGGTACACCAAAATTTTTCATTGGACCATATTAAAGAATTTAAAAAACTACGACGTTCTTTATAGTTTAATATAGAAACATTCACCCCACCAAGAACAAGCACGTCAAAAATTTTTGTTGCAAATGTGCTACCTTGTTCTTTTAAAAAAGTATACCGAGCAATAGACTTATCATTGGTTGTCCTTTCATTTACTATCCCCCGCAGATCCTTAGGAATTTCTTCTAGGTCTTTATTATAATGCACAAATTCATATAATATAATTGTTGATGCAGGAAGTGAAATTTCATTAATGAAATCTATGGGGGCAACGCCACGTGTAATTTCTGTTATATCACGCATCCCCCGTGTAAATGTTTTACGTTCTCCAGTAGGGGTCACTACATGAATTAAACAAACACCATTATTTTTTCGTTCTGCACAATATAACGACATATTGTCTTCAAAATTCCTTGGAGGATCAGTAATAGGCTTACTGGGGGCAAAACTTGACTGTAAATTATTAAAATCTAAAATAGTTACAGGGGTGTCAGTTCCTTCATAATGGTATCCCTCATGAATTTTGCGTGTAATAATTGCATTAGCTTCAATTTCAGCTTGCTGAGCTCCAGTAGTTTCATTTGCCTTACCGATGTTTTTGCCTATACAAGCTGTTGTAGAAGTTTGCATTTTGCAGCCTTCAAGCCCCCATTCCCTATTAATTATATTATTCTCTGTCCAAATCTTTAATATTTTGTTTTTTCCAGACTTTGCTTCTTGTATTAGTTTGACCATCTATATTCTCTATTTTTAATATAAAAAATCTTCCTTACGGAAGATTAAAATGCCATCGCTGTACAGATTTTATCAAATGCATCATTACGTTCTTCATCCGTACTATAGCCATTTACTTCGGATCCATTTATTCGGAGGTAGTAAAAGTGATGGAGCGGATCGTCAAATTTTTCCATAGTTACAACCAGACTAGCATTGACGACCAATTTCCCTTTACCATTTTCAAAAATAGTTATTACCATACCTTTTCCTTTCTATAAAAAAGCCTTGTTGATTCAACAAGGCTTTGTGGTGGAGACGGTGGGAGTCGAACCCACGTCCAATAACTCTGTTATTAAGCATGCTACATGTTTAGTTTGTATTTGTAATTTCCAAGCTAATTGCCTACAAACAGGTTTAACTTGGTAGACTTTTATAATTTAATAAATTTGCCAAAAGCCAATGCAAACCCACGATCTATTTTTAACGGCATCTCATGCAAATAAATAGAAAAATCACATTTGATGCTAACAGGGATTAAGCTGCTAATGCGTAAGTAACGTTGTTGCTTACTTATTTTTGATGTTTTACGAGTCAGTCTCTCGACATGCCGCTTAATAATCAATAATCACTGTCGAAACCGGGCGTCCCCCTTTTTAGATTTTATAAAAAAAACTCCAGTAGCAAGTTCTATTTCTGCTATGTGTCCCTTTTTAACCAATACCATTTTTGAATCAGGAGGATTCTGACTAAATATTCGCTTATAAGCACTATCGGAAATTACCATTTTTGCTGGGAGGTCGATGTCACTAAAACCATGAGGTTCAACTAGCATCGTTTTATTTTTTAAAGAATTTTCTCTGCAATTTTTACATGGATATCCCCAAGATACAACAGGAAAGTCCTCCATACCTACGTATGGTTCTACCATACTTTGAAATTCATTGCATATAGGACAAACAAAAATTACTACCATTAAACTCCTAATATTAATAAAACCTGTTTTTTCAAGTTCTTATAGTCTTTTTTATTAGACCTGATCCCATGCCTCAGGACCTCATCAACTTGTAGCGTACGCATTTGGAATGTAGCTTCAGAAATGGTACCGTCTTTTCTCTTAACAAAATTTACAATCTCAACAACTACTCGCTGTGAGTTATCTGAGTAGGGATATAATATTTTAGCCATTCTATTGCCAGGCATTTTCCAGTATTTGCCTTTTTCTTTAATTAAGCTGGCAAGAGCGGAAATATCTGGGCAATATTTTTGCTTAATTCTTTGGAATTCCGCCGATAAATCATTAACTATTACTATTTCCATTTGTTGCCTCCAGCATTCTGTCAACTAATATTTCCAGTTTATTAGTAACTGCATCCCAAGATATCCCTTTATCAGCAATCATACTTCTCAGTACGAAAAGTACATCTGCCGCCTCAGATTCGGGGTCGCCTCTTTTACCTCGTAATGCTTCAATTAACTCGGATGCTTCAAGATGAAGATAGACTCCCCCTCTTTCCAATCCCTGGACCAGCCTCGTTGTTTGCATATCTCTAAAATTTTTTCGTCGATGTTCATATAGTCATTGGTTCATGTAATTTTTCAAAACTTATTATTCTATCTTCCTTTTGTTTCTTTTCCCATTTTACAAGAGCTTTTTGAATCTTTTTCCATCCTCTTTCAAACTTTTTTGAATTAATATAGGCAACGACTTTATCCATTTGTTCTTGTGTAATTCTTATTTCTTCCATATCTTACTCCTTGATAACATTCGTGGAGCTAGCCGGCTATGATCCGGCGACATCGTGCTTGCAAAGCACGCGCTCTCCCAGCTGAGCTATAGCCCCTAATAAAGTGCAGCCCACAAATGAGCTGCACATTCTAAAGAATTTGACATGGTCTGGTTTCCCCGCAATGTGTCTAGTTATCAGAGACGCCCGTAGGCTTCCCACGACTATCACGGCCAGTGTGTCCCGAAGATAGTGACCTATCTTATGATTAAAGGCTTGCCGTGTTCCCAGAATCTAGCAACTGGTAATAACCGCCACTTAATCTCTTCAGTACGGAGGCTCATCAGCCTATGTTAAATCTCGCCTGGAATTTTAGCATCCAGGTTGAAGTCTTTGCTCTCAGCCTTAACCGCTCTGGCAGCCTTAACCGCGGAAAGTTGCTGCTTCAGCGATTCGATTTCCGCGGCAAATTCGAGAGCTCTTGCTCTCGCGAGACGTAGCGCTGCTCCGGCTGCCTGGACCTTTTTAAGTGCAGCAGCATGCTTAGATGTATGTTGGCCGATCTCGAGCTCAAGAGCCGTGATTCGCGCATTCAATCGAGTGGCCGGAGTGCTTTTAAAGGGATTAGAAATTACAGTTGTTCCGATCATCATCGAAAGCGCACCAAAAATTGCTGTGACACTCATACTTACTTATTCCTTTCATGAAGTGCTCTTCGCACTCTAATTATGAATTGTGTCAATGTTTCGACTGGCCTTCCTACGTCAGGGGTATTTATGATACCATTCACGATGTGTTTACCTGGACGACCCCATCTTAACAATGACTGATCAAAATCCTTTTCATCTTTATTTAAAAGAATTTCGATCCGTTTTCTCTTATGAGAGATTTTGTGCAGCCTTGTTTTTTGCTGCCTTTTACCTAATACTTTTTTCAATAACGCCTCACTTTAAAGATAATTTATAAAGAATGTTTCCTTTATAAGCTACTATTACGCCCTCTTCAGCAGACAGCCGAAGTCCTTGTGGAAGACCAGAATCTCTTACTTCTAAGACTTTGAGATCCTCTATCCTTCTGATTTCCAAAACATCCTCGTCATTTAAAATAACAAATACTGAGTTATTTTTCATCCCAAAATTTATATCTGTTGTGTACACATCTTGTTTTAGAATATGTACATAAGATGAAAAATCTTTGTTAAAAACAACAAGGTGACGATCATATCTATTATTCTTATACCCTATTACAATTAGTACCCTTCCGATGCGTTTCATTGAGGCGATCTTATATCCGGACAATTCTGGAAGCCTTACATTATGAACGGCTCCATCTTCCGGAAATAATACATATGGATTATTGAGAATATCCTGGTATACCACTCCATCAAAAACTTTTGAACTATTAGGCATGATGTCCCAAGATGTTGCTATTGAGGCTACATCATTTTTTCCAAATGTAGTTACATCTACCTTGGTGATAGCCCTTTCCTGGACAACGTACAGAGTATTATCGGATAATATAATACCTTTTGCTGCCAATGTCAAGTTCAAAAAGGAAACTAGTCCCTTATAATACCTAACATAGAGCTTTTTACCAGCCTCATTAATTACATACGGATCTTGACCATTAAAAACAAGTTGCCTTCCATTATAAAACCAATGTTGCCTGATTGAGGTTGGATATTGCTCTATTATATCCATTTGAAGTTGCTGGGATATAACTTTAATAGGAGCACTTACTACGGCTGCAGGACCAGTCATGCTAACAATTCCCGGGGGAGCTATTCTTGCTCCATCCTGAAAAAGTTTTTCATACCAGGACATGTACTCTTTTGGAATAATTCCGAAGTCTCTAATATTAGGTGGTAAAGTTGCTCTTTTATCTAACATCGAAACATTCTTTTTCATTCTCTCTACCATGTCCCTGGGTCCAAAGTCAGGATGTCTTCCCTTAAAAGGATGCGCACCAGTGTATAACATGAAGCTAATTATGGCGATGCCATACCAGTCTGTTAACTCAGTACACTCCTTGGAAGAGTAATCCTGGACACCCGGGGCCAATGCAGACACCTTATAAGATTTGGTTCCGTAGCTATCTACGTCAATCCAATAGATCTTGGAAAGATCGTCGGATATCAAGATATTGAACTCATTAGTATCTCCGATTATAGCAGAATGCCTATGTACCGCCTCCGCGCCTTTAATTGATAAATTTACCAATCTAGTCGCAATATCTGCAGTCATATTATTATTTGTCCAAAAATCATTGGATACCGCGACTACCCATTGAAGCGTATTCTTGGCCCAATGCATCGCATATCCAATTCTTTTGGTATTTTGAGTAACAAATGCCTTAGGAGCGATGATCATCGGCTCTACTGCCATCGGAGAAAGCTCTTTAAACTTCTGTTCGGAGATGCATCTTTTAGGATCGTGATATATTTTTATTACTAATCCCATCGGAGAGTGACCATATAATACCGCTTCTCCGCCTGTAGCCAGATAGTCTTTAGAAGCATTAAGTTCAATTTTACCGATGCCTTCAATATTTAATCTCGTACCCATTGAATTGCTCCCATCGATAGATCGTCATAATGTACGATGTTTCTTTTAGCAAAATCTTTTTCCATTCTTTTCAAACGTCGCTGAACAAATCCTGGAGAGGAATTATTAAACGTAGTTATTTCCTTTATTAGGGAATTTGATGGAATAGCAACTAACCTATTAAACTCATTATTATTATAATAAGTCTCGATGCCATCGCTAAAAATAACTACCTGGGATATTTCGCTAACGTCCGCACTTATAATGAATACTTCATCAGCTCCATCAGTTTGAGTACGTACTAATGGAATACTGTCCCTATCAGTGTGTATATATTTGCAAGATTTGGTTTTTACTTCTGATATATATTCTTCCTCAGAAGATGAAGAAAGTTTATAACTTAGATAAAAAGGTTTTTCCATTGGATATTCAACGATGTATTGTTGCGAAGATCCATCGGTGTATTTAATATATATGCATCCATCCCCAAATAGATAAACATACACCATACCTTCTATTTCAAATACAACTCCCAATGTTGCGTCTAAAGCAGAGACAGGGATATCTAACTCGTCAATTATCGATCTAGCACTTTTGATTACAGCCCTTCCAAATCGATCAGGTTCAAAAAGAACATCATCATTAAAGTATTTAATAACGTGGGCCGCCCGATGGGCAAGAATCCGGGCACCTACGTCAGAATACAAAGCGGAGGAGCATCCGTCAGATATTATGGTGTAATTTTCTCCACTTAGCGCATAATCTTGACAAGCAAGATGCCCACTACCAATTACGTAATGGGCATCCATCGATATTGTCAAATTGTCAATTGCGCGGATTTGCCCGACCCACGCGCCGATGATTGTGATGATACTGAAGAAGACACGATGCCAGCGACTTTCGCCAATGACTCTGGGGTTGCGTCCGCAACACCAGTGTAATAACTGATCTGAGCCTCATCTTTAAAACTTATAAGAGCTGTTTTACATTCTGTATCATTAATCCCGATGAGAATGGAAAGATGTGATGCTAAGCATTCATCATGAACAGACTTTAATAGTTGTGCCCCGATGTCAAATAAAGCTCTTTTAGATGCATTTTCGACACCGTCAGTAATAGTAATTTGGATACTATTTACATCATAATCTTGACCATACAAGTATTTTGCATAATCAAAAAGAACCTGCTGCCCTTCGAGGTGTGCATCAATCAAATTCGTAAGATGATCACACTTGAATGGCTTATATTGTGCAAGGATATCGATCGATTTTACAGGAATGAATCCATGAATCTCTTCGACACCTATTTTGGAATTAAAGATAGAAACCCGCAATAAGATGTTAGCACTTGTAGCACCCTTTTGCAATGCTAATACTGCCGTTTTGACCATCTCAAGTAAATCATTAGAGAATGGCTGTGTACTCCCGGTTATATCCACTGACACATTGGCCAGTGTGTATCCTCCCGGCTCTTTCAAATCTTTTGTGCCAGTTCCGCTATATTGATACCCCATACCGGCATCAAAACTAATGTCATTTGCTAGTCTAGGCATAACTTTTCCTTAAAAATATTTGTGAACATCTAATGTATTTGAGACTCTCATGCCCTTTGCACGAAACTCATCAATCCAGGCCGTAGTGAGGTGTTCAAAGCCAGTGACGGGAGAAGAGGCGTTTTCCAAGAAGATCAATTTCCTGCATAGATCGTCTCCCCCGTATTTTACAATGTCACGCGCCGTATTTGCGAGACAATGTGATGAAGCCTCCCCCATAAGAAGAATAAGATCACCACCAGAAATTACTTGGATAAATGGGGTATTAACCATAGTGCTGGGGTCACTAGGATCTGGCACTTCCGCCTCGATGGCTGAATAATGCTCAGTTAAAAAGTTGGACCCCTTTGTTACGTAATCAACATTTGCCTGTTGAGTCTTTTCCCAATTGATTAATGCCTTTGAAATTGCTTCATGTAGTGCTTGCCCACGAGTCCCAATAATGCAATGCTCTGGCCAAATAAGATGCGGATATTTTCCACTTGCTTCTAGGGCCTGATCATATTCTAATACTACCTCATATAAAGTTTTGTTTCCATGAGACTTTATTCGCATGCCAGGAGCGAATACGTTCCAGGTTCCATTTTTTAAAAGGTCATATGACATTAATGTGAATGGAGCAGGATTTTCTCCATGACTATTGATATACATCTTTGGATGAGAAATATCGAACACTCGATGTGAGTCGAGAGTCACATGGGCATCCTCCAGGGCATCACCATAATCATCAATGAACTTTGCCCCAGTTACCATGTCCTCATGGGCGTGTTCAACGTAAAGTGAGCCACGCCAATTGTGGTCTACTAAGGCAGCCTCAGCATCAGCGGGTAGGCCTGCTGGTATTGGAGTCTCATTTCCTTTTTTACAAAAATCATCCTCCGGGTCGATAATGACCAGGTGGATCTTTTTCTTAGACATATTATGTCCTTTAATTTATTTGTATTACTTTATTATATAATAATGTGAATTTGTCATTTATCTCAATGTCTTGGTGAAAATGACCGAAAAACCATTTGGTAAATTTGACTTTGGACTGAATCTCATCAAAATATTTACGTAGACCTACTTCGAAACCTGCTTTACCTAGGATTTCATCATACATAAATATCTTGCATAGTTGCTCAAATACAGAACTTGGGCAAGTATGGGTAATGATAAAGTCTACTTCTGGATATTTCTCCAAAGTGAATAATCCATTCTCCATCTCCGCGTATGAGGGAAGTTCTTCCTCCCACCAAGATACAAATTCGGTTCTATAGGCCTTGTCTATTGAGGCGGCTCCACCGAATGTAAAAAAAGTCTTACCTTCGATATTATAAACATTGCCTCGATACAGGCGAAAAATGGAATCAGAAACTATACCCACAACGGAACCAAACATTTCCTGGATTGGAAGCCTATTTAAACGATAAAAGTTTTCGTGATTTCCATCGACGAAAAGTGTAGTCCACGGTTTATCGTTATACCAATCGATGAGATATTTTTCTGTCTCGGTTGGTACTGTATCCCAAATTATTCCCATGTCCCCGGCAACAATTACGTAATCACTCTTTGTAAGAGTTTTTCCAATTGGAAAACTCTTACTGGATAAATCATTAAAATCAATTACCCCGTGTTTGTCACCTGTAACAAATATCAATATAACTCCTTTCTATTTTTAAAATAAAAAAAGGGGATATTGCCAATCCCCTTGTTTCTGGTGTGCTATTACGCCAAAGAGCCGGTTTCCGCTCCTATGGCCTAGGAGTTTCGGACGGCCTGCCGAGGTCAATTCCCCGGTTCTTACGGCCTCAATCGGGGTTGCCTCCAGCACCCTAGGATTGCACCACGAATTGTGCATATCCGTTCACACTACTATTTTCCCTTCGTAGTGCTAGCATCGGTGGCCGGAGCGATGAGCTCACTCTTTAAATGATGGCTGCTTCTAAGCCAACATCCCAGATTTGTACCGAAAGCTGGACTTGAACCAGCATAGCTTACGCCAATGGTTTTTGAAACCATCGTGTCTACCAAATTCCACCATTTCGGTTTGTAACTTGTGCCAGGGGCGGGGGTCGAACCCGCATGACCTTGCGATCGTTGGATTTTAAGTCCAGTGCGTCTGCCTAGTTTCGCCACCCTGGCATAACTAACTAAGCCCAGCAATCCCCGTTCTGGCCAGGCTTAGTTATATTTACTTATTTAACATCAAAAAACAATTTTCTTTCATCATCTCCCCATGAGATGAATTTAGGCCCTTTATTGGATTTAATGTCTACCGCGTCTAATCCCCATTGCCCAATTGAGTATGTATTAACATACACCGCAATTTTATGGTCTCCCAAAGCATACATAAAATCGAGAGCGGCTGATGTAGTTTCTTTATCAGTATTACGAAGTTGATTACAGGCCAATGTTACCTTTGTAACACCACAATCTGCTAGTCTACTAGCAAATTTTTCAGCATTACTTGGAATTATAAAAGGAGCTATTGACACATATAAGTCAACTCCCGCTTTTGTGAGTATTTCAATATTTCGAAGTCGAGAATCTATGCTCGACGCCTTACAAAATCCAGGGACATCGTGGTCGGTCTCAACGCTAACCCCTAGTAAATTATGTGCAGGAAGGGGCTTTCCAGCAAGAATTCTCTTGACAAAAGTCTCGGGACACCTAGTGTGCTCGAACCATTTTTGCCAGTATCCCAATACCATCATGTCAAAAATGAGATCGTGCATCCACGTCGGATATTGCCAATGAAAGGCTTCAAATGACGATTGCACGTAGATAGTATGTGATTTTTTGGGAAGTTTTAATTCTCTAAGGGCAGACTCCCTAAAAATTGCAAACTTTTTTTCACAAAATGGTTTGTTATTGGGAACTATTTGCATTATGCACTCTTTGCATCCAATAGGACACATGCCCATAAATGGGGTACACGTTAGTGTGTATAACGTTGGACAAGGCTCTTCTGCCCATTTTGGAACTCCCATCTCATTTACTTCTAAGTAATTTTTATCTCTTTGCTGTAACAACCCCAGATACGAAGAAGTCTTAAGGCAATAATCAGTACTATATATTATTACTGCTCCCGCCTTAATTTGAGAAAAAACTTCAGCGTTTCTTTTACCAGAAGGGACCCAAACTTTTTTAGTAGTTTCCACATAGAGCTCACTTTCTCTACTTTAAAAAATAATAGTTGCCCTATTACCCCATCCAGTATAAAGATGCCCATCAGGAAGCCAAACCAGGCTTCTGACATCAGACGTATTGTTCTCTTCCTGGATACAATAATCTGAAAATGCGATGGAGATCCCATCTTTTTCCCAGATTTTCATTCCATATGGAAGAACGGTGTGGGGCTTTTTTCCAAGTCGTACCTGGTTTTCTTCAAATTTATAAGCCATTTCCCGATACCTTTCGGAGTCCACATGGGCTTTAATCCAGGTTACCTGGGAGCACTTGCGGGCATTTCCAGGAAACGTGACATTTCTTATCAGGAATTGTCTGACTGGACTTTCTTTTACCATTTCGAAAATGGTTACAAAGTCTCCCACGATCATGTCGGTTAGATTAATACAGACCCGGACAACGATTCCCTTTTTATCAAGTGCGATGAACAACTCCTTATATTCATCAATTGTCTCAAGCGTGTCCACCGAAAAGGCAACTACGCGGACTCCCGATGTAAAGAGCTGCGGGATTCGGTCTTGATTCTTATTTAACCATATCCCATTCGTCTGTATTTCAATCAACATCGGCCAGAATGCTTTAGCCATTTTTATAATGGCACCATAGTTCAAAAATGGTTCTCGTTTCCCGGTTAAGGTACACACCGCCGCACCTGCGCATCTGGCAAAGTTTTTTACAAACTTTACGTTATTGTCAATAAGACCTTGATTGGTGATGACCATGCCAGTGATTTGACTAATGCAATACGGACAGCCTTTATCACAGGTTTCTCCAGGAATTGCGATTGTCAGGTTCCAGGATTTCATATTATTCCTTTCTAAATAAAAATTAATTGGCCGTCCCATTTTATGTCGAGGGGTTCGATTGACAAGGATTTTGTTCGACACCATTTGTTCCTTGCCTACGTAAGTGACGGATCAACTTACTAACGGCCAATTAATAATTACAATTTAAATAGCTCATGTCCGGGTGCTATAAAAATAGGAAATGGACTGTCATTCACACTAATCCCATTTTCAGCAAAAACTGCCAGGCTTTCCTTTTCCAACATAGGAGCAAGTTCCGGATCATATGTAATTTCAATTACATGTGACCTTCTAGAAAGACTATCAGAAATATCCTTGGACTCACGAAGCCCCAGGCCAGTTAAAAGCCGAATTTGCCGAATTACAAATATCTTATTCACAAACTTAGATGGCTTAGATAATGTAAGTGTCCAGGTTTTCATTTTTTGCACTCCTGGTTAGTCATTGGTATACCAAAGTCGCGCATCATTCCGCGAAATTCATCGTAGTCTGATGTCATTGCAGTTATAAACTCCTTCATTGCTTTTCCTTTCTGTTAAGGTTAGTGCGGGTGAGAGGCATCGAACCTCCACGACCTTACGGTCACTAGATCCTCTTACTACAATACCTTTCAGTATCCATTTCTGTTGTAGTCTGGACTATATCATCACCTACAGTTTTATCTGTTTAGGGCTCGGCGTATAGTCTCTGAGGGGTCATTTCGGACTTCCCTGCGGATTATCAATATATCCTATAAATTTTTACTTGATAGTCATTCCATAATTATGTATATTATGGTAGACAGATAGTATTATAGGCTTTACGAGTTTCCCGCATATAGCCAAGTACAAATTAGTTATTTCTAATTAATCGCTCAGTGTAATGAAGATAGATAAAAATGTTCTATATGAGTTATATACATTGCAGAAGCTAACTCCTTCGAAAATAGCTAGGAAATTTAAATGCAATCATAAAACCATTCGTAGTTGGTTAAAAAAATATAATATTGCTATGCGTAGCCCTGCAGAATACAATTATTTAGCACGTCCGACACATATTAGCCCCACTGATTTACTATTATTCAGTGACATTAGCATTGCTGGGCACATCGCCTATTTGTGTGAGGGATGGCATACTAATAAAACTACCCAATTATATTTTTGTAATACTGATCCAATATTAATCAACTTATTCTGTAAAATGTTATTTACAATTTATAGTATTAATCATATTAGATACATCATTATTTCTCCAACTTTAGAACTATCAACAAAATTTAAAACTCTTTATCCTTCTGCAAAGATTTATATAGAACCGCTTAGAAAAAATCCTATTATACGAATCTATGCTGGAGGAAAAACATTAGCAAAAGAGTTTATAAATAATGCTTATAAAATATCCTCTTCATTAAGTTAAGTCTAGCGCGTATTCCAATTTCACCACACCCGCATAAAAATGTAGCAACTAGTCAGTTTTAGGATTGATCAGATCCCTAATGCTCAAGAGCCCCTCGAGGTAACCGGCGCGTCGAGTTCTTCTTCTGACCCAAGCCTGTCACAGTAGACTTTTTAGTGGGCTGCTACAATATCTTTTTAGGGCAACTGCCAGTACATATCGTACTTTGAGTAGCTCTCTTTATTTTTCTTTCTACAGATTTGTGTCTCCACAAATCCCAAGTCCACCAGGTCGATGAATCCATCACCGTTTACATCAGCGTAGGCATCGTATCCGGTATTTCCTCTCACTGCACCCCAGTGTACCGAAGTATGCACGATGTTAAAGTCGTCATCATTGACGACTTTGTCCCCATTTACGTCACAGAAGACGTGCGGAGGGTTTCCATAAAAACTCGCCAGGGTATCACTAACAACCAGGGTACGAGTTTTATATACAGCAACGACAAAGAACGTAAGTCTCTCTGTATATTTTTGTACCAAGATCTGTTTCTTTAAACTAGTTCTGGAGTACGGAATACCCCCGTTCATTGGAATAGGGGCTTCTGGATTTGCGTAGCTTCTTTGGTAAAGTTTAAAATACAGTGGTTTTTCCGCTGGAACTTTCCAAGTAATTCTAAGAGTGTCATCAGCAAAAACTGGTACTCTGATTTTTTCGCGTGCCGACACACTTATTACCAATAAAAGAATAAGTGCAATAACCAATACTTTTTTCATTTTAAAAATCCTTCAATCTTTTGAATAGTTTTTGGCATTAAATGTGCATTTCCCGCCAAGATATCTTTAAGCCGAGATAACTTTATCCCAACTTGCTTAGCAAAGTCCTCAGAAGAAACTTTTCTAGTTTTTAATGCAGAAGCCAACTTTTCCGCAAAGATATTTTGTTCCCTGACTGTTCTTTTCGTTCTGTCAGGAATGTTTTCAAGTAGTTTACTAAATTTCATAAATACCTCCAAAATTGGAGCCTGGGAGAGGACTTGAACCCCCAACCCGCTGATTACCTTACCACTATAGTTTTCACTACCGATTACTCGTTTGTGGTCTGGACTATGTCTTCACCATCTCAGGTGCAACACGTATAGTCTCTACGGATCCCCTTAGGTTTCCTCGGCGTTGCCATACATAATATGTAAGGGTTCACCGATACAGTGTTGTACATTCTATAAATTTTTTTCTCTATAGAAGCCCATTTTTTAGGTCAGCAGCTCTACCAATTGAGCTACCCAGGCTTAAAAGTCACACGGGTTTCCTCGCCAAGGTCCTTACCCCTATGATGCGATCGACGGACATCCGGAGGGCATATTGCTTGCTCCGGATTTTTTATAATGGATGCCTTGTTGTGACTTGGATTACTATAATCATGATAGACACTTATTGAGAGCGACTCAACGCCTGCCTATTTTAGATTGGTGATTCCGTAATCCTAAACGTCCCCGCTTCCACGGGTTTCGCTTGATAATACCGTATGGCGACAGTTTGTAACATTGGGCCAACCTTGCCGGAATGCCCGGTTACAATTATCAATCATTTGCGTGACCCCTTGCGCTGTAGCAAGATTTAACAATTCACAAGGGATACCCTTTAGGTATTCTCAAATTCACACCTTCTTTTGCACATAGTTTACTATGTGAGTTTTAAATAAGTAATGTCACGGGAGACCGAGCATAAGGATTACGATTCCTTGCTAGTCTACCCTTCGATTTAGGTGCTACTCGAAGTAGCCACCGCGACATTGTTTATTATATAAATAACACATGTGGGAGCGAACCCTTAGTACGGTGAACTCTTTGGGTGTGGTTGCCCAAAAAGCGCATACTGCTAAGTAGGTAATATCCCCATGAAGGATATTTACCATATTCCACAATCTTGCCCACTTACGCTATAAATTTTTAAGTGATCAAATTCACATGTGTCGCGTTTTAAATAACATTTTTACTACTTCAAACAAATCTGGTGCAGATCCGGTCGTCTTGTCGTCTGGATTATCGCTGAATCCGGTACAAGTCTCTAGCCAGACTGGGTCAAAATTCGCCGGCCAGAGAAACCATCCCATCCGGATTCCATGTAGGTTCCCAGTTACATGTGCGGTATTATTCACACATCCCGAGTGTGCATCTCCTGGAACATTTCGACGATGAACACATTTATAACAATCTGGAGTGGCCATTCAAATTTGTTCTCACCTCCATTAATAGCTTTCCAAGAACGTTTTCTCCTGGTATTTCCATACAGTGTTCGCATAAACAATTTCCCCAAAAATTGTCATGCCAGTAATTTCCCTCTTGTAATGGTTGGTCTCCAGTGTCACAAAGAAGACCGCTGAACGGTTCCTTGCTGAATTTTTTAACCAGGAGTTCCTTCATTAGGTCTACCTTTACTTGATTCCAATCCGGTCGTAAGGGATTTACCAATCTTCCGAGTCGTTTTGCCTGACCGGGAGTTCCGGCTGCAATTCTCGCACGTTCATTGTTATCAAGTGATTTAGCCGCCTGAAACGCGTTTTCTACAGAATGATAAATTTTATTATCAAATTCTACATCAGCAGGATAAAAATTTGAAAGAAACTCGTATTTTCCTATAAATAACACTATCATCGTAGTTTCCTTTTATAATTTATAATCGTTATTCCATTAAGTTGTTTTGTTTGTGGATCGATGCGCATGATTGCTTCTACTTCTGTAGATCTGCAGGCTCGTGGATTTCCAAATGAAATATACATTACATCTGATTCTTTATCATATGAAAACGACACTGTTTCTGAAGACAGTTCTTCACACATATAGCCTCCTTGATTAAATTAATTTGTGCTGGCCCGCAGACCAGCACATGTAAGAATTTCACTTACATAATATGCCTTTGGGAATCGAGCCCAAATAGACTCCCATCTATATAGATGGGGGTGTTTCCATTACACCATTGCATCGCTCCAGGAGGAGGGCTCGAACCTCCGACCTGATGGTTAACAGCCATCCGCTTCCACCACTGAGCTACCCTGGAGTAGTACTTCAATTGAGCAAATCTTTACACCAACGAAGTATTTGCTTAGCACTCTTTTCTATATTTGAAATTTTTGTGTCACCATTGTCTGGCACCGATGCCAGTTGGGCCCTATAAGCTGGTGTCCAATTCTTTTGTTTATATTCTTCGGGGATGGAGATATATATTGTCAATACTCCATTTCCAGGGTCATTATAAGTTATCTGTTCAGGAGTAATTGGTACTAATTCTTGAAGATCAGCGGATCTTCTGATTACCAAAGACCGTCTGCTGTTGGCAATCACTATTTTATTACAGAAGATAATCACCTGATAGGCCTCATCAATATCCGCATCTTCGTCCCGCACAATAATTTCGATTTGCTCCTTCTTATTAATCCGAGCTTCAAAATATGAAAACTCGGGAGTACCTTCTGTAGCAAATTCAAGTGATTCCATAATCTGTACTGACATACATCACCTTTCTTTTAAATTATAGTATTAGCGGCCTCGTAAGGGCCAGTCCTGGCGGAAACCTGCTTGTTGAAGTTCAAGCTCTCCCGCAACCAGACCTATCGAATATGTCAGCCGGTCCCCCATATTGCAAATCTGGGTTACAGCCTATCTGACATATTACCTCAATCTCCTGGATATCGGCCATTAACTTGCCGTTGCTAACTGCTCAGGGAGAGGGGCTCGAACCCCCGTTTGTAGATCCAAAATCTACAGTCCTACCATTGAACGATCCCCGAGTGACTCTTGAATTTCTCGCTGTTTCTTCTGTTTTTCCCGATTGCGATTATAGATAATCAACCGGTCCCAAGCCTCATCTCGATCTTTAACATGGTCAAGGATGAGAGACATATTAGCATCGAATAACTTTCGAGCTATAAGCTTCCTTTCCTCATCAGTGTTATTCTGGTAGTACCTAACAGTATCAACGTAATACCTGGACGTCTTAACAACGAACTTCCAGGGATACTTAACTTGGTACATTTTCCTTTTTTCAAACGAAAATGGAGGAATGAAACACTTCTTTTGTTGCTCTGTAAGAGAGTTGAAAGTCTTCTCTCCAATTTCTCTGAGACCCTGATCGAACCGAAACTCAAAGAAGAAACCATTCCCGAATTTAGTTTTGGGGGTGCTGTTTTTTCCTCGCGTAAACCATTCCCGGTTCACAAGAGGAAGAATGCTCTTAAGTATCGGTCCTTCTGAAGATCGCAGCAGGTCGGGACGAACCTCATAGGTATGTTTGTATCCCCAGAATTGGGAAGAAGTTTTTACTTCGATGGGACGCTCTTTCCAAATCTCGTTCCATCTCCGTAGGAGACGCCGTGCCTCTTTTTGTTCTAACTCTTTTTTATGTTTTCTGCTTTCTCTGCTCATCGGCTATTACCTGATTAGAGTTAATTGCACAAACCTAATTATCTAATAGTTGTGCGGAGAGAAGGATTTGAACCTCCGAAGCCTTACGGCAGCGGATTTACAATCCGCCCCCTTTGTACCACTTGGGTATCCCCGCATAAAAAAAGCCCGTCAGATTAGATCCAACGGGCTTACCGAATCATCCTGACATACTAATCCACACTATTTAATAAATTTTGATATGTGAGGGATATTAACGTCAAGAAGTTCATATATAAATATAATATATTCGAATGTAATGTGCAAGTGAATTCTTAAATTATTTTCTTTCTTCCGGCTCTCCACAGTAAATGCACCCATACTCCTTAGGATTATAAGAACATATATGATCAGGAGAAACTGGGCAATACCAACCAAGATCTCGTTCACAACGGGAACAAACGGCGGAGGAGGAGTCACCTGGGTCTTCTATTTCTTTTACATCATGCTTACATCTGCACAATGCATCACGCGCAAGGTTACTAAGCCTTATGGTTTCCCGCATTTGTTCATCCGTAAGTTCCGCTCCGGACTCCCAAGCTTCTACCAAATTTTCATGATTCATTTTTTGCGCCTTGATATACTAACTGTTACCACAACACTATAAGTATCAATAATGCCATAGGATTTTCCTTTTTTTTAAATTAGTAGGCCCGGGTGGGCTTGAACCACCGACCTGACGCTTATAAGACGCCGGCTCTAACCAACTGAGCTACAGGCCCATAATATATAGTAGTAGGGACAGGATCAACCTGCATACATGGCCGCAGCCCTGCTCTAATTTGAGCTACCCTACTTTATTTGTATTATTGCGGAGAGTAGAGGATTTGAACCCCTGGAGCTTTTAGGGCCCTACAGTTTTCAAGACTGCCGCCATAAGCCAGACTCGGCCAACTCTCCAATTATTTAAACAAGAAACCTACAATGTCAACCAATGTCGCCTTAAAGACTTTGTGCCCACGATGTCTTGCCTGACATTGAGTTAGGCTACTACCAAATGTCATCTTTTTCAAGGAGGGAACTTTAAAAACTTTCCTTCCCTTTTGCAACGCGATTAGTTTTGCTTTGAATGTCATAACACTCTCCTCAATCTTGATAAACAAACGTTAAATCAGTATTCTCGGGAAGATTGCTAAATTCACAAATAATATCTTCTAATAAAATTTCTTCAGCCTCTTTTAACGAGAACTCTTTTTCAAATATTGCTACTTTTTCTTTTAATGCTAAAAGAGTAATTTCTTTGATATCAAGCCTCTTTATAAGCTCAGACTCCTTGGAATTTAATCTCACCAGGAGATCCAGCGGCTGCATTACTGACTTTATCATTTTTTAATTTGGTTACTTGTGTGAATACTGCTCCACAACGTTTGCATACTTCAATATTCACTGATAGGTCATCGTTTGAAATATTTATAGGAGCGTAGTGTGTAACACTTTTACCCCAAAATTCAATTCTCTTATGACCAAATAAACAAAAAATATTCATATTAATTTCTGATTAAAATAGTGAGACCGGCGGGGTTTGAACCCACGACCCGTTGCTTAAAAGGCAACTGCTCTGCCAACTGAGCTACGGTCTCGTTAATGTAAATTAAGTATCGTGGACTCACAAGGAATCGAACCTTGAACCTACTGATTAAGAGTCAGTTGCTCTGCCAGTTG